>CAJFHC010000008.1 GCA_904378045.1 Candidatus Metalachnospira gallinarum | reverse complement strand
TCCTCGGCGGAAATGAATTCCGCCTGCGGATTAAACTCGGGAGGGTCTTACCCTCCCGAACCCTTCCGCTCACAATGGATTAGTTTTTTGACAGTCTGAACCCCCCGATTTTCGGGGGTTATTTCTTTTTGTGTTGCATTTCGTGTTATATTTTTTAAATATTTATTTTTTACCATGTTTCCTCCTGAAAGCCTGTGATTTATTCTTTAATCAGCCTTTGGATATGTTTTACATATTATAGTATATGTGACGGTTTTACACAAATGTTGATAAAATAATCGGATTGACATTGGTTAAATCATACAGTAAAATATATTTATGCCGTAAATGTATTATTTATTTTAGCTTATTTAAACGGTTTTTAACAGTTATTTATAGGATGAATTTACATCGGTTTTAAATGTAACGATATATTATTTTTTCAAAAGGGGGAACGAAAATGAATGAAGAGCGTTTTGAGCGAGCAATGAATGTTTACACCGGTAAATGGCAGATGCTACCGCTTCAGGGATGGAGCATTGATGATCTTACAGACAGGCCGGTCATAGGAATAGCGAATACTTTCAACGAAATCTGTCCCGGACACATGAACTTAAGGCAGGTTTGCGACGCCGTCAAACATGGCATATGCCTTGCGGGAGGCGTTCCCGTTGAGTTTGGAACGATAGCCGTTTGCGATATCGCTCAGTCAGGCTACGTTTTACCAAGCCGTGACGTTATTTGCGACAGCATTGAGCTTATGGTAAAAAATCATCACTTTGACGGCATAGTAATGCTCGGTTCCTGCGACAAAATCGTCCCCGGTATGCTGATGGCCGCGGCTCGATGCGAAATACCGGCCATAATAGTAACGGGAGGTCCAATGCTCGGAGGCCCGGCGTTTAACGGACGACCTAAAACAGAATGGACAGTCGTGGCAGAAGCTGTAGGAATGGTTCAAGCCGGAAAACTCAGCAAGGATGAACTGCTCCAGCTTGCGGGCACCGTTATGCCGACGGTGGGCTCATGCGCTTTCTACGGAACGGCAAATACAATGAGCTGCGTTACGGAATCGATAGGAATGCAGCTTCCAGGAGGAGGCTCAATTCCAGCGGTGTATGTGGAACGACTTCGCCATGCCAAAGCGTCGGGAGAGAAAATAGTCGAGCTTGTAAGAAAAAATATAAAAGCCACGGATATAATGACCATGGAATCAATGCGGAACGCCATATCGTTTTTGATGGCAACGGGAGGAAGCACAAACGGGGTGCTGCATTTGGCGGCGCTTGGAAATGAGCTTGGCTTTGACCCTGACATAATAATGAACGAATTTGACCGCTTATCAAAGGAAGTTCCGCAAATCTGCCGTATATATCCTGCCGGAACAAACAATTATGTTATGGAAGATTTCTATTTTCCGGAGGAGTACCAAGGGTTATGGAATATTTGAAATCAAAGCTCGATACGTCCGTAATGACGGTTACGGGAAAAACCTTGGGAGAAAACATCGAGGAATACGAATATCCGTATACCGGCTGTAATGATGAGATAATAAGACCGCTGGACAGGCCGTTCGGAGAAGGAGGGCTGGCAATACTCAGAGGAAATCTTGCTCCGGATACGGCGGTATGTAAGCCTGCGGGAATACCGGATAATATGAAGAATTTTACCGGCAGGGCGGTTTGCTTTGACTCGGAGGAAGAAGCGTCGGCAGCCGTTAACGTTCTTAAGATAAAGGCGGGAGACGTCGTTGTTCTGAGATACAGCGGCCCTAAAGGCGAGCCCGGAATGAGAGAAATGTGCTATATTATGAAGCATATGGTCGGTCAGGGACTCGCGGATTCCGCGGCTCTTATTACGGACGGACGTTTCTCGGGCACAAATAACGGGTGCTTCGTAGGGCATATATCTCCCGAAGCCGCAGCCGGCGGCCCTCTGGCGCTTGTAAAGGACGGCGATATGATCACGATCAACGTAGAAAAGAATGAGCTGACGCTGCATGTATCCGACGAAGAGCTTGCTAAACGAAGGGCTGAATGGAAATACACGCCGAAAAAGACGGATAAATTTATGGCTCGGTACCGCGCGCTTGCTTCCAGCGCGAATAGGGGCGGAATACTTGTCGCTCCTGAATGGGAGTAATAACATGGCCGGACAGATAACAAAAATTAAATGATTTTATGCCGCGGGACGGGATTCGCTGACACCGCGGTTTGGGCGCATGACTGATGGTTGTGCGCCTTTTTAATACGCTTTGTATTTTATTAAGATCTCATTAGAAAATCCTATTTACCGCCAATCTGTCGTGTCTGTTCAAATATTATTCACAATTTTGGAACGCTGGAGGAACTCTGCCGGCGTAGATAAGGAACACCACGAATTGTATAATACGATTTGATAAGATATATACACTAAAAATATTGGAGGCATTTGATTATGTATTTTGACGCTATTGCTAAAATCGTTGCTGAACGTACAGGCTGTGACGTGGCTGACATCAAGCCCGAAAGCAAATTTTCAGAGCTTGGAATCGACTCACTTGACACAGTCGAGCTTCTTATGAACCTTGAGGACGAGATCGGTATCGAGATCGAGCTCGACAAGAAGGTAGAAACTATTGACGATCTTGACAAATTTATTCAGAGTAAGCAGGGTTGAAAATTATGATTAGATCAGAGATTTGCGAAATACTGGGTATCGAATACCCCGTATTTCAGGGCGGAATGGCCTGGATCGCTGACGGCAAACTGGCTGCCGCCGTGTCAAACGGCGGCGGTCTTGGTATTGTGGCAGCGGGGAACGCTCCCGGGGAGTACGTCAGGGAACAGATTAAAATAGCCAGGTCACTTACATCAAAACCGATAGGTGTAAATATAATGCTTATGAGTCCTTTCGCGGACGAGGTAGCACAGGTGGTAACGGAGGAGAAGGTCGAGGTCGTAACGACCGGAGCCGGAAACCCTTCAAAATATATGAAAGCATGGAAGGAAGCAGGTATTAAAGTAATACCCGTAGTCGCTTCCGTAGCTATGGCAAAACTTATGACGCGTCTTGGAGCTTCGGCACTCATTGCCGAAGGAGGAGAAAGCGGCGGACATGTGGGCGAGCTTACGACAATGGTTCTTGTTCCGCAGGTTTGCGACGCAACTACGCTTCCGGTTATAGCCGCCGGCGGAATCGCCGACGGAAGAGGAGTGGCTGCCGCGTTCATGCTTGGAGCCTGCGGAGTGCAGATGGGAACTCGTTTCTTAAGCGCCTGCGAATGTAATATACATCCCGTATATAAGGAAAAAATAATAAAGGCAAACGACCTCTGCACGATGGTTACGGGCAAAAGGCTCGGACATCCGGTGCGCAGCCTGAGAACGCCGTTCGCCAGAAACTACTCAAAGGCCGAGTACGGCGGAATGCCCGATGAGGAGCTTGAACAGCTTGGAACGGGAGCCCTTCGTCTTGCGGTGCAGGACGGAGACGCAGAAAACGGTTGTTTCCTGTCGGGACAGATTGCGGCTATGGTAAAGAAAGAACAGCCTGCCGCGGAAATAATAAAGGAAGTAATGGAGGAGGCTGAGCCAATCCTCCTGAGGGCATCACAATGGGTAAAATAGCATTTGTTTTTTCCGGACAGGGAGACCAGTTTCCCGGAATGGGAAAGGATTTGGCTGATAAATATCCTTCCGCCAAAGCCGTATTTGATATGTGCGACGGCATAAGACCCGGCACATCCGAGCAGTGCTTCAACGGAACGGAGGAAGAATTAAAGGAGACAAAAAACACACAGCCCTGCCTTTTCGCTATGGAACTAGCGGCGGCAAATGTGCTTTTTGATAAAGGAGTAAAGCCCGAGGCGCTTGCCGGATTTTCTCTGGGAGAGGTTACGGCGGCAACGGCGGCCGGCATATTTGACAATGAGACGGGATTCAGGCTTGTCTGCAAACGAGGTGAGCTTATGCAGACCGAGGCGGAAAAATTTGATACGTCTATGGCTGCGGTAGTAAAGCTGACTCCTGAACAGGTTCAGGATGTATGCGCGAAATATTCAGACGTATATCCGGTAAACTTCAACTGCCCCGGACAGATAACGGTTTCGGGACTGGCGTCACAGATGAAGGACTTTTCAGCCGATGTAAAGGCGGCCGGAGGAAGGGCTCTTCCGCTTAAGCTCAAGGGAGCTTTCCACTCACCGTTTATGAACGCGGCGTCTGAGGCATTCAGGGTTGAACTTGAGAACGCGAAGATCAATAAGGGCAATATAACGCTCTATTCCGATCTTACTTCAATGCCGTATACGGACGATGTGGCTGAACTTCTGTCAAAACAGATATGCTCCCCCGTGCTTTGGGAAAAAATAGTCAGAAATATGATAGCGGACGGATTCGACACATTTATTGAGATCGGACCCGGAAGGACGCTTACCAATATGATAAAGAAGATAAGCGCAGACGTTAAGGCGCAGACTGTTGAAGAGTATTTATCGGAGGACGAATGATGTTAGAAGGAAAGGTAGCAGTTGTAACCGGAGGCTCAAGAGGTCTCGGAGAGGCCATAGCCATAAAGCTGGCATCCATGGGAGCCGATATAGCCGTAATATGTTCCAGCGATGTTTCCTCGGCCGAAGGTGTATGCTCAAAATGCAGGGACGAGTATAAAGTAAGAGTTAAGGCTTACAGATGCGACGTTTCCGATTTTAATGAGGTAAAGGAAACGGTAGCGCAGATAAAGGCAGACTTTGGAACTGTACACATTTTGGTTAACAACGCCGGGATAACAAGGGATGGACTTGCGGCGATGATGAAGGAAGAAGATTTTGACAGAGTCATAGCCGTAAATCTTAAGGGCGCGTTCAATATGATCCGCCATACCGCCGGACTTTTCATAAGAAATAAGGAAGGCTGTATAATCAATATCACATCCGTAGCCGGAATAATGGGCAACGTCGGACAGTGCAACTATTCCGCGTCCAAGGCCGGACTTATCGGACTTACAAAAACGATCGCAAAGGAACTCGCTCCCAAGGGGATAAGGTGCAACGCCATAGCCCCCGGATTTATCGCGACGGATATGACCGAGAACCAGACCGAAAATCCCCTGCTTAAAATGATCCCTCTCGGAAGAATGGGAGAGGCGGAGGATGTGGCCGAGGCGGCCGGTTATCTGGCAATGGCAAAATATGTAACTGGAGAGGTGCTCCGTGTTGACGGCGGCATCGCTATGTAAGGAGAATAGATTATGAGTGAAAACAGAAGAGTAGTCGTTACCGGTCTCGGTGCGATCACGCCTGTGGGAAATAATGTAAAAGAAACATGGGAGGGCCTTAAAAACGGAAAAAATGGCATCGCTCCCATAACATGCTTTGACACGACAGGATATAAAGCGACTCTTGCCGCTGAGGTAAAGGGCTTTGATCCAAAAGAATATATGGAAGTAAATGAGATACTCCGCACGGATCGTTATGTTCAGCTTGCCATAGGAGCGGCTGAGCAGGCTGTTGAGGAAAGCGGAATAAAGGGAAATGTGGTTCCCGAGCGTTTTTCCGTGCTTTTCGGTACGGGAATAGGCGGTATCAACACATTTGAAAGCGAGTACCGCAAGCTCATGGAAAAGGGACCCCGCAGGGTTTCGCCGCTTTTCATACCCATGCTTATCGCTAATATGGCGGCCGGAATGATCGCCATACATCATGACTGCCGCGGAACTGCAATGCCTGCCGTTACAGCCTGCGCTTCCGGTTCAGACGCCATAGGAGAGGCTATGAGGCTTATCCGTCACGGATATGCGGACGCGGTTATCACCGGAGGAACAGAAGCCGCGATCAGCGCTTCAGCCGTTGCGGGATTTGCCAATATGAAGGCGCTTTCAACGGCCGACGACCCCAACGAGGCATCACTTCCCTTTGATAAGAGAAGATCCGGATTCGTGATCGGCGAGGGCGCCGTAGCTCTTATTCTTGAGGAATATGAGCATGCCAAGGCGCGCGGAGCAAAAATTTACGGAGAGGTATGCGGCTACGGCTCGACATGCGACGCGTTCCATATGACGGCTCCCCATCCCGAGGCAAGGGGAGGAGCTCAGGCTATGATGGACGCCATGAAAGAAGCCGGATACAGTGAGAATGATACCGTATATGTAAACGCGCATGGCACAGGAACGCCTAAAAACGATTCCATAGAGACCATAGCCATAAAGAAGGCCCTTGGCGAGGAAGCCGCAAGAAGAGCCTATGTAAGCTCGACAAAATCAATGACAGGCCATATGCTTGGAGCCGCCGGAGCCATTGAAGCGCTTGCCTGCCTCTTTGCTCTTAACGAAGGCGTAATCCCTCCTACGATCAATCTTAAGGAACAGGATGAGGAGTGCGACCTTAACTGCGTGCCCAATACGGCGGTAAAAGCCGATATTGATCTGGCGCTGTCAAATTCGCTTGGCTTTGGCGGACATAACGCCTGCCTCGCTTTTAGGAAGGTGTAAGATATGAACGAAGCTGATATCAGAAAATATGCCGAAATGATGCAGGAACTGGGACTTACCGGACTGGAGATAACGGAGGATAACAAAAAAGTACGCCTTGAGCGTATGGCCGCTCCCGCACAGACAGCGGTGATAAACGCCGCCCCCGCCGCTCCCGCCGTACCCGCTTCAGTTCCCGCGCCCATTGAAAATACGGACTTCATAAGCGTTAAATCTCCTATAATAGGAGTATTTTACGCCGCTCCGGCTGAAAATGCCGAGCCCTATGTTAAAGTAGGCGATCAGGTTAAAAAGGGTCAGACTCTCTGCCTTATAGAAGCCATGAAGCTGATGAACGAGATAACGGCCGATCAGGACGGCGTAATATCCGAGATCTGCGTTACAAACGGCAGCATAGTTGAGTTTGGCACGGAGCTGTTCCGTATCAAGAGGTAAAATTATGAACAGAGAAGAAATAATGAATATACTTCCTCACAGAGACGACATGCTCCTTCTGGACGATGTGGAAGAAAGGGACGGCGTTTCGGTCGGACATTACAGGGTTCGCGGAGACGAGTTTTTCCTCAGAGGGCATTTCCCCGGAAATCCCATCGTTCCCGGAGTTATACTCTGCGAGATACTGGCGCAGTCTGCCTGCGTCTTGATGAAAGATAAAATGACAGAAGGAAAGCTCCCTGTATATACGGGGCTTAATAACGTAAAATTCCGTTCGCCGGTTAAGCCCGGCGACACAGTTGAGACCCAGTGCCATATTAAAAGGGCAAAACACCCCTTTTATTTTGCCGAGGGAAAGATAACCGTCGGCGACAGGCTCTGCGTTTCCGCCGAATTTTCATTCTGCATAACAGGTGATTGATATATGTTCTCAAAAATATTGGTAGCCAACCGTGGCGAGATCGCCGTGCGCATAATAAGGGCGTGCAAGGAGATGGGCATATCCACGGTGGCGGTATACTCCGAGGCGGATAAGAACGCCCTGCATGTGGCTTTGGCTGACCAGAGCTACTGCATAGGCGGACCGGAGGCTTCAGAAAGCTACTTAAACGAAAATCAGATAATAAGCGCGGCCATATTGGCCGGAGCCCAGGCTATACACCCCGGCTACGGTTTCCTCTCGGAAAACGCGCATTTTGCCCGTCTTTGCGGAAAGAACGGCATAGTATTCATCGGGCCCGATCCAAAAAGCATGGAAGAACTCAGCGATAAGGCCGTGCTCAAGGAGCTTATGAGAAACGCGGGACTTTCGGTGATTCCCGGAACAAAGGCCGTATCATCCGCTGAGGAAGCGGTAAAGGCCGCGGATAAAATTGGCTATCCCGTAATGCTCAAGGCCTGCGCCGGAGGCGGCGGACGAGGCATAAGGCTCATAATGAGCGCCGACGATATGGAAGAAGCCTATATGCAGGCTACAAGCGAGGCGGTCAGCGCCTTTGGAGACGGAAGCGTATATATCGAAAAATATATATATCCCGCAAGACATGTTGAACTTCAGATACTTGCCGACGAGCAGGGAAACGTGGTCTGCCTTGGGGACAGGGACTGTTCCCTCCAGAGAAGGAACCAGAAGCTCATAGAGGAAACGCCTTCCCCGGCCGTAAATGACGAAAAGAGAAAAAATATAATAAAACAGGCCGTTGAGGCCGTAAAAAAGATAGGCTACACCGGAGCCGGAACACTGGAATTCCTTCTTGACAGGGAAGGAAACTTCTGGTTTATGGAAATGAACGTCCGTCTGCAGGTCGAGCATTGCGTAACCGAGATGCTCACGGGCTTTGACATAGTAAAATGGCAGATCCGTATCGCGTCGGGCATTCCGCTTAATTTTACGCAGGATGACGTAAAACTCCAAGGCGCTGCCATAGAGTGCAGAATAAACGCGGCAAGCTGCGGAACGCTTTCCATGCTCCATGTGCCCGGAGGACCTTCTGTAAGATTTGACACGAGCCTTATCGAGGGCACGACGGTATCGCCGTATTACGATTCCCTTCTTGGAAAGCTGATAGTTTTCGCCAAAACAAGGGAAGAGGCTTTAAGAAAAATAAAGGCGGCGCTCTGCGAGCTTGTTATTGAGGGAATACCCACGAACATAGAGGAACAGCTCAATATCGTGGAGGACGACAGATTCACGTCGGGTAACTATGATTTAACTTTTATGAGTAACAGGTGATAGAATGGCTTTGATAAGTTTTTTAAAACCGAAAAATAAGCTCGAGGAAGGCGGAAGATCAGCCGCTCCCCTCCAGAGGGACGACGGCGAGCCCGAAAAGACCTGCCCGAGCTGTCACAAAAGCATACCTCTCAGCCGCCTTTGGGCCAACGATCTTGTATGTGCCTGCGGATACCATTTCCGTATGAAAGCGCGCCAGAGAATAAAGATGATTGCCGACAGAGACAGCTTCCACGAACTGTATTCAGACGTAAAAGCCGGCAATCCCCTTAACTTTCCGGGCTACAGAGACAAAATAGATACGGTTCGCGCCGCCAGCGGAGAGGAAGAGGCGGTCGTGTGCGGAACGGCCAAGATAGGCGGCCAGAGCTGCTGTCTGTTCGTCATGGAATCGTATTTTATGATGGGCAGCATGGGAACGGCGGTCGGAGAAAAAATTACGCTTATTTTTGAGTATGCCACAAAACACCGTCTTCCTGTAGTCGGATTTACCGTTTCGGGAGGCGCGCGTATGCAGGAGGGACTTCTTTCCCTTATGCAGATGGCAAAAACAAGCGCCGCGGTCAAAAGACACAGCGACGCGGGACTGCTTTATATATGCGTTTTGACAGACCCTACCACGGGAGGAGTAACAGCCAGTTTCGCCATGGAGGCTGACATAATACTTTCCGAGCCGAGAGCGACGGTTGGATTTGCCGGAGCGAGGGTTATTGAGCAGACTACAAGAAAATCGCTTCCAAAGGGATTCCAGAAGGCAGAGTTCGTTCTTGAGCACGGATTTATAGACAGCATAGTCGTCCGCTCTAACCAGAAGAAGATCCTTACGGAGCTTCTTAAGATGCATAACGGAGGGATGAACGTATGAGCATAATACCCTATGAGAGAGTCAAACTCGCCCGCGACAACAGCCGACCGACGGGTGTTGACTATATAAGAAATATATTTAAGGGATTTATCGAGCTCCACGGAGACAGAAATTACGCCGACGACCACGCCATTGTGGGCGGCATAGCGAGGCTTAACAATATGCCCGTGACGGTAATAGCCATAGAGAAGGGCCACACGGCAAAGGAACGCACCTACCGTAACTTCGGCGCTCCCCATCCCGAGGGATACCGCAAGGCTCTGCGTCTTATGAAGCAGGCCGAAAAATTCGGAAGGCCGGTCATCTGCTTTGTTGACACGTCCGGAGGATATTGCGGAATAGGAGCCGAGGAAAGGGGACAGGGTCAGGCTATTGCCGAGAACCTTATGGAGATGTCAACCCTCTGTGTTCCCATAATATCCATACTTATAGGAGAAGGCGGCAGCGGAGGAGCCCTTGCCCTTGCCGTGGCCGATCGTGTATGGATGCTGCAGAACTCCGTTTATTCGGTTATTTCTCCCGAGGGCTGCGCGAGCATCCTTTGGAAGAGCTCGTCAAAGGCGGACGCGGCAGCGGCAAGCCTTAAGCTGACAGCTGAGGACGCTAAAAGCCTTGGCGTTATAGAGCGTATCCTTTCTGAAAAGGATATCGGAAAAAAAGAATTTTATTATCGTATACGCACCCTTCTTACGGAGGAGCTGAGCGAGCTGACAAACGATCTTGACCTTGTGAGCAAGCGATACGACCGTTTCCGCCGTATAGGTGCAGACGCGATAATTAAGGAGTAAATATGAGTATTTATCAGAAATTTTGCAAAGAGACCATTGACGAAAACGGAGCTTTAAAAAGCATTGAGCTCGATTATCCCGAAAACTTCAATTTCGGCTATGATGTTGTGGACGTCATAGCCGGTGAAACGCCGGACAAAAAGGCTATGGTTTGGTGCAACACGGAAAATGAGGAGCATATATTCACGTTTTCCGATATAAAAAAATACAGCGATAAGATGGCGAACGTGTTTAAGGATGCCGGAATAGAAAAAGGCGACAGGGTAATGGTCATATTAAAGAGGCATTACGAATACTGGTTCGCGGCCATCGCCCTTCATAAAATAGGGGCTGTAATGATACCCGCCACTCATATGCTTACGGTGAGCGATTTTGTGTACCGCTTCAGAGCCGCGAAGGTGAAAGCCGTAATATGCACGACCCAGGACGAAGTACCGCAGAAAATAGACACGGCTTTGTCCGACGCCGGTATGAGCGTTATAAAGTGGTGCGTTCAGAAGGACACGGAAGGATATATGAATCTTACTGAAGCCACAAGAAAGGCGGATGAAAATTTCCAAAGGGTGCAGACAAAAGCCGATGACCCGATGATATTGTATTTTACATCAGGGACAACGGGATACCCCAAGGGAGTAATACATGATTATACCTACCCCCTCGCTCACATCGTAACGGCAAAATACTGGCATAGAGCCGAGGACGGAGGACTTCATTTCACCGTGGCCGAGACGGGCTGGGCAAAGGCTTCATGGGGCAAGCTGTACGGCCAGTGGCTTGTCGGAAGCGCGGTTATGGTGTTTGATTTTGATAACTTTGATCCCAAACAGCTTACGGCTGTCATCAATCATTACGGAGTGACCTCATTCTGCGCTCCGCCTACGGTTTACCGCTATCTTGTAAGAAAGGGAATACCTAAGATGCCTACGCTCAAACACGCCACAACGGCGGGTGAGATGCTCGCTCCCGAGGTGTTCAAGAAATTTACCGAAAGCACGGGTCTTGAGCTTTGCGAGGGCTACGGACAGACGGAGACGACTTTGCTTATGGCCAATTTCAAAGGGAAAAAGGCTGTGGAAGGCTCAATGGGCACGGTTTCTCCTTTCTACAACATAGAGATAAGAAACAGAAACGGAGAGAAAGCCGCCGTCGGAGAGATAGGCGAGGTCGTTATAATACCCCCCGAAAGCGGAAAACAGGTAGGAATATTCTGCGCATATCTGGACAATGAGAAGCAGTACGCGCATGTATGGCGCGGAGGCGTTTACCACACCGGAGACGCGGCCTATATGGACGAGGATGGAAGATACTGGTTCCATGGAAGATTTGACGATATAATAAAGACAAGCGGATTCAGGGTAGGACCTTACGAGGTTGAGAACGTGCTTATGGAGCACCCCGCGGTTGTGGAATGCAGCGTTATAGGAGTGCCGGACAGACTGAGGGGACAGGCGATAAAGGCGGTCGTTACCCTTGGAAGCGGATATTCGCCGTCAAAGAAACTTGAACTGGAGATAAAGGAATTCTGCAACAGGAAACTTGCCGAGTACAAATGGGTAAGAATAGTGGAATTTGTAAACGAGATGCCAAAGACCATAAGCGGAAAAATACAGAAGACCGTACTCAGAAGTCAGGCTTGACGAGGTGCTTTATGATAAAAGGTATTGGATGCGACATTATCGACGTTTCCCGCATGGAGCGGGCGATGGATAAAGAAAGATTCCTTGAAAAGGTGTTTACACCCAATGAGCGCGAGCTGATCAAAAACGGCGGCTCCGCTCAAAGCGCCGCGGGAATGTGGGCGGCGAAGGAGGCCGTCAGCAAGGCGTTTGGAACGGGATTTTCAGGATTTTCTCCAAAAGACATAGAAATATTGAAAGACAAAAACGGCAGGCCCTGTGTTCAGCTGTATGGGGGAGCTCTGGAGGTTTTCGGCAAAACCGGAGGCGAAAACATTTATTTGAGCGTTTCCCATGAACGGAATACGGCTGTCGCTTTTTCTGTTATTGAATAAGTTTACTTTATAAAAAAATATGGTATAATGTAATCTGATTTTGTGGTGCCTTATTCTGCGCCGGACAGTGACTGTCCGAGCGTTAGGGGAGAAATAAATATGCTTGAAAACATGGATTACATACTTGAATACGGTATAAGCGGATTTCATCAATACGCGCTTGATGAGCCGGCGCATATATGCTATGCGGGCGCCGGCCTTAGCGGTATGCTCGGAGCCGAAGCCGATGAGCTTAAAAGCGACGGCGTCACGGACCCGTATCTCGCGTTTGTATATAGGGATGACAGGGAAGCGTACATGGAATTTTTAAAGAAAGCCGGAAGCGCCGAGCAGAATATAAAGTCGGAATATCGTCTTGTAAAAAAAGACGGCACTGTTATTTATGTGATGGATTCCATGACGGTAAAGAGACTTGAAGACGGAAGTATGGCCGGATATTCTGTTTTGACGGATATTTCGGAGATCAAAAAACAGAACGAGAACCTTAAATTTCTTAACGAGGCCATACCCTGCGGATTTTTAAAATATACATGCGAAAAACAGCCCAGGATAACATATATGAACAGACAGATGAAGGAGCTTATGCGCATACCGGAAACAAAAGAGGGCGAAATGGATTATTTTGAGCTTTTCAGCGACAACATATTCCTTATGGTCCCGATGGAGGAAAGACACATGTTTTCCATGTATCTTAACCGGGTATACAGCGCCGGGGAACCTATTTCAGGCGAGATGACGCTTCTGCGTTGCGACGGAACGAGGGCGCATGTATTCGGATGGGTCTCAAAGTGCGTCAATGAGCAGGGCGAAGATGAATTCCGAAGCGTCTGCATAGATATGACGGAAAGACATCAGGCGCAGAAAGAAAACGAGACAAAAAGATATATCAAGGCGCTGACGGACGTTTACGACAAGATATTTGAGTATGACCTTGGAGCCAACACTGTCAAATGTCTCTACAGCAATAACTCTCCCATGTTCAAATGGCTCGAGAACATACCGATGCAGATGGAAGAAGCCACGGAAAAATGGATTTCCGGCACCGTGGTGGATGAGGACAGGGAAAGGCTCAGAGCCTTTTTCAGGGATTTCTGCCGCAAAAAGCTCTCTGGGCCGGATTCAAGACCTCCGGGAATAACTTACAGAGCGCGCTCGTCAAGCGGTGAAATAAAAAGCTACAGCGGGATCTTTCTTAAAATGGACAGCTCCGTATCGCTGTACTGCTGCAGAAACATACAGGATCCGACCGAAACAGAGGGCCTGAGAAGCGAGAATGTTTCGCTTAAGGAAGATATGCAAAAGATTGTCAAGAACTTTACCGACGGGGTTGCCGCCTTTGAGGTGAAAGACAGTTACGTTACGCCGCTTTACGCCAGCGACAACGTATGCGGATTTTTTGGATTTACAAAGGACGAATGGATGCCGCTTATGAAACAGAGCACGCCGATAAAGGACTTTGTCGCCAAAAGCGGGGCTTCATATGACGAGATCGCCAGACTTCTGAAAACCGGAGAGGCGGAGTTTACATATTTCGATTTTAGAACAAACAGGGAAAGGCGGATAAAAGCCATATGTTCCCAGAAATCGCCAAGCTCATCG
The DNA here is from genome assembly GCA_904378045.1 of Candidatus Metalachnospira gallinarum. Classification (GTDB taxonomy): domain Bacteria; phylum Bacillota; class Clostridia; order Lachnospirales; family Anaerotignaceae; genus Metalachnospira; species Metalachnospira gallinarum. The sequence continues at coordinate 69,460 of CAJFHC010000008.1, read as the reverse complement.
TCTCCGAGATACATTATGCTTTACAACGTGGACGAGAGCGAGCCTAAAAATACCGACGGACATATCGTTACAATAAGAACATTTGGATACTTTGACGTATTTATAGGAGAAAGGGCTGTCGCGTTCAGAAACAAAAAGGCCAAAGAGCTTTTCGCGATGCTGGTTGACAGAAGGGGAGGATTTGTCTCATCGGAGGAAGCCATAAGTTTCCTTTGGGAGGATGAACCGGTCAATCCCGTTACTTTGGCCAGATACCGAAAGGTTGCTCTGAGACTTAAAAACACCCTTGAGGAATATGGAATACAGGACGTGATGGAAACGGTGGACGGCAAACGCCGTATCGTTACGGAAAAGGTCAAATGCGATCTTTATGACTATCTTTCCGGCAAGGAGGAATATTCCCAGCTCTTCAAAGGAAGCTATCTGACAAATTACAGCTGGGGCGAAAACACTTTGGCGGAACTTACAGGCAATATTTTACATCAAAATTAAAGAGGAAATACCATGCATACATATATTCACAGCGTTAAATATTATGAGACGGATAAAATGGGCATAACCCATCATTCAAATTATGTAAGATGGATGGAGGAGGCAAGAACGGACTTCCTTAAAAATGCCGGATACGGCATAAGAAGACTGGAAAAGGAAGGCGTTACTTCTCCGGTAGTGTCATTGGAGTGCCAGTACAAACATCCGACGACGTTTGACGATGACGTCAGGATAGAGGTTGCTCTGGAGCAGTATACAGGCGTAAAGCTGGTCATAATTTATAAAATGACTAACGCGGAAACGGGAGAGCTTGTGTTTACAGGAAGGTCATCCCACTGCTTTATAGACTCGAAAGGCATACCGGTCGCTCTAAGGAAGAAATTTCCGGAATTTGACGCCATACTCAGAAAAGAAGCCGAAGATTATAAATCTGCCCGTCCATAACAGCGAACGGGCTTTTTCATTGGGTTAAAAGTTGATATGATTATAAAATATGGTATACTATATGTATTGTTAGCAGCATCATATAGTTGTGGACTTAAAATTACAGTAAATATCCGGAAAATTTTGCCGCGAATATACAACGAGGTGATATTATGGACAGGATATGCTTTGTTTTATACATAGCTGCCATATTGATAACTGTTTGTACGGAATATTTCAATATGCTGAGAAATATGAAAGAGGGAAATGAACTGCATCCAAAAAAGAAGAGGCGGGCCCTGAATGTGGCGCTGCAGGTTATTATTTGCCTCACGGCCAGCAGTGTTTCCGATATGGAAGCGATTATAGGCATAATACTGCTCGTCATGGGGCTGTTTTACTGCTTGTCTTTTTAAAGAGAAAAAACAGGGCCATAAATGGCAATGACCCGGTGATGCTCGGATTTTATGATATTGAGCTCAAATCCGTAAAAAGAGAGCTAATATATGTGACGGCAGCCATTACATTGCTGATTTTCGTATTTTTCGTAATTTTAGGCTGATTTCAAAGTTAATTAATAAAATATAAAAACGGCGTCCGGTATAAAACCCTTGGACGCCGTAATTTTATATTGAACAGATCATAACGAATATGCCACTATGCCAAGCACGGCGGAGATGATTATAAGTCTTATGGGAGGAAAATTTTTCTTTTTCGCCCTTCTGTAAATTATAACGACAGCCCCGAGGATCGCCGTAAGTATAACGGCTCGGACATCAAGGACAGAGCCCTGGAAACAGTTCTGAAATATCATCTCAAGGCCGGTGGCTGCGATAATGCCGACAATACAGGGCTTTATTCCGTCAAGCACAGCCTGCACATACGGATTGTCAAGAATGTTTTTAAGCATAACGACTATGAGCAGTATTATGACAAAGGCCGGAAGAACAACAGCCGCCGTGGCTATTGCCGAACCGAGGATACCGCCCTTGGAACTGCCGATGTAGGTGGCAAGATTTACCATTATAGGACCGGGAGTGCTTTCACTGACGGCGATAAAATAGGTCAGCATCTCGTCGTCCAGCCATCCGTAAGACAATACGACGTCACGGATCAAAGGTATGGCGCCATAGGCTCCGCCGAAGGAAAACAGGCCGACTTTCAAAAATCCGATGAGAAGGTCAAGATATATCATTTATCCGCACCTCCCTTTGAAATCCTGCGTTTTATCTCATATACGGAGACGCTGAATATTCCGGCGATAATGAGGAAATATACCGTCGAAAAGCTCGCTCCGGCAAAATTAATAACAAGCAGAGCCGCGCAGGAAGCTATGAGTATGAAAAGCGACAGACCGCTGAGCTTCATCTTTTTGGACATATTAAGTCCGGCCTGCAGAATGAGAAGACCCACTCCGATCTTTATGCCCTTGAATGCGTTGGCGATTATCGTTATTGAAAGAAAATCGTCAAAAAATATGGAAATGAGGTAAATGATTATAAACGACGGCAGGACTACGCCGAAGGTGGAGCTGAGCGCCCCCGCGAAGCCGCCCCGCATATATCCGGTGTATGTGGCGCAGTTTATGGCAATGGGGCCCGGCGTGGATTCGGCGATGGCCGTTACGGTGGAGAGCTCGTCGCTGGTTATCCATCCCTTGTTTTCCACGCAAACCTCCTCAATAAGCGGTATCATGGCATATCCTCCGCCAAATGTGAAAAGTCCTATTTTGAAAAATGACCAGAAAAGGTCAAAAAGCGGTTTATCCTTCATTTTTAGCCTCCGTTAAAAAGCCTTACGATTCGTTATATGTTTATTATTTGCTCCTTCGGGCCATAAAGCGTTTTATATCCCAGATACAATGAGCTGAAGCAGGCCGCGGTTACTGACGTGCAAATGGCTATCATCATCGAGATCTGATAAAGTATGGCCGTAAGAGGCATTGTGCCCGCAAGTATCTGTCCGGTCATCATACCGGGCAGGGACACTATGCCCATTCCGACCATGGAATTGATCGTCGGAAGCAGGGCGGTTTCCAGCGACTGCCGCACAAAGGGCAGAAGTATGTCCCTCGGCGACGCTCCTATGCAGGTGAGAGCATTTATCTTAGCTCTCTGGTCAAGGAGAGTCTCTCTGAATGACTTGACGCCCAGAGATACTCCGGTCATTGTATTTCCCATTATCATTCCCGAAATGGGTATGACATACTGCGGGTTAAAAATATCTTCCCTCACTACCGCGCATATAAAAAATATGAGAACAAGCATACCGGAAAGAGCTATGGACAGACCTATGGCAAGTTTGAACCTGCGGTTGAGATCTCTGTTTTTTGAGACTGCCCTGTGTATCGAAAAGGCGGTCATGGCCGCCAGATAGGCCAATGTGAACACAGGGTGAGGGTTGCCGAAAATATATGTGAGTATCAGACCGGCGATGATAAGCTGAACCGTCATTTTTATGCTCGCCGCCACGAGCTGCTTTGTCTGGTTCACACGGCATTTTTTCATTACTATGGTTGTTATTATCAAAAGGACATATATAAGAAGAAACTGATCCAGCTGCAGTTTCACGATGCCGCCGTTCATTGCACCCCGCTCCTTCCGAATTTTATGACCTTGTCGGCAAATTTATCCACAAGATCGCTGTTATGACAGACGATGACCGGTGTGATTTTCTTCGATTTGCAAAATTCCTTAAGATTTGACATAAGGCGCTCCGACGTTTTTTCGTCAAGAGCTGACGTGGGCTCGTCGAGAAGAAGGACGTCCGGCATACAGGAAAGGAATATTGAAAGAAACACCCTCTGTTTTTCTCCTCCCGAAAGAGTCCTGCAAACCGCGTCAACGGGAAAATCCGCGCAGCAGACATCAAGAAATCCCGCGGCCTCCGACGGACGCAAGGGCGCCTTCCCGCAATATTTTCTGTATATATTGAAGTTTTCGGCTATTGTGCCATCAAACAGGAATACCTCCTGCGGGGCCAGAAGAACCTTCCTTCTGTAGTCGAGGACGGGCAGAGTTCTTATGTCTTTTCCTCTGTAATATATTTCTCCGGATACGGGTATGGCTGTGGCGTTCAAAAGACGCAGAAACGAGCTTTTGCCGCAGCCGCTTTCTCCGGTGATAAACGTAAATTCGTTTTCTTTTATCTCCGTTTCGGGATAGCTGATCAAGTCCATAAAACTAAGCCCGCCGGAGGTTTTTATCACGCACATAATATGACCCCGTTTTTATGCCGAGCGTTTTTTCTCGCGCCTTTTCTTTGCAAAGAAGCAGACAATCGTTGGAATAAGCGACAGTATAAGCGCCTGCGCGAGGATGTTGGGCACGGTGAAATTATATGTGTTTGACACCTCTCCGAACTCGATAAAATAACGGCAGACCATGCCTATGAGAGACGGCAGAAGATTGAAGCCCCAGATCTTGATCATCGGAGACTTGGCAAACGCCAGACTTTCGAGGGAACCGGCTTCCGCCTGATAAGCTACTGCGACCGCGATAAGGAACAGACGCAGAAGGCCGATGTCAACGGGATTATCTGGATTGAGATTTATTATGGGGAAAAAGCCGCCGTTGATAAGGCTTGAAATCACGAGTATCTCAATGATGATGGTTCTTGTGTGTTTTTTTACGGCCGCCTTATACATGGCGTCGTTATTAGGCGTATTGCCGCCGTAACTATAGTCGTTACCGCCGGTGCTTTCGGAATCGTCTTTACTCGTGACAGCGTCCTCATCAGGAAGGCTATCGTTCTCGTTGATATCATCCGGCGCTTCACCGTTAAAATCCTTTGGATCGTTTAAGTCCAAATCATTGGTTTTAAGATCATTATCGCTCAAAAAATCTCCTCCTTATGTATTTCAGCTTGCCCCTATTATATAACATTTTTAGTGTCCACGGCAAGGATATGACAGCCTTTAAAGCATAAATATATAGACAACAGACCTGCCGGGATGATAAAATCGATTTAAGAAAATATTATTGCTGTTTTGAAGGGAGAGATATTGATATGCGGACAAATGATCAGGTGTTTTTTTCAGGAGATAACGGCAAGGCGATACTGCTCATCCACGGTATAACATCGGGAGCGGCGCAGATGATACCTATGGCGAAATTTCTCAATGATTACGGATATTCTGTGTGGTGCGTAAATCTTGCCGGACACGGAACATTTCCCGAAGAGCTTCTCCATACCGACTGCGAGGACTTTATAGCGAAGGCTGAAAGCGACTACGCCTATTTAAAGAAGAGTTTTGATACGGTTTATGTCGGAGGGCTTTCCACGGGAGGATGTCTTTCGCTTTATCTTGCGGCAAAACATCCGGATATGGCCGGAATTATTCCGATATCTTCTCCGCTCAGCCTTATGCCGGGGACGTTTATGACAGATACTTATCCGCCGGAACAGGTATATTTCCACAGACCGATGGAAGGCAAGGTCGGACTGTTCAAGCAGTATCATATACACTATGAGGATATCGCGATAAGGATTTTCGGAGAGCTTGAGAGACTCACAAAGGTCATAGGAGCGGAAGGCTTCCTTGAGCAGATAAAATGCCCGGCAATCATCGTGCAGGCTAAGGATGACGCCGTGGCTGATCCGGGAAGCGCCGAAATAATATATAACAGGATATCGTCGGAAAACAAGCAGATATACACGCCGGAGCACGGGGAGCATAATATCGTGCTTACGGAGGGCAGGCATGAGGCTTTCAGAAGAATAGCCATGTTTTTGGAAAATCTTTGAAATATAAGCCCTTCGGGAATGACGTAAATTTTATTCCAAAACCTATTGACAAAAACTGTGATAGGTGTTACTATAATTAAAAATTATTGAAGAAAGGAGAAAATTCGATATGATGTCAACTGGATTATACATTTGCACACTATCTATTAGCGCTATTTGCTCACTAATTATTATTATTAGAAGTATTAGTGCTATGAGTCGTGCAGAAAAAACAGTTGATAACAGACATACGAGTTTTCTATATATATAAGTGTCATAATATGACACAAACCAGTGTATGATGTTTTTGATTTAAGTTTTTTCAAGCCTGCGGCTACATAGCCGCAGGCTTTTTTATTAAAGTTTATATTTTATTAAGGCATTTTGTGAGAGGAGATAATTGTTATGAAAATGAACATCAGAGTGGAGAGAACACAGACACCTAAGGCAAAACCCCAGAAGGGTCAGGAAATCGGATTCGGAACATATTTTACGGATCATATGTTCATTATGGACTATGACGCTGACCAGGGCTGGCACGACGCAAGGATCGTTCCTTTCGGACCCATCCTTATGCATCCCGGCTCAACAATCCTTCACTACGGCGCAGGCGCTTTCGAGGGAATGAAAGCATACAGAAGACCCGATGGAAAATGTCAGCTTTTCAGACCTTCAGAGAACGCAAAACGTATGGAGAAATCCATTGACAGACTTTGCCTTCCCCATCTTGACGCCGACACGATACTTGACCTTATCGAAAGATTTGTAGCGTTCGAGCAGGACTGGGTTCCCGCTGAAAAAGGCGAGTCTCTTTACATCAGACCTTTTGAGTTTGGATGCGACGAGCCCATCGGACTTCATTCAATCAAAAAAGCTAAATTTATGATAATCACTTGTCCTGTAGGAAACTACTATAAGGAAGGACTTAAACCTGTTAAAATCGCTATCGAGGAACATGATGTCCGTGCCGTCAGAGGAGGCACGGGAGACTGCAAGGTCGGCGGAAACTACGCTGCCAGCAACAGAGCAGAGGCCGTAGCTGAGGAAAACGGATTTACACAGGTTCTCTGGCTTGACGGTGTTCATCAGAAATATATCGAGGAAGTTGGATCAATGAACGTAATGTTCAAGATCAACGGAGAAATCTTAACACCCATGCTTACAGGCTCGGTTCTTCCTGGAGTAACAAGAATGAGCGCTATCGAGTATCTTAAGTCAAAGGGATACAAAGTAACAGAAAGACTTATAACGGCGGAAGAAGTTATCGATGCCGTAAAGAAAGGAACTCTTGAGGAAGCATGGGGAACAGGAACAGCGGCGGTTGTATCTCCCATCGGAATCCTTCACTATGAAGGCGTTGACTACCACATCAACAACAACGAGATCGGACCCGTTTGCGATGAGCTTTACAAAGGCATAACGGATATCCAGTGGGGACGCGCAGAAGACACATTCGGATGGACAGTTCCCGTAGCCGCTAAGGAAGACGCAGACAAATAATTGCTTTTTAAAAACTTTTTAAAGGCAATCAAAAATAAAAAAACATAAAACTATACCAACTATACCAACAATTTATCAAAAGGAGAGTGCATCAATATGAAAGGATACCACATTTATATTCCCAACTACACTATAGGAACAGACTGTTATAAAGAAATACCCTGGGTAACGAGAAAATACGGCAAAAAAGCTGTCGTAATCGGTGGAAAGACTGCTATGTCAAAGGCTAAAGATGCACTATTGGATGGTATAGATGGTTCAGACGTTGAGATAACTGATTTTGTATGGTACGGCGGAGAGGCTTCCTATGAGAATGCTGAGGAACTTATGAAAATGGACGCGGTTAAAGACGCGGATATGATCTTTGCCGTAGGCGGCGGAAGAGTAATGGACACATGCAAGGTCGTTAAGGAAAAACTTGATAAACCCATGTTCACATTCCCTACGATCGGCTCAAACTGCGCGGCTACAACATCAATAGCTGTTATTTATCATCCTGACGGAAGAGTAAACAACTATTTTTACTCAAAGACACCCGCGGAGCATATTTTCATCAATACAAAAATAATCGCTGAGTCACCCGAAAACCTTTTCTGGGCAGGCATAGGCGATGCCATCTCCAAGGAGCTTGAGGCTCAGTTATCAATAAGAGGACATAAGGTTTCGCATACGCCCCTTATGGGAAATCAGCTTAGCCTTATTTGTATCGATCCTCTTATCGAGTACGGCAAAAAGGCATACGAAGACTGCAAAAACAATGTGGATTCATTTGAGCTTGAACAGGTCGTTCTTGACATCATCGTTACAACAGGACTTGTTTCAAACTTTATGACAACCGAAAACGATTATTATTACAACAGCTCGCTTGCGCATGGATTCTATAACGGAACTTCGGTTATTCCCAACTGCATCCAGCACCACCTTCACGGAGAAATCGTTTCCTTCGGAAGCCTTGTATTGCTGACATATGATAAAAACTATGACGAATGTGACAGAATAATGGCGTTCCACAAAGAAATGGGACTGCCCTTAACAATGGCTGACATCGGACTTACTGAGGAGGATCTTCCCGCTGTCGCTGAAAGATCTTCGGTTACAAAAGAATGGACCTGCGTACCCTATGAGGTAACAAAGGAGAAATTCATCGCAGCTATTAAAGAATGTGATGAAAGAGGCAAAAAATTCAAATAAGCCTTTTTCGTTATATTAACTCACATAATGCCATATAAAAGGGAGACAGATAGCTATAAGGTTATCTGTCTTCTTTTTTATATATTTAAGGCAGATATTTCGATACATATATAAAGGTAGAAACTCATTTTTATTTTTACCATTTGCCCAAACAATCGCCTTGTGTTAATATTATAAAAAGGCTGTATATTGCCTATTTTATATGAAGCGGGTGAAAAATATGGAAAAGATTGATCTTGGAAAATATAACTGTACTGTTGAGGCCACAATGGATATAATCGGCGGAAAATATAAAGTAATAATACTTTGGCATTTAATAAAAAACGGAACGCTTAGATTCAGCGAGATACAGAGGTTAATCCCTCAGGCAACGCCAAAAATGCTCAGCAGTCAGCTAAAGGAGCTCGAGGCCAACGGCATAATAAATAAGGTGCTCTATCCCGTTGTTCCTCCGAAAACGGAATACTCGCTTTCCGAGCTGGGTGAAACGCTTATACCGGTGATTACTTCCATAAGAGAATGGGGAGTTATGTACTTTGAGAGAGCCGGAGTCGAAATTCCCCATAGATAAACTCCTCCAAACTATCAAAAAGTATACTATATATATTAAAAGTGCGTTCTTGCTAAAAATATAGAGTATGAAGTAAAATATATCTGTGGATATTTGATTATTTTTTATTGATATATGATTTTTAAGGAGGAGAGAAAATGGCTTACGAAAAACTTTTTGAAAAGGGTAAAATCGGCAGACTGACTATTAAAAACAGATGCGTTATGATGCCGATGGGCACAGTCTATGCTGACAGACACGGTAATGCTACTGAAAGACTGATCGATTATTACGCTGAAAGAGCAAAGGGCGGAATTGGACTTATTATCAATGAGTATACCGGCGTTGATGAGATCGACAGCATACCTACGGTTGGCAACCTGAGAGCTGCAAGCGACTATAACTTAAGCTCACTTGAGCTTCTTACAAACGCGGTACATAAATATGACTGCAAAATATTCGCTCAGATACATCATGGCGGAATGACGTCTAAGCCCGCCCTTACGGGAAGGCAGTCCCTTTCTCCCAGCGGTGTTCCGGCGGCGCCCGGAGCTCCCGTTCCCAGAGAAATGACGGTAGATGAGATCAAGGCAGTACAGAAAAAATTTGTCGACGCGGCAGTAAGATGTCAGAAAGCCGGATATGACGGAGTTGAGCTCCACGGAGCCCATTCGTATCTTATAGCCCAGTTCTTCAGCAAATATTACAACAAACGCACGGATGAGTACGGCGGAGACGTTGAGGGCAGAACAAGATTTGTCACGGAGATCATCGACGAGATCAGAAAGGCTGTCAGACCCGATTTTGTTGTCGGAATAAGAATAAGCGGGGACGAGATGGTTCCCGGACAGATGACGCTCGATGACGGACTTGAAATAGCTAAATTCCTTGAGAACCGTCTTGACTATATCAATATTTCAAATGGCTGCGCCCAGAACGGAGATGCTAACTGCGATCCCTATTCATTCCAGCCCGGATGGAAAAAGCATGTGGCAAAGGCTTTCAAAGACGCTCTTTCAATTCCCGTTATCGCTACAAACACAATCAAAAATCCCGATTGGGCGGAGGAGCTTCTTGAGGAAGGTATCAGCGATTTCGTTGGTCTTGGACGTTCGCAGTTCGCTGATCCGGAGTTTGTTAAAAAGACTAAGGAAGGCAGAGCGGACGAGATTGTAAAATGTATCGGATGTATGTACTGTCGTGAAAGACTTATGGCCGATATGCCTATCGAGTGTTCCATAAATCCCCGCCTTGGATATGAATTCCTCTATAAGGAACCCGTTGAGGACGGAGACGGCAAATCAGTTGTAGTTGTCGGCGGAGGCCCCGGAGGAATGGAGGCCGCCATCGTTTTAGCGAAGAGAGGCTTCAATGTTACACTTATGGAAAAGAACGGAGAGCTCGGCGGAACGCTTAATGTCGCTGACAAGGCTAAAGGCAAATATGTCATAACGGAATACGTTAATACAATGAAAAAGCTGGTAGAAAAGGCGGGCGTTAATGTTGCGCTCAATACTGAGGCTACGCCTGAAAAGGTAAAGAGCTATAACCCTGTCGGAGTATTCATCGCCACGGGAGCAAAACCCGTAAATCCTCCCATACCCGGCGTAGAAAAGGCATATCTTCCCGAGGATGTAATACTCGGAAAGGTTAAACTCAGCGGAAAAGTAGCCATAGTGGGCACCGGACTCACAGGTCTTGAGGTTGCCGAAAAGCTTGGAGATGAGGGCTGTCAGATGGTTCTTGTGGAGATGCTTGGCGATGTGGGTCCCGGAGTATTCCCTCCGATAAGAAAATACATCGTAAACGACATTATGTCGCATAAGCCTGAGGTACACACAGCCACAAAACTCCTTGAGGTTGGTGACGGCTTCATAAAGGTTGAGGACATCGCTTCCGGCGAGACTAAGGAAATCAAGTGTGACAGTGTGGTTCTTTCCCTCGGCGTAGCACCTGAGAAGGGTCTTGTTGAAAGCTATGAAAAAGAGTTTGACAGAGTCATTGTAATTGGAGACGCCAATAAGGGCGGAAGAATCCATAACGCGACAAAAGACGCTTTCACAAAGGCAAACGCTTTCTAATATAATTAATAATTTACGGTATGCCGGCCCCTCGGTCAGATTTGACGGGGCCGGTATTTTTGTAGGATTTTTAATAAATTCATTGACAAATGTACCGAAAAGATATAAACTATAATTGTACCGAGTACAAAAATGACTAAAAAATAAATTATAAAAGAATGGAGAATGAATTATGAGAAAAAAAAGCGAAGTTAAAACAGCGTCAAAATCAGAGGAGAAAGTATTAGGCATCTTACTTGATAAGGGCGACGAAGGCCTTACCGTCAGAGAAGCCTGTTCCATCCTTGAGGCGAAGGGAACCAAGTGGGCGACAAGGACAGTTTCCACATTTTTGGACAGACTTGAGGAAAAGGGCTTTGCGACCCACGAGAAAAAGGGGATAACAAATTACTATTACCCTACCGTTGACAGGGAAAAATACGGAGTAGAGGAGGGAAAAAGATTTCTTGAAACATTCTTTGGCAGTTCCATCAAAGACTTTGTTTCCGCCTTTGCCAAGGATGATGAATTAAGCGAAAAAGACCTTGATGAATTAAAAGAATGGGTGAATAAAAACAAATGACGGAAAATATTTTCATCTTCGCGGCATATTCGGTCATTACCGGAAGCATTACCTGCGCGATCATATTGTTGATCAAAAAAATAGTATATAATCGCACGTCGGCGGCTTTTATGAAATATCTTATGGGATTTGGACTCATTTCATTCGTTCTTCCTTCATATATGATATATTTTTTGATGGAAGAAGCGGAAACCAGCTTTATAATAGGCGATGGAGTTCCTTTGATAGTAGTAAACAGCAATTTGACGGAAGATATTTATAATTTTTTGGACAGGATAAACATAGGCAGAATACTTACGGCAGTATGGGCGACAGGTATAGTTATATATATTGTATGTTTAATTATCAACTATATAAAAACTATACGAGCTATAAAAAAATATTCCACGCCTGCTGTGGGAAAAACGGCGGAAATATTTAAGTTCATTGAAAAGAGCGAAAGAGTCATACTTTTGATGAGCAAGAGCACTGCACAGCCATATACCATAGGGGTAAGAAGAAAATACATAGTATTTCCGGTTATACTCGAGAATATTCTAAGCGATAAAGAGATAAGGCTTATCCTGATGCACGAGCTGACGCATATAGAAAAAAACGACGCTTTTTTAAAAATCTTCATTGAAATATTGAACGGTATAAACTGGTTCAATCCATTTTTTTATAAAATCAAAAAGGGCTATTGTTTCTGGACGGAGGCCGACTGCGACGAAACGCTCAACCAGGACTTTGACGAGGAAACAAGAAGGCTCTACGCGAACCTGCTTATAAAGGTGGCCGAAATAAATATCAAATACAAGAATGTTTTGGCGTCCTTTTTGGCTTTAAAGCGAAAGAACAGTATGACAAGAAGGGAGGAATTGATTATGAAAAACAAGAAAAAAGGAACAAAGATGGCGACGGTGGCAATGTCTTTTATGGCGCTTTGCGTATTCTGCGGAGCAGGGTACGCGGCTAAAGAGGCTGATTATGCCGTTTATGGGGTGTTTGGGAGTGATAAGAATATTGTAAGAGAAGGAGAATTTGATGTTCTTACAGTTGATGAAGCTGAAGAACTGATGGAAACGAGAAATATTGATAATAACAGCGGCTATAGTGAGACGGAACCAAAACATATCCATACATGGATAGACGTAATTATAACAGAGCATGAAAAACTCGATAATGGCGGATGTATTATGATATATTACAATTCAAAAGTTTGTGAAGACTGTGGAAAGACACAGACAAAAGATATTTTCGATGTAGAAACTTTTAGCGTATGCCCTCACAAGGAGGCTATAATATGAAAAAAATAATCTTGCTTATCATATCTGAAATTTTGCCATTTATCTTTATTATGTTGTCTGCATATTTCGCTAAAAGATTTGAACTCGAGATGGAAAACTTTATGGGATATGACATTAAAATGCTCGTGCTCCAGCATGTAAGCGCCATATTTTTCGGAGCGGCCATAGGAGCGGTGATCCTTAATAAAGGAGACACAAAAAAGAGCTGTGTGATAATTTGCATAGTAAATCTTATAATCGCCGTGCTCTCAGCTATATATATCTTATCAGCATTTTTTATGGAAAAGCCAACGGCTTTGCAGTTTACTTATATTGAATATATGCTGAATTTTGGAACGGTTTATATCGGAGTGAATGCTTTTAACGGCATAAGAAATCTTGTTTTGATGTCAAAATATTCAAAGAAATAGGATAGATCGCATATAGAATATAATCAGGATATATTTTTTTTAAATATTTTAAATAATCGTTAAGATTATATGGAAAATATTGAAATTCCTGCTTTTTCGTGCAATAATCTGGATATAGAAAGCAGCTATAGGACTATACATTAAATTAAGGTAGGGAATAAATATGCGGGTTAATAAAAAATTTTTTGCTGCGGCAGCGTTAGCGTGCTTATGTTTAAATTCTATGAACTTGACCGCTTTCGCTTATAGTTTACCTGAATTACCTAAATACGAGGTTGAGGAAACAATAAATAATGGTATGAGAGTCTGGACTATCGGAAATGGAGATTCATATACCAGAGAAGAAAAAATAGCGATATCAGAAGACTTTTCAAAGAAATGGTCGGCAATGCGTTCTAATAATGCGGCAGGCAGTAAAAACGATATATCCGGGACAGCTGAGGTTGAAAAAATTGATGACAGCGGACTTACAGATGAGGAACTTTATGAGCTGGAAGCAAAAATCGACGAGTATATCAAGGAGTCGAAGAAAAATAAAGAAGCCGGATATGTAAAGCCCAAACTTAGCGTGCCCAAGTCGGTGCTTGAGGATGAGGAAAATGAAATAGAAACTCAGGTTATTTATGATGAGTATGAACCGAACGATACAATAAAAAACGCGGACAAACTCTATTTAGACGAATATGTGTATGGAACCATAGAAGACAGAGACGATGTGGATTACTATAAAATCAAGTTTTCCGAGATGGGACAGGCATATTTTAGATTGTCAGTTCCCGATACCGAAGACTATGATTTTTATTTGATCAGCCCGTCAAAAACTGTGATAGACGAAAGTACAGACGGCTCAGATGGCGAAACTGAAAGAATATACGCTTTTGTAAATCCGGATGAGTATTATTATATCAGAGTTGAAGGCGCGGGAAGTTCCGACTATGACGATACGGAAGAATATAAAATCAAAGTAAGATTTTATAATGAGGAAGAATACGCTCTTTCGGTCGGAGCCGATTTTATAAGTTATGATCCCGGAAATTCGAATAAATATCTGGACATTAACGACATTGATACAACCGGAGTGGCAAAATATATCAGGAATTTGCTTAAGAATACGGATTATTATAATGCCACATATATTGATGAGCCTACTTATGATGAGTTGGATGACACCAATGATGACGGCACGGACAGGCTTGGAAGCTCAGTAGTTTTTTTGGACGGACACGGAGCGCCAACTCACATAAAATTTTACTTTAATAATAACGATGACGAACCGATAGTATGCGGCGTGAGCACTAATGTAAGGAATGTAGAACATGATTCGGAAGAATTTAATTTTGTCAAACTTAGCGGAAAAGAAGTTGAAAGCAGACTGATGGTTTTTGCGGCTTGCCGTACTGCGGACGAACCAAAGAGTTTATCTAACAAAAACCTTCCTGAATACGCAACGGACAATGGAGCTGAGTGCGCGATAGGCTGGGTTGAAAACGTGGAAACAGGAGCTCTTACAGGGTGGAATGAGGATTTTTTTGAGCGTTTATTAGACGGATATACCGTATATGAGTCAGCTCTTTATGCCGATAAAAAATATCCGGGTGATGAGGTTACAAGCTGGGAAATTTACGGTAATGAGGATTGCGTTATATGGCCGGGAAACGGAACTCCCATATCAAGGAGCGCGGCAATGCCCATTAATATAGATGCGGAAGCAGTGAGCAAAAACTATACAGGTATCAAGGCGTCGAAGAATGATTTATCACAGATAAACAAGTATATAGTTGATAACTACGCCGTTGATTTGAATGATTATGAAATAATCACTAAAGAAAGAGACAATAATGTACTTCAGGTTTACTATGAAAGATATGTAAACGGATTTGACGCGAGAGAAGGATTTTACGCGATAGTAAGAGACGGAGAAGTTATTTATTTCAACGAAAATGAAAATATCGACAATGATTTCAGCTATTTAGAAAAATATACAGTACCCGTTTCGGATGAGGATATTGAAAAGGCTAAGGAAGAGGCTGCGGATGAAATCCTTGCCGGTTATGAGATAACGGAACAGGAGATCTCGAAGGAAGTAGTCAACGGAAGATACAGCCTTGTTGTCAAAACTGATTATACCATAGACCCGGGCACTGATAACGAGGTTTACGGATGCAAAGAATACGTTTATCGGATAGACCGCCTTATATTAAAATCATAAAGAAGGTATGAGAATGAAGGCATTAAAATGCGCCCTGTTAATATCAATTATGCTCATTGGCTCAGCCTATACGGCGCAGGCCGAGGAACAGACCTATGGCCTTTCCATGGAGCAATATGAAAAGTATTCAGTGCAGAGGAGTTCAGTCGTAAATATGATCCCTCTGACTATATGGTACGGCGAGGACAGAATAAACTGCGATGTGTTCTACAGCAAAGAAAAGATATATGTTCCCCTGAGGAATGTGGCGGAAATGCTTGGCAGAACGGTGATCTATGACGGCGGGAAAAACGTTATTTCCATAATCGGAACGGAGACGGAAAATAAAGCCGATGTAATAAGATTCGGCGCGAGAGACGTTACGGTAAACCAAAATAAAACGCCGGTCTATCTTGGCGATAAGGAGATTACGGCGCTTAAAAACAGCGAATATTTTGAAAGCGGTTTTAACTGTGAAGGGACGCTGTATATAAGACTGAAAGATTTGACCGATGCCATCGGATATTACAGCTATTACGATGAAAATATGCAGCTTCATATCTCGGACGTAAGCGAAAGGCTCAAAATGCTGCCCATTAAAGAAGGAACAGAAGTGTATGAAGAATATATGGAGTATAAAGGAAACCTGCCGTACGAAGAATCGGTAGAACTCAATATTCACAGGCCAATATTCAGCAGGGAGCTTATGACTGAGGCGGAACGGCGGGCGTGGAACTATTATTCCCAGCCGCATCATTACGATGATACAAGCTCTTCGACTTTTTCATACAAAGGAAAGGATTACATTGATGTAACAGTAGGTATGGACCAACTTGATATATCATTTGGCAAAGCAATAATTTTTGAAGTGCTTCCGGAGGAAGAAATCCAAAGTAAATAACAGTAATAAGGCGTCCTGCTTAATAACAGGGCGCTGTATTTTTATAAGCAGCTTTTTAAATATTTATTAAAATCATCCGAAAAATATTGAAACTCCTGTCTTTCCATGCGATAATCTCGGCAAAGGAAATAGTATAAGAATGTCGGCGGAGCCGCTTTGGAAAGCTGTTTTTTTTGGCTGATTATTGTGTAAATTATTTAAAATTCTGACAAATATTTTAAATAATTATTAAGATTATCTGGAAAATATTGAAATCAAAATATTGTTGTGAGATAATTAAATCAAGTAATATTACTGAACTTTTAACGTGAAAATCATATAATATTTCAGATCAAGGAGTGTTAGCTATGAAGAAATTTTTAAACACAGCGGCGATAATCGGATTTTCCGCGGCGTTATGCCTTTCAGGATGCTCCGGGACTAACGGAGACACCGAAAAAACAGACTTGGAGACGCAGGAGGCTGTTTCAAACGTGCCGATAAATTTCAATGTTAAAGTAACCGGCGCGGGCATAGAAGATGATGAAATGGTGATCATGTATCAGGTCAGCCTTCCCGAGCCCGAAAGACCGGCGTCGGATATGGAGTTTGAGAAAGTATCTCTTCTGAGCGCCGACGGAGGGGACGCCGGATGCGAATTTATCGGTTCCGAGCTTTATTCGTCCAACGGCCAGGACGATGTTTGGAAGCTGGAGTACAGCTTTGACGGAGGTGTTCCGGCGGGCAATTACTGGCTTGAGCTTGAGAACTACGGATATTTTGAGGGCGAAGAATTTGTAAGCTGCGCCGAGGGAAGCTGGATGCTCAACTGCGTTGTCGGAAGCGATAAGACGGCGGCAGCGGTAAATGTTGACGGCACGAAGATAGACGGTATAGAGCTTACGGAGTGCGTTGTAGGCCAGACTTCCATAGTTTTAAAATATAACCGCGAGAATGGCGCTGATCTCGGAAGCGTAGCCCTTAACTATAAGGACGGCGGCAGAGACGAGGTTTCGCAGACAACGGACAAGTCAACTTCAGCTGAAAGCGACGGATCAGCTGTTACGATAATCAATTTCGACGATATGGTCGATATAAACAATATTGACAGCGTAGAGATAATGGGACAGACCTTTGCTCTGTAAAGGAGGACGGATATGAGACGGTTAAAAGTTATAGCCATCGCCTTAACTTTGGCTTCGCTTACGCCGTTCAGCGCCTACGCGGCATATATCGCCGAGCGTGGAACGACCATAGTTCCCGGTATGGCGGGCATATATGTTGACGGGATATATATGGGTCACGATGGAGAAGGAGCTGTGACCGATGAAAACGGAAATGTCCTTATACCGGCCAGATATATAGACTTGTATGCCGGCGGAAACTATGACGAATCCGATATTTCCTGGGATGGCGAAAGAAAGCTGTTTACCGCCGCGCGAAACGAGGACGGCAAAGCATTTACCATATCGTCGGCCGCCGGCGAGAGCTTCTCCGACGTAAACGGCAAAAGAGAAGCGCAGGAAGCAAGAAATGTAATAATCGGCGACAGGCTTTATATCCCCGTTGAGACAGCGCTGAAATATTACGGCGTTGAAAATATCGGTGTATCATTTGCCGAGGGAAACGTGATTTTGAACATTTCAAAGGAAAAATCGGATGTTTTCCAAACGGAAGGATGCGCTGACGATAAATATGTGGAAAACTGCATAAAAACGATGGACGCGGAGTTTTCGGCGGATAATTTTACTAAAAAGATAGTGGAGACGGATGATAACTCCGATGCTGAACGGTTTGTTATTTATAAATATACGGTGGACGAAATAGAGACGAATTTGGGATATTTCGCGGCCGTATACAATGATCGGGTGGAAATAACGGCCATCGGCGGAGAAATTTACAATACCGCCGGTGAAGCTGTAGTCGATGGAAACATTACCGAGGATGAACTCAAGAAAATGGCGCTCGAGGCTGACGGCTCAAGCCGTGAGGTCATAAGCCAGAGAGTTGACCGGCATTTTGTTCCGGTTGTCGGCAGGGAAATGTTTGACGTAACGACCGTATACGCAAACGGAGATATCGTTTATGAGACGCTGAACCGATACATTATAAAATGATATAGACTGAAAAGTTAATAAACTGTATGAAAAAATCTGCGTACAAAATAAAGTGAATTTCATATAAAAATTAAAAAATAACCGAGGCCGGAATCCGCTGTGGATGCTTGACCTCGGTTTTGCTAATTTAAAATGTGAAAATAGAATTTATTTTTTTATGTAATCTAAATCCATTCCTGCCTCCGACACACCGATATATGGAGCAAATACTAAATTACCGTCAGACACCGCCAAATCCGGGGAACATGGAATTACGGAGTGACCGTATTTGGCTACGACATAAATGTCCTGTAATTTTTCATCAAGTTTCCAGCGGCATAACGCCTTGCCTTCCAGAGCGACCTCCGATTTTTGAACGCTTGGGAACTTGAATAGATTAATATCAAATGAGCATTCCGCAAGGCTTGTAACGCCGGCAGGCTCAAAACAATATGTTTTGGTCTGAGAGTATGAGTCCCAGTCGCCATCCTCATAATATCTTACAAAAACTTTTGATTTATCTATATACATCCGGTTTGAAACATAGACGCCTATAATGTCGGTAAATGTGATCATAGGGCACTTGTTCCATTTCCACGCAAATTCAACGTCAGCGTATGTCCTGTCCATCAGGGGACTGTAGCTGAGGCCGGTTATTTCACAACGACAAATCAACTCTGCCGATAAGATCCTGGCTGCCGCGTCAATGTCATCACCGTAAATGACTTTAATGTCCTCATCCGTATATCCGCTGTTTTTTAAGGTTTCATATCGTTTTTCTTTTGCAGCCTCAACGATTTTTTTAAAATCAATGGAGTATATTTCGCTGATTTCATTATCCGTATAGCCAAGTTCCGAAAGCCTATCGTTATCCATCGTCTGAAGCTCTTTTATCAGATCATATTCGGTGAATGAACCAATCTCAACGTCTTCAACATTCGGGACAAGGTCGCTATTACTGTTCGGTTTGCCTGAACAGGATGATAAATTTACCGCTGTCAGTAGTATAAGAAGAAATAGAATTTTTTTCATACATCGCACTCCTCCTTAATAGCTGCATACTGTTATACACAGCGAACCGCAGATCTTCGGATTCAGGGTAACAATAACGATATTTTATTTCAAAAATTTTGATATAATAGAATACTTTTACTATATTATACAATATATAATGGAAAGGAACAATATTTTTCCTATTGCTTTCCTATATTTTGAGAAAATCCCCTCCGAATAGGAGGGGATGTGTCACTGCTTAAGTATGGAACATAAATTTTTCACGACCCTTGCCGTAAAGCCCCAGATTACCTGATGGCGGTAGAAGTAAAACAACTCGGGCTGTCTGCCCTTGCTCCAGCCGTAATTTCTGCCTCCGACGATATGCTCGAAGGGGAAGTCGTCAGGGACCTCGATGTTTATATAAACATAATGGGTCTCGGGCTCACGGTTCAAAAAGAAACTAAGCGGCACGAGAAATGTCTCCTCAACCTCGTCGGGATTTATCCTCAGACGGTCGGGAGAGGTGTTTTTTATAAGGCCGACAAAAGGCGTTATGACCGCGCCGTAGGATGTTATCACATAGTCTGTCTGACCGAGTATCTCAATGTTTTCCGCGGGTATTCCCGTTTCCTCCCAAGTTTCTCTGAGGGCGGTCTCAAGATTTGTTTCGTCTCCGTCGCGTCCTCCGCCGGGGAAACAAACGTCGCCGGGCTGGCGCCTTAATGTCATAGAACGCTTGCAAAACAAAAGCTCATAGCCTCTCTCAGTTTCAAATATTGGTATAAGCACGGCGCTGTGGCGGAATACGCCTTCCGGAGCCGGAGTGTGGGCTTTGAGTTTTTGAGATATATAATCGGAATTAATATCGGGCATGGTATCAGTCCTTTCTGAGATTGATCTTTCTTGCGGCCTTTCGCTTGAGCTCTATTTCAGTTGCCGTATAATGCTTTCTTGTGGTATTGACGTCGGCGTGGCCGAGAACATCCGCCACCAGATATATGTCTCCTGTCTCAAGATAGAGATTTGTGCCGAAGGTGCTCCTGAGTTTATGGGGCGTTATTTTTTTGAGTTTTACGGCCGTTTGGGCGTATTTTTTGACCATAAGCTCAACCTGCCTTACGGATATGCGTTTGCCCCTGTTGGACAGAAAAAGCGCTTTGTCGTTCTCGTCGGCAGGGGGATGCTCCTTTCTGTAGCCTATATAGTCCGCGAGGGCTTCAGCCACCTCATCGCCGAAATATATCTGTGCCTGCTTGCCGCCCTTCCTTGTTATCATAAATGAGTAACTGTCAAAATCTATGTCGTCCACATTGAGCCCCACACATTCGGACACTCGTATTCCTGTGCCGACAAGGGTCGATATGATGGCGAGATCCCTTATTTTTGTTTTTTCATGGAATTTCTGCTGTCTGTCCGTAAGATTATCGCCGTTTTCCACCTCGTCAAGGAGATTGGCCACCTCGTTGGCCTCAAGCCGGATTATGTTTTTGTCGTGGATTTTCGGCGCTTCCACAAGTGCGGCGGGATCCTTTGTTATAAGACCCTTTCGCAGATAATATTTATACATTCCTCTGACGGCGGCCAGTTTTCTTGACTTGGCGCACTCGTTGTTAAGTATCTTAGGCCCTTTGTTTTTGCCGCTTTCATCGTCATATGGAACATATATGGATACATAATCCAGAAATTCCTCAATGTCCGTTGATTTGACATAGTCCAGATCCTCCGGGCGGATGTCCTCAAATTTTATGCCTTTGAAATGTTTGTGCCTTTCACATAGAAAACCGAAAAATATTTTCAGGTCATAGGCATAGCCCATCCTTGTTTTCACGGACGTTGTCTGGGCAATGCCCCTGAAATAGGTATAACAGAAGGGAGGAAGCTGCTCCAGCAGCCCCTTCAGATGAGCCGTATTTTTAATTTTTTCCTCATCGGCATAGCTCATATTGTTTTCCATATCAATTACCTCTTTTCCAGTCGTCAAGTCCCCTTGAGACAGCGCCGAATATATTTTCCCTAATGGTTGGGTAGGTCTTTGAAAGACTTTTTATAAGCTCTTTTATTTCCTGACGCTTAGTGTTTCCGTCGGCCGGGCAGGGATTTTTTACGGGAGCGACCCCAAGGCTTTTTACAAGGCTTTCGGTCTCATATTCGGAAACATATATAAGCGGACGTATGGAGTAGAGCTTTTTGCGCTCAAGAAAGCTGACGGGCGAGAAGCAGTTTATCCTGCCTTCGTAAATGAGCGACATCAAAAATGTTTCTATTACGTCGTCCTTGTTGTGGCCGAGGGCGATCTTATTGCAGCCAAGCTCCTCGGCGGCGGAGTTAAGGGCGCCTTTTCGCATTTTAGCGCAGAGAGAGCAGGGATTGTCCTCCTTTTTGCGTTCAAACACTATCTCGCCGATGGACGTTTCAACAACGGTATATCTTACGCCAAGCTCCCGGCAGTATTGGGCTATACCGCTGTAATCAGCCCCCTCAAAGCCGAGACAGACGGTTATTGCCTCTACCTCAAAAGGCAGGGGGAAAAAGCGTCTCATCTGCGCCAGCGCCGTCAGAAGGCATATACTGTCTTTTCCTCCGGAAACGCCGACGGCGATTCTGTCGCCAGCCGATATCATATTATAGTCATTTACCGCCTGTCTTGTGTAGCTGAGGAGTTTCTGGATCTTCATAGATTTTATTCTCCGTTTAACGATGTATTTCATAGGATATAATTACTGATATAAATTATAACACAAAAAGACTTTTAAAGAAATTATAAAAAATTTGCGCCGGAAAGGATAAAAAATGATTTTTCTAAACAAAAAATGTCAATAATTTCAGCAGTATACTTGAAAAAAATCAAAAAAAATATATAATACATCTTAAACATATTTAATATGGAGCAGTGTTCTTTTTTTTACATAGATAACAAACTGCCGCCAGTGGGGGAGTTGACGCCTGTGGAAACACCAGATGAATTATATGAACAGTTAGTAGAAAAAATTAAACAATATCATCCTACGGATAACTTTTCCATGCTTAAGAAAGCATATGATCTTGCCAAGGAGGCTCATAAGGATCAGAAGAGAAAATCCGGAGAGCCGTATATAATCCACCCGCTCAAGGTGGCAATAATACTGGCGGAGCTGGAGCTGGACATGGAGACCATAGTCGCAGGAATACTCCACGACACAATAGAGGATACGCCGTATACCTATGACGACATAAAAAATCTTTTCGGCGAGGAAGTGGCGGTTCTTGTTGACGGTGTTACAAAGCTGGGAAAACTTTCCTATACGACAAAGGAAGAAATACAGGCAGAAAACTACAGGAAAATGTTTCTGGCCATGGCCAAGGACATAAGGGTAATACTTATCAAGCTTGCCGACAGGCTCCATAATATGCGCACCCTCAACTATATGACCGAGGAAAAGCAGAGGGAGAAGGCTCAGGAGACATTGGACATATACGCTCCTTTGGCTCACAGGCTCGGTATATCGAAAATACGCACGGAGATGGAAGATCTCTGCTTTAAATATCTTAATCCCGACGCGTATTATGACCTTAAGCATAAGATAGAGAAAAAGAAATCCGAGAGGGAAAGGTATGTAAACCAGATCGTTGAGGAGATCAAAGCCAAAATTGACGAGTCTGGCATCAAAGGTACCGTTTACGGAAGAAGCAAGCACTTTTTCAGTATTTATAAAAAGATGGTCAATCAGAACAAAACACTTGATCAGATATACGACCTTTTCGCTGTCAGGATAATCGTTGATACCGTAAGGGACTGCTACGCCTGTCTGGGAATAGTCCATGATATGTATAAGCCCGTTCCGGGACGTTTCAAGGACTATATAGCCATGCCTAAGCCCAATATGTATCAGTCTCTCCATAATACTCTTATCGGCCCTACGGGAGAACCTTTCGAGGTACAGATAAGAACATGGGAGATGCACCGTACAAGCGAATATGGTATAGCGGCACATTGGAAATATAAAGAGGGAAAAGCCGGGGATACGTCTAAGGACAAAGAAGCCGAAAAGATGGCGTGGCTGAGACAGATACTTGAGTGGCAGAGGGATCTGTCGGATAACAAGGAATTTATGGCCGCCCTCAAGCTGGACCTTAACATATTCAACGACTCGGTATACGCCTTTACCCCGCAGGGCAAGGTAATACCCCTTCCCAACGGCTCTACGCCCATTGACTTCGCCTACGCCATACATTCGGCCGTAGGAAACAAGATGGTCGGAGCGAGGGTAAACAACAAGATCGTTACATTCGATTACAAGATACAAAACGGTGACATCGTAGAGATACTGACTTCCCAGAACTCAAGGGGCCCCAGCAGAGACTGGCTTTCCCTTGTAAAGAGCTCCACGGCGAGAACAAAAATCAACCAGTGGTTCAAAAAGGAGTTCAAGGAAGAAAACATTGTTAGAGGCAAGGAGCTTATAATAGCCGACGCCAAGAAGAAGAATTATTCTTTCTCCGATCTTGCCAAGCCTGAATGGGTAGAGATAGTAGTAAACAAATTCGGATTTAAAGACTGGGACGCCCTATGCGCTGCCGTTGGACATGGCGGAGTAAAGGAAGGCCAGGTCATAAACCGTTTTATTGAGGAATACAAGAAGGAACAGAAAAAGAATCAGAGCGCCGAGGACGTGCTCAAAAAGATGGAGGAAAAGGCCAACGCGAAATCCTCCAAAAAGAGTGACAGCGGAGTCGTTGTAAAGGGAATAGGAGACGTAAGCGTAAGATTTTCAAGATGCTGCAACCCCGTTCCCGGAGACGAGATAATCGGATTCGTAACAAGAGGCAGGGGCGTTTCCATCCACAGGACGGACTGCTCAAATATAATAAATCTGCCGGAGGAGGACAGACACAGGCTCATTGACGCCGAGTGGGAGATCACAAGAAAGGACGGAACGGCTCCATCCCTTTCGTTCCAGGCCGAGATCAGACTCCTCTGCGTGGACAGAAATAATATGATACTTGATCTTAGCAAGGTTTTGGCCGAAGAGAACCTCCCGGTAAAATCTTTCAACGCCAGAACGACGAAGGATATGCTCTCCATTGTCAATATCGTGCTTGAGATAACGAGCAAGGAGCAGCTTGAGAAGGTATGCACCCATCTTAAGAATGTCAAAGGCGTGGAGGATATAGAAAGAGTTAATTCATAAGGGGTACGATTTATGAGAATGGTCATACAGAAGGTGGAGAGAGCAAGCGTAAGCGTGGACGGAGAGATAAGAGGCGAAATAGGGAACGGCCTTATGGTTCTTGTGGGCATACTGCCAAATGATGATGAAAAGGTCATGGACTATATGCTTGAAAAACTCGTCAATCTGAGAATATATGAGGACGAGAATGATAAGCTGAACCTTTCCGTGCTCGATACCGGAGGAGGACTGCTGCTTGTGCCGAATTTCACCCTTTACGGGGACGCCAGAAAGGGCAGGAGACCGAGTTACTTCGCCGCGGCTTCTCCCGATGAGGCGGACAGCGTTTTTGAAAGGCTCGTTGAAAAGGCCAAAGGTTATCCGCTTAAGGTGGAAAGCGGAGTTTTCAGAACGCATATGAAGGTTGAGCTTGTTAACGACGGTCCGGTAACGATCCTTCTGGACAGTGAAAGACTGTTTTGATATTTTGCTGAAAAGGGAACAAAAAGTTCCCTTTTTTATGAGGTAAAATTATGATATACATTTACATGGACGGGCATGACAGGATGAACGACGTGCAGACTGCGGTTCAGATATTCATGCCCAATGAAAAATACAAACCGGTGGACGGCATACAAGACGAAGGAATAACCGTAAGGAGTTTTCTTAACGGGGATCGCGCCGTCGCTGAGCTTTATGAAAACGGAGCGCCGGTATGCTCGGAAACAGCGGAAGTAAACGAGGAAGGCGAGGGCTACGCGCTCAAGGCCGCCGTTTATAATATGCTAAAAAAAAGAAGTTCATACATACCGCCCTGGGGAATGATGACCGGAATAAGGCCGGCTAAAAAGGCCAACGCCTATATGGACGAGGGCCTGACTCCGGAGGAAAGCGCCGGCAAGCTCACAAGACTTTATGAGGCGTCGCACGAAAAGGCCGATCTGGCGGTAGAGGTCGCTCTGGCGGAAAGGAATATACTAAAAAAGGCTCATCCAAACGGAGTCAGTCTTTATGTCGGCATACCGTTCTGCCCTACAAGGTGCCTATATTGCTCGTTTACGTCATATCCGCTGGATAAATACAGGGACAGAGTGGACGCTTATCTGGACGCGCTCATAAAAGAATTGAGATTTCTGGGAGAAAAGGCCGAGGGAAAGCACCTGGATTCCATATATATCGGAGGAGGAACGCCCACATCCCTGAGCGCGGAACAGCTTAAAAGACTTATGGGTGCAATCGGAGACATATTCGATCTGTCGGGTCTTATGGAATATACCGTGGAGGCGGGAAGGCCGGACACGATAACGCCGGATAAGCTGAGAGCGATAAAGGACGGCGGAGCCGGAAGGATATCCATAAATCCCCAGACAATGAACGAAAAGACTCTGAGACTCATAGGCAGGGCTCATACTGTGGAGGATATACGAAGGGTATACTATCAGGCAAGAGAAACCGGACATGAGAATATAAATATGGATCTTATCCTCGGCCTTCCGGAGGAGGGCGAAGCGGAGGTAACAAAGACCATGGAGGACATAGCCGAGCTGGCGCCGGAAAATCTGACGGTACATACTCTGGCTGTCAAGCGCGCGTCAAGGCTCAGAGAAAACCTTGGGGACTACGATCTTACAAAGGCCGTGCTTATGGAGAAAATGATAGACATTTCTTCATTCGGAGCAAGGAATATGGGCCTTCATCCGTATTACATGTACAGGCAGAAAAATATGCTCGGCAGCTTTGAAAATGTGGGATACGCGAAAAAAGGCTTTGAAAGCTTCTACAATGTGGTTATAATGGAAGAGACACAGACGATATTCGCCGCCGGAGCGGGAGCGTCCACAAAGCTCTGTGACCCGGTGAGCGGACGTATAGACAGGATATTCAACGTAAAAAACGTGGACGAGTATATCGCCCGTATCGATGAGATGATAGACAGAAAAAGAAAAGGAATGTAATTGACGGGAGGAAAAGAAATGCTTACAGAAGCGCCTAAGGGAACCAAGGATATTTACGGTGCGTATATGGACGAATGGCAGAGGGTGGAGGCCGTTATGCGCGGCATATGCGACGACTTCGGCATAGGAGAGTTGAGAACACCCATGTTCGAGCATACGGAGCTGTTTTTAAGAGGCGTCGGCGAGACGACGGACATTGTCCAGAAGGAAATGTACACGTTTAAGGACAAGGGAGACAGAAGCGTAACATTAAGACCCGAGGGAACAGCCGGAGCAGCCAGAAGCTACATAGAGCACGGAATATACAACAATCCTCAGCCCACGAGATATTATTATATAGGACCCATGTTCAGATATGAAAATACGCAGAAGGGCAGACAGAGACAGTTCCACCAGTTTGGCGTGGAAATGCTGGGATCATACAGCCCCGCCCTTGACGCTGAGGTCATTTCCGTGGCCGCCGAGCTTTTGAAAAGACTCGGAATAAATGACGTGGCGCTTAAAATAAACAGTCTCGGAGGGCCGGAGTGTAGGCAGAAATATAACAAGGCTCTCAGGGAGTACATCGGCGGCAACATTGACAGGATGTGCGATGACTGTAAATCCAGATTTGAGAAGAACCCTCTCAGGGTGCTGGACTGCAAGGAAGAAAAATGCCAGAAAATAATAGCAGACGCTCCCGTCGTGCTTGATTATCTCGGCCCCGAATGCAGAGAGCATTTTGAGACGGTCAAGGCGATACTTGACGAGATGGGTATAAAATACGAGGTGGACGACAAGATCGTAAGAGGTCTTGATTATTATACAAGGACGGTATTCGAGTTTGTGTCCAACGGCATAGGAGCACAGGGAACGGTGTGCGGCGGAGGAAGATATGACAATCTTATCGCCGAATGCGGAGGACAGCCCGCGGGAGCGGCCGGATTCGCCGTGGGAATAGAAAGGCTGCTTCTTGTGCTGGAGGCTCAGAACGGCAGCTTCGAGAAAAAGCCGGAAAGAGACATATACATCGGAGCGATCGGCAATAAGGGCCTTATAAAGGGACAGGCTCTGGCCTACCGCCTGCGTTCGGCGGGAATAAAAGCCGAGGGCGACAGCGTAGGTAGAAGCGTCAAGGCTCAGATGAAATACGCAAACAAGATCGGAGCGGCTTATTCCGTCATACTCGGGGACAACGAGATAGATAACGACGAGGCGAAGCTCAAGAATATGGAAAACGGAGAGGAGGAGACCGTAAAGGTTTCGGAACTCTTTGATATAATGGTGAAAAAGACAAAGGGATAAAAATAATAAGCTGTAAGGAGGAAAATAAATGCAGGGAGATTTATTAAAAGGAATAAAGATCATTGACTTTACGACATATGCCGCCGCTCCGGTATCGGTAAGGCTGCTTGCTGACTGGGGAGCGGACGTTATAAAGGTCGAAGGGCTTTCCGGAGATCCTATGAGAGGATTCGGCGTCAACCTCGCGGATACGCCCTATACGGAGGACGAAAACCCCGTCTGGGAATATGAGAACGGAAACAAGAGGGATATTTCCATAGATCTTAAGACCGAAAAAGGTATGGAGATAATGCAGAAGCTCCTTTCAGAGGCCGACGCCTTTGTTTCAAACGTAAGAGCCGGATCTCTTAAGAAACTTGGTCTTGACTATGAGACGCTCCATAAAAAATATCCCAAGCTCGTTGTCGGCGTTATTTCCGGATACGGCTTATATGGAAAGGACGCTCCCAGACCCGGTTACGACGTAGTCGCGTTCTGGGCTAAGGGCGGCGCGCTTATTGATATGTCTCCCGATGAAAACGCTCCCGCAACGGCGCCTTTGGCGACGGGAGACCATACTACTGGTCTTGCCCTCGCTTCCGGAGTTCTGGCCGGAATACTCAAGGCAAAAAATACGGGCATCGGCGAAAAGATAGTTGTTTCCCTTTATGGAACGTCTATCTGGGCAAACTCCCTTATGATAATTGGAACGCAGTTCGGAGTAAAATATCCCCAGTCGCGTTATGAACCCGCTAACCCCCTTATCAACTCATACAGATGCAGCGACGGAAAATGGATAACACTCACCGTCCTCGCGTTTGAAAGATACTGGGATGTATTCTGCGACATATTCGGACTGGATGACATCAAAAACGATCCCAACTACAGAACGATCAAGGCTGTTACGTCGGATCCCAAAATACTTGAGCACTGCTGCAGAAGGATCGAGGAACAGTTCAAGCTCCATGACAGGGAATACTGGGCTCAGAAGCTAACAGAGGCTGACATCGCCTTTGAGAGGACGCTCCAGTGGAAAGATATCGCCACAGACGAGCAGGCGATCGCAAATAATTTCGTCAAGGAATTTAAAATGAAGAGCGGAAGATCATTCATGCTTCCCACAACGCCCGTTCAGTTTGACAATAATCAGTCCCCCGACACGGATCATGCCCCTCTTCTTGGAGAACATTCGGCGCAGATAGTCAAAGAACTTGGATACAGCGATGACGAGATCGCAAAATTGATCGCCGATGGAGTAATTAAACAGCACGATTGATATGTACCGGAGGGAAAATATGAAGGTCGTATTGACAAAGGCTCAGAAGTTTCATGACGACATAAGAGAAAAAATACAGTCGCTTGGCTATGAGATAATAGATCACGGAGCCGAGACGGAGGAATTTACAGCAGAAGAGTATGGCTGCGACGTTCTTGTCGGGCTTGACCCGTTCAAGGGCAGCGATCCCGATAAATTCACTAATCTGAGGTTGTTTCAGGCCACTTCCGCGGGATATGAGACGATACCGCTGGAAAAACTCAGACAAAATGGAGTTATGTTCTGCAACGCGAGGGACGTATACAGCGTTCCGATATCCGAGTTCGCCATAATGAGACTGCTGGAAATATATAAAAAAGCGCCTCTGTATTATAAGCAGCAGAGGGAAGGACTGTGGCAGAGAGAATTCAGGCTTCAGGAGATCACAGATAAAAAAATCGGAATACTCGGCACGGGCAGTATAGGAGTTCAGATCGCCAAAAGGCTCAAGGCGTTTGACGCCGTGACCATAGGCTTTAACAGAAGCGGAAAAGAAGCGGAGTATTTTGACAGCATCCATAAAATCGGAGAGTTTGAAGATATGGCCGGTGAACTTGACGTTATAATTGTCGCCCTTCCGCTCAACGACGGCTCAAAGTATATAATAAACAGAGATATTCTTGAAAAAATGCATAAAAAGAGCGTGCTCATCAACATCGGAAGGGGACTTAGCGTTGACACGGAAGCTCTGGCCGACGTGCTTGAGAACGGATCAATTCTCGGAGCGGCTCTCGACGTGTTTGAAAAAGAGCCCCTGCCGGAGAACAGCAGGCTCTGGAAGCTGGATAATCTGCTTATTTCTCCCCATATATGCTCAGGCTCAAACTATATGAACAAAAGAGTATATGAGCTTGTATATGACAATCTTAAAGCCTTGACCGAAGGAAAAGAACTTAAAAACAGGATAATATAAAAAAGACGGCGCGCTCAATGGGAAATTCCGATTCTGAGCCGCCGCCTTTTTATATTTTATTT
This sequence comes from Candidatus Metalachnospira gallinarum, assembly GCA_904378045.1. Taxonomy (GTDB): domain Bacteria; phylum Bacillota; class Clostridia; order Lachnospirales; family Anaerotignaceae; genus Metalachnospira; species Metalachnospira gallinarum. Next base: position 39,425 of record CAJFHC010000008.1, on the reverse strand, counting down.
ATTTTTCAGCCCCTGTATACGCTGGTCGTTGTATAGTCCACAACTCCGTTTCTGGATCTGGTGAGGGTGTATACTCCGTTGGAATATGTCACGTTCAGCTTGATATCGCCAAGCTGGGGATCTTCCGGAGCGAGGAAACGGATCTTCATTGTGCCGTTGTTCATTACAGCCTCAATCTTAACGGGCATTGGGAGGTCGTTTCTGAAACAGAAATCTATTGTTCCCCATGAACAGGTCGCGTCCATTCCGGCGGGAACATAGCCTACTCTGAGGGAATGGTTCCTTCTGTCCGTGATCGTCATTCCGGAATAGAGAGCCGCGTCAAATAGGGTGGTTGAAACCTGGCAGATGCCTCCGCCTATGGCGTTTACCATTTTTCCGCCGCTGATTACGCCGGCAGGCTTATAATCGTTATTGGGATCCCTCTTGCTGAGAACGGTGTCGTTATAGGAAAATTCCTCTCCGGGAACGATTATCTCGCCGTTTATTGCGTCGCAGGCAAGCTGCATATTGAAGTTCCTGTTGGCGTCGCTGGCTCGCTGGCTGTAATAGGTTATGTAGGAGGCGATATCGTATTCATAATTGAGATTGGCGGGATCCTTAGCCATCTCTTCCTGTCTTTTTCTTTCCTCCTCGGCCTTTCTGGCTTCCTCCTCAAGGCGGAGACGCTCCTCCTCGGCGGCCTTCTCAGCTTCCGTGGGGCCGATCACTATGCTTCCGTCCTCTTCTACGCTTGGAAGATAGTCGTTGGGATCGACGGCCTCTGAAGGAGGCACGGCGCTTCCGAGGGAAAGAGATACGATAAGGGCTCCGATTAAATTGTTCATATTAGATCACTCCTTGTTTCTGAATTATAGCAGATATATCAAAAATCCGAACGAAATTTTTTCGCAAATATAAATACGGAATACATAAAACCGCCGTAATATTACAAAAGATTCATCATTTCTATTACTATAGCGCCGGAATTATGGGCCGCTTCCTTTTCAAACTCAGGATAATCCATATCCGAGCTTTCATCGGCCGAATCAGAAATGTTTCTTATTATCACAAACGGCACGCCGTTAAGATGACAGACGTGAGCTATGGCGGCTCCTTCCATTTCGGCGCAGCTTCCGCCAAACAGGGACTTCAATCTGTTTTTTGTCTCCGAGTCCGCGATTACCTGATCGCCGCTCAAAACCCGCCCCGTAAATGTCCTGCCTCTTATGACCTTTTCGGATGCCTTGACGGCAGCTTTGATAAGTTTTTCATCGGCCTTAAATACGCTTACGTCCATTCTCGGTATCGTCCCCACGGGATCTCCGAAGGGAGAGCAGTCCAGATCGTGCTGCTGGGCGTCGATGGATATTACAACGTCTCCGATGGTTATGCCGTCTCCGAGACATCCTGCGACACCGGTATTGATAACGGCGTCAACGCCGAATTTATCAATAAGTATCTGAGTGCAGACGGCGGCGTTGACCTTTCCTATGCCCGAGAGAACGACTATAACTTCCTTGTTTCCGAGGCTTCCGGAAAAAAACTCATATCCGGCCTTTTTAAACGAGCTTTCGGCTTTCATAGAGCTTTTTATAAGAGCAAGCTCTTCGGACATGGCGCCTATTATGCCTATTTTATTCATTTATTTACCCCCAGTTGTCAAAATAAATACATCTTAACGCATATCTTACCATATTTGAAATGATTTTTAAATAGGTGTAATTGATTTGTAATCATTAAAAACATCCGTTACGGCGGATAAAAAAATAGTGTATTTCTGAAATTTATATGATAGAATACTAAAGAAAGCGTTTTATAAGGAGAAAGGTAAATGAGACCGTTAATAATAGTTTCGCCCTCGGTAACGGATGACTTGGAGGAGATTAAGCTCTCGAGGGTCTGTTTCAGAGCCGTGGAGGCGGCCGGAGGGCTGGCGCTGGCGGCGGACTATTTCAGGGCTGATGAACTGGCCGAAAGGGCGGACGGCATACTTCTTTCCGGCGGAGGAGACATCGAGCCTTCGCTCAGCGGAGATGAGCCGGACAGGGAACATCGGGGATTTATATGCCTTGAGAGGGACAGATTTGAGCTTGAGCTTGTGAAGCGCGCCGCAAAAAAGGGAATACCGATACTTGGCATCTGCCGGGGAGAGCAGGTCATAGCCGCGGCTTTCGGAGGGCATATAATCCAGCACATAGAAGGTCACGGCCAAAGTGTTCCGAAACAAGAAACGTCCCATTATGTAAATATAAAAAAGAACAGCTTGCTTTACGATATAGTAAAAACCGAAAGAATACCGGTCAATTCCTTCCACCATCAGTCTGCCGGAGAGTGCCCTGGGCTTAACGTATCGGCTATGTCCGATGACGGATGGGCAGAAGCGGTAGAGGGAAGGGACGGATTTGTTCTGGGCGTCCAGTGGCACCCGGAATATCTTTGCGGTGACGAAAAACAAATGAGAATATTCAGAGCCTTGGTTGAGGCCGCGGGGAGGTATGGAGATGCTAAAAATACTGTACTGCCTTATAACGGCCGCGATATGCTATATAGCGGCTAAATTCGGCAGAAAAATAATAGATAAGATTTTTTCGCTGACCAAATTCGGGAAAAACGGGATAATAAAAAGCGAGGGAAAGGTCAAAACGCTTAAAACGGTAACGACAAGCGTGGTCATATTCATTGTTTATTTCATAGGCGTTTTAAGCATACTTTCACAGCTTGGGGTGTCCGATGCTTCTCTGGCGGCGGTTTCGGGCTCTGTGGCCGTAGCCATAGGCTTGGGCGCGCAGAACGTCGTTTCGGATATTATCGCCGGCATATTTATCCTTGTGGAGGAACAGTTCAATGTCGGCGACATCGTGGAAATAAACGGCTGTACCGGAACGGTGGAGTCGGTCACCATGAGGACAACAAGACTAAGGGACGTTGACGGTACCGTATATATAGTGCCGAACGGAACAATATCAACGGTGGTCAATAAGTGTAAGGACTTTATAAACGCCGTCGTAGACGTGGGAATATCCTACGAGGACGACGCCGACAACGCCATAGAGGTTTTGAAAGACGAGATGGCGAAGGCCTATGCCGAATCCGACGGTATGCTGGAGGAACCTAATGTCCTTGGCATAACGGGACTGGATGATTCGGCCGTTACAATAAGGATAGTTGTAAAGTGCAGGGTAAAGGAAAATTATAAGGTCGAAAGGGATCTCAGGCTGAGGATCAAAAAGAGATTTGACGCCGAGGGTATAACAATACCATATCCCCAGAGGACCGTGCGCATAATAAACGGCTGAGGAGGATGGATATGGATTTTTCTGTCGGAGATATAGTTCAGATGAAAAAGAAGCATCCCTGCGGCTCGGACTCATGGGAGATACTGAGGGTAGGAATGGATTTCAGGATAAAGTGCTGCGGCTGCGGACATATGGTCATGCTGCCGAGGGTAAAGTTTGAGAAAAACTTTAAAAAGATAATCAGCGCGGCTGACAAAAAAGAAGATTAAACACCGGAGGAAACAAAAATGAATGTTCAGGGAATAGTTTTACAGCAGGTCATATTTTTCGCCACAGTTCTTATCATAGGCTTCGCGGCCACAAGCACAGGGCTTTTGAGCAGCGAAAGCGTGGATCATATACAGAAATTTATGATGAAGATAATAGTGCCGCTGCTGATTATAACAAGCATAGCCAACGGCGGAACAAGGGAGGAGCTTTTTGAGGTATGGCCGTTTGTATTCCTGATGTTCTTTATGTTTTTCCTTGCCATAGGCATAGGTTTTTTAAGCGGAAAAATGCTTGGGCTTAAAAGGGAAGAGCTGGGAGCGCATACATGCTCGGTATCGTTTATAAACAGCGTGCTTATCGGTTTTCCCATACTTGAGGCCGTTTTTCCTGAGAGAAGCGGGCTTTACATGGCGGCCTACCTCATAGTTGAGACGGTAATGACATGGACGGTGGGCGTTGCAATTTTATCGGCGTCAAAGGGAAAAGCCCAGGTGAGTCTCAAAAAAATGATAAGCCCCACATCCATCGGTCTTGTCATAGGGCTTATACTCGTGTTCGCTGGAATAAGACCATCGGGAACGGTCTGGGAGGCGCTGACCGGGATAGGAGGCACACAGAAATATGTAGGCCTTCTTTACATAGGAGCCGATATAGGAAGACGAGGCTTCAAAAAACTCTTTGAGAAACCGAAGGTATTTACAACCATACCGATCAAGCTGATAATAGTGCCCATAGTATTTTTCTTTGTAGTAAAGTTCACCGGTCTTGTGTCCGACGAAATGCTTCTGGCGGCGACCATATTCGCTATGCTCCCGTCTATGCTTATAATAACGGTGCTTACGCAGGAATATGACACGGCTCCGGATTATGCCGTGGCGTCGCTTCTGGCGACTACCGTCGGCTGCCTGTTTACAATGCCGTTTGTATTTTCACTGCTTGCCGGATTCTGTACGCTGTAAAAGCGATGTTTGAAATATATCAATGCATAATAAAAAAGGCTTCTGCCTGAAAAGACGGAAGCCTCAGCCTGTCAAAAAACTAATCCATTGTGAGTGGAAGGGTACTGGTCAGTACTTTGGCCTTTGGCCAAAGCCGCCTCCGGCGTCCGGATATCTTTCCGGTACTTGGAGGGTAAGACCCTCCCGAGTTTAATCTTCCGCCGAGGAAAATCCCGTATTTCTGCGCCCTGACAAAGTTCAGGGCTTTTCGCAGAAATAGGGATTTATTGCCTTAATTTAAACTCGAAAAAGTCCTGAAGGACTTTTTCGACACGCAAAGGCTTCTGTCTGAAAAGACGGAAGCCTTTATAAATTTCAGTTTTCCCTTGTGTGCGGCATGGCGGCATAGCTTGAGTCTATGGTCATAACGCAGTAGTAATCGGGGTATTTCAGATTGACTCGTTTCCGTATCTCCCTCTTGAGTTCTGACTCAGTCATATTTATGTCATAGGGCATGACACAGTCAAAAATAAGATTCGTATGGGTGTTTCCCGGAACGACTCTCAGATCGTGTATGCTTAGCTCAGGGTTGATGGCTTTTACCTGATCCGAAAGCCAGCTTCTCAGGTCGTTTATTTTTTCGTCTCCGGTAATAATCGGATCATAATGCACGATAAGATTCAGATTCTCGTTTTCAAGAAAGTCTCTTTCAATGTTGTCGATCACGTCATGGCTTTTGATAACGTCGTCCTCGGCGGCCATTTCCACATGTACGCTGGCGAATTTTCTTCCGGGGCCATAATCGTGTATCATAAGGTCATGGGTCCCGAGAACGCCGTCATAGCTTAATATTTTTTTCTGTATATGATCGACGAGAGCCGGGTCGGGAGCCGAGCCAAGAAGAGGATCAAGAGTGTCCTTCACAAGGCCGATGCCGCTGTAGAGAATGAACACCGCCACGGCTACACCCATATATCCGTCCAGGTCGACCTTCGCGAAATGCGTTATGAGAGCCGCTATAAGCACGGCGGAAGTCGATATGACATCGTTCCTGCTGTCTGCCGATGTGGCCTCAAGGGTGGCGGAATTTATTTTTTTGCCGAGAGCCCTGTTAAAAAGAGACATCCACAGCTTTACGACTATGGAGCCTATGAGCACGACAGCCGCTGCGGCGCTGAAATCGACCGGAGAAGGATTCAGTACCTTGTCCAGGCTGCTCTTGAAAAGCTCCACGCCGATAAGGATTATCATTACGGCCACTGTAAGGCCGGAAAGATATTCGTATCTGGCGTGCCCGTAGGGATGGTCTGCGTCTGCGGGCTTCTCAGCCATTTTGAAACCTATCAGGCTTATAATGCTTGAGGCGGCGTCGGAAAGGTTGTTTACCGCGTCGGCAGTAATGGAAACGCTGCCGGATACGGTTCCCACAATAAACTTGCCTAAAAACAAAAAGGCGTTGCAGAATATCCCGACCTTTCCGGAGAGCTTTCCATAGGCGGCTCTGACGTTTATATCTCCTGTATTTTCATAATCTTTTATAAATTTTTTTACAAGCCAGTTATGCATTTTAAAAACGCCTCCGTTTTGAATATCTTTACAAGTATATCACAATTTCCGAAAAACACAATATCGATCCGTTCGTATAAAAGAGAATCAAACGGAAAAACAAATGGCGTAAATTTAGGCGCGGCGATTTATTAATGGGCGCCGATATGTTACAATATATTAAAAATCGATAGAAAGAAGGACTGAAAATGCTTATCGCAGAAATAACCGAGAACAACGCCGGCATAAATATTTCCGGAGACTACGAGGATCTTTTCGCGCTGAGGGAAGCAATCAGCGACCTTGCCGGAGACAAGACAAGCTATGACGGCTACTCAGAGGTGCATGACGTGGTGCAGAAGTTTGTTTTTGAGCTTCTTCACGCTTACAGAGCCGAGAGGGACAGCTATAAAACGAATTTTGACACGCCCTGTTACAAGTTTTCCGTGCTTTTTCCGGAGGCGTTTTTTATCGCCGACGTGCTTAACGACTATATGGAACTTTCCGACGGGGAAGAATTTTATATAAACAAAACAGCGGGAAGAAGCTCGCTGGTAGCGCAGAAAATAAAAGAGAGAAAGTATCTTTACAAGTCATATATAAAGTTTTTCCAGACGCTGATATATGACGCCATAAGAAAATATGTCGGAGACGATATGTTCACGGAGATACGAGGAATCGCCGAACGGGGAAAAGAACTGAGATACAGGGGATTCTGCAAAGACTGGGTGGACATAATAAACGTGAGATATTTAAACGCTGGCTGCGGGGACGCCGAGCTTTTAAACTCAGTCAGAAAGCTGGCTCAGCGTGATGAAGAATATTATTCCAAGGAAAAGGCCATGAAGGAGCATACAAAGGACGGAAACATATCTCTGTTTTTTGGCATATTGGAAGAGATACAGTATCCCGACGGCTGGGAATGGTAAAAATATAAAGGGAAGGGCCTTCCCAAGCCAATGCTTTGGAAAAGCCCTCCTGAAACAGAATATAGGATTGTTTATCCGTTATGCTCAGCGCATTCCTGACATCTGTTTTTCCTGCGCCTCGATCATTTTCTTAACCATATATCCGCCTACATAACCGTTCTGAGCGGAAGTAAGGTCTCCGTTGTATCCTCTTTTTAAAGGAATGTTAAGCTCCTGGGCTACTTCATACTTAAACTGATCAAGCGCTTCTCTTGCTTCGGGAACGCTTGCTTTGCTTGAACTGCTGTTAGATGACATTTAAAATCAACCTCCTGATTTGTATATCGAATGTTTGTAACCTTTTGTGTTACGATAGTATTATTTCACGGCGAATTTTAAATATGTCAGGTATTTTTTGGAGAAATGATGTAAAAAATTAGGGAATTGTTCGGTTGATGTTTGAGACACATTTAATTTATACTTATTGATACGAAACGACAGGAGATGATGAAGTGGAATTTGACAGAATAACGGCTAAAAAATCATTTAACGGGATAATCCTTATATTTATATTGTATAACGTGCTTTTCTATCTCATACACGAGGCCGTAAGCATGGGATACGCTATATATGTTGTCGGCGCAAGACCGGACATAAACTATGAGGAGCTTTTAAATCTTGTATTCAACACGGGCTTCGCGCTGATTGCGGCGTCAACATTTCCGACGCTTTTGTCATTTGTCATCGTAAGAGAAAAGCCGGACTTTGGGAAAACAAAAACCATAGGCATAAAAGGGCTGATTATGTTTTTTGTAGTAATGCAGGGAATACAGCTTATATGCACTTTGATGCTGGTGCCGCTGGAAGGGCTGTTCTATCAGGCGGGATATAACTTTGAGGCAGCATCGTCGGCGGCAAGCGACCCTTCGATATATTTTTCAAGCCTCTTATATTCCGTGGCTGTAGCTCCGCTGATGGAGGAACTGTTTTTCAGGGGACTCATTCTGAAAAAACTGCGGCCATACGGCAAAACATTCGCCATACTCGTCGCGGCCATGCTCTTTTCGCTTATGCACCAGAACATCGTTCAGCTTCCCGTGACATTCCTTATGGGCGTGCTTTTCGGATATATAGCGGTGGAATATTCCCTTGGGGCGGCCATAGCGCTGCATGTTTTAAACAATGCCTTTGTTGAGGTCACGGGACATCTGATGAACAGGATAGAGTATCTTTGGATAGCCGACAGCCTGTTTATGTATGTCTGCGCGGCGGTATCAGCCGTACTGCTTGTTATTAATCTAAAAAATATAGGAGGCTATTTCAATTCAGAAAAGCCGACTTCGGAAACGGTGAAGTGCTTTTTTAAAAGACCTCTGACGATAATAACAATAGTATACTTTTTGTTTATGACGGTTATGAGCGTGAGCGTTATTTAAAAGCGGCGTCGGAAAAACAAAATGTTTGTTAAGCCCTGTAAAATAAAATACTTTTCGCCCTTGACAGTGTTATAGCCCTGATGATAAAATATCTGCGGTGTAATAATGGGAACGGAGGGAAATCGATGGAGTATTTATTGAGAAACGCGAATGTATACATTGACGGCGGATTCAGGAAAACCGATATATATATCAAAGACGGTATGATCGTTTCCTTTGACAGCGGCTTCCATTCAAATGAGGGCGTTGTTTCCTTTGATTTTGATAATAAATATATTTTTCCCGGTTTTACAGATGTTCATGTTCATCTGAGAGAACCGGGTTTTTTGCGTAAGGAGACGATAGAGACCGGTTCCATGGCGGCCGCGGCCGGAGGATATACCTCGGTATGCGCCATGCCAAACCTCGATCCGGTGCCGGATTCCGCTGAGAACATAAAAAAAGAAGAAGAAATAATAGAAAAAACGGCGGTAGTACATGTCTATCCCTATGGAGCCATAACCGTCGGGGAAAAGGGAGAAAAACTGGCGGATCTTGAAGGAATGGCACCCTATGCCTTCGCCTTTTCAGACGATGGGCATGGAGTGCAGAATGATGATATGATGAGAAAGGCAATGACGGAGGCCAAAAGGCTCGGAAAGGTCATCGCCGCCCACTGTGAGGTAAACGAACTGCTTAACGGCGGGTATATCCATGACGGAAAATACGCCGCGCTCCATGGGCACAGAGGCATTTGCTCCGAAAGCGAATGGAAACAGATAGAAAGGGATATAGAACTTGTTAAGGAGACAGGATGCGCTTATCACGTCTGCCATATATCGACTAAGGAAAGCGTAGAGCTCATAAGGCAGGCAAAAAAGGACGGTGTAAACATAAGCTGCGAGACCGGCCCCCATTATCTTGTTATGAATGATATGGATCTTCAGGAGGAAGGAAGATTCAAGATGAATCCTCCGATAAGGGACGAGAGCGACAGACAGGCGCTTATCGAGGGACTAAAGGACGGAACGATAGACGTCATAGCCACGGATCACGCTCCGCACACAAAGGAAGAGAAGAGCAAAGGACTTGAAAAAAGCCTTATGGGCGTTGTCGGACTGGAAACGGCCTTCCCCATAGTATATACTGAACTTGTGAGGAAGGGAGTAATTACCCTTGAGAAGGCGGTGGAGCTGTTAAACGTCAACGCTAAAAAGCGTTTTGGTATAGGAGCTTCGATAAAAGAAGGGGAAAAGGCCGATCTTACGGTTTTTGACCTGGATGAGGAATATACCGTTGATCCGGAGAAATTCCATACAAAGGGAAGAAGCACTCCTTTTGAGGGCTGGAAGGTTTACGGCAAATGCCTTATGACGATGGTTGACGGCAGGATAGTTTATAAAGGGTGAGATTATGAAACAAAGTATTTTTACCGTTAGGGCAAACGAATGTATCGCCCTTAACACTTACAGGATGGAGCTGGAGGGCGACACGTCGGACGTTACGGCCGCGGGACAGTTCGTAAATATAAAGCTGGACGGATTTTTCCTGCGCAGGCCCATATCCGTGTACGACTGTGACGAAGAAAGGCTCGGTCTTATTTATAAAGTCGTTGGAAAGGGAACGGAATATATGGCAGGCCTTGAAAAAGGAGCGAAGCTTGACATACTTACGGGACTCGGCAACGGATATGACCTGACAAAGAGCGGGGACAGGCCCCTGCTTATCGGAGGAGGAGCCGGCGTGCCGCCAATGTATTACCTTTGCAGAAAGCTCATCGCCGAGGGAAAGAAGCCCGCGGTCGTTATGGGATTCAATAAGGCTGATGAGATATTCTGCGAGGAGGAATTTAAAAAGCTCGGAGCGGACGTAATAATCGCCACGGCGGACGGCAGCGTTGGAGTAAAGGGATTCGTCACCGACGCCATCAAGGATATGGATTATACATACGTTTATACATGCGGACCTGAGCCCATGCTCAAGGCAGTGTATAACTCAATAAATACAAGCGGACAGTTCAGCTTTGAGGAAAGAATGGGCTGCGGCTTCGGAGCATGCATGGGATGCAGCTGCGAGACAAAATACGGAAGAAAGAGGATATGCAAGGACGGCCCCGTTCTTGAGAAGGAGGAGATAATATGGTAAACACAAAGGTATCGTTAAGCGGACTTGAGCTTGACAATCCCGTTATCCCCGCCAGCGGAACATTCGGCTTTGGGTATGAGTTCGCCGAGCTCTACGATATAAATATCCTCGGCAGCTTTTCCTTCAAGGGAACGACAAGGGAGCCGAGATTCGGAAATCCCACTCCAAGGATAGCCGAGTGCCCCAACGGAATGATAAATTCCGTCGGACTTCAGAATCCGGGCATAGATAAGGTCATATCCGAGGAACTTCCAAAGCTGAAAAAGTGTTTTAATAAAAAAGTCATAGCGAACATAAGCGGATTTTCCGTGGATGAATACGCCTATTGCTGCGAGAGAATAGATAAGGAAGAGCAGGTCGGCTTGATAGAGGTAAACGTAAGCTGTCCCAACGTGCATAACGGAGGAATGGCGTTCGGAACATCTGCTAAGGCCGCCGCGGAGGTCACAAAGGCAGTGAAGGCAGTTACCACAAAGCCTGTATATATAAAGCTCAGTCCCAACGTAACGGATATAGTAGAGATAGCTAAAGCCTGCGAGGACGCCGGAGCCGACGGAATAAGCATGATAAATACGCTTCTTGGCATGAGGATAGACCTCAGAACGAAAAAGCCGGTAATCGCCAACAAGATGGGAGGCTTTTCCGGAGCGGCCATATTCCCAGTGGCGCTGAGAATGGTTTATCAGGTGTATGAAGCCGTAAAGGTGCCTATAATCGGCATGGGCGGAGTGTCAAGCGCCGATGATGTCATAGAGATGATGCTTGCCGGCGCGACGGCAGTGCAGGTTGGAGCCGCCAACCTCGTTGAGCCCTATGCCTGCAAAAATATAATCGAGGAACTTCCGAAAACAATGGAAAAGTATAAAATAGACGACCTGACGAGCATTATAGGAGGTGCGCACTGATGGGAAAAGACGTTATTATAGCCTGCGATTTCAACAGCGCCGAGGAAACATTCGCTTTCCTTGACAAATTTACAGGGAAAAAGCCATTTGTGAAAATAGGAATGGAGCTTTTTTACGCTGAGGGTCCGGAAATCGTAAGGGAGATCAAAAAAAGAGGACACAAGATATTCCTTGACCTTAAGCTCCATGACATACCCAATACGGTAATGAAAGCTATGAAGGTGCTTTCGGGACTTGACGTTGATATGGTAAACGTCCACGCCGCCGGTACGATAGCGATGATGGAGGCCGCCATAAAGGGGCTTACAAGGGAAGACGGCACACGCCCCCTGCTTATCGCCGTTACCCAGCTTACATCCACCGATGAGGAAAGAATGCAGAAGGAGCTTTACATAAATAAGAGCCTTGAGGAAACGGTAATGCACTACGCCAAAAACGCAGCCGACGCCGGACTTGACGGAGTAGTCTGCTCGCCGCTTGAGGCAGGAAAGGTACACGGAGTATGCGGAAACGGTTTCGTGACAGTGACTCCGGGAATACGTTTTGCGGACGGCGAGGCCGGAGACCAGGTAAGGATCACAACTCCGGCAAAGGCAAAGGAGATAGGCTCGGACTACATCGTTGTTGGAAGACCGATAACCCAGGCGGATGACCCGGTTACGGCCTATGAAAGATGCGTTGAGGAATTTATAGGATAAGGAGAGATAAAAATGGAAAATGTTCAGAAACTTATAGCGAAGGATCTGCTTTCTATAGGAGCCGTATTTTTAAGACCTGAGGAACCCTTTACATGGGCCAGCGGAATTAAAAGTCCCATTTACTGCGACAACAGACTTACTCTTACGGCGCCTAAGGTAAGGGACGACGTTGAGAATGCCCTTGCCGAGGTAGTAAAGAGCGAATATCCCGAGTGCGAGGTGCTTATGGGAACAAGCACGGCCGGCATCGCCCATGCGGCCATTACAGGCCATATACTTAATATGCCCATGGGATATGTCCGCTCCGGAGCAAAGGATCACGGCAGGAACAACAGGATCGAGGGAAAACTTGAAAAAGGCCAGAAGGTAGTCGTTATCGAGGACCTTATTTCAACCGGCGGAAGCGCCATCGAGGTCGTTGAGGCTCTCAGAGAGGCAGGAGCCGAAGTGCTCGGAATCGCCAGCATATTTACATACGGCATGAAGAAGGGCCTTGACAGACTTGCAGCTGCAAACGTGAAAAACATCAGCCTTACAAATTTTGACGTTATCGTTGAAGTGGCGGCCGAAGAAGGATATATCGCCAAAGACGCGGTGGCAAAACTTATGGCGTTCAGGAACAATCCCGATGACGAGAGCTGGATTGGAGGTACAAAATGAGAAATCTTATAGATATCCTTGACCTTTCAACCGAGGAAATTGACGAGCTCATAGAAAGAGCGTATGACATAATCGGAAACCATGACAAATATATGGACGTGTGCCACGGAAAAAAACTTGCCACACTCTTCTTTGAGCCTTCAACAAGGACAAGACTTTCCTTTGAGTCGGCTATGCTTGAGCTTGGCGGAAGCGTTCTCGGATTTTCAGAGGCGGCAAGCTCATCGGCGTCCAAAGGGGAAAGCGTTGCCGATACGGTTAAGGTCGTAAGCTGCTACGCCGACATCATCGCTATGCGCCATCCGAAGGAGGGAGCTCCCCTTGTTGCTTCCATGAAGAGCGACGTGCCCATCATCAACGCCGGAGACGGAGGACATAACCATCCTACCCAGACGCTTACCGACCTGCTTACCATCCACAGGGAGATGGGAAGGCTTTCCGGACTTACAATAGGACTCTGCGGAGACCTTAAGTTCGGCAGGACTGTACATTCGCTCATAGAGGCTATGGCAAGATATGAAAATATCAAATTCGTGCTCATCTCTCCCGAAGAACTTAAGCTCCCCGATTACATCAAGGTAGACGTGATCGAGAAGAAGGGAATCCCCTATGAGGAGAACGCAGATCTTGAGGCGGCAATGCCCGAGCTTGACATCCTCTATATGACAAGGGTGCAGAGGGAAAGATTTTTCAATGAGCAGGACTATATAAGACTTAAAGACAGCTATATACTTACTCCTGAAAAGCTCGTAAACGCCAAAAAGTCCATGAGGATACTCCATCCCCTTCCCAGGGTAAACGAAATATCCGTAGCCGTGGACAATGACGAGAGAGCCAGCTACTTCAGACAGGCGCTCAACGGAAAATATATAAGAATGGCGCTTATACTTAAAATGCTTGGAATGGAGGTATAAAAATGACCATAGATTCTATTAAAAACGGTATCGTTATCGACCATATAAAGGCCGGAAAGGGCATGTATCTCTATGAGGTGCTCGGGCTTGAAAAGCTGGACTGCTCCGTGGCTATAATCAAAAACGGCGTCAGCCAGAAACTGGGCAAGAAAGACATAATAAAGATCGACAGCCTTATCGACCTTGACCTTGACGTGCTTGGATATGTTGATCCCGGCATAACGGTCAACATTATCCGTGACGGCGTGACCGTTGAGAAGAAAAAGCTCAGCCTTCCCGAGAGGGTAGTAAACGTCATCAAGTGCAAGAATCCCAGATGCATAACATCCGTCGAGCAGGAGCTTCCCCATATATTCAAGCTCACCGACAGGGAGAAGGGCGTTTACAGATGCATTTATTGCGAAAGCAAGGCTAAGAAACAGTAAAATAACGAATCCTATGACAGGCGCGGGAGAATGCCTTTGGGGCAGGCTTTCCGTGTCTGTTTTTTTGCGGTAATACGAAATTTAATTTAGATAGAACGACAGTTTTTATTTTCGGCTGCCTAAAAGAATTGATATAAAATGTACCTTTTTATTTCTTTGAGCGGCTGCTGTTTAAAAAGCGTTGTTTTTTTAAAAGAATAATGCTAAAATATTTAAAACGCAGTGGAGGTGGCGGATATGGATGACTTTACCCATATAAACGAGCAGGGAAGGGCCAGAATGGTTGACGTTTCAGAAAAGGACGTTACCCTCCGGGAGGCCGTGGCCTGCGGGATCATATATATGTCGGAGGAAACAGTGGAGCTGATAAAAAGCGGAGGCATAAAAAAGGGAGACGTGCTTTCCGTGGCTCAGGTAGGAGGGATAATGGCGGCGAAACGCACGTCGGAGATCATACCCATGTGCCACCCTGTTATGACGTCCGGAATAGACATAAATTTCACGGTCAATAAGGACAGCGTAGAAATATATTCAAAGGTAAAATGCAGGGGCGAGACGGGAGTGGAGATGGAAGCGCTGACGGCGGTGTCTGCCGCGGCGCTGACGATATACGATATGTGCAAAGCCGTGCAGAAGGACATGGTTATAGGAGATATAAAGCTGCTGGAGAAAAGCGGCGGAAAGAGCGGTGATTACAAATGGCGGAAGTAGTTTCCGTAAATATAAGCGAAAAAAGAGGAACCGTAAAGCACGAGGCGGACAGTATAGTGCTTAAGGTTGGACACGGCATAGTCGGAGACGCCCACGCCGGAAACTGGCACAGGCAGGTGAGTCTCCTTGCGGAGGAGAGCATAGATAAAATGCGCGGAATGGGCGTGGAGTTTGAGAATGGAGCTTTTGCCGAAAATATAAATACAGTCGGAATAGACCTGAAAAGCCTGCCCATAGGAACGGATATATCGGTTGGGGAGGCCGTGCTGACGGTAACGCAAATAGGCAAGGAATGTCATAACGACTGCGAGGTCAAGAGGATAACCGGAAAATGCGTAATGCCTACGGAAGGAATATTCGCCGTAGTCAAAAAGGGCGGAACGGTCAGAAAGGGAGACTTGATCTCCATAGTGGAGGCTGAAAAATGAAACTTATTGAAACGAGAAAAGCGGTCGGACACGTTTTGTGCCACGACCTGACAAGGATAGTAAAGGACGAGTTTAAAGGAGCACAGTTCACCAAGGGACATGTAGTCACCGAGGATGACATACCAATGCTGCTTTCCATGGGAAAGGAACATCTTTATGTATGGGAAATGGAGGAGGGCATGCTACACGAGAACGAGGCGGCTAAAAGGCTTTATGATATTTGCGCCAACGATAACATAAGGCCGTCTCAGACCATAAAAGAAGGAAAAATAGAGGCCTTCGCCGAATGTGACGGATATTTTGAGGTTGACGCGGACAGGCTGGATGAAATAAATTCCATCGACGAGATAATGATAGCCACAAGACACGGCTCAACGGCAGTCAAGGCCGGGGATAAGCTGGCCGGAATGAGGGTCATACCCCTTGTCGTAAAGGACGATAAGCTGAAAGAGGCGGAAAGGATATACGCGGGACAGCCCATATTAAAGCTGACGCCATATAAACTTAAAAACGCAGCCGTGATTACAACGGGAATCGAGGTATATAAGGGGCTCATAAAGGACACATTTACCCCGGTCATAATCGAGAAACTTAAAGCCTACGGCATAGAGACAAAATGGCATAAGGTAGTCGATGACGGAACGGAAAACATAAAAAAAGCCATAGATGAAGTAAGGGCGGAAAAGCCCGATCTCATACTTTGCACGGGCGGAATGAGCGTTGACCCGGACGACAACACGCCGGGAGCGATAAAGGCGGCCGGAGCCGGCATAATAACCTACGGAGCGCCGGTGCTTCCGGGAGCGATGTTCCTTCTTGGATATTTTGACGACGGAACGCCGGTCATGGGACTTCCGGGATGCGTAATGTATGCCAAAGCCACAGTGTTTGACATAGTGCTTCCAAAGGTTTCGGCAGGCATTAGAGTAAGCAAAAGGGATATAGTAAAAATGGGAAACGGAGGGCTTTGTCTTGGATGTGAAGAGTGCAGATATCCAATCTGTCCCTTTGGAAAATAAAAAGCATAAGGAGGAACGAAAATGAAAAGATTTATCGGTTTGGCCATAGCCGCTGTTATGGCCTTCACGGCGGCCGGATGCTCGGCGCAGGAAAGCGCGGAAACAACGGAACAGGCTGGCAAAACGGAGATAGTCGTTTTTGCGGCCGCGTCAATGACGGATACAATGAATGAGATAGCGGAGATGTATAAGGCTGTTGAACCGGATGTGAATATCGTTTACAACTTTGATTCCTCCGGCACGCTTAAGACCCAGATACAGGAGGGAGCGGACTGCGATATTTTTATTTCCGCGGCTCAGAAGCAGATGAACCAGCTTGATATAAACGGAGGAGATGAAAATACGGAAGGTCTTGATTTTGTCGATTCAGAAACAAGATTCGATCTTGTGTCAAACAGCGTTGTTCTGATCACACCTGTAGGAAACCCTGCCGGCGTGGAAAGTTTTGATGATGTAGCTACAGACAAGGTTAGCCTTATCGCTCTGGGCAATTCTGATGTACCTGTTGGACAGTATTCCGAAGAAATATTCAATTATATAGGGATATGGGATCAGCTCAATTCAGAAGGCAAGATAACATTTGGTTCCAATGTAAGAGAGGTACTTGCCCAGGTAGAGGAAGGAGCGGTTGACTGCGGAGTAGTATACAGCACGGACGCGGCTACGACGGATAAAGTAGAAATAGCCGCCGCCGCTCCCGAGGGAAGCCATCAGGATGTAACATATCCCGCGGCCGTGCTTAAAACGAGCAAAAATCCTGAAGCCGCAAAGGCTTTTATAGATTATCTTAAGACCGGCGAATGTACGGAAGTATTTGAAAAAGCCGGATTTGTCATTCCGGCATAAGAGGTGCTTATATGGACTGGTTTCCCCTTTACAATTCCATAAGGATAGCGCTTATATCGGCGGCGGCAACATTTGTGCTGGGCATATTTCTCGCCTGGTGGGTGACGGGACTGCCGAGGGCGGCAAAGGGGATACTGGACTGCCTTTTTACCCTGCCTCTGGTGCTGCCGCCCACTGTCATAGGGTTCTTTCTGCTTAAATTCATCGGCGTATACGGCCCAATGGGAAGACTTGTATATTCGATATGGGGAGAAAAGATGACTATGACATGGTACGCCTCGGTATTTGCCGTTGTCATAGTCACGTTTCCGCTGATGTACAGGACGGTCAGAAGCTCCTTTGAAGCCTTTGACAAAAATATCATATATGCGGGAAGGACACTCGGACTGTCCAACGGGTATATTTTTTTCAGGATAACGCTTCCCTGCTGCAAGGAAGGGCTCATTGCCGGAACGATACTTTCTTTCGCCAGAGGGCTGGGAGAATACGGCGCCACGAGCATGGTCAGCGGATATACTCCGGGAAGGACGGCTACCATATCGACAACCGTCTATCAGCTTTGGAGAGAGGGCAGCGACGCTCTGGCCTATAAGTGGGTGTTCGTGAATATAGCCATATCCTTTGCCGTGCTTATGGCGCTGAACATTTTTGAAAAACGCTCGGGAAAAAGGAGGGCTGAAAGGTGGAGCTGAAAGTAAAAATAAAAAAACGTCTTGGGAATTTTTTTCTTGACGCCGAATTTGAGACAGACAGGCCTTTGGCACTGCTTGGAGCGTCGGGAAGCGGTAAAAGCGTGACCCTGAAATGCATAGCGGGAATCGAAAAGCCGGACGAAGGATATATAATATTAAACGGACGGACGCTTTTTAACTCGGAGAAAAAGATCGATCTTTCGCCGCAAAAGAGAAATGTCGGATATCTTTTTCAAAACTACGCTCTCTTCCCCAATATGACCGTGAGAAAAAATATCGAGGCCGGAGCGGGAAGACAAAGAAAAAAGGCAGACATCCTTATAAATGACTTTTATCTTGAGGACGTAAAGGACAAATACCCTTGGGAAATATCCGGAGGACAGCAGCAGAGAACCGCCCTCGCCAGAATAATAGCCTCCGAGCCGGAAATACTTCTGCTTGACGAGCCGCTTTCGGCCATAGACGGATATATGAGATGGCAGCTTGAGCTGACGCTTTCGGATATTATAAGGAATTTCGGCGGTATGTATCTGATGGTCACCCACGATATGGGAGAAGCCTATAGGAACTGCGGCAGGATATGCACGATAGACAACGGAAAGACTCAAGGGACGAGCGAAAGGGAGGACTTTATAAATTCTCCGTCAAGCGTGGGCGCGGCAAGGATTTCGGGATGCAAAAATATATTCGCTTTTGAGAGAACGGAAAACGACGGAGAGATATTCGTACCGGAGCTGAATATAAATTTAAGGATCTCAGGGAACTTGGACGGACGGAGCCATATAGCGTTCAGGGACAGCGCCGTTGATTTTGACTGCCGTGAAAATAGAATGGAATGTATGATAGAAAGAGTCATAGACGACGCGTTTTCGACTATAATAATGCTAAGGCCCCTTAACGAAAAAGACGCGCTTTTGAGGGCGGAAATAAAAAAGGACAGGGCGGCATGCTTTTGCGCGGGCGAGAAAGTGACAGTGGGCGTGAGAGCGGAGGACATAATGCCGCTTGAATAGGAGGAATGACGGATGTATACAGCTGCTGTAATAACGGTGAGCGACAGAAGCTACAGAGGAGAGCGGGAAGACAAAGGCGGTCCCGCCGTTAAAGAGATGCTGGAGAAACTTGGGTATGAGGTCGTACACATGGAGACTGTTCCGGATGAGAAAGAAAAAATATCCGAGGCGCTCATAAAGGCGGCCTCAAAGGATATAGCGCTCATAGTTACGACTGGAGGAACGGGATTTGCCCCGAGGGACGTAACACCCGAGGCAACGCTGGCGGTCTGCGAGAAGATAGTGCCGGGCATACCCGAGGCTATGAGGATGCTGTCTATGAAGTATACCGACCGTTCCATACTTTCAAGAGCCGCGGCCGGCATCCGGAAACGGTCGCTTATAATAAATCTTCCGGGAAGCCCGAAAGGGGCTGTTGAAAATTTTGAGACCGTCGCCGGTCCCATAGAACACGGGCTGAAAATGCTTAGGGGTGGTCAGGCGGACTGCGCTAAAGAATAACAAATCAAATACAAAATAATGAGGCACATCCAGACTGATGTGCCTTTAGTGTGTCGAAAAAGTCAGCTTTGAGCTTTTTGACACACTAAGTATTATATGGTATTTAATACAACATAAAAATACAAATTGCCGTAATATTGGAGCTCACGACCGCGGAACGCAAGCCTTCTTCGGACAAATATTCACGCTTTTTTATTAACTGTTCTTGATTTATGTCTTACTGTGTTTTAAAATATTATTGTATACAGATACGATAACCTTAAAAAGTTCAAATTACAGGAGGACATAACATGAAATTATTTATCGATACTGCCAATGTAGACCAGATCAGAGAGGCCAACGAGCTTGGAGTCATCTGCGGAGTTACGACTAACCCCTCTCTCATCGCCAAGGAAGGCAGAGACTTTGTTGAGGTAGTAAAGGAAATAACGACCATTGTCGACGGACCTATCAGCGCTGAGGTTATAAGCCTTGACCACGAAGGTATGGTTAAAGAGGCAAGGGAGCTCGTTAAAATCCATGAAAATATCGTAATTAAAATACCAATGACACTTGAGGGACTCAAGGCTGTTAAAATACTCAGCGCCGAAGGAGTAAAAACAAATGTAACTCTTATCTTCTCCGCCGCTCAGGCGCTTCTTGCCGCAAGAGCCGGAGCTACCTATGTAAGCCCCTTCATCGGAAGAGTTGACGACGTAGGAAACGACGGAATGGCACTTATCGAGGAGATCGTTGACATTTTCAATGTTCAGGGTATTGAGACGGAGATAATCGCCGCAAGTATCAGAAACCCTCTTCATGTTACGCACGCAGCGCGTCTTGGCTGTGACATCGCCACGGTTCCTTACAATGTTATCGTTCAGATGACAAAGCATCCGCTTACGGATATCGGTATCGAAAGATTCCTTAAGGACTGGGAAGGCGTACCTAAGAAATAATTGGGAGGTTTTTTTATGAATATTGACCAGTTAAGCGTAAATACATTAAGATTTTTGTCCGTGGAGGCTATACAGAAGGCCAAAAGCGGACATCCCGGACTTCCTATGGGAGCGGCTCCCGCGGCATACGCTCTTTGGGCAAGAAACTTAAAGATAAATCCCGCAGATTCAAACTGGGCTGACAGGGACAGATTCATACTTTCAGCTGGCCACGGTTCGGCGCTTTTATATTCACTGCTTCATCTGTTCGGATTTAAGGTTACTTTGGACGACCTTAAAAATTTCCGTCAGCTCGGAAGCGTTACGCCCGGACATCCGGAGTATGAGATTACCGATGGAGTAGAGATCAGCTCAGGCCCCCTCGGACAGGGAATAGCCGCCGCAGTAGGAATGGCCATTGCCGAGACAGTGCTCGCGGCAAGGTTCAACAAGCCCGGATATGATATCGTTGACCATTACACCTACGCGCTTTGCGGAGACGGCTGCCTTATGGAGGGCGTAGCTTCCGAGGCCGCTTCTCTGGCGGGAACGCTCAAGCTCGGCAAGCTCGTTCTTTTATACGACTGCAACCATATCACTATCGAGGGAGACACAAAGACGTCATTTGACGAGGATGTACTCAAGCGTTTTGAGGCCTATGGCTGGCAGACGCTTACCGTTGAGGACGGAAACGATGTCGACGCTATCGACGCCGCCATAAAAGAGGCTAAGGCCGATACGGAAAGACCTTCTATCATAAAGGTGATAACGCAGATAGGCTACGGCGCGCCCAACAAGCAGGGCAAGGCGTCAGCCCATGGAGAACCTCTCGGCGTTGAGGAGATAGCGCTTGCAAAGGAAAACCTCGGCTGGAAATATAAAAAGGAATTTTATGTTCCCAAACAGGTAAAGGAACATATCGAGCAGATAACTAAGGAATGCGCTAAGGCCGAAAAAGAATGGAAAAAACTCTTTACGGCTTATGGCAAGGAATATCCCGAGGACGCGGCTCAGTGGAAGGTATGGCACAATAAAAAACTTCCCGTTGACCTTCTCAAGGATGAGGATTATTGGACATACGAGGGCGATATAGCCACAAGGGCTTCGTCGGAGAAGGTGCTCAATAAGCTCTCGAAGCTCATCCCCAATCTTATCGGCGGCTCCGCTGACCTTGCTCCCTCAAACAAGAGCGTTATGAAGGACAGGGAGTATTATTCGCCTGAAAACAGGAGCGGCTCCAATATGCACTTTGGAATTAGGGAATTTGCGATGACGGTAATCGCCAACGGAATGTATCTCCACGGAGGACTTCGCCCTTATATAGCAGGATTCTTTGTATTCAGCGATTATATGAAAGCCGGACTGAGAATGTCGGCTCTTATGGGACTTCCTATTATAAGCGTATTTACCCATGACAGCATCGGCGTAGGCGAGGACGGCCCTACGCATCAGCCCATAGAGCAGCTTGCCGCGCTCAGGAGCATGCCCAACTATACGGTTATCCGCCCCTGCGACTCAAGGGAGACGGCCGCGGCGTGGTATCTCGGACTTACGAGGACCGGAGGTCCTACGGGAATAGTTCTTTCAAGGCAGAATCTGCCGCTTCTTGACGGCACGGGCAAAAACGCGCTTAAGGGAGCGTATATACTCAGAGACAGCAAAAAGAAAAAGCCCGACGTGCTTCTTATGGCAACAGGCTCGGAGGTAGAGCTTATTTATAAGGCGTGGGATGTTCTTCAGGAGAAGGGCGTGGACGCAAGAGTAATAAGCATGCCTTCATGGGAAGTGTTTGATGAGCAGTCAGATAGGTATAAGGAAAGCGTAATGCCTACGGACGTAAGAAAGAGGGTAGCGGTAGAGGCGGCCTGCGAATACGGCTGGCATAAATATGTCGGACTTGACGGAAAGGTCATCGCCATGGATGGATACGGAGCGTCGGCTCCCGCAGGACAGCTTTTTGAGAAATTCGGATTTACCGTTGACAATGTAGTAAATACGGTAATGGAATTAATGAAATAAACGAAATAAAATTAAAGACTGTGCCTCCAGCGGGTACAGTCTTTTTAAGTAAAAGGGAGAGCGTTTATGAGAATATTTATAGCCGTCGAGTTTGATAACGAGACGAAGGAAAGCATTTATGATCTTCAAAACAGGATAAAGGAAGACTGTAAAAAAGGAAATTTCACATATAAGGACAATCTGCACCTTACGCTGAAATTTCTTGGAGAAATTGACCCCGCTGACATTGAGGGAGTACAGGAAGCGATGGAAGAAACCGCTGGAACAAATCACCCCTTTGAGCTGACGTTTGACCGTATTGGTTATTTTGACAGGGGGGAAAGGTGCATTATATGGGTAGGAGTGGACAGGAGCAAGCCTCTTGTCAGACTTTATGAAACGCTTGAAAAAAATCTCGGGAAACAGGGATTTAAGCGAGACAGGGCAAATTTTTCGCCTCATATAACGATTTCGAGGGAAACCGCGCTTTTTTACAGCAAAAAACTGCTTATAGAAAAGTTTAAACCGGAAATGAATGGAATGATTGTTAAAGAAATAAGTTTAATGGAGAGCAAAAGAATAAACGGCAAGCTCACCTATAAAAAATTGTACGGAGCAAAACTCATATAAGGATTTGGGGCAAAACCATTTGAACTTTAAATTTGATGACATATTAGATGATAGATCAATATAATCCTTGACGATAAATGTAATTATTGCATAAAAAATCACGGTTCGATTTTATAAGAGTATCTTATAAAAAACAGAAATTTGTATAACTTAAACATTGACAGAGAATTAACAATAGTATAATATATGATATAAAGAGGATTATTAATAATGTGTTTCTATGCGCATTTTTAAAATTTTCTCAGATGAAAGCAGGCAGGACAATGTCGCAGTCGGGGAAATTTTGTTCTGCTGGTTTTATAACATCAACTCTGTTTGGTGATATTACTTTTTTACAAATAAAGGAGGAAGTATTAATGGATTTTACGTTATCAAAAGAACACCTGTTATTCAGACAAATGGTAAGAGAGTTCGTAGAGAACGAGATCAAACCCATAATGCAGGACATCGATGAAGAAGAGAGATTCCCCAAGGAAGTATGGGAAAAACTTGGCCCTACAGGACTTCTTGGAATCCAGTACCCTAAAAAATACGGCGGACAGGGCGGAGACTATCTCGCATATGTTATGGCTATAGAAGAGATCTCCAAATACTGCGCGTCCGTAACATCAGGTATAGCCGCTCATTCTTCTCTTTGCTGCTGGCCTATTTACCAGTTTGGTACTGAAGAGCAGAAGATGAGATTCCTTCCTGAGCTGCTTTCCGGTAAAGCTATCGGAGCTATGGGACTTACAGAGCCCGGCGCAGGTTCCGACTCAGCTGCACAGCAGACAAAAGCATACCTTGACGGAGACCACTATGTAGTAAACGGAAGAAAATGCTTCATCACAAACGCCGGCGAAGCTAAATACTACACAACGGTTGTTATGACGGATAAGTCAAAGGGCAACAAGGGTATGTCAATCCTCGTTATCCCCGCTGACGCTCCCGGATTCACAATTGGTAAGCATGAGAAGAAAATGGGTATCCGCGCTTCGGCTACGGCTGACC
Source organism: Candidatus Metalachnospira gallinarum (assembly GCA_904378045.1). GTDB lineage: Bacteria > Bacillota > Clostridia > Lachnospirales > Anaerotignaceae > Metalachnospira > Metalachnospira gallinarum. The sequence continues at coordinate 15,639 of CAJFHC010000008.1, read as the reverse complement.
TTATCTTCGATAACTGCATCGTTCCCAAGGAAAACCTTATCGGTAAAGAGGGCGACGGATTCAAGATGATCATGCAGACTCTTGATATCGGACGTATCGGTGTAGGCGCTGTAGGACTTGGTATCGCAGAGGGCGCTCTTGAAGAGACTCTTAAATACGTAAGCCAGAGAAAACAGTTTGGAAAGACCATCGGCTCATTCCAGAATACACAGTTTGAGATCGCTGATATGAAGACAAGAGTTGACTCCGCTCAGCTCATTATCTACAGAGCTGCCTGCACAAAAGATGCCGGCCTTCCTTTCGGACTGTACGCTTGTATGGGTAAATACTACGGCGCTACGGTTGGATCCGATATAACAAGAAGATGCGTACAGCTCTTCGGCGGATACGGATACATGAGAGAGTACCATGTTGAAAGAATGATGCGTGATGCCAAGATCGTTGAGATCTATGAGGGCACAAGCGAAATTCAGAAGATGGTTATCGCAGGCCACTTAAAGGTTGGTAAATAATCTCGCGATATGAATTCTTATGAAGTTTGAATATAAATATGCGGAAGGAGTAAGACAATGAAAATAGTTGTTTGTGCAAAACAGGTACCTGATACCACAGAAGTTAAGCTTGATCCTAAAACAAATACACTTATCAGAGATGGTGTTCCCAGTATTATAAATCCCGACGATAAAGCAGGTATTGAGGCCGCTTTACAGTTAAAAGAGAAGGTTGGCGGAACTGTTACAGTTATTTCTATGGGACCCCCTCAGGCAGACGCAGCTTTAAGAGAAGCGCTTGCTATGGGATGCGACGACGCTATACTTGTAACTGACAGAGCCTTCGGTGGAGCCGACACATGGGCTACATCTTCAACAATCGCCGCTGCTTTAAAGAAGCTGGACTTTGATGTTATCATCACAGGCCGTCAGGCTATCGACGGAGACACAGCTCAGGTTGGTCCCCAGATAGCAGAGCACCTTGGAATCCCCCAGGTTTCATATGCTGAGGAGATCTTAGAGGCCAGCGAGGACAAACTTGTTGTTAAGAGACAGTTTGAAGACAGATATCACGTTATTGAGATCAAGACGCCTTGCCTTATTACAGCATTATCAGAGTTAGCAACTCCCAGATATATGACAGTACATGGCATCTTCGACGCTTACAGAGAAAAAGAAGTTAAAGTTTGGACGCTTGAGGAACTTAAGGATACAGTAGATATGGCTAATATCGGTCTTAAGGGATCACCTACAAACGTAAAACAGTCATTCACAAAACAGGCTAAAGGCAAAGGACTTTACTACAAAGACCTTTCACCCGAAGAGGCTGTTGAAACTATCGTAGCTAAGTTAGAAGAAAGACACATTATCTAAGAGAAGCTGACTTGATTAACTATAATAAGCAGAAAGGAATGGTAGGCTAATGAGTAAAGATGTATACGTATTAGCAGAACAGAGAGACGGAAATATCCAGAAGGTTAGTATAGAGCTTATTGGCAAAGCTACAGAGCTTGCCGCAGACCTTGGCCAGAATGTCGTTGCCGTATTATTAGGAAGCAACATTAAAGATAAGGCCGACGTTCTTATCAAACATGGCGCTGACAAGGTTATCGTTGTTGATGATCCCATCCTTGCAGAGTATGTAACGGAGCCCTACGCAAAGGCATTATATGAAGTTATCAAGGCTTCAGATCCCGAGATCGTACTCTACGGAGCAACATCAATCGGACGTGACCTCGCTCCCCGTGTATCAGCAAGGGTACATACAGGACTTACGGCAGACTGCACGAAGCTTGATATCGGAACAATCGACACAATGCCCGATACAAAACTGCTTCTTATGACACGTCCCGCATTTGGCGGAAACATTATGGCTACTATCGTCTGCAAAGACCACAGACCTCAGATGGCTACTGTACGTCCCGGCGTTATGAAAGCTCTCGCAAGAGACGATGCAAGAACAGGCGAGATCGTTGACTTTAAAGTTGACTTTACACCCGCTGATATGAACGTAACGATCAAAGAAATCGTTAAAGAGGACAAGAAGAAAGTTGATATCACAGAGGCTAAGGTTCTTGTATCAGGCGGACGTGGTATCGGAACTCCCGAGTTCTTTGGAGAACTCCAGAAACTTGCCGATGTACTTGGCGGAGAAGTTTCTTCATCAAGAGCAAACGTTGACGCAGGATGGATCGAGAAGGATCGTCAGGTTGGACAGACAGGTAAGACAGTACGTCCTGACCTCTATGTTGCCTGCGGTATTTCAGGAGCTATTCAGCACGTTGCCGGTATGGAAAGCTCAGAGTATATAGTTGCTATCAACACAAACGATACAGCTCCTATATTCGATGTTGCTGACCTTGGCATCGTTGGCGACGTTAAGGCTATTGTTCCCAGATTAACGGAAGCAATCGCAAAACGTAAAGCTGAAAAAGCCGCTCAGTAAAAACATTTCAGCCCCTTCCATTTGGGAGGGGCTTTTATAATTTTTGGAGGGAGCTTTTATAATTTAAAAATTCATTGGATCGCGGAAAGGAGTATACTTCGGAAAGTGCCGGCGTGTATTCGTTTATGCGAAGAATAATTAAATTTTAGTTTATCGCGGGGGTAATTATGAAAAAGGTTCTTGTAATAGGTTCAACGGTAGCGGATATAATAATAAGGCTGAATAAACTGCCAACCACCGGGGGAGACGTCAATGTAAGGGGTCAGAAGATGTCGCTTGGCGGATGCGCGTTCAACGTGTCTCAGGCAATAGACTACTTTGGCGTTCCATACGTTTTGTATTCTCCGGAGGGAACGGGAATATATGCCGATTACATAAGAAACGAGCTTAAAAAGCTGAACGTAAACAGGGCTGAGCTCAACGCCGACGAGCCTAACGGCTGCTGCTACTGCCTTGTTGAGGACGACGGCGAAAGGACGTTTATATGCGATCACGGCGCTGAGTACAGATATAAACCCGAATGGTATGAAGGATTGAACAGCGAGGAGTTTTCCTGCGCCTATATATGCGGGCTTGAGATAGAAGAAAACACAGGGGATTTAGTTATAGATTTCCTTGAAAGAAGCGGAATACCGTTTTATTTCGCTCCCGGGCCGAGGATAAACGAGATACAGAAAGATAAGATGGAAAGGATATTTTCTCTCCGGCCGATATTGCACGTTAACGCCATCGAAGCCATGTCATTTTCCGGCGCGAAAACTCTTAAAGAAGCGGCGGAAAGGCTTATGACCAAAACTAATAATTCGGTTATAATAACAAACGGAGATAAGGGAAGCTGTTGTTTGTGCTTTGAAGATAAAATATGGTACGAGGAGCCGGCTTTTAAGGCCGAGGTCGTTGACACCATTGGTGCGGGAGATTCTCACATAGGAGCATATATAGCTCAGAGAGAGCTTGGAAAAAGTATTTCTGAGTCTCTTAGAGAAGCAAACAGGATATCGTCTCTCGTTGTGCAGACAGAGGGCGCAAGAATCAATAAATAACTAAATTATATAAAGTAGTCACACAAAATTAAATTGGTTTAAAATGGATATGACTAAATTTGTGTATATAGTCATATAATTTGTTTTAAGAATAAGAAAAATGTGATCGACAGTAAAAAAGCAGGCGAAAAATATTCGTCTGCTTTATGTTTTTATGTATTAAAATTTTACTTTATTTCATTTCAAGTTTTGCCCTTACATCCTCGATCTGCTCATCGGTAAGATCAAGCTGCTCCCATTTGATATTAACCTTGTCGTCCGGATATCTGGGGATAAGATGAAGATGGAAATGATGGATAGTCTGTCCGGCAAGGGAGCCGTTATTCTGAACAACATTCATAGCCTCAAAGCCAAGAACGGCTTTCATATTTTTCGCGACCTTAACGGCAAGCCTGAAGAGCTCGGAAGCCGTGTCTTCGTCTATCTCAAAAATGTCGGCGTAATGTGTTTTAGGAAGAATGAGAACGTGGCCTATGTTTCCGGGGAACCTGTCAAGAACGACCTTAAATTTATCGTCTTCATAGATGGTTGCGGAAGGTATCTCTCCGCCTATTATTTTACAGAAAATACAATTATCCATTTATATCAGTCCTTTCTTTTTGCGTTTTACGCGCGTATTTATTGAATATAAGTATATCACAATTAAGCCCCGGTAAACAATAATTTGCTTATATTTGCCCATATCAGAGTTTTCATATCGCCAAGCATATCAAAATTTGTCGCTCAGGCGTCTAAACCTGTCGCATCAAAGGGAATTTTGAGGACAAAAATATATTGTCCGAAACGATATAAAACAATAAAATAATATATAAATGGAAATTATAGGGAGGAGTAAATATGGAAAAGATAACGGATGAGAACCAAAGGGAAAGAGCGGCATTTTTTGCGCACGAAATAAAAAATCCTCTTGCGGTGCTCAAGGCCAATGTCCAGCTTATCGAGCCGGATTATAACGGAGAAAATAAAAAAAGTTTTATGACTATTTATGAGTGTATAGATAATATAAACAAACTTATAAGCGAAAATATGGATTACATAAAAAGTGAAACGGTAAGAGGCGGGTCTGACGCTGTTAAAATTATGAAAATGGTTTTAAGAAAATATAGTGTAGCGGGAAAAAGAAATTTTGGCTTTAAAACCGACAGGGAAACCGTGCCTGTGCGATGCGAAGGGAAGCTGCTGGAAAGCCTTTTTGAGAATCTTATAAAAAACGCCGTTGAGGCGACCAAGGAAGGCGACGAGATAAATGCGGAAATAAGGGTCAGACGGGGCAAAGCGGTCATAAAAATATCCGATACCGGATGCGGCATATCGGACACGGAGCTGGCAAGGGTATCCGATCTTTTTTATACGACAAAAAAGGGCGGAAGCGGAGTCGGTCTTTTTATGTGCAGAAGGATAGCGGAGCAAAACGGCGGCAGGCTTAAAATAGAAAAAAACAGGCCGAAGGGAACAAAGGTAACCGTGGAACTTGGGCTTAAAAGCGGCGTATAAATGAGGGCACGGCTGAGCCGTGCCTAAAATTTTACTGTTGTTTTTCGAGGCAGTATTTGAATAAAAGATAGTTGATTATCTGGGCGTGGGACTGCTCGTCGGTTATTATCTCAAACAAAATTTCCCTGACCGAAGGAGTCTCCACGTTTGACATAATATCGCGGTAAAATTCCACGGAGTCCAGCTCTTCAAACAGACTTTCCGTAAGCCTATCCCTAAGACTTTGAGACTGGCCGGCGCCGGACGTCTCTTCAGACATATTTTTTTCGGCGGGCGCCGACCCTGTGAGAGCCTTGTATATTTCCTCAAAAAGACGGCGGTGTTTATACTCGTCATAGGCCATGGACCTCACGGTGCCGGAGTCCCTGGTGTCGTCTATTTTTTCGGACAGTTCCATATACTTCGTGTAATCACTGTATTCATCGTCCAAAGCGTCGGTCAGCATGTCAAGTATCGGACTTTTCCGATCCGTAGGCAGAGCCTCCGGGTTATTATCTCCGTTGTTGTATGTAAGCATAGCATCACTCCTTTTTTAATCTATATGCCGCAGGGCTTGGATTTTGACGATTTACTTAAAATTTATTTATTTTTGTGGAAGGACAGACTGATTTCTGGTATTATTATCTATATCTGAACTATAGGATCGGAGAGGATAAAAGTGAAAAAGATAGTTTTGACCGGAGGAGGAACCGCCGGACATGTCACACCTAATATCGCGCTTATGCCAAAGCTTAAAGAAGAAGGCTGGGACATAAGCTATATAGGCACGGAAAAGGGAATAGAGCACGAGCTTATCGAAAGAGAAGGGATACCCTATTATCCCATAAGAAGCGGCAAGCTGAGAAGATATCTTTCCATGGAGAACGTAAAGGACGCGTTCAGGGTGCTTGGAGGGATTTCGGACGCAAAAAAGGCGCTTAAAAAAATAAAGCCCGACGTTGTTTTTTCAAAGGGAGGTTTTGTCGCCGTTCCAGTCGTTATCGCCGCCGGACGGCTGGGTATACCCGTTGTAGCGCATGAGTCGGATATGACGCCGGGACTTGCCAACAAAATAGCCATTCCGTACGCTAAGACAGTCTGCACGACATTTCCGGAAACGGTAAAGCTCATAAAGGACGGAAAGGGCGTATATACGGGCTCGCCCATAAGAAGAGAGCTTTTTGACAGCAGCCGTGAAAGGGGACTTGAGCTGTGCGGTTTTAATACGGAAAAGCCCGTCATACTTTCCATGGGCGGCAGCCTTGGAGCGGTTAAGATAAACAACGCCCTGAGAGCGGCTTTGCCTTCGCTTTTGAAGGATTTTCAGATAGTACACCTCTGCGGAAAGGGCAATCTTGATAAAAGCCTTGAAAATCTTGAGGGATATAAGCAGTTCGAGTATGTCAACGAGGATCTGAAGGATATTTTCGCCGCAGCGGACGTCATCATATCCAGAGCGGGAAGCAACTCAATTTCAGAATTTCTTGCGCTCAGAAAGCCGTGTCTGCTCATACCGCTTTCTGCGAAGGCGAGCAGAGGAGACCAGATACTTAACGCTCAGTCTTTTGAGAAACAGGGATTTGCGAAAGTCCTGAACGAGGATGAGATAGAAAAAATAGAAATAGAGATACGAGACCTTTACAAAAACAGAGAATCATATATCCATGCCATGGAGAAAAACGGCGTATCCAACGGCGTTGACCTCATAATAAAGGAGATCGACAAAGCCGCGGGAATGTCCGTTGAATGAGAAAGGATGATGAAAAATGAAGATGAATATACTTAAGACAGCGGCCGTATTGTCGTTCTGCGCGGTGATGGCGCTTGCCGGCTGCTCTTCATCGGGGGAGACCACTGAGAACACGGAATGCTCGGAAGAACAGACGGATACGGAAGTTACGGATGAGCAGAAGGCATATCAGGAATATATTGAAAACCTTTCGTCCGAAGGCGACGCGTTTCCGCAGCTCGATCCTCCGGAAGCGGGAGAAGAAATAGCCGTTATTCATACGAGTATGGGAGATATAAAGGTTAAATTTTTCCCTGAAGAAGCTCCTAAGGCTGTAGAAAATTTTAAGACTCTCGCTAAGGAAGGATATTATGACGGAATAACTTTCCACAGAGTAATAAACGACTTTATGATTCAGGCGGGGGATCCTACCGGTACAGGTTCTGGCGGAGAAAGCATATATGGCAATCCGTTTGAGGATGAGTTTTCACCGAACCTTTATAATTTCAGGGGAGCGCTTTCTATGGCAAACTCCGGCCCTAATACTAATGGAAGCCAGTTTTTTATCGTTCAAACTACAAATCTTCAAGACGGCTACTGGGACTATGTCGACAGCCTGATAGACGAGTTTGGCGACTCTACGGTGCTCTATAACAGCCAGTCGGGAACACTTGTAAAGATAAAATATTCCGACGAGGCGCGAGAGATTTACAACGAAAGAGGCGGCACGCCCCATCTTGATTATGTCCATACGGTTTTCGGACAGGTGTTCGAGGGAATGGACGTTGTGGACGCTATAGCGATGGTGGCCGTTGACGAGAACGATAAGCCCGCCGACGACGTTATAATCGAATCCATAACCTTTGAGAATTACGAGGGATGAGAAGACGGGTGACAGCCTTGAAAAAAGAATGCTGCTTACGGCGGCTCTGGACGACTGCATAGCCTTTAATACTCTGCCCGCGGCATACAGATTCGGAGGAACCGAAGCAAGAGGACTGTATGCTTACGACTATAATACAGCCTATGTTTCTGTAACGGATATACTTGGTTTGACCGGCGCGGAGTGGACTTTTGACGGAAACGCCCTGTATATTACGGTCAAAGGCGGAGCCGGCCTGCCGGAACAGACAGACGTGAGTTACGGCGAACCGGGAGGAAAGTAAATAGACAAAATAAATTTTGATATTTACGTAAACGGCGAAAAGACGGATATTACCTATATGGGCGGAGGTCCCCTGCTTACAGGCGGACGTGTCTATGAGAACGGGGCTGAAGCCTATCTCTATGATTCGGCTGTGTATATACCGCTGCATACGGCCGAAAAGATAATGAACAGCTGAAAAAACAAGGCTCCGTTTGACGGCGGTTTAACGCTTTTTAACGGAGCTTTTTCGTTTTCGGAACCTGAATTTAAGAAATTCTTAATCATACGTTCAACATTACTTCAAATTAATGTGCTAACATAATAGAGTAGACTAAAAAACAACTGATATAGATAGATTTAAAAGCCTGAAATTTGTTAAAGAGGAGGAACGGCTTATGGTTAGAGATTTTGACGCGTCGGCGCCGATGGGCACGAATAAGGTTGTCGCCTGCATCACGGCTCAGTACAATTCCGAAAGACTTATTGATACTGCCGCGGAGGTGGCGGATAAATTTAACGCGGAGCTGCACATACTTCATGTCAATAAAGGCTCGAGCATTTTCATCAACGAGGGCACTCCGGCCATGCTCGACAGACTTTTTGAGTACGGAAGCGAGAAGGGCGGTATGGTGCATATGCTTTGCAGCGATGACGTAGCCTCGTCCATTGGAGGCTTCATAGAGGAATACGGAATAAACAAGATCGTGCTTGGAGAGCCTCCGGCTAAAATGTCCAAAGGCGAGTCGGAATTTGACAAAATAGAAAAGATCCTTAAAAAATGCGGCACGGAAATAATAATAGTGAAGAGGCAGAAGGAAAAGGAGGCCGTTGAGGCTTAATTTTACATATTTCTGTTGCAATAAGACGCAAAATATATTATTATTTCATAAGTGTGTAGTTAAAAAGAATAACTTTTAATTTTATGTTTAGCAAGGAGAGAATATAAAATGAGCTTATATGAAAACTGGATGAAAAGAGCTTTTACACCGAAGGGACAGAGCGTAGACGCCGTTTGGGACGTTTATCTCCCCCTTGAGCAGAAAGTATATGAGTATATCATCGGTGAAAAGGTACAGGATATGGACTGCAAGATCTCAGAGATCGCCGAAAGATTCTCAATGACGGACGAACAGGCCGTTGCGTTCGTTGACGGTATCAACGACGTGCTTCCCGAGCCCTACGACGTAAACGAGCTTACGGCTGATTCAGAGGTCAAGCTGCATATCGAGTTTGACAAGCTCTATAAGAAGATGGTCGAGTACAAGGCAGAACATCTTTATACACTTCCCCAGTGGGACGGCATTTTCAGCGAGGACGAGCGCAAAAAGCTCTATAAGGAGCAGAAAACGTCACGCACGGTAGTCCATGACGGTCCCAAGATCGGAAGAAACGACCCCTGCCCCTGCGGAAGCGGAAAAAAATATAAGAAATGCTGCGGAGCAAATCTGTGATATGGAAACGAAAATAATAAAGGTCGACCCCGAGAGACCGGACAAGTCAGCCCTTGAGGAGGCCGCCCGGATACTCAGGGCGGGAGGGCTCGTAGCCTTCCCGACGGAGACCGTTTACGGCCTGGGCGCCAATGGCCTTGACGCCAATGCGTGCAAAAAGATATACGAGGCAAAGGGCAGGCCGAGCGATAATCCGCTTATACTTACAATAGGAGATATAAGCGGGCTGTATCCCATCGTCGGCAGGGTGACGGAAAACGCTGAAAAGATCATCGACGCCTTTTGGCCCGGCCCCATAACGCTTGTGCTTCCAAAGGCGGACTGCGTGCCGATGGAAGTCACGGGAGGGCTTGATACGGTGGCCGTCAGATTCCCGTCAAACGCTGTGGCGAGGGAGCTCATAAAGACCGCCGGAATACCTGTGGCCGCTCCAAGCGCCAATTCATCGGGAAAGCCGAGCCCTACAAGAGCGTCCCATGTGGAGTTTGACCTCAACGGGAAAATAGATATGATAATCGACGGCGGCCCCGCTGACTGGGGACTGGAATCGACAATACTGGACGTGTCCGTGGACAGGCCGGTTTTACTGCGTCCGGGAGCCGTTACGAAGGAAATGATAGAAGAGATCGTCGGGGAAATAGACGTTGACCCGGCGGTTTACTCCAAGCCGTCGGCGGACATAGTGCCGAAGGCTCCGGGAATGAAGTACAAACATTACTCACCGGCGGCAAAGGTAATACTTGTCTCCGGAAATCTGGAAAACGTCGTCAAAACGATCAATGAAAAAGTATCGGAAGATTCCGCCAAGGGTCTTAAGGTCGGAGTTATGGCGACGGAACAGACAAAGAACAGATATACGGGAGCAAGCGTCCTTGTCGTGGGCGACAGGGACAAGCCCGAGACTATCGGGGCGAATCTGTTTAAAATATTGAGAAAATTCGATCATATAGGCGTGGATGTGGTTTATTCCGAGGTGTTCGATGAGGCCGGCGAAGGAGCCGCCATTATGAACAGGCTGAACAAGGCCGCGGGATTCAACTATATCTATTGCTGAAAAGACGGTGATAGCGTGAAAATATTGTTTATATGCTCCGGCAACACCTGCAGGAGCCCAATGGCGGAAGCTGTCACACGGGCCGTGCTCAAAAGAGACGGCATTGAGGCTGAGGTGTCAAGCCGCGGCCTTTTTGCCCATGACGGAGAGCCTGCCAGCGACTACGCGAAGCTCGCCATGAAAAACTACGGCCTTTCGCTGGATGAGCATACCGCAAAAACAATCAGCCGGGAGGACATCGCCTCGGCCGATATAGTGCTGACGATGACCGGCTCCATAAAGCAGGCGCTTTCTGCCGTATGCCCCGCGGAAAAGCTGTTTACATTCAAAGAATACAGCCTCGGAGAGGACGGCGACATTTCCGACCCATTTGGCGGAAGCCCATCGGTATATATGGAGTGCGCCGAAGAAATTTTAAAATGCGCCGAGGCCCTGGCAGAAAAACTCGGGGCAAAGACGGACAAATAAAAAATTAATCGCCTTGATTTAAGAAAGGATTGAAAAATATGATAGCTATCGGATGCGACCACGGCGGATTCCCGCTCAAAAAAGAAATAATCAAATTCCTTGAGAGCGCGGGCTATGAATACGAGGACTTTGGCACATACAGCGAGGAAAGCTGCGATTACCCCGTTTATGCCAAAAAAGTCGCCCATGCCGTGGCTGACGGAAAGTGCGACAAGGGTATAATCATCTGCGGAACAGGTATCGGCGTGAGCATTGTCGCAAACAAGGTCAAGGGCATTAGAGCCGCTCTCGTTCATGACTGCTTCTCCGCAAAAGCCACAAGGGAGCACAACGACGCCAACGTCCTTACCATGGGCGCGAGGGTCATCGGTCCCGGCCTTGCAACGGAAATAGTAAGGATATTCCTTGAAACGCCTTTCTCCAACGATGAAAGACATATAAGAAGGATCAGCCAGATCGAGGACTGAAAATAAATTATTGTTAACGGGTTTACGGAAAGGAAGTCGGCTATGGGCGAGTTTTTTGTATCAAATCATCCACTTATCCAAAACAAAATGGCAATGCTCAGAAATAAGAATACATGCACAAAGGAGTTCAAGGAGATAATCTCCGAGGTTGCCATGCTCCTGTGCTACGAGGCCACAAGGCATATCGAGCTTGTCCCCGCCAAGGTGGAGACGCCGATCGCTGAGGCTGACGTAAACGTCATTAACAGAGGCTTTGCCATCGTGCCCATACTCCGCGCGGGAATGGGTATGCTTGACGGGCTTCTTACGCTTATGCCGACGGCCAAAGTCGGTTTCATCGGCCTTTACCGTGACCCCGAGACGCTCAAGCCCGTGGAATATTACTGCAAGCTGCCCAACGGCATCGAAAATATGGAGGTGTTCGTCACCGACCCCATGCTTGCCACGGGAGGAACGGCAGTCGCCGGTATCGACTTCATCAAGGAAAAGGGAGCCAAAAAGATAACTTTCCTTTGCATACTTGCCGCGCCGGACGGAGTCAAAAAGCTCCGTGAGGCTCATCCTGACGTTGACATATATGCGGCCGCGTATGACGAGAAACTCAACGACCACGGTTATATAGTGCCGGGATTAGGCGACGCGGGAGATCGAATATTCGGGACAAAATAAATTTTTAAAAATCTTAAAAAGATTTTTAGGATAAGCGACGCCGAAGACCGAATATTCGGGACAAAATAAATTTTAAAAATCTTAAAAAGATTTTTAGGATAAGCGACGCGGGAGACCGAATATTTGGGACAAAATAAGTTTATTAAAAAAGTTACGGCGGCTTTAGATTTTGACAAAATGATTTAAGTAGGAGATAAAAATGGTTCACAACTGGGTTTTATATATAGCGGCGTTCGCCAGCGCTTTTGCCATCTCCATGGTGGCGACGCCCTTCGCTAAAAAGGTTTCCGAAAAGCTCGGAGCCATAGATTATCCAAAGGCAAGGGGAATGCATACAAAGCCTATGCCAAGACTGGGCGGAATAGCCATCGTCCTTGGCTTTATGATAACGGTGCTGGTGCTCTACAGGTTCGTTAACGACATAAACATAAAGCACTTCTGCGGATTTATCGCCGGAGCCATCGTCATTGTCGGCGTCGGCATCGTGGACGACTCAAGGCAGCTCCCCGCGAGGGTCAAGCTGGTTTTCCAGATTATCGCGGCTCTGCTTGTAATAGGCTCGGGCATAAGGATAAACGTGGTCATGTGGCCCGTAACAACATATTTGCAGAAGCTGAGCGCGCCGATAACCCTCATTTGGATAATAGGCATAACCAACGCCGTTAACCTCATCGACGGCCTTGACGGTCTGGCGGCCGGAGTTTCATCCATCGCCTCCATCTGCCTTATGGTGCTTTGCATACTTACCGGAACGGAATCGGCGGTTGTGTTTACGGCGGCTCTTGCCGGAAGCTGTCTCGGTTTCCTGCCGAGGAATTTTAATCCCGCCGAGATATTTATGGGCGACACGGGAGCCACGTTTTTGGGCTATGTCCTCGCCGTAACGAGTATTATGGGCGTGTTCAAGGGCTACGCCGTGCTGGCTCTGGTCGTATGCCTGCTTTCCATCGGACTGCCCATTTTTGACACCCTCTGCGCCATGCTCAGAAGGGCGGCCACCCATAAGCCAATCATGCAGGCCGACAGGGGACATCTCCACCATAAGCTCATCGACAGGGGATATACGCAGAAACAGGCCGTGCTCATTATGTACGGCATAAGCCTTGTGCTGGCCATACTTGCTATAATAATAGCTATAAAGGACTCAAGGGCGCTGGCTGTTGCGGTGCTGATGGTGATACTCCTGAGCTTTGTTATTTTTGTATTTAATAACAAAACTCGTCTGAAAGAGCAGAGAAAAAAATAAAATATTAGTTTTTCGATAATTTAAAGCGGAGGCGTAAAACCCTTCGCTTTTTTTGCGCTCGTTTTCTGTCGGTTCTTCCGATTGAAATAATTTTTGGCGGATGGTATACTATTATGACCGGATAAATACAAAACAGAAAAAGGAACGATCATTATGGCGGAAAACGGAATAACCGGCATTTCCAATGCTTTTTTAAATAAATACTCGGCCACGGCTCCAACGGCCTACATAGTCGTATACATATACGCTCAGAAGCTCATACAGGAGGGGCGGACGGATTTTACCGACGCCGAACTGGCCTCAAGCCTGAATATGACAGAGAGCGACGTGAAAAAAGCCCTTGATTACTGGGAGCAGAACGGAGAAAAGATAAGACGCCGCTTTGCCGGAGTATCAAAGACGGCTCCCGACTATTCGCCGGAGGAAATAAGCTACTATATGAGCCACAACGACAGCTTTAAACTGCTGCTTAACAGCGCCGAAAACTATATGGGAAAGCTCCTGAGCCTGTCGGAGATAAGCACCCTTTACAGCCTGCACGACTGGCTTAGACTGCCCCTTGACGTTATCGAGATATTGCTGGCGTATTGCTGCGAAAACGGACACAGGAATATGCGATATATCGAAAAGGTGGCCATAGCGTGGGCGGAGGACGGAGTGACGGACAAGGCCGCCGCTTTGGAACGTGTAAGCGATTACAGCCGGGTATATATGAAAATTATGAAATCCCTCGGCATATACGGCAAAAATCCCGTGGCGAAACAGAAGGAATATATGAAACGCTGGACGGAGGAAATGCCCCTTGAGCTCATCTTGTACGGATGCGAAAAAACGGCTTTGGCGGTCACCAGCGGCAATCCTTTCCCATACGCCGACAAGATATTTTCCAACTGGAAAAAGGACGGCATAGACAGCGTGGAAAAGGCAAAGGCGGCCGATCTGAAATTCGCCGAAAGCAGGGGAATGTCAGCGTCAGGCAGAAACGGCGACAATCCGAACGCCGCCGGTGCGAGACGGGATAAAAGGGATAAATTCAACTACGAGCAGAGGAACTGGGATTTTGAGGAGCTGGAAAGGCTCAAGCGCGAGGAGCTTCGCAGAAATCTGGAGGAATAAGCTATGGGTATGAAAACGGAAATATACAGATCGGCGCTTAGGGATTTTGATTCGATGAAAACAGCTTCCGACGCTAAAAGACGTGAGCTGAAAAACAGGATATTCGCCGAAAATCCGAGACTTTTTGAGATTGAGAAGGAGATAAACACATCCGGAGCCGACGCCGCCCTCAAAACTCTGACGGCCGGAACGCCGGAAAAACGGGCGGAAATAAAGCGCCGGCTTGAGGAAAGGATGGCGGCTCTGTCCGAGGAAAAAGAAAGTATATACAGGGAGCTTGGAATAACGGAAGAATATTTCGACAGCGTGTATAAGTGCAAAAAGTGCAAAGATTCGGGCTTTGTGGACGGGAAGGAGTGTACCTGTTTCCGCCAGTATCTTATCCAGAAGGCATACGGCAGGTCGCTTTTGAACGAGGTGTCCGAAGACGAGCGTTTTGACACATTCGACCCGGGCTATTACTCAAAGACCGAGACGGACAGGCATGGGGTCACGCCCTACGAAAATATGCGGATGATATTCAAGACATGCCTGCGGTTCGCCGAGCGTTTCGGAGAGGAATATAAAAACCTGCTCATAATGGGCAAAACGGGGCTCGGCAAGACGTTTTTGTGCAATTCCATCGCCCGTATGGTGCTGGACAGAGGTTTTACGGTCATATATATTTCGGCGGGCAGGCTGTTCAAGACGCTGCAGGATGAGCAATTCAACAGAAACGAGGACGAGGAAGCGACACAGTTTTATGACGACGTGCTCACGGCCGACCTGCTTATAATCGACGACCTTGGCACGGAATTCTCCACAACGCTGGTAAACGCCCAGTTTTTCAATATAATAAACGAGAGAATGACAAACCGCAGGCCGACGGTCGTATCGACCAATTTAGCTCCGGACAGGATAAAGGAACAGTATTCGGACAGGGTTCTTTCAAGAATGACGGACGGATTTGAGTTTTTGACGCTGACCGGCGAGGATATAAGGATGATAAAGAGATTCAAGAGATGATTTGTTACAAGGGAAAATCTTTGGGAAACCATTGATTTTCCTATATTTTTGCTTATATTACGAACATTGTTACAAGTTTGTTACAAGATTGGCATAGCCCTTGAAATATATTATTATTCTGTTATAATTCTATTTGCAATGAAGGAGTTTTAGGGCATAGTTATGCATGTCCGGAACAGTCCTGAAAGAAGGGGGCACCCCGACATTACCCTCAGTATTACAGTATTGTTACAGATTATGCATTTCTATTGACTTAATTTCCAGGAGTTGCTACAATTCATTTTGTAAAGTGACTAAACACCACGTTAAAAAAGTTCAGCGTGGGCAGATTTCAG
>CAJFHC010000007.1 GCA_904378045.1 Candidatus Metalachnospira gallinarum | reverse complement strand
TACCGGAAAGACATCCGGACGCCGCAGGCGGCTTTGGCTGTAAGCCAAAGTACTGACCAGTACCCTTCCGCTCACAATGGATTAGTTTTTTGACAGTCTAGGACGAGCGTAAGTCTGAAAGACTTACGCTCGTCCTTTTTTAATCCGTGTCCATACATTTCAAAACATATTCCACAATGGGCTCTATTGCCTCTTTATCCGTAAAATCCACGGCTTTTCCATAGGATTCAATAAATTCCTTCCCTTCCGCTGAAAC
The DNA here is from genome assembly GCA_904378045.1 of Candidatus Metalachnospira gallinarum. Lineage (GTDB taxonomy): Bacteria > Bacillota > Clostridia > Lachnospirales > Anaerotignaceae > Metalachnospira > Metalachnospira gallinarum. The sequence continues at coordinate 49,011 of CAJFHC010000007.1, read as the reverse complement.
ACCCTTTTTCTTTACCGCTTTATACATCATAGCCATCATCGTCCTGTGGATAAAGCCCAGCCTTGAATAATCTATTCCACCTCGCAGGCAGAAAATCTCCGCCCTTTCCAGCAGACATTCCGGGACTGCCTTCCTTATGCCGGACATAATATTTTTATGATTTTCGGCGTCCGCCGGATCAGCCAGTCCGCAGGTGAACAACACTATTTTTTTGTCTTTGAACCGCTGCGGTGACGATGTCAGAAATTCTATCCCGTTTACCTTGCCGGCATAAAGACCTCCGCCGTATATTATTATATCTGCGCCCTCAATTTCGGAATATTCCGCGCTGTCCCTATCCAAAGCCCTGCATCCGATTTTCTCCGCTATCCATTCCGCGTATTTTTTTGTGCTTCCGTAAACGGATCTGTATACAACAACAGCTTTCATTAAATCCACCCTTGCCCTCAGGCTAAAATATTACCAAGTATCTCAATATATTTTTCAGCCGCCTCCGACAGGGCCGCGTCCTTCTGTTTTATCCAGCCGAGCCGCATAATATCCAGCGCGTCCTCTATGGGAACGGATATAAGCCTGTCGTCTCCGTAGCCGTCTGGAAGTATGCCGCTTCCTGTTGAAACGCAATTCGTATTCGCCAGAACATTGTAGCAGGAAGCTCTGTCATTGACATACACGACTTTTTTGAATTTTTCTATCTCCGGCAGTATGGCCTCTTCTGAAAATTGTATCGTGTTGTTGTTTTTCTTTGTAAATGCAACGTAAGGATACTCAAAAAGCTCCCTCGCCTTCACGGTCGTTTTGCCTGCCAGAGGATGGCTCCTGTTGATAAAGACGTGCGGCTTTACACGGGTGATCTCATGGAATTCAAGATCGTTCACGGCAAGTATTTTATTCGTGAACTTCTCGGTCATTTCGGATAAAAAGATGACTCCTATTTCGCTTTTTCTTTCCGCCACGCTTGATATTACCCGTTCCATATCCGTCTCGTTATAGCTGAAACAATATTTTGACGTATCTCCATATTCGTTTATAAGATGGACAAACGCCTCCGCGCAGAACGGATACCTCTGAGACGCCACTCCAAGGGATTTGAAATCGTCGTTTTTTCTGTCGGAATAGTAGACCTCGACAAGTTTCTGCTGTTCGACTATTGGTCTTATATGCGCAATAAACTCCTTGCCGTCATCGGTAAGTTCTATGCCCTTGTTGCTCCTTTTGAAAATTTTTATTCCCAATTCTCTTTCCAGCTCCCTGATGGAACTGCTTAAGGTGGACTGGGATAAAAACATTTTCTGAGCAGCTTTGTTTATTGAACCGCAGCTATAAATTTCCATTATGTAGTTCAACTGCAGAAACGTCATGGTCTCACTCCCTTTTGTTAATCACTTGTTGCATAAATATTAAAAATAAATTATTAAATCATTTCTTAAAAATTAATACTTTTAGACAATAATCTCCGGCTCAATTTGTATAAATTATACCATTTATACTCAAACATTTCATTATGTAAAGTTTATAAACATAATTTTTTCATCTTAGTAAAAGTTTACAGAAAATGGACTTACCAATTCTGTTATTTTACATAAAAACTCGGCGGAAATCTGATTTTAAGCGCGAAAAAAAGCCGGCGGAAATGCCGGCTTTAAAAATTTTTTATTAAAATTGACTATTTATCAGATCTCGATCTTTGCTCCCATAAGTTTAACAAATTCCGCAACAATAGCCGCATCTCCGGGCCAAGCGGGAGCAGTAACAAGATTTCCGTCAACAACCGCTTTATCAGCGTCAACTTCTATATAAGTTCCGCCGGCAAGATTGATGTCGGGTCCCACCGCTGCATAAGCCGTCGCTTTTCTTCCTTTAAGCACATTGGCTGCCGTAAGGATCTGAGGTCCGTGGCATATAGCAGCTACGGGAATATTATTGTTCATGAAATACTGAACGATCTCAATAACTCTGGGGTACAATCTCAAATATTCGGGTGAGCGTCCTCCGGTAATAAAAAGTCCTGCGTACTCCTTCTCGTCTACAGCGTCAAAATCAGCTGTAAGAGCGAAGTTATGGCCTCTCTTTTCGGAATATGTCTGCTCTCCCTCGAAGTCATGGATAGCTGTTCTTATAATATCGCCGGCTTTTTTCTCAGGGCATACAACATCTACCTGATATCCCAGCATCTGAAGAGACTGGAAAGGCACCATTGTCTCGTAATCCTCTGTAAAGTCACCGGCAAGCATTAACACTTTTTTGGCCATAATAAACTCCTCCTTTTATATTATAAATAAAAAAGTTCTTATCCTAATTATAAGATAAGAACCTGTTTTTGTCATCAATTTTAGTTTAAATAGTTTAAATTTTTTATTAAAAATAAAGCAATATCCAGCAAAAGAACCAAAAGTACAGCAGAAAAAACTGATTCTCTTGTTTCCTGCCCCATACCTTTTACGGTTTTCTCAAATATGGGCTGAATTATATAAAGTATGACGACGCCGCCAATGCCAAATCTCACGGACGGCGAAAGCGCTATCCTCGCCTGAAAATTTATCTTGTAATCGGCGTATGTCTGCCACGGCCAGTATCCCATAAAATATTCGCACAAATATGTAGCCGCAAGCTCTATGGCCGTAGCGATAAGCGCCGACAGCAAAAATACCGGTATGAGCATTTTTAATCTGTATCTTAAATCTTTCCCGTCTATGAGCCTGTTTACCGTAAAAATAAGCATAAGGGCTCCAACACCGTAAATCGGGCAGTAAGGGCCGTAAAGTATTCCTCTGTTGGAAAAGCCCCATCCGTATACGAAAACTTCCAAAAAAACTTCATAGATCCACCCGAATACGGAATACATCATAAAATACAGAAAGTAATTTTTATATTTGTCTTTTGTCTTTCCTATCATAAGCTCTTCTCAAGTTTTGAGTCGGTCTTTTTCTGGAATTTACCGCTTTCCACAATAAATCTCTCGTGCATGCTTTCGCCGATAACGCCGCATTCGTCGCTGACTGTTATTTTAAAAACAAGTTTTCTTCCCTCGGCCTTTATGAGCTCGCTTTCACAAATGACCTTCATGCCTATGGGAGTAGAGGCGCTGTGGGTGAGTTCCAGCTTTGTTCCTACGGTACACTGACCGTCCTCAAGATAGGGAGCTACGCTTTTCCATGCGGTCTTTTCCATAAGCGCTGCCATTGAAGGAGTTGCGAACACCATAAGCGTGCCGCTTTCCATGGCGAGGGCGCTGTTCTGCTCGCTGACTGTCATTTCTTCTTTTCCTTTTATTCCTGCTTCTATCATATATACCTCCTGATTATTTTCTTATTTCAGCAAAAAACAGGGTAGTATGTTACCCTGTTTAAGCGTTGTTATTTTACCATATAAATAAATATCCGTCAATGATTATTAAAATCTTAAATATTATTCATAGAGGGGATATTTCTTTGTAAGCGCGTCTACCCTTCTGAGCGCCTCATCCTTAAATCCTTCATAGTCCTTAAGAGTTCCGGCTATGATAGAGGCGATCTCTTTCATATCGTCCTCTTTCATTCCCCTTGTCGTGACCGCGGGCGTACCGAGCCTTATTCCGCTTGTTACAAACGGAGACTGAGGATCAAATGGTATCGTATTTTTGTTGCAAGTTATCCTTACCTCGTCAAGGAGCTTTTCAGCATCTTTGCCCGTTATGTTTACCTTTCTGAGATCAACAAGCATAAGGTGGTTGTCCGTTCCTCCGGAAACTATGTCAAGTCCCTCGTCAATAAGAGCCTGAGCGAGCGTCTTGGCGTTTTTAACGACCTGTCTTATATATTCTTTATACTCATCCGACAGAGCTTCCTTGAAGCATACCGCCTTTGCCGCTATTATGTGCATAAGGGGACCGCCCTGGGTTCCGGGGAAAATGGCCTTATCTATCTGTGCCGCGTATTCAGCCTTGCACATTATCATTCCGCCTCTGGGACCTCTGAGCGTTTTATGCGTTGTTGTAGTTACGAAATCGGCATAGGGCACGGGAGAAGGATGCACACCGGCGGCGACAAGTCCGGCGATATGCGCTATATCTACCATAAAGTAAGCTCCGACCTCCTTGGCGATCTTTGATATTTTCTCAAAATCTATTATTCTCGCGTAGGCGCTGGCTCCGGCAACTATCATTTTGGGCTTGCATTCTTTAGCGATCTTCTCAAATTCCTCATAATCTATAAATCCCGTCTCGTCAACTCCATAGGGAATGACGTTGAAATATTTTCCGGAAAGATTTACGGGCGAGCCATGTGTCAAATGTCCGCCGTGGCTGAGGTTCATGCCGAGTATGGTATCCCCGGGCTCAAGCATGGCGAAATAAACAGCGATATTCGCCTGGCTTCCGGAATGGGGCTGCACATTTACATGGTCGCAGCCAAAAAGCTCCTTCGCTCTGTCGCGCGCAAGATTCTCAATGACATCAACATTAACGCATCCGCCATAGTACCTTTTCCCCGGATATCCCTCGGCATACTTATTGGTCAAATGAGTTCCCATAGCATCCATTACCGCAGGCGAAACAAAATTTTCAGACGCGATCAGCTCAATATTGTCTCTCTGCCTTTTGAGCTCATTCTCCATAGCGGCGACAAGCTCCGGGTCTTCCTTGGCAATTCTTGAAAAATCAAGTACGTTCATGTTTTTGTCCTCCTTATAAATACAATTATCCACATACCGTGTAATTATTTATGATTATATAACAAAAACCCTGTTCTGTCATCATCGAATTTAAAAAAATTTACAATTCGTTATAATGGCATTACGATATGAGCAAATATATATATTTTTTGTTGACTTTTAGCAAATTAAGTTTAATAATATTTATCGTGGGCAAAAAATTCACTCAATATATATATGTTTTATAAAAAATTTATCAATATATTGATTTACATACATCTCAGATAAAAGGAAGTGTAGAAATTGGATATCAAAAGCGTCCTTGAATTTGCCGTTACAATGGGCGAAAGAATGCTTGCCAACGGATGCGGAACCCACAGGATCGAGGGACTGATCAAAAAAATACTTGAGCCCTGTGAGCTTAAAAATTATGAGGTATTTGTCACCACCACGGGTATAGTCGTGACCATAGAGTCCGAAAACGGAGTAACAACTATGGTAAAGCAGGTGCCCAAAAAGAAAATGCATACCGAGCATATTTCGCTTATAGAAGATATAGTAAACTCCTTTGCCAACGGCGAGCTCAGCGCCGAGGAAGCTCTCGTGGAGCTTGAAAACATAGAGTCGCGCTCGACTTATCCCTATTGGATAACCGTGCTTGCCTACGGAATGGCCGGTTGTTTCAGGACTCTTATGTTCGGAGGGCAGATAATAGACGGGCTTGCTTCCATACTGTGCGGAGTATGTATGGGAATATTTATTCAGGCTCTTAACTCAAAAAATACGTTCACCTTCCTCGTAAACTGCTGCGGAGGATTTGTAACGGGATTTATGGCCGTGCTGCTTATGAATTTCGGCTTCGGCTCAACGCTTGACAAAATAATAATAGGAACCCTTATGCCTATCGCTCCCGGAGTTCCTTTTGTTCACTCCGTAAATGACATACTCCATGGCGATTATACATCCGGAATAACAAGGGCGTATGAGGCGATACTTACGGCGGCTGCCATAAGCACCGGCGTTGCCTTCGCCATGATGATCTGGTCAGCTTTGGGAGGTGCCGTATTATGAACACAGTTATAATAGAAATGATAATGGCTTTCTCTGCCTGCTTTTTCTTCGCCATAGTATACAATACTCCAAAAAGAGAGCTTATATTCTGCGGACTGTTCGGCGGTCTCGCCTATGGGATATACTACTGTCTTACCCATTTCTATGGGTTCGGCACGTCGGCAAATTTCTTCGGAGCCCTGCTAATAGCTTTCCTTGCCAGAATAACATCTCTCAGACGCCATATACCTGTTATGGTATACGTCCTTCCCGCGGTGTTCCCGCTCTCCCCCGGAGGAAATATGTATAACGCCGCCTATGCCATAATTATTTCCGATATGTACACGGCTGTCGATCAGACAATGGTTTGTATAAAAATAGTAGGCGTATGCGTAATTGCCATACTTATTGTGCTGTCCCTTCCGGAAATGCTTTTCAGGCCCTTTGAGAAAAAATGTCCGGCGGACGTTTCAAAATAGCGGACCTTATCCAAATAAGCCGGACGGCTCAGGCGCTACCTGCCCTGAGCCGTCTTTTTCCGTTATGACCTGATAATTATTTATCTCTTTCTTATTTATCTTTCTCTTCTTTATCGCCGTCCTCCCAGTTTGGCGGAAGCTCATGCCATTTTCTCGTGTCATTTCCGCGAAACAATCCCTTTATTTTTTCTATCAGAGACTCGACAATGTTAAACCAGATATTCGCGAATATGACTATTACGATCATTACCGCTATGATTTTTAAGATCTCCATAGCGATCGGCCTCACTTCGTGGCAAACCTGTTCATAAAGAAGTAAGTAAAATCCGCCAGTTCCTTTTCCTGCTCGACATAAACGTAGAGAGTCTCATCATCAAGCCAGTCATAGGCGTTTATACCGATATAGCCGTTATTATTGGGATAGATCACAAAGGCGTCCGTAGGATATTTGCTGCGGTATGCCTTTAATATTTCCCCTCTGCGGTAATAGCTTGCTTCTCCGCAGCCGGAAAGATCCGGAACAGTAGGAACAACGGCGATTGTTCCGCTCTCCTCGTTCCAACCAACTATAAGATTTCCTATTTTCGTCTTGCTGCCATGGACAAATCCGTAATTGAACCGGCTTACATCCTCGGTATAGCCAAAAATCAATTTGTAATCGCTTCCGTTTTCAACGACATTATTGAACAGCGCCCTCATCTTTTTCGCGTTGGCGGCGCTTTTCTCCATGTCTATCTCCGGGCCCTTAAAAAATTTGCTGAATAAACCCATAATAATTTCCTCCTTGTCACTTTTTTATTTAGACCGTTTTGTCCGACATCCATAGTCATCCAAACCGGCGGAAAACAAAATAAAGATAATTTCTAAAATTTGTTTTTATTTGACGTAAAATAAATCCGTCCTAAATTACGCCGAAACATAATCTTCGGACGGCATCCTTAATTTTCAGCTTTTATTTTACTCTGTACTCTTTTTGTCCCTCATTTTTTCCAAAGCGTCCACAATGGCGTTTATCTGAAAATTAACTGTATCATCCATTGCCTCCGTTACAAACAAAGGGAGAGTATCCGGTACGGCTCTGCGTATCACCATTACGGTCAGGCTTATGTTCGTGAACAGCTCTATGTCCTCCCTCTCAGCCTTTATGCCGAAACACCTGAGTATCTCTCCGAAAAGCCTCATCTGCTTTTCACGGAATACCGCATAGCTCTCCTTTGACAGCCGTCTGAATATAAGCTGCTGCTCCTCAACGGTCAAAACCGCTATCCCGTTTTTTTCTCCGTAGCAGCATGCATATAGAAACCTTTTAACGGCCTCCCTCCAGCTTAAATCAGCATCAGACATAAGCCGTCCGGCAAACTCTATGATCTTCGGCTGCTGAAGATACAGTGTCTCCACAATGAGATCTTCCTTCGTCGGGAAGAATGAATAGAAAAAAGTCCTTGAAATACCTACCTTCTTATATATCTGTTCCACCGTAGTATGCTGTATGCCCTGTTTTGTCATAAGCTCAAGCCCAACCCTTACCAGCTCGGCTCTTATCCTTTTTCTGTCCTCGTCTGAATATGCGATCCTCGGCATACGACCACTCCCAAAATAAATACAAAAAAATAAATTTGATTTTATTTTATCATATACCCGTCAATAAAGCAACGGTGAAACGTCTGTTAAAATCCCTTTCCGGCCACTTCCTTTACGGAATTTATAATGACAAATGATCCCGGATCTATGCTTTTTACGATTCTCTCGGTCTTAAGGAGCTGACGGTTTGATACCACGGTCAGAACAATGTCGCATTTTTCTCCCATATATCCCGTTTCTCCATAGATCATGGTAACTCCCCGTCCGACTTTTTCAATTATCGCCCTTTTTATCTCCTCTGATTTTTCACTTATTATCTGAAGCTCTACCCTCTGTTTTCCAAGGACTATCATTTTATCAAGCACCAGAGAGTTTATCATAATGAGCACGATGCCATAAAGTATTTTTTCAGCGTCTTTAAACGTGAACTGAACGGCAAGTATAATAAGCCCAAACACATACATTGCCGCGGACACCGGTACTCCGAAATATTTGTTTACCACAAGGGGAGGTATATCCATTCCGCCCGTTGAAGCTCCGGCTCTTACGACAATTCCAAGGGAAAGGCCCATAAGAAGGCCGGCGAAAAATGTGTTCAGAAAAATATCGTCGGTAACGGAGTAACTTCCGATGATTTTCTGAAAAACAGCCAGTATGAACGGATAGTAAAACGTGCTTATGGCTGTGGTAACGGCAAATTTTTTCCCAAGAAAAGCCGCCCCTATCAAAAACATAATTATGTTGAATATGAGCACAAAGGCCGATATTGGAATATTGAAAAAATGATTGACAATAAGCGATATTCCTGTTCCGCCTCCCATGGAGAGATCATTGGGCAGTATGAAAAATGCCACAGCAAAGGCGTTTATAGAATTTCCGACAAGCACCCAGAACAGATCTTTAAGTTTCGCGTTCATATAAAAATCTCCTTATATAAAAGTATACCCTCCGTTTATTTCCATAAGCAGAGGGTAGCATATTTATTACATCAGGTCAATTTAATTTATTTTAAATTTAATTTAAGAAATCCCGTTTAAAATATATTCAAAAAAATATTTAAGAAACTTCGTTATAGAACACGTCAAGTATGCCTCTGTAGTTTTCTTTCCAAGGCTTGTTGTCCCCGTAATAGTGGATTATGACCGTGTTTTTTCTCACCCAGTCCATATCTATGAGTTCGTTTGTTATCGGGCTTAAGTTATTCATGTATATGAGCCTGTCGCTGAGATTATATATAAACGTGTCGATGAGCTTCACCCTGTCTCCGTAGAGCGCCGTTATAACATCCTGATCAGGGAGAATGAAAAACTTTCCTCTTTTCTCAACGTACTCTCGTACCTCTTTCACGGTCTGTTCCCTTCGCAAAAGCTCAAGGTTCATCATCATTACTCCGGTATTAATGTATGGAGCGTCCGTCCGTATACCGAGTCTTACCCGGTTCAGCTTTGTAAGCATGGCCTTTGTATGACTGCAGGCTATGAAATAATTATTGTCAAAATCCATTCCGTAAAGCCCGTCAAGCGGCTTTATGACTACCGTATCGGGATCAAGATAAAGTATCCTGTCAAGATTGTCGGGAAGCAGCTTCGCGGCGAATATCCTGTAGTATACCACCTTTGAATAGCGCGCCGTCTCCGGAAAATCGTCAAACGTCATATCATCGACGGTAATCAGGTGTACCCTCGCTCCGAATTCTTTTTCCATATCAAAAACGGCGTCTTTAAATTTTTCACCAGGGTCGCCGGTGAGTATATATATGTCCCAACCGTCCTTTGACGGAAATCTCGTTACGGATCTTACGCATATTTTAAGCTGCGGGATATAGTTTGAGTCAAGAGTAAACATAAGATTCATCTAAATTTTACACCGCCTCGTTTTTGCCGTTGAGTATCTTCATAAACTCGTCTCCGGTTATTGTCTCATGCTCATAAAGATATTTGGCTATCTCATGGAGCTTTCCGATATTGTCCGTGATAAGTTTTTTAGCCTTATCATATTGGGCGCTTACTATCTCAACGACCATTTCATCTATCTTTGTATGGGTCTCGTTTGAGCAGGCAAGGGTCGTATCTCCGCCGAGATACTGGTTCGTCATATTTTCCATAGCGACCATACCGAACTCCTTTGTCATTCCGAATCTGGAAACCATGGCTCTCGCCAGCTTTGTTGCCTGTTCTATATCGTTGGACGCTCCCGTTGTTATCTCGTTGAACACGATTTCCTCTGCGGCACGTCCTCCGGTATATGTGGCTATCTTGTTTTCTATCTCTGTCTTTGACATAAGATAATGCTCTCCCTCGTCGACCTGCATAGTATATCCGAGGGCTCCCGATGTTCTTGGAATTATCGTTATTTTCTGAACCGGAGCGGACTGTGTCTGCAAAGCGGCCACAAGGGCATGTCCGACCTCGTGATATGATACTATAAGTTTTTCCTTGTCCGAGAGTATTTTATTCTTCTTCTGGTATCCGGCAATGACTACCTCAACGCTCTCCATAAGATCCTGCTGTTCAACCCTGTCTCTTCCCTGCCTTACGGCCCTCAGTGCGGCCTCGTTTATAATGTTGGCAAGCTCCGCTCCGGACGCGCCGGCCGCAGCCCTCGCGATTTCCGAGTAGTCCACGTTTCTGTCCGTCTTTACCTTTGCTCCGTGGACTTTAAGAATATCTATCCTTCCCTGAAGGTCAGGAAGCTCCACCGGTATCCTTCTGTCAAATCTTCCCGGTCTTAAAAGCGCCGGGTCAAGGGATTCCGGCCTGTTTGTGGCCGCGAGTATAACAACTCCGTTATTTCCGTCAAATCCGTCCATTTCCGTAAGAAGCTGATTGAGAGTCTGTTCTCTCTCGTCATTGCCTCCGATCTGTCCGTCCCTCTTTTTTCCTATCGTATCTATCTCGTCGATAAATACAATGCAGGGAGCCTTTTCCTTCGCCTGTTTAAACAGATCTCTTACCTTTGCGGCTCCCATTCCGACGAACATCTGTACAAATTCAGAGCCCGATATCGAGAAAAACGGCACGTCGGCCTCACCGGCAACGGCCTTGGCAAGAAGCGTCTTGCCTGTACCCGGAGGTCCCACAAGCAAGGCTCCCTTTGGAAGCGATGCTCCGATCTCCGTATATTTTTGGGGGTCGTGCAGATAATCCACTATCTCCTTCAAAAGCTCCTTGGCTTCTTCCTCTCCGGCGACGTCGCTGAATTTTATTCCCGTGTCGCTTTTTACATATATCTTGGCCGCGTTTCCTCCGCTTCCCATTCCGAACTGCATCATTGTCGGATTGTTTCCCATACGTTCCGCCAGTTTTTTGGAGATCCATCTTGAAATGAACACCATAATTACTATGGGGAGTATTAGGCTGACAAAATAGTACACAAGAGGGCTCGTCTGGTCTACCGGCTCTTTGTCAAAAACAGCTCCGGACTCATAAAGCCTGTCAACAAGCTGGGGATCGTTAAGATTTCCCGTTGTGTAGGCGGCCGTATTGTCCTTGTTGGTAAATACTATTTCCTCATCGTTTAGCATTACCGAACCTATCTCTTTGTTTTCCATCATAGTCATAAAAGTTCCATAGTCAACGCTCTGAACCCTTGTTTTCAGCGCTGACGGAAACACAAAGGCGTTCAGCAAAAACAATATTATCAAAGCGATAAGCCAATAGAAATACATCGGCTTTTTATTCGGTTTAACTTCCTGCATATTATCTCTCCTTTTGCAAATGTTACACTTGTCACATACGCTGTAGCTGTATTATAATATTTGCAGTCCGAATATTCAATTAGTAATTCATTAGAATTTTATTTAAAAATTATTTTAAGAATTTTGAAAGGAATCGGCGTTATGAAAAACATTATGAGGGAAAGTATCATAGGAGCTTTTCTCCTTCTTATCCATCAGAAGGAGCTTGATAAAATAACGGTCACAGATATAACAAGATGCGCCGGAATATCAAGGATGAGTTTTTACAGAAATTACAAAGGAATTGACGAGGTCATATACGACGCCATCGGCAAGCTGTTTGAGAGGTTTCTTGATGAGCTTGAGGACGATATTCTCATTGACCCAGTTCAGTTTACGGAAGCGTATTTTGAAAAACTAAAAGAAAACAGACGTCTTGCCGAGGCGGCAAAAAAGTTCGGTTCCAGTGAAAAAATATTTCAGATCATATTAAAGTATAACCGAGTGCTTATGGAAAAATACCTTGGCCGGGCGGAGCTGACTCCGGATGAGCTTCTTTTTCTTCACTATCACAGCGGAGGAATGTACGAGCTGATCGATTTCTGTTCCAAAACGGACGGAAACATATCCATCTCAAAAATAAGCGGGTTTATGAAAAATATATGCTCGTTTCAGGATAAAATTTAAAACGGCGTCCCCTCCGTTTCGTTGCTTTGGGGACGCCTTAATTTTACAGTATTACCGGTATCTTTTTGTCTATATCCAGTGTTTTCTCGTTTACGGCGCAGTCATAGGCCAAAATATTTACTCCCTTTTCTTTCGCCCTTTTCAGTTCCTCGGCAAAATCCGGGTCGGTTTTGTAATTTGGCTCAAAGCCGTCAATATTTTTCATCTGGATGACAAACAGCGCCGAACATTCATATCCTTCGGAAACGGCCTTTTCAAGCTCCCTAAGGTGCTTCCTTCCCCTTTCCGTCGGAGCGTCGGGGAATCTTGCCGTTTTATTATCGTCAAGGGTAACTCCCTTGACCTCTATAAATCCTTTTCTTCCGCCGCGCTCATAATAAATATCGAATCTCGAGTTTCCGTAAACAACTTCGCGTTTCACGGTGTCTGGCAGGCCGATCTCTTTTATCCTTCCGTCTGAAACAGCTTCAAAGGCGCAGGCGTTGGGCGCCTGGGAATCTATATTCACGAACTCGTTCCATTTTCTTACGGCTATTAGGGAATACTTTGTCTTTCTCTCCGGATTGTCCGCTCTTTCAAGTATGACGATCCTGCCGAACGTGAGCAGCTCCTTAAGCCTTCCGGTATTTTTTATATGCACCGTTTCCCTGACTCCGCCGATCATCACATCGGCGGAAAATCTGTTATTTCGTTTGATAAAAACGGCCTCGGCCGTATCTTTATATTTCATATCAGTACACGCTCTTTATCTCAACAGGCTCAAATCTGTATTTCTGCTTCACATCGGGATACTTCTCGTGATCCACCTCCGAGAGGAACATATCATACGGCCTTATGTAAAGCTCCTGCGTACCGTAAAGCGCCCTGTATATGACATATTTTTCTCCGGTCTCGCTGTGTACCGCCGTATCCTCTACAAGATAATAATTTCCTTTAAAGTGTCTGTATATCTTCTTGATTTGAAGCTCCATAAAAAGCACTCCTTACATTACTGATGATATGTGCTGAGGAAATCGGCAAGCTCCGAGCAAGCGAACTCAAGCTGGTCTACCTCGGGGAGATATACGATCCTGAAATGGTCGGGTTTGTCCCAGTGGAAGCCGCGTCCATGGGTAACAAGTATCTTTTTACTCTTGAGGAAATCAAGGGCGAACTGCTCGTCATCGGTTATATTGAACTTCTCTATGTCCAGTTTGGGGAATATATAAAACGCTGCTTTGGGTTTTACCACGCTTATTCCCGGTATGTCCTTAAGCGCGTTGTATACGCATTCTCTCTGATCGTATATTCTTCCTCCGGGCATTATATACTCGTCCGATGTCTGTATTCCTCCGAGAGCGGTCTGTATTATCGCCTGTCCGGGAACATTTGAGCAAAGTCTCATTGATGAAAGCATATTAAGTCCTTCAATATATCCCTTCGCTTTGCTCTTGTCTCCGCTCAGCGCCATCCAGCCTATTCTCCAGCCCGCAACCCTGTGGGATTTTGAAAGTCCGTTGAGGTTGACGCATAAAAGATCGGGGCAAAGGGAGCCGAGAGCCACATGCTTAAGTCCGTCCATAACAAGTCTGTCATATATCTCGTCAGCAAAAATTATAAGCTCGTTTTCCCTTGCTACCTGAACGATCTCCTCAAGTACCTCCTTGGGATAGAGGGCTCCGGTGGGGTTATTGGGATTTATTACTACTATTCCCTTCGTTCTTGACGTAACTTTGCTTCTGATGTCGTCAATGTCAGGGTACCAGTCAGCCTGCTCATCGCACATATAATGCACGGCTTTTCCTCCGGCCAGCGTGACGGAAGCTGTCCAAAGAGGATAATCCGGCATGGGAACAAGTATCTCGTCTCCGGTATTTAAAAGTCCCTGCATGCACATTGTTATAAGCTCGCTGACGCCGTTTCCGGTATAGATATCCGATATATCCACATTGGGGATATTTTTAAGCTGACAGTACTGCATTACGGCCTTTCTTGCCGAAAACATTCCCTTTGAGTCCGAATATCCTTCCGTATCCCTTATATTGTAGATCATATCCCTTATCATTTCATCGGGAGCCGTGAAACGGAAAGGCGCGGGGTTTCCGATGTTGAGCTTAAGTATTCTCATTCCCATAGCTTCCATCCTGTTTGCCTCATCCATTACCGGGCCTCTAATATCATAGCTTACGTTGTCAAGTTTAGTAGATTTATCAAAGGTTCTCATATATGTTTCCTCCCCAATATTTTAAGTATTCATAAAACCATTCAGGCATTCGGTGTGCTTTAGGGCCAATAAAAAACGCCCTGAGCAAAATCACTCAGGGCGAACATTATGTCCGTGTTACCACCTAAATTCGGGAATATCCCGCTCTCTGCCGGTACTTACATACCGTTTCCCTGTAACGTGAGAATCACGTTGAAGCCTACTTGCGCGCGCTGCTTTCGGTTCAAAGCTCAAAGACTGCTTCGCCGTACCCGCATAAGGACTCGCACCTTCCGTCCTCTCTCTTAAATGCCGCGATATGGTTACTCCTTCTTATCACTGCCTGTATACAGTATTTATTTTATAACGATATTATACCGCGCTTTTTGATATTGTCAACACTTAATTTTTTAACGGAATTTTTGCGAAGCTTCCGTTTCTTATAACAAGCGCGCTTTCAAAGCCGCATTCCAATGCCGTTTTACGGGCTACGTCAAACGCGAAGCAAAGGCTTTCTGCGCTGTGGGCGTCGCCGGAAAAAATTATTTTCCCATTAAGGCTTCTCCATTTTTTCAGTATTTCCTTTGACGGATACGGCTCCGTCCTGTATCCCCTTGACATTGCTCCGGTGTTTATCTCCAAAATTTTTCCTGCGTCGGCAAGGGTTTTAAGAGCGCCGTCCGCGGCTGAAATGTATCTTTTGTCATCCGTGTCAAAAAGAGCGTTTCCCTCATTGAATTTAGTCACAAGGTCAAAGTGGCCTATTATGGAAACGTCGTCATCTCCGGCAAAGGAGGCGGCAAGGCTGAAATAATCCCCGCAGAAGGCGTAAATGTCCCCGCCGTAGTACTTGTCGATATTTGACCTGAACAGTTCCGGGCTTTCGTCCACCGGCAGATAGCAGCCGTCTTTGAGCACATAATGAACCGAGCCTATGACATAATCGAAAGCCGAGGTATCATTCACATCCGAAAATCTGTCCTTTTCCAGTCCGAGATATACCTCCGTGGAGCTGTCGTTGCTTCTCTTTAAGCCGTTGATCTCGTCTATGTACTTTTTTGTTTCCTCATCGCTCATGCAATAGGATTCGTCAAAGGGCGTATGGGAGTGCCCGGAAAAACCTATGGCCTCCATACCGGCCGCTTTCGCCGCCTCAAACATATCACTCACGGAGTTTTTACCGTCGCAGTATGTCGTATGGGTATGAAAATCAGCCTTTATCGTTTCTGTCATTTTGTCATTTTCTCCTGTTTTACCTTATGGTCAATGACATGGCGGGATGCCAATTCCTTTGTGATGTCGTCTATGGAAATGCCCATCTCTATCATAAGCACCATGACATGGTAGCAAAGATCGGCTATCTCGTAAACGGTTTCCTTTTTGTCATCGGCCTTTGCGGCGATTATTACCTCTGTAGATTCCTCTCCGACCTTTTTAAGTATTTTGTCTATGCCTTTCTCAAAAAGGTACGTTGTGTACGACCCATCTTTTTTATTTATCTTTCTGCCCTCGATGAGCTTCATAAGTCCCTCGTAGGAAAAATAGTCAATATCATCATTTTCATATACAAGGTCATTAAAGCATGAATCCGTTCCAAGATGGCAGGCCGGGCCGTCCTTTTTAACAGCGACCGTAAGGGCGTCCCTGTCGCAGTCGGCGGTAATGCTTACGATATGCTGATAATTTCCGGACGTTTCTCCCTTTCTCCAAAGTTCCTGTCTGGAACGTGACCAGAAGCATGTTTTTCCTTCCTTAAGGCTTATCTCAAGGCTCTCCCTGTTCATATAGGCCACGGTGAGCACCTTTTTGCTTTCGGCGTCCACTACCACGGCGGGAATAAGACCCTTTTCGTCAAATTTAAGTTCGTTTATGTCAAGCATTATTTTTTCTCCTATATTCTTACGTTTATACCGTTATCCTTCAGCTTTTCTTTAAGATCTTTTATGTCGACTTCTCCGAAATGGAATATGGAAGCCGCCAGTCCGGCGTCTACCTTTGGTATGGCCTTAAAAAGTTTTATAAAATCATCCATGCATCCAGCTCCTCCGGAAGCGATAACGGGGACATTGACGGCATCGCATACGGCCTCAAGCATTTCAAGGTCGAAACCGCCCTTGACTCCGTCCGTGTCTATGCTGTTAACAACTATCTCCCCGGCTCCGTCGGACACGCATTTTTTTATCCACTCTATGGCGTCCATACCTGTATTGTCTCTGCCGCCTCTCGCGAAAACGGTAAATCTTCCGTCTACCCTTTTTACGTCGGCCGAAAGCACAACGCACTGATCTCCGTATTTTTTCGCCGCCTCGGAAATAAGGGAACGGTTTTTTATGGCTCCGGAATTTACGCTTACCTTATCCGCTCCGCATTTCAAAACACGGTCAAAATCGTCCACGGTATTTATTCCGCCGCCTACGGTAAGCGGTATGAATATTTTTTCAGCCGCCTCCGTAAGTATGTCCGTAAAGAGCTTTCTTCCCTCGGCCGAGGCTGTTATGTCATAAAAGACAAGCTCGTCGGCTCCGCTTTTGCTGTAAAAGTCCGCGAGTGAAACCGGAGACGAAACATCGTTAAGTCCCTTAAAATTTACTCCCTTTACAACTCTGCCGTCCTTTACGTCAAGGCAGGGTATTATTCTTTTTGTTATCATTTCGCGGTCCTCCTGGCGGTCTCAACGGCTTCCTTAAGATCAATGGCTCCTTCATATATCGCCTTTCCGAGGATCGCTCCGTAAATATTGAACTCCGAAAGTTTTCTTATATCGTCGAGGGAAGATATTCCTCCCGACGCTATGATATTCATATCAAAGTTGTCATTCAGCTTTTTATAAAGCTCCGTATTTGTTCCGCCCAACATTCCGTCCTTGGAAATGTCCGTACAAATGATAGTCTTTACGCCTATTCTTTCCAGACCTCTGCAAAAGTCGAAGCATTTTACTTCCGTAACCTCAAGCCAGCCCTTTATGGCGACATATTCTCCCTTTATGTCCACTCCGACCGCGATCTTATCTCCGTAGTTTCTTACGGACCTTTCAAGGAAAAGGCTGTCCATAACGGCTCCCGTGCCGAGTATTACCCTTGACACGCCGGCGTCTATATATTTTTTGATGATGGCGTCCGTTCTTATTCCGCCGCCTATCTCGACTTTCATATCGGTCTTGTCTATTATGGCCTTTACCGTTTCAAAATTCGCGGTAGTGCCGTCCTTCGCGCCCTCAAGGTCAACAACATGGAGGTACTCCGCTCCGCTTTTATGGAATTTTTCCGCAAATTCCGGAGGATTGTCGCTGTAGACAGTCATATTGTTGTAATCGCCCTTTGAGAGGCGAACCGCTGAACCGTTGTATAAATCTATAGCAGGTAATATATACATAATGATCCTCCTTTTTTATATTTCACAAAAAGCCTTCAATATTCCAAGTCCCACGTTTCCGCTCTTTTCCGGATGGAACTGAGCTCCGTATACGTTTTTGTTCTGCACCGACGCCGTGAGCATAGCTCCGTATTCGGTCAAAGCCGTTACGCTTTCGTCACAGTCGGCCGCGTAAAAGGAATGGACAAAGTAAACAAAATCTCCCTCGCCGGTATATTTATAAAGCGGACTCTTTTCCCTATCCTTCGGGAAAATAAGCGAGTTCCAGCCTATATGGGGTATTTTAAGATCCTTGTCTACAGCGTCCGCTATTGGCTTCACGCTGCCCTTTATAAGCCCAAGTCCTCTATGCTCGCCGTACTCATAGCTTTTATCAAAAAGAAGCTGCATTCCGAGGCAGATGCCAAGTATTGGTTTCCCCGCTTCGGCCTGCTCCCTGACTACTTCTCCAAGTCCGCTGGCCTCGAGTTTCATAGCCGCGTCAGCGAAGGCTCCGACTCCGGGAAGTATTATCCTGTCGCATTTTTCTATCGTTTTTTTGTCCCCTGTGACAACGGCCTCCTCATTTATAAAGGCGAATGAGCTTTTAAGCGAAAACAGATTTCCTACTCCGTAATCAATTATCGCTATCATCACAGCACCCCTTTCGTCGACGGTATCTCGTCCGCGTATTTTCTGTCCGTTTCAAGGGCCGCTTGCAGAGTCCTCGCGAAGGCCTTGAACGTACCCTCAACTATATGGTGCGAATTTTTGCCCTCAAGCTGTTTTATATGCAGCGTTATGGGAAAATTTCTCACGAAAGCCTGAAAAAACTCCTCTGTAAGCTCCGTATCAAATGTCCCTATTTTTTCAGACGGTATATCAAGGTCAAAATTCAGATACGACCTGCCGCTTATATCCGCGGCGCACAGTATGAGAGCCTCGTCCATGGGAAGTATGATGCTTCCGTATCTTTTTATTCCTCTGAGGTCGCCGGCGGCTTTTAAAAAAGCTCTGCCAAGGCATATGCCTATGTCCTCCACGCTGTGGTGATCGTCTATATCGACGTCGCCCCTGCACACGGCTTCAAGGTCAAATCTGCCATGGCGGGAAAAAAGGGTCAGCATGTGGTCAAGGAATCCGACTCCGGTATTAATTTCGCTTTTTCCGCTTCCGTCGATGTTCAGAGAAACAAAAATATCGGTCTCCGCGGTCTTTCTCTTTATCTCAGCCGTTCTCACCTTGACTTCTCCTCCCTTTCAAGTATATACCTCAGCTCGGACACAAAGGCTTTCATCTGCTCGTATGTGCCTATGGTCACTCTTATATAATCCTTTATTCTGTCTTTATTAAAATGCCTTACAAGTATTCCGTTCTCCTTAAGTTTTTCATAAAGCGCCTCTCCCGAAACCGCCGGATGCTTTGTAAAAAGGAAATTCGTAAGCGACGGTATTGTCTCGAATCCCATTTTATCAAGCTCCCTTTTGGTAAACCTTCTGTTCATTATTATTTTGGCGCAGTTCTCTTTATAATAATTCTGATCCAAAAGGCTCGCCTCTCCCGCAAGAAGCGTAAGTCTGTTTACGCTGTACGGATTTGTGGAAAATTTTATTTTCATAAGATCCGCCGTTATTTCCTTTGAGCCGATGGAAAATCCGAGCCTTCCTCCGGCCAGCGATCTTGATTTTGAATATGTTCTTACGACAAGCACATTATCGTATTTTCTCACAAGGTCAACACAGCTCTTTCCGCCGAAATCTATATAAGCCTCATCGACTACGACTACATTGTCCTGATTTGACACGGCTATTCTTTCAATGTCCTCAACCGGAAGTATAAGCCCCGTAGGCGCGTTCGGATTAGCTATGAACACGGTTTTTCCTATGCCTTCATAGTCCGCCGGGTCTATTGAGAAATCATCCTTAAGCGGTATTATATCGGCCTTTATTCCATGCAGCTTCGCGAACACCTCATAAAATCCGTAGGTTATGTCCGGAAATGCGGCCCCGTTTTGACAGAAAGCCATGAACGCAAAGTTCAAAATATCATCGGAACCGTTGCCGATAAATATATTTTCCCTGTCAAAGCCGTAAATATCCGCGAGCCTGCGGGAAATCGCCCTGCATTCCGGATCCGGATAAAGCTGCATCCTGTCGATCTCCCTTTTTGTTATGGCCTGCGACACTATTGGCGACGGCGGAAAAGGCGATTCGTTTGTATTCAGCTTTATGTACTGCATATCGGTCGGCTGTTCCCCCGGGACATATTCCTCAAGGAACGTATATTTTTCATCCATAAATCTGCTCATTTCGCATCACCCCTGTCATATACCGGCCTTGCCAAATCTGACAAGAGCCGACCTCGCGTGTCCGCTCAAGCCTTCCTGCTCGGCGAAGCGAGCAATGTCGTCGCATACCTTTGAGAGGGCGTCTCCGGTATAATATGTGAAAGCCGATTTTTTCACGAAATCGTCAACCGAAAGCGGACTTGAGAATCTTGCCGTTCCGCTGGTCGGAAGGGTGTGGTTCGGTCCGGCGAAATAGTCTCCAAGCGCCTCCGGGCAGTTTTTGCCCAGGAATATGGAACCGGCGTTTTTTATCCTGTCAAGATAATCAAAGGGGTTGTCCACACATACCTCAAGATGCTCGGGAGCTATCTCGTTCGCTATTTCAATGGCCTGCAGTATGGACTCGGCTATTATTATCTTCCCGTTGTTTTCTATGGACGGACGGGCTATTTCCTCCCTCGGGAGCAGCTTAAGCTGTCTTTCTATCTCCGCGGATGTCTCCTCAGCCAGCTTTCTGCTGTCCGTAACAAGCACCGCGCTCGCCATCCTGTCATGCTCGGCCTGTGAAAGCATATCGGCGGCCACTGTCTTCGGGTCGCAGGTGCCGTCCGCTATGACAAGTATCTCGCTGGGGCCGGCTATCATATCTATATCCACAAGTCCGAAAACCTGTTTTTTAGCCTCGGCAACAAAAGCGTTTCCCGGGCCAACGATCTTGTCCACCCTCGGATAGGACTCCGTTCCGTAGGCCATAGCCGCTATTGCCTGAGCTCCGCCTGCCTTGAAAATCCTGTCCGCTCCGGCTATTTTTGCCGCGGCGAGAATTACGGGATTTATCTTTCCGTCCTTTGCCGGAGACGTCATTATTATCTCCTTTACGCCGGCGATTTTGGCGGGAACGATATTCATAAGCACTGTCGAAGGATAAGCGGCGGTTCCTCCGGGAACGTATATGCCGGCTCTCTCAAGGGGAGTCACCTTCTGTCCCAGAACGACGCCGTCTTTCTCAGCGATGACAAAGCTGTTCTTTACCTGGTGTTTATGATAATCATATATGTTTTCCCTTGCCTTTTTCATTACCTCGATAAGGTCTTTGTCAACTGAGTCAAACGCCTCGCCGACCTCGTCCTCGCTGACCTCAAGGCAGTCAGTTACCGTATTGTCAAATTTCTCGCAATATTTAAAAAGGGCTTTGTCTCCGTTTTCCTTCACGTCGGCTATGATCTCCGCCACGGTTTCTTCAAGTCCCGTGGACGTCATCCCCCTTGAAAATATTTCGTCATTGCTTGTATCCGAATAGTCCATTATCCTAATCATCATTCATCACCCTTGGCACCGCATATTTCGTTTATTTTATCGCAAATTTCCATTATCTCGTTGTTTTTGAACTTGAAACTGACCTTATTGGATATAAGTCTCGCGCTTATTGGAAGTATCTCCTCAAGCACCTCAAGGTTATTTTCCTTTAAAGTCGTTCCCGTCTCAACTATATCTACTATAACATCGCTCATTTTAAGGATTGGAGCCAGCTCTATGGAGCCGTTGAGCTTTATTATGTCTATCTGTCTGCTTTTGCTCGCGTAAAACTCCCTGGCGATATTCTGGAACTTAGTCGCCACCCTAAGTGTCCTTGCCGTGTTGTCCCTGAAGCCCTTGGGCCCGGCCACGCACATCCTGCACTTTCCCATGTTCAGGTCCGCAAGCTCAAAAACGTCGGGCTCATACTCAAGTATTATATCTTTTCCGGCAACGCCTATATCGGCGGCTCCCCTCTCCACATATATGGCCACATCGGAGGGCTTTACCCAGAAATATCTGACCCTGTTTTCCTCATTCTCAAAAATCAGCTTTCTGTTCGTCTCCAGTATGGAAGGGCAGCTGTATCCGGCTTCATCGAATATTTTATATACGTTTTCTCCGAGACGTCCCTTGGGGAGCGCCACATCAATCCACTGTTTCAATGTTCTCAAGCCCCCTCTCCGTAATGCGAACGACTCGCCTGTATTTTCCGTTCGCGGGCATTTCCGCCGAAGCCGCTACGCTCTCGCCTTCCGATGTTATATCAAGGGCGGCCGAGGCTATATCCCCCGGTTTTATGCTTTCATCGTATAAGAGGAGCACGTCGGCGTCGTATTCATCATCTTCAAAATTAAGCATATCGAGCATATCAAGATAAAGCGCGAAACCTATGGCTCCGGCGTTCTTTCCCAGCTTTTGAAGAAGTCTGTCGTATCTTCCTCCGGAAAGTATATGGCTCGGTATTCCGGCAACATATCCCTTAAATACTATTCCGTTATAATAGCTCATATTGTTGATTATTGAAAAATCGATATTGATATTTTTCTCGCATCCGAAAACCTTAAGCATTTTATATATGCCCTCAAGCTCGTCTATAGCCTCATCGGTTCTGTTGTTTACGCTTATGCTCTTAAGCTCGTCTATAACACTCTCAAACGGTCCGTAAATAGAGGCAAGTTTTACCGCCTTTTCCGTAAGGCTGACGCCAAGGCCGAATTTACGGCATATTTTTCTTATTCCGACGGAATTTTTAGCGTTGACGTAGCTTAAAAGAGTTTCTCTCTTTTCTTCGGGAATATCCTTAAAAAGCTCGGCGACAAATCCGGTGTGGGATATGTCGATGATATAGCTGTCCGAGATTTCCTCAAGGCTTTTCGCCGCCAGCATAAGCACCTCGCCAACCGAATAAAGATCTATTTTTCCCATGCATTCCAGTCCGGTCTGCATTATTTCCCTGAACTCGTTTCCGCCCTTTCTGGCTCTGTATACGTTTTCGCTGTAATACAGCTTCTGTATACCGTCGGTATCCTTTACGTTTTTCGCTATGGAAAGGGTGACGTCCGGCTTAAGCGCCATAAGTTTTCCGTTAAGGTCGGTAAAGGTTATGATATTGCTGTTCGTAAGGAAATTTTTATTTTCCGCGTAGAGGTCGTATTCTTCAAATTTGCTCATTTTGTACTGCTTGTAGCCGTACTGCCTATAAAGGTTCTTAAACCTGAGAATGGCCTCTTCATCATTTTTGATGCACTTTATTTTATCCATATCCATATCTCCCGTTGTTTTACCCATTATTCAATGGAATTAATTATAATACACTTTAGCGTGGTAGTCAAGTAAAGCGTACTGTAATTACACTTTAATTTTTTATGGGATATATTATTTATTATACCATCTAAAAATCGTTTTGTTAATTCATACTAAAGATATTAAATATTTTATTGGGAGCAAGTTTTTTATCGTCCGCTTTTGAGCAAATTATTGATAATTGACTTCGCCGGCATTATAATATTACTGTCTCACAGCAAAAGGAAGCGAAAGGATGATTATTATGGAAATTATGAAAAAAGCCCTTCTGGTTTATATAACTTTAGCCTTCGTGTTCATCGTGCTTGGCATCTGCCTTCTGGCTTGGCCGCACACGTCTCTGCGCGTTATATGCTACGCCTTCGGCGCCGCCCTTCTCATACTCGGCATCATCCGCCTGTCGCAGTTTATAAAAAACAAGGAAAACGACCGTTCAATATCGTTCCAGTTCAATCTTATACTCGGCGTGTTTTTCATTATTGTCGGAGCTCTGCTCGTGATCTTTCCAAGCATCATAATGCCGATCCTTCCAGTGCTTATCGGCATAATAATAGCCGCCGACGGTATATATAAAATAAAGGTCGCCCTTGACGCCAGATCTTTCGGGCACGAAAAGTGGGGGCTTATAGTTGTCGTATCGCTGTTTACAATAGTTTTCGGCTTTTCGCTTATAATCAATTCCGGTGAGGTTACGACGGCGCTTATAATGCTCATAGGAATAAGCCTTCTTATTGACGGAGCCCAGAATCTTATAACCATAATAAGCACGTTCAAACTTATGAGCACTCTTGTTCTCAAGGAGGACGCCGCGAACGCTGAATTCAAAGAAGAGGACATTCCGCAGGCCGAAAGCGATGACGTAAAGGCCGAAGAGATAAGGCCGGAGGATATGATAATCGAGGATAAAAAAGAAGACGGCGAGTAATTGGCCGCCGCCATAAAGTGAAATACCGTTCAGTATTTTTATTAATAAATTTTATTTTTAGGCAAATAAACAGCCGCCGTGAACATCCAAAATACGGAGTCTACGGCGGCTCGATTTTTGTTATTTATTTTCCGAAAGCGTATAAACGTCGGTTCTTCTCTGTTTAAGAACGGGTATCTGTTCCCTGACCTCGGCGGCATAGTCGAGATCGATTTCCGTTGTCATTATTCCTTCCTTCTCGTCCATCTGATGAACTACCCTTCCCCACGGATCCGTAACTATGCTGTGGCCCCAGGACTGATATGAGGCCAGCGGATCCCTGGCGGGAGCCGTGCCTATGGCAAAGATCTGGTTGTTGAGCGACTGAGATTTGAACAGCAGCTCCCAGTGGGACGGTCCGGTAGTCATATTGAACGCCGCCGGAACAAGCACGGCCTCGGCTCCCTTCAGCGTCATAAGCCTTGAAAGCTCCGGAAATCTTATGTCATAGCATATACACAGGCCAAATGTGCCAAACTCAGTATCAAAAACCGTAACATCGTTTCCGGGAGTCAGAACCTCGGATTCCTTGAAGCGCTGTCCTCCCTTTACGTCAATATCAAACAAATGCATTTTTCTGTGCTTGGCTATACATTTTCCATTCCTGTCAAACACATAGGCCGTATTATATATATTTTCATCTTCGTCTGTTTCCGGCATTGTGCCGGCGGAAAGATATATTCCATGCTCCTTTGCCAGTTCCGAGCAGACCTTCCACATCTCTCCCCCGTCTTTCTCGGCATAGTCCGCGAAATTATCAATGCTGTATGGACAGCAGAACATTTCCGGAAGCGTGACGAAATCAGCGTTTTCGGACGCTCTTTTTACGGCTTTTTCTATGTATTCTACCGTATCTTTTTTATCGGCGAAAACAGGCATCTGTATCTGAGCTATTCTTATTTTTCTCATCATTTTCCTCCTTACTGTTCAACGGCATTTTGAGCCGCCTTCATTTCTCTCATGGTTTTTCCGAAATATCTTATAAAAAGCATGCTTGTCGTGAAGACCGCGATAACGTCCGCCACCGGCTCTGCCATATATACGGCCATGGCCTTATTCTCAAAGAAATGGGGCAGTATATATATGAGTGGTATGAGCAGGATTATTTTTCTAAATATCGCGAGGAAAAGCGATGTTTTCGCGTTTCCAATGGCAATGAACGTCTGCTGGCAGGCTATTTGTATGCCGAAGATTCCCGATACGGCGAAATATATCCTCATCGCCCATGAGCCATAACTTATGAGCTCCGGCTCCGAATTGAACATAAGAACAAACTTGTCCGGCATGATCATAAGCAGCGCCCACAAAAGCATTGAGAAAGTCAGGCTTGTTATAAGCAGGAGTTTAAACGACTGCTTAACCCTGTCCGGATTTCCAGCTCCAAAATTATAGCTTGTTATGGGCTGGGCTCCCTGAGCCATTCCCTGAAGCGGCAGCATGGAAAACTGCATTATGGTAGAAAGCACTGTCATAGCTCCAACGGCGATGTCGTCGCCGTATTTAAGCAGAGAGGCGTTGAAGCATATATTTATTATGCTTTCTGTCGACTGCATTATGAACGGAGAAATTCCAAGGGCAAGACAAGGAAGAAGAAGAGAGCTTTTTATTCTCAGATTTTCTTTTTTAAGCCTTATGCCGCTTCTTTTGCTTATTAGGAAACCTACGACCCAAACCGCCGAAACTGCCTGAGAAATTATGGTGGCAAGGGCGGCTCCCTTTACTCCCATATCAAAAAGGAATATAAATACGGGGTCAAGTATTATGTTCAGCACTGCTCCGATAATGACCGAAAGCATGCTTATTTTCGTAAATCCCTGACAGGTTATGAACATATTCATACCAAGGGCGAGCTGGACAAATATCGTTCCGAGTATGTATATATTCATATAATCAACGGCGTAACCTATGGTATTTTCGCTGGCTCCGAAAACCATAAGGAGCCTTTCGCCAAATATGTAAAGCACGGCCGTCAGCAGCAGGCTTATTATTATCAAAAACGAGAAGCAGCTTCCCATGGTTCTTTCGGCGGAATCATAATCCTTTTTACCCATAAATATGGAAACCTGTGGCGCTCCGCCCATTCCGACAAAGGCCGCGAATGCCGATACGATAAGTATTACCGGCATACAAACGCCTACGCCGGTAAGCGCCAGCCTTCCCACGTTTTCCATATGTCCTATGTATATCCTGTCAACCATATTATACAAAAGGTTGACAAGCTGAGCCACAACGGAAGGTACGGCGAGTTTTACAAACAGTCTGCTCACCTTTTCTGTACCCAAAAATTCCTTGTCGATCACCAGAAGCCCCTCTTTCATTAATTTATTTCTTTTTGTTTCTTATATTTCTTTTATTTCTTTTTCAGCAGTTTCTTATGCGAGTATATATATGCCGTTATGATTACCGTAGCCTCAACGCACACCGCGACCCAAAACGCCGGAGACGTGAAGTCAAGCTCCCTTCCGAATATGGTCACGCACACCATTCCCGGAGAAACAGCAAGAAAGCTGCTGACCACATATTTTATATACGGCATTCTCAAAAATCCGAATATAAGTCCGAGTATTTCCGTTGAAAGCCCGAGGGCATGGAGTATATAGCAGACGAGAAACGAGTTCTCCTCGCATTTTTCAAAATACCTCTTTATCTTCGGAGTCCTGTCCAGTTTTTTCAATAAAGCGTCGTTATTTGTATAATATCCCATAATATATGATACCGTGAGGCATATCATCGTTCCGGCCGAGTTTACCAAAAGGGCCGTCGGCAGATCGAATATATATCCTGTCAGCGCCACAAGGAGGCTGTAATATATAACGACCGTAAGACTTTTTGCCGTATAAAGCAAAAGGATTATGATAAGCGCCTTTGTTCTGTTCATCATTATATAATCGTATACGTCGCTGAAAGACAGATCGTTAACGATTATAACAATAACAGCCGCCAATATGCATACGGCCATAATAATCACCGGAATACTTCCCTTAAGAGTTTCCTTTTTTATGGGTATCATAATATTCGCCTCTGTTTCATACAAATATATCCCCTAAAGGATATTTTATATTTTGTTTCGATTAAATTCAATCCGCTAAAGTATATAAAAATACCGCAGGAATAAAAATATTATTGCTTTCATTCCCGCGGTTTATGCCGTTTATCAAGAGATCATTTCTCGTAAGGCTCAACTTTTACGCTTTTGTCAACGTCGCTGTCTGTGCAGCAGCACTCGTCGTCGTCACAGCAGCACTCATCGTCATCCCATTCATCATCCCAGTCGTCAAAGCTGTCATTCTCGTTTTTCTTCTTAATAAGGTAAACGATGGCAGCGGCAAGAAGCGCGATAACGACTGAGCCGACTACGATAAGTCCGATAAGCTTGTTTCTGTTTTCTTCCTCTCTGAGTCCTGCAATGTATGCTCTGAGTTCTGAGCTGCTTTCACTTAAAGTCTTCATAATAAATTCTCCTTTCGTGAACTAATTATTATTGTATCCCCTTAGGATTACATTTCTTGGCGTTATCCCTTCGGCTTTCTTCAATTCCGCGTATTCAAAAAACGCCCTTTTAAGCATTTGCCTTTCATCATTGAATTTAAGCAGATGGTATGCCTCATGGAACTTGTAAAACCCTGCGTCTGCGAAAAACTCCTCGCTTTGCGGCTTGCAATAGAACGAATCTGCCGACATCAAATACCAATGCACGGACTTGCTTACCATATCGTCATTACCACGGAAAACATACTGGGTCTTTCCGATATATTTTATTACCCGGCCATTGGCCCCAGATTCCTCTTTTACTTCTCTAAGCGCTGTTTCCTTAAAGCTTTCTCCTTCTTCAACAGTACCTTTAGGTAATACCCAGCCCATATAGCGTCCGTTCTGATTCTTATACAGCAGAAGAATTTTCCACCGGCAGATCACAACGCCTCCGCAACTGACTGCTTCTATCACCTGATTACCTCCGTACAGTTTATAGTGTATCTGTCAATTAGTATAAGTATACCGCTTTTTTATGTTCTTTTCAACCTATATGTAAAATTTTATAAAATCCTATTAAAAGACGGCATAAAAAAACGGACAAACCTCTTTTAACAAGTTTGTCCACTCTACTTATTGACAATCACAAGCTGATGTCCCTGCTCATCGGAATAACGGCCGGGAACGGCTGTTTCGCCGTCCCCGGTGCTTCCGCTGCCCGTTTCTTCGGAACCTTCCGTTCCTTCATTGTCCGTCATTCCCGCGGGAGGCCCGGTCTCTTGGTTATCTCCGCCCAAAACTTCGGATTGATCATCCTCTCCGTCATCAAATCCGGGAAGCTGGTCACTGCCAATAACATAATCATCCTCGGGAGCGACAACGTCCTCAATGATTTCTGTATCGCTGTTGATTTCATCGCCGTTATCCGGCTCCGTATCCGCCGGAGGCGTATATATATAGTCGTTTCCGCTGATGCTTCCGCTGTATTTCTTATCAAGCACGGCCTGCATAAGTTTTCCGCCAATCGGTGTTGCCCTTGCCGAGCCGCTTACGTTTTCAAGTATGACCGCCACGGCCACGTCCGGTTTATCCGTGGAAGCAAATCCCACAAACCAGCTATGGTCATATTCTTCGGCATTCTCGGCCGTTCCGGTTTTGCCGGCGGCCTGGTAACCGTCCAGATAAGCCGCAGTTCCGGTTCCCCTGTTTATTACCTGAACGAGCATTTCCGTAAGCCTGTCGGCCTCCTCCGGCGTCATTACCGTATCATATATTTTGGGAACTGTCGTTGATTTCGTTCCGCCGTCCGAGTTTGTTACCTTTTCTATCATATAGGGCTGCATCATAACACCGTCGTTGGCGACCGATGATATGAGCATAGCCATATAAAGCGGAGTAACAAGGGTCTTTCCCTGTCCGATGGACGTTTCAGCCAATTCGCTTATGCTTGAAAATCTTGTAAGCGACACTATGCTGTCCGAAAGCGGCAGATCAAAGCTTATATCAGAGTTTATTCTAAGATCGTCCGCCGTTTTTCTCAATTCGCCCGAGCCTATTCTGTCGCCCAGAGAAGCGAAAGTACAGTTGCACGAATAGGCCATAGCGTCGTCTATGTTTACGACTCCGTGTACCTTTGAGTTAAAGCAGTGTATTATTTTATCTCCAAGCTGGACCTCGCCCTCGCAGTCAAAAACAAAGCTGTCAAGGTCGTCCATATTTCTCATAGCCGATAAAGCCGTTACTATCTTAAACGTGGAGCCGGGAGGATAAAGTCCCTGGGTCGCTCTGTTGAGCATGGGGCTGTCCTCGTTGGTCGAAAGCTCGTCCCAGTCGGCGTTGACGCTGTTGGGATCAAACGACGGAGTGGACGCCATAGCTATGATACCGCCCGTTGTCGGATCCATAACAACGGCCGCGCCCTTATTGTTTCCCAAAAGCTCATAGGCCAGCTCCTGTATATCCATATCTATGGTAAGATACACATCGTCCCCGCTCATCACTCCGTCTGAAAACAGTTTTTTCACTCTCTGGCCTATCTCGTTGTCAAGGCCGAGCAGCTCGTAGTTTTTTACGGCTTCTATGCCGGCGGCTCCTGAGCCGGTATATCCGGTTATATGCGCCGCAGCTTCTCCGTAAGGATATGTCCTTTCATATCCTCCGTCGCCTGACTCCACGCTTTCAGCCATCACGTTGCCGTCGGTGTCGTAAATTGTGCCTCGTTTAAAATCGCTGTTTCCGTATCCGAGTCTTGAGTTATAGCTGTTTGAGGCTATGGCCTGTCTGTCATAGGCGACAAGTTTAAACATCGTTCCAAGCACAAGGAAAAAAAGTACGACTATTATCCAAAAGACCCTTTTCATACTTGTTTTCATACCGCTGTGCATACTATCACCTCAATTTATTGAGATTTTCTTTTAAAAAGTCCTTTTATGGAAGGAAGCCTGTGCTCAAAGGCTTCATCCGTGTCATCATCGGCTCGTTTCTCCGCCGGAGTTCCGTTTGCCCACTGTAAAAGTCCCATAAGAGCCACGCTCACAAGAACGGAGCTTCCTCCGTAGCTTACAAACGGAAGCGTAACGCCCGTAAGCGGTATGAGCTTTATGACTCCGCCTATTATCAAAAACGTTTGCAGCGCGAACATAATTACTATTCCGGCAGAAAGCATGCTGTAAAATCTTCTTTTCGCCCTTACGGCTATGACCATTCCTCTGAGGAAAAGCAGTATATATATACATACGATCCCCATGGCGAACAAAGTCCCCATTTCCTCGCAAATCGCCGCGAATATAAAGTCTCTTTCTACGACCGGTATTTTGCCCGGCATTCCCCTTGTAAGCCCGCTTCCGAGGAATCCCCATGTCGTTATGGCAAAAAGCGACTGGGTTATCTGATACCCCGTATCTCCGGCGTCGATCCACGGGTCAAGCCAAGCCTGGACTCTGACCCTGACATGTCCAAAAAGTTTATATGCCACAACGCAGGCCATCGCCATAGCGCCAAAGCCCGATACAAGAAGCAGAATGTTGCTCGTTGTAATATACAAAAGCAGCATATATGTCACAAAGAATATAAGCGCGCCTCCGAGATCCTTCTGTATTACAAGACAAAGCACAAG
This sequence comes from Candidatus Metalachnospira gallinarum, assembly GCA_904378045.1. GTDB lineage: Bacteria > Bacillota > Clostridia > Lachnospirales > Anaerotignaceae > Metalachnospira > Metalachnospira gallinarum. The sequence continues at coordinate 18,437 of CAJFHC010000007.1, read as the reverse complement.
GAACGCCGCGAATCCCGTCACAATACAAAGCTTTTTGAAATCCAGCGGCTTTCTGAAAACGCAGGCGATATAAAGAAGGAACATGAATTTAACTATCTCCGAAGGCTGGAAGCCTATTCCTTTTATGCTTATCCAGTTAAGCGAGCCATACTCCTCGTTTCCGAAAACAAAGGGGAGCAATATGAGCGCTATGGCAAGTATGAGATAAAAGGTCTCGAATTTTTCCAGCTTAGGCATTACCTTGAGCATAGGAGGTATTATCATTATCGCCACAGTGCTTACAGTCATCCATACAAGCTGCTTGTTCGCCAGTTCGGGATTCAGCCTTTGCAGCATTATAAGCCCGGCGTCCATCAGGAAATACATACAGTTCCATATCAGCGGACAGCCGTGGCTGTATATTTTTCCAAGCAGGAATGACGAAACGAATAGATAGACCAGAGCACCCGCTCCGGAGACTATGACGTTAATGTTAACGCTGCCCTTTTCCCTGTCCCAGCACAATATGGCGTAGGCGGTCAAGTGCATAAGTATCATTACTTTTCTCTGGACAGAAATCGCCCTTGGCAGTCTGCCATAATTTTCGCTTCTCTCGCTCGTCACGAATACGAGCCCCATGAGTACGAATACAGCGATATATATAATAAATAAATATCTGCTTAACAGTATTATAAAATCATACATCGAGTCATTACTCAACTCCTCTGAAGAAGTGTCCCTTTGTCACGGCTCTCTTTGACATTTTATTCAGCAGAGCCTTCGCCGCCTGTCCCGGATGTCTCACATCGTCCGTCATTTCCATATAGCCTCTGACGATGTCCGATACTTCCCCGGAAGTCTCCTTCGTAAAATCAAGACGCACAAAGCCCGACGGCGTTTCAAGTATCTCGTCGTAAAATTTGAGCGTGAAAAGCGGCTTGCTGTTCAATATCTGGCATACGCATGTATCGCAGTTTGGAAGCAGAGGGAAAGCAACGTCCTTTCTGTCCTTAAGCACATAATCCTCGTCCGAATATCTTTCGGAACAGTATATCCCCGCTGTTTTTCCTCCGGCATAGTTTCCTATGGGACACTGCACCGTTGTCATAAGGGGCAGGTATCCGTACACGACCATTTCGCAGTCGTCATCGGCGGCCTCATTAAGCTCCTTTACGTTCATCTCCACGGACATGGTTATCCTGTCGGCTCCCCTGTGCTTGAAATATTCCACTGCCTCGTTATTAAACACGTTCATATTATAATCCACGGCAGTCTTTTTTCCTGTCGATTTTACGGAGTCGAACTGTCCGACCGATGTAACGAGGAAGCCGTCAAGCATACTGTTTGACAGTCTTGAAATAAGAGGCGCATATATTTTCTCGTCCTTTTTCCTGTATATTCTGGGGAAGGCAGCGAAGATCTCTATTTCCATCGAATGAGCCTTTTCTATTATCTTCTCAAGGTTATCCCCAAGCTCATCGGACATTTCAAAATATATGGTGTTTACGCCCTCCTGGCAGGCGGCGTTGAACTGCTCCATATTTCTGACCTTTACGTTCAGCCTTTTGTTTTTCTTTATTCCGCTGACGCTTGTCTCGGGGAACGCCACAAATTCCGGCTCGCCATGCTTGTTTTTCGACGTTATTTTTTCCTCTAAAAGCTCGCAGGCGCTTCTCCTCAAATCGTTGAGTGATTTAATATCGGCAAACAGGCCGTCGTCAAGGATAACGTCCAGCTTTTCAAGCCTGAACGGCGTGGAACCCATTTTGCCTATCTGTTTTTCAAGGCTGTCTTTTGTTGCCGGGCGGTTTTCTGCTTCGGCAGGCTCCGCTCCGCTGACGGCAATGCTTACGCCCTCTTTGAGCCAGAGCTTAAGTTCCATGGGCTTTCCTCTTTTTACCGTAAGTTTTCCGTAAATATCGGTCCTTCTTGTGTCCTTTTCATAGGTTTTCTTCATAGAGTCCATAAGCGCCTTGTCGTACGTTTTATATACAACGTCGTTCTTTTCTATATCGCCCTTTATCATAACGCTTATGACCTCTCCGGCTCTTGACGGCTTGGATATTCCGCATCCGACATGGGGTTCATTTTTTGTCCATACTTCTATTCCGTCTCCGGGCACAAGTGGCTCCCTTGTCCTTATGGACGCCCTGCCGTATTTTCCGTCATAAACGTCCACGATGCCGGTCTTAAGTCCCCATGCCTTCGGCCTTTCCGTGCTCATCATATCAGAACCCGCCGGAGTGGTGAAATATCCGTTTGTAAAGCCTCCCCTGTTGAAAAGCTGAAGGAGTATCTTTAAATCGTTTTTATCAACGCTGTATCTCTCTGGGTCGTCAAAGTACATATCTATATATTTTCTGTATATGGCCGTAACTCCCGCCACATACTCTGGATTTTTCATCCTGCCCTCTATCTTGAAGGAATTTATCCCGGCCTCTATAAGCTGAGGAAGTATCTCAAGCGTTTCTATGTCCTTGGGGCTCATAAGGTATCCCTCGTCTACCTTATCATAGTCCCTGTAAAGCTCATAGGGCAGACGGCATGTCTGGGCGCAGCATCCTCTGTTTCCGCTCCTTCCGCCTAAAATACTGCTCATAATGCACTGCCCGGAAAAGGAAACGCACAGCGCTCCATGAACAAAACATTCTATTTCAGCGTCCGTGTTTTTCCTAATATCCCTTATCTCGTCTATGGACAGTTCCCTGCTTAATATGACCTTATCGAATCCGTTTTTGTAAAGGAAGTTAACGTCATCGGCGGTATTGGCCGTAAGCTGGGTGCTGGCGTTAAGTTTTAGATCGGGGAATGATCTTTTAATAAGATTTGCCGCCCCAAGATCCTGTACGATCAGAGCGTCAACGCCGGCCATATAAAGTTCCTTAACGAATTTAATGAACTTTGTCAGTTCCTGATCCTTGTACAGAGTATTTACCGTCACATACACCTTCGCTCCGCGCAGGTGACAGTAATCGCAGGCTTCCTCTATTTCCTCGACGGAAAAATTGCCCGCGTATTTTCTGGCGCTGAAATCCTTTCCGCCAAGATAAACAGCGTCTGCTCCGTTATTTATGGCCGCTCTCAGGGCCTCCATGTTCCCGCAGGGCGAAAGCAATTCCGGTTTAAGCATATTATTTCCTCCAATATATTCAAACAGGGCGGGAATAGCTATGCTCTCGTTTGTTTTTACAAGAGCATTTTAAACCCGCCCCACATACTCATTGCCTGTTTTTGTTCTTGTTCGTTATATTCTTGCTGGCGTCAAGGGCAACGAAATACTCGTCAAGCTGATCCTCCACCTGCGCCTTTTCCTCAGCAAGCATGTTCATGTCATCCTTAAGGATATATATATCCCTGTTAAGCTGTTCGATCTCCTTTTTAGCCTCTTCAAGCTCTTTTTTGCAGCTTTCAAGCTGCTCCTTAAGGTCATCGGCCTGTTTTTGAAGATCGTTGTTTTTTTCTTTTTCCTTAAAATAATCATCGGCAACATTTATAGAAGTAAGTATAGAGGCCATGGCCACATTCATCCGTCTACCGTTTTCACCGGAACGTATCTCCTTATTTTTTTCCTCTATGTACTCGGCTACGCTTTTCATATATTCGGGGCTTTCCGTACCCACAAGGGTCATCAGCTTACCCTCTATCATAACCTGCACATGATTTTTTTCAGCCATCTGCCGTTCACCTCAAACCACTCATTTTAATAGAACAAGTATACCATAGCGGCATAAATTTCTCCACATATTTTAGAAAAAATTAAGAGAATTTAGCCGTGACCCTGTCGTAGCAGGGAGTAGGCACTCCATACTGCTTTCCAAGCCTTGAGACTCCGAAAATAAGCGTGTCGATCTCGGAGTTTTTGCCTGCCTCAAGATCTCTCTGGAGCGACGTCTTTATATCGTCGCCAAAGGAGTCCATAGTCGTCATATCATCCTCAAAAAGCGTGGGGCTCGTATTGACGCCCATCGCCTTTCCGATCTCGATTATTTCTCTTACGAGGGATTTATAAAATTCCCTTATTTCTCCCTCTCTGTGTATCGCTCCGGCGTCTACGTCATAGTAAGCTCCTGTGGCGGCAAAGGCCGAAATGAATGAGAATTTTTTGAACGTATCCCTGAGTATGTCGTCGGAGATACCCGCAGTAACGCCTGCGGACTTAAGATCGGAAACGACCTGTTCCATAATTTCTTCCTTTACGTCCTCATTATAGGGATTTCCGAAAAATACTTTAAACGTATCACCGGCATGAACGATCTTTCCTGGAGCGTCAATAAACGCGCTTATGTAAATACAGCCTTCAAGGCATTTAACCTCGGGAAGATATTCTTTGATCTTCGCTCCGGTTTTAAACATATTAAGGATGGGAATTACGATAGTATCGGCGCCGGCCGCTCTTTTTATAACAGGGATTATGTCTTCCAGGGAATAGCTTTTAACGCATACAAAAATAACGTCGGCTTTATCGTTTATATCCTTACCCTCAAAGGCCTTTACGTTTTTTATTTCCATATGTCCCTTAAGGCCGGAGTCAAGCACAAGGCCGTTTTTTCTCATTGCCTCAAGATGGGCTCCCCTTGCCATAAAAGTAACGTCTTTGCCTTCGGCAGCCAAAAACGCGCCTATGGACGCTCCGGTTCCGCCTGTGCCCAAGATCAAATATTTCATTTCAATACCCTCCTTTTATAAAACAAGCTGCTCCCGTCAGTCCAAGAGCAGCTCAATATTAGCCGATGGTTTTTGAGTTATTATGATTTTCTTCTTCTGAGGAAACTAGGTATATCTATATCAAGATCAACCTTTTCCCCGTTGTTGTCGATATAGGAAACGACCTCCGGCTGGCTTTCGGTCTTTTCGTCTTTCTCAGCCGGTTTTTCTTCCGTATCTTTGCTTGCGCCGGCAGTTGTTGTTTCCTCCGCCTTTTTAGGAGCGGGCTCGTCCTTGCTGAAGCCTTCGCAGTCGATACCGGTAGCAATAACCGTAACGATAACCTTATCGTCAAGTTCCTCGTTGAGCGTAGTACCGAAAATAATCTCGGCGTTAGGATCGATGGACTCGGAAATAAGGCTTGCGGCTTCTCCTGCCTCAAGAAGTCCGAGGTTAGCGTCTCCGCAGATATTGATAAGCACATATTTAGCTCCGGCAATGGTAGTCTCAAGCAGAGGGCTTGAAATAGCGGCTTTGGCTGCCATTTCCGCCTTGTTTTCGCCGGTTCCGATACCAATGCCCATATGAGCGATTCCCTTATCGGACATAATCGTTCTTACGTCGGCAAAATCAAGATTGATGATTCCGGGACTGGAGATAAGGTCGGTAATTCCGGAAACGCCCTGTCTGAGTATTTCGTCGGCCTTTCTGAAAGCCTCTACCATAGTTGTCTTTTTATCTATTATGCTTAAGAGCTTCTGGTTTGGTATTATAACAAGAGTATCAACATTTTTCTTAAGCTCCGCGATACCCTTTTCAGCGTTGTCCATTCTCTTCTTTCCTTCAAAGAAGAAGGGTTTTGTTACAACGCCGACAGTGAGCTTGCCCATGTCTTTTGCTATTCCCGCTACTTTCGGAGCGGCTCCCGTACCTGTTCCGCCGCCCATACCGGCCGTAACGAATATCATATCAGCGTCCTTGAAAGCGTTCGCTATCTCGTCTTTTGTCTCATCAACGCTCTTTTCTCCGATCTCGGGGTTTCCGCCGGCTCCGAGTCCCCTTGTAAGCTTTTCGCCGATCTGTATCTTTGTCTGAGCGAGAGATCTGTCAAGCTGCTGTTTATCCGTGTTTATAGAAATGAAGTCAACGCCAGACATATTGTCGGCAATCATCCTGTCAACAGCATTGTTTCCGCCGCCGCCGACACCTACAACTTTTATCTGCGCAACATTAGTGTTATTCATGTCAAATTCAATTCCGGCCATTGTAATCCTCCTAAACTTTCTCCAGTATATGTAAATAAATTATAATCAAGCTGGTAAACACACTTATTCATTCTTGAATTATACTCATATTACATTGTATATTGTTTTTACCTAATATTCAATAAAAATTTTAATTTTTAAAGAAATTTTTAAGGTACCTCGTCTGTCAGGTCGAATATTTAAAAATTATCGGCTTGCTGAGATCCTGCAAATCAAGAGTGCCCATGTCTCCCTCGGGTATTTCAGCTACGGCCTCGGCCATGGTTTTTATTTTTTCCTCCATTCTTGACGTGTCGCCCAAAAGCACCTTAATATTGTCGATATAAGCGTAGAGGTTATCGCAGTCCGCCACATTCACGCTTACCTTCTTGCCCTCCACCTCGTATTTTGACATGGCGTTTGAAATTATGAGGGCGGCCTCAAACGAGTCCTCGTTTTCAACCCGCATGACTTCTCCAATGGTAAATGAGTTGAATTTGAGTCCCTCAATAACGGGCAGGCTTTCCTCCGTTTCGCCTTTCACATCTATTACTCTTCCTTCTCTGTCAATATAGAGATAGTCTCCGAGATAATTGATATATCCGTATATCCTGTTCTCGTCTATGGTTATGACCATAGTATCGGGAAAGCGGAACGAAACATCCGCCTCGGATATATATTTATCGCTTTCAAGTATCTTTTCAGCCCTTCCCTTATTGAAAAACACGCCGTTATCACCCGTGTAAAGGCCGATTTTAGAGCATATCTCGTCGCTTGTGAAATATCTTGTGTCATTTATCTCAATATTTCTTACGGCAAAAACAGGAGACGCCAAAAACACCGCGCCTATGGCGGCAGCGGCGGCTGCTCCTCCCGCAATCCTTACGGCGAGCCTTCTTCTGGCGGCGCGGCTGATCTTTCTTTCGCCTTCTGTGTCGGCGCGGCGCGGTCTCCTCTTAGTCTCCTCCCCGCCGCTATCGCCGTCTTCCTCGTCTTCGTCAAACTCGCCGTCCGTGTCAGGGTCTTCCGGGATCGTATCGGGACCAAATTCTTCCTCAGGCTGTTCCTCATCTCCCTCGTCCGCTTCGTCATCGGGCTCACTGAAAAGATCCCTTATATATTCTTTATATTCGGACATGTCTATGTCCTCATTGTTTTCCGTCCTGTCGTCATCATCAAACGAAAATCTGATTTCCTTCATTATAAAACACCAGCTTTCCGGCTCCGTTTAATTTATATAGTATAAGGCTTAGGCATATCCCTGTCAATAAAATAGGCCGTTTTCACTCACCGTTTAATAAAATTCTCATATTATATAACATAAAAAAATATGGGAGGCATTGGATATGTCTTGCTGTGAATCAACTCTGAACTGCTCAGCGCAGTCTAATGCGTCTACAGAAGATTGCATCATCGCTTACAAAATTTTTGATCAGTGCCGTAAACAGATCTGCTTAACACCTTGCCTGCTCGGACCGGCCCGCTGCGCAAGGAACGCGGCTTCCTGCAATGAGATTCTTCAGGAGGGGGATATAATCGTTCCTCCGTCAAACGCCGCCTCCGTATCCATCGACGACCTTTGCCTTTGCAAAATACTGATCACAAAGAAAAAAGAAAACGCCTTCAGAACCGGCTATTGGGATGTGGAGATCAAATTTGTATTCTCCTATACGATAACCTTCAGAGACTCCGACTGCAACTTCATTACCTGCAAGAGAGCCACAAGCGTATACACCATGCAGGCAACGCTTTTCGGCTCCGTAGGAAGCGACACCGCAATGGCCACCGACCTTGTCAACGCCGAAGGCCTTTCAACATCATCGGGACCCTATGTTTCCGTTGAGGGAAAAGCCGCCGCTTTGGACGCGGAGCTCAGGCTTACTCCTAAATGCAGCTGCGACTGCGGATGCGGATGCGACGACTCGGTCGTTGAGGTTCCCACGGCTGTCTGCGTCACCATCGGGCTTTTTGCTGTAATAAGACTTTTCCGTCCTGTGAATATGCTCGTTCACAGCTATGGATGCTGTATTCCCAACGACTGCACAGCGACAGAAAGCACGGAGAGCGTATGCGATTTCTTCAACAGCCTCTCCTTCCCTTCGGATATGTTCTGCCCGCCCACGCTCAGCGAACTTGAAAACGCCTGCTCAGGAAACTGTAACTGCAGAAATTAACGGCCGACGCCGTATGTCAAAAAAAGCTCACAGGGCCCGGATAACGGGCTCTGTGAGCTTTTAATCTCCAATCAGGATCTCAGCTTGAGAAAATCCATTGTGGCGTAAATAAGTTTATCTGACGTGCTTATATTCATACCTATGCCGACAGTATCCATATAGTCGGTCAAAAGGTTGCTTCTGCTTCCTGGATTCTCCATCCACTCAATATATATCTCGACCACAAGCCCGCTGACCCTGGCGATATTTTCGGAAGCCATTATATAGTCAAGCTCTCTGTTGTCGAACCTCTCAAAGGGGCTCGCTCCGTCCCTGTTTGTATAATCGGAATAGTTCCAGTAGCCCATATTCAGCGAATGCTGTTTTGCGGCCGCCGCGACCGTTGTATTTTTAGTGAATTCGGGCAGTCCTCTCTTTATCCTTTCGCTGTTTATTATGTCATAGAGAAGCTCCGTGTCTTTTTCCATTGTGGAGTTGCTTATTTTATGCACGGCTCCGCTGTCGTGTACTGAAGCGTACACATAGTTTATTTTGTTGTCAAGGGAAAAAGCTCCCGTCTGAACAATTCCATATCCATCGTTATAAAACGCCTTATTTCCGGATATTTCCGCCCTCGCTCCAAAATCCACATCGCTTACGTCGCTTCCTGAGGCAATTCCCCTGTATACGAACGAGTTTCCGTTGGAGAATATCTCCGACACTTTGCCTTCGCAGAATCCGATAAAAAAGAAGTTGGTCATATACTGCTTGTATACCCAGATGACTTTATTTCCGTCCTCCAATTTATAGGAAGGCTGACCGAATTTTTCGGTTATTTCCGCCTCCTCATCTCCGAGAGAGATCTGCTTGCCGTTTATGCTTATTTTTGAAAGCATAAGCTGATAATATGACTCCACAAGCATTGAAGCTGCCTGCTCAAACGTAATATAGGACTGCGGATAAAAATACCCGCCGTATCCGTTTATGACGTCAATGCTTGTAAGATAGCTGATGTCCTTTACATATTCCTCAGCAATATCGCCTCTGTCGCTGTATTCGAGGGTAAAATCCTTTTCCGGCTCGATTATGTTGGCTCCACAGGCATTTATGGCGTTCACGACTATATCGGCGGCCTCCTGTCTTGAAACAAAATAATCCGGAGCGAACGTCACGTCTCCTATGCCCTCTATTATTCCGTTTTCGTAGCAAAAAGTTACCTCATTGGCGTCACAGTCATAAAACGGACTTCTTGAAAGGGTTATTCCCGTTCCTCCCGTCGAGGCTCTGTAAAACCTGACGATCATCCTGCATAATTCCTTTCTGGTGACAACATCGCTCGTTACCATATTGTCGTCCAGTATGCCAAGCTGCTTTGCCGCCGTAATGGTATCCGTGACCGACGACCCGAGCAGAAACGGATTGCTTCCTGCTTCCGCGCCGTAAACGCCGAAAGCGGAAAGCGAAACACACAGCGCGGTGATCATGCTGATGATTATTGTTCTTACTCTTTTCATAACACACCTCGCAGAAAAGTTCTGCACATCAAAATGAAATAATTATTTAATAAATGCGTAATAATATTTTACCATAATTTTCTGATTAATCAACCTTTTTATTATTAAAGTGGGGGAAAAGTATCAAAAATCCCCTCGTTCGAGCATTTTTTTCTAAAATTTTGCCAATATTTTATAAAAAGTGGCGGATGATTACATACGTTCCGAAATATCAGGGACTGAAAAAAATTAAAATTTATGTTAAGTAATTAACTTCCTGCCGTTCTCTTTCCGGCTTCTATTATTTTGTGAAGTCTCCCTGTACTTTTTTGGCGGTAAATCAAAAAACATAAAAATAGGACGTCCTCCGGGTCTTGCCGACCCGTGGACGTCCTGTGATATGTTCGTATTACCTTTCGGTAAGCATGATGAGAACTACCTCATCGCCGTATACATATCCTGTAACATTATATTTTGTCGTATTTGAAGCCGTCGCAAGGTTCGTCTGTTCATACTGTTTAGCTCCTGTCTTGACATAGCACTGAACATCCTCGCTTACGTCGTACTTCTTGCTTCCGCTTGAAGCCGTGCCATAGCTTATGTTGTTGAGCGATACGGATGTCAGTCTGCCGACATATATAAGCTCGTTGTTTCTGAACTGGAAGTACGCAGCTCCGTGATCTCCGCCGAAGTCGTTTCCTGAAACGGTAGCCGTTCCGGACTGGCCGTTGATGATATAGTTGTAGATCGTAGCCGTAGGCTCCTCAGCCATTCCGTCCTCGCCGTAAATCTCCTGCTTGCTTACGATTATACCGAACTGTTTTCCATCGCTGGTCACATCGTAAAGGATAAGATCGGTGATCTCTCCGCTGCCGTTTGTTACATAGTAAAGCACATTGTCCGTGGAAATTTCCTTTCCGGCAAGTTTTGACTTGTATGTAACCGCCGCGGAATAATCCTGATTTACGTTTATGATGTTGCAGTCGGCGGCCAATGTGCGGCTTCCGAGCTTCGTTCCGTCGGAGTTGAACGTGCCGTTGATTCTCTTGACAGCCTGCCTCTGTACCGAGTTGTTCTGTCCGTCGAAGGTAATGGCTACTATGTCTCCGACCTTAAGATTATCCGTATTTGCCTGATATGTTCTTACAACTCCGTCCGTGCATGTTACGTTTACAACGCTTTCGATTATCTTAGCTCCGGCCTCGTTTGTATATGAATCCGAGCCAATGCTTGAAACTATACCTACAAAGCTGCCGCTGAAGCGTGATGTCGAAACAACGTCTACGGCCGTGCCGTCCTTGCCAAGGAGAAGCGTTACGGTATCTCCGATAGTGTATGATCCAAGGTCTGAAAGTTTGTATGCCGCCGTGCTTTCAAGCGTATATGTCGTTCCGGCAACGGTAGCGCTCGTAGGATTAGCCGTTGAAGGCGAAGCCGCCGTGTATGTTCCGGTTACGCTGTTAGCATAGATCCATACTGTCTTAAGAGCCTCATTATAATAGTAAACATCATAGATCTGGATATCCGAAGCAGTGCTGATAACGCCATTCCTGTAAATAACAGCGTCGGAAGCGGCAAACGGAATATTCGCGAAGATGCTTCCCGTCTCATATACATAGGGTCCCTTAAGATCGTTCTCAACAAGTGACGAGTAGTTGATATTTCCTGAATTGTCAACGCTGTATCCAAGTTTTGAAGCGTATACCTGTCCGTCGGCCGTATCGGCTCCGAGAAGGTTATAGAAAATATTAACGCAGTCGTTTCTTGTTACATACTGTCCTTTCTGAAGGCTTGTGTTGTCGTCAAGGCCCAAAGACTGGAACTTTGATATCTGAGCCGAGGGAAATACTCCCGCGAAGGTCGAAGGGTCATATCCGAGCAGCTTGAGCGTGGCGGTTGCCGCCTCCTCATATTTTATGTGCTGTTCCGGCCTGAATGTTCCGTCGGAATATCCCGTCATCCAGCCGTTGTCAACAGCAACTCTTATGTACTCGACTGCCCAGTAATCTTTTTTAACGTCTTTATAGAGTGAGCTCGCCGTCTCGTCTCCCATCTCATCGCTATAGACCGATGCCGATACGAGCATTTTGGCGAACTCGGCGCGTGAAACATTTCCGGTGAGGTTCATACCGGTACCGTCTCCGTCTATTATGCCAAGAGCCCTTACGGTTTCAATAGCCGTCTGACTGTCGGCCGCAAAAACCGGCGTTGCGAAGGCAGAGACCGCAAAAACCGCCGCGCAGGCAAGGCTCGCGATTTTTTTTAGTCCTTTCATGGTTTTCCTCCTTTAAATTTAATTACCTATATACTATCAGTCATACCTCAAAGCGTCAATAGGATTGAGTCTCGCCGCTTTCTTAGCCGGCATATATCCAAAGAATATACCGATCGCGGCTGATATTCCAAACGACGCCATTACAGAGAAGAACGTCGGTATAACGGTAAATTGTTCCGCATAGATAGCGTATATAACTCTTGAAACGAAAAACGAAAGTATGTATCCCAGTATTATTCCTATTACGCCGCCTAAGGCGCTGGTCGCCGCGGCTTCTATGACAAACTGGTTCATTATATATCTTTCCTTTGCTCCGAGAGCCTTTCTTATACCTATCTCCCTTGTACGCTCCGTAACGGACACGAGCATGATGTTCATAATTCCGATACCGCCGACAACAAGGGATATTCCGGCTATAAGCGTCAGTATCGTTATGACGATGCTTGTCATCTGGTTCATCATATCAAGCATCTCGGCCATACTGCTTACATAGAAGGCATCGCTGTCTCCGTTGAAATATTCTGTAAGTGAGTCTTCAAGAGCGGTTTTTGCCTGGGCCGAAACATCTTCGCTTTTAAATGTTACGGTGTAGCTGTCCACATCTCTTATGTTCATCATTCTGCTTATGGTGCTGTATGGAACATATACACAGTCATCGGTTGAGTATTCCTCACTGTCGGCCTGCTCATCAATAACCCCGACAATGGTGAAATCCCTTCCGTTTAATTTTATTGTATCTCCGAGGGCCTGACCTCCAAAATACGCAAGGTCAACATAAGATCCAACGATACATACGCTGTTTCTGTTTTTTATATCCATATACTGTATGTTTCGTCCTTCAGAAAGTTTGTAACTTTTAATATCAAGGAACTGTTCGCTTACACCTGTTACGCTTGTGGAGTTTAAATTTTCCGTACCGACCTTTGTTGATCCCTGGAAATTAATCGATGGAGTCATTTTATCAAGGTATTCCGAGTTCTCATCGACTATCTCCTGCATTTCATCTACAGTGATCTTCTGGTTTCCCCTTCCCATTATATATACGGAAAGGGTGTTTGTTCCCATACTCTCAAACTGTTTTCTCATATATATGTCCATACCGTTGCCTATGCCGGTTATGACGATTACGGCGGCAACTCCTATGATTATTCCGAGCATAGTAAGAATAGATCTTGTTTTGCTTGTTTTAATATTTTTCATTGCCATTGAGAAGGATTCGTAAATATTCATTCATTTCCTCCTTCCTCGACAGAATCGTCGTCTAAAGTAAATGTAGGCTGAACAAAAGCATTAGGATCAGTTGTAGGCCCGTCATAGATCTTTTTTCCATCTTCAAGTCTTATGACTCTTTCAGCCGTGGCGGCTATGGAATTATCGTGGGTAATTAAAACAACCGTATTACCGTTCTTATGCAGTTTCTGTAATATTTTTAATACTTCGCGTCCGGTTCTTGAGTCAAGGGCTCCAGTCGGCTCATCGGCAAGTATTACTGATGGATTTCCAACAAGCGCCCTGGCTATAGACACCCTCTGCTGCTGTCCTCCTGAAAGCTGGCTGGGAAGATGTTTTTCCTTATCCAAAAGTCCAACCCTCTTCAACGCTTCCCTTGCCCTGACATGCCTTTCAGATCTCGGAACTCCAGCGTACATCAGCGGCATTTCCACGTTTTCCAATATACTAAGTTTTGGAAGAAGATTATACTGCTGGAAAATAAACCCAAGCATTTTGTTCCTTATTTCCGCGAGTTGGTTTTTATTCATCTCTCCAACATTATGTCCGCCGAGGAAATATTCTCCCTCCGTTGGGATGTCTAAGCAGCCTATTATATTCATACAGGTTGACTTTCCGGAACCTGACTGTCCGACTATGGCTATGAACTCGCCTTTGTTTATTTTAAAACTGATGTGGTCGGCCGCCTTAACAACGGTGTCTCCCATATTATAAATTTTGGAGACGTCTCTGAATTCAATAAGAGGATCCATTTTTATCCCCTCCTTATCCTACAGCGACGGCCATTTCGGGTTCGCCGTAGAACATATCCATATTGGCCGAAGCGATGTAAATATACGCTATTTCGTCGCCTTCCTCAATGCCGCTCTTTATCTCTACATACTGGTCGTTGCTTACTCCGGTCTCAACGTTAACATACTCATATCCCGCGGGGATCGTAGGATCATCGGACGTATTTCCTGTCTTCACAAGAACCATATCGCCTCTTACAACAGCTCCTACAGGTATAGCGACAACATCATTTACCTGATTTACGATTATCTCCGTGCTGACGTTCATTCCCGGAAGAAGTCCATCTGTTTCATCTATCTGTACTTCAACCGGATATGTCGTAACTCCGTTTGTAGTTGTTCCGGCCATATTTATTTTTGTTACTTTTCCGGTAAATACCTTGCCCTTGACCGCGTCGGCGGTTATGCTTACATCCTGGCCTACCTCTACCTTGCTTATGTCAAGCTCGTCGACATTCATTGTCATCTTGAGATATGAAAGGTCGTAGATAGTGCAAAGCTCGGCGTTTGAATCGATGGTATCTCCCGCTTTTACTTTCTTTTCAATGACCGTTCCGTCGATGGGTGATGTGATCGTGTAATCCTCAAGCTCCTCATACTGGTTCTCAAGGCTGAGCTGGGCGTCCTTCACGCTGTCGGAAGCAGATTCCACAGAGTTTGTTACATTGTCGCTCTCAAGCCTTATGATCGTGCTTCCGTCGGAGACTATGGAGCCCTCATCGTTCACGATGGCAACTACCTCTCCGCTGACCTCGGCGTTTACGCTCCTGTTTTCGTTATACTCAAATTTACCGCTCTGTGTCGATCCTGATGTTCCTATCTGAGCCGTGGCTATCTGTTCCTCGGAAATCGCTCCGGGGTTTTCCACGCTTATGGTTACGTTCTTTACTATTTTATTACCTGTCTGAACCTCGCTGGCTCCGCTTATGGATTTTACAGTTCCCGGAAGGGTCTCAAAAGTTCCGTAAAGCGTTACCTCGGCGCTCTGTCCGACATAGAACGTGTCAGCCTCATCAGCGGGGAATGGAAGCTCTATTGTCATTGTTGAGGAATCCCTTACCTTGGCTACCTCCTGTCCGGCGCCTACCTCATCGCCGACCTCTACAAGCACTTCCGTAACTACTCCGGCTACCTTTGTCTTGACATTCAGATTATCAAGATCCTTTACCGCCGTCTCATAGTTTCTCTGAGCGGATGACGCCGAAAGCTCTGCTCTCTCAATGCTTGTTTCCATATCAGATGAGTCTATCTGGTATAACACCTGGTCAGCCGTAACGGTATCGCCTTCCTCAAAGGAATCGGAAAGCACGTCTCCTTTAAGAAGCGTTGTCACGGTATATTTATCGGCCGGTTCAAGCGTTCCCGTTCCGGAAAGGCTCTCGACTATGTCCGTTCTTACAGCCGTGTCAAATGTATATGTAGAATCGCTTTCCGCCGTCTTTTCGCCGGATCCGCAGGCTTTGACAGCCGCGATTATCAAAACGACGATAACTATCAAAGCAATTATCTTTTTCTTCTTTGACATTCCAGATATTTTCTTTCCCGCTTTTTTAAGTTCCGCCTTAGCCTTTTCGGCTTTGTCAGCTCTTTCGGAAATATTGGTTTCCTCATTTTCGGAGGAATTGACATCAACATTTTCCGAAGGGTTCTTTTCCTCTTCAGGATTTGTTAAATTTTTCTCATCCATACTAAATTATTCCTTTCGTTTTATTTAGGCTGAATATTATTGATTATAAATTTATAAATATCCGTATCCTCCTCCTTAAACGAATTTTTCGCAGTCAATACTTTTTAATACTATATAGATATACTATTAACCCGGGCTCAAAAAGTCAATTAATAGAAAATGAAATAATCTTAAAATTACCTTAAATTTTAGCGATCTATTATAGACTCTCATATATCCATAAGCCCATAAAATACCCCGGCTGCTGTCTGAGCCGGGGGCAAAAGTTTTCCCTTGCAGTTTTTTATCTTCCGACGCCGTATCTTCTTTTCAGCTCGTCAAGCGCCTCTTTATACCTGTCGTTGATGAGCACCGTTTCGCTCTTTCCTACGCCGAGGACGCTGTTCCATTTTGGAGCGTCCTTTTTAAGAGTCTCCTTTATTTCGCCCTGCCATTTTTTCATAAGCTCGTCAAGCTCATCCTGATATTCTTTGCACCAGCCCATATATTCCTCCTATATTTCGTCAAATATTTTCTTTTAATCTACATCCGCGATCCCTTTTTGATACAAGTTTTTGAGTTTTGCAGCTTTTGTCCGTATTTTTTGATCAATAGCTCATCCATTCACATTTTTGAATTGATAAAATGAAGTATTATTCCAAGGATGAACATTCCAATGGCCACATAAAGATATGTATAAGCCTGATTGATTATAAAGGAAAGCAGGAATCCTATCCCCAAATATACCGCCAGATTAGCAAACTGTTTCATTTTTTTCCTCCGTTTTTTGAAAATAACATTATATTATTAATTTTTCCGTTATTATTTTGTAAAGAAGAATTGCCCATCGTCTCCGGAAAAATGCGTCCTTATTCCGAATATACCGTCAAATATCCCCTTTTCGTATATCTCTTCCGGCCTGCCGGAACATACTGTTTTTCCGTTTTTCATAGCTATTATTTTATCCGAGTACCTCATGGCCAGATTAAGATCGTGTATTATCATTACTATGGTTTTTCCGTTTTTCTTCATATCCTTTATTATCTCCATCAGCTCAAGCTGATAATTAATATCAAGGAATGTTACCGGTTCATCCATAAAAACTATTTCAGTGTCCTGAGCGAGCATCATAGCTATATACGCCTTTTGCTGCTGTCCTCCGGAGAGCTCCGACAGGCTTTTGTTCGCTATGTCAGACACTCCGGCCGTCTCCATGGCTTTTTCAACTATATCATAATCCCTTTCCGTGTATTTTCTCGGATAGCCCAGATACGGAAAGCGCCCGTGGAAAGTAAGCGCCCTAACCGTCAGCATTCCCGGATTTTTCTGCTGGGAAAGCATCGATACGAGTTCCGCTCTTTTTTTTGGCTTCATACCGTGTATGTCCTGTCCGTTTATGATAACACTTCCGGAAATCGGAGACATAAGCCCGGCGGCTGTTTCAAGCAGAGTGGATTTGCCGCATCCGTTTGGCCCTACTATGGATGTAATGCTCCCGCCTTCGATTTTTTCGTTTACGCCGGAAACAACTTCTTTTTTTCCGTATCCGCAGCAAAGCTCCTTAAGCTCTATCACCGTGCCGTCCTCCTCTCTTTTTCATTATAAGATATATAAAGAAGGGCACTCCGATATATGATACAACTATTCCGAGCTGTATCTCATATGGCGCGAAGATCACCCTCGAAAGCACGTCGCAGAACGAGAGGAAGGACGCCCCAAGAAGTGAGGAAGCCAAAATAAGCCTTCTGCTTCCGCTTTTAATAAAATGCCTCGCGATATGCGGAATAATAAGCCCGATAAAACTGATGAGCCCGGCAAAACTTACCGCCGCCCCGGCAAGAAGCGCCGCGGCCATAAGAAGCGCGAGCCTTGATGCCCGTACATTAAGCCCGAGGCTTTTCGCCGTTTTATCGCCGAGGGAAAGTATGTCCAGCTCGCCGCTCAAAAGAAGCGCCGCGGCTATTCCCACGGCAATATATATCCACGCCGGATACAGCTTTGAGAGCGATATGCCAATTACTCCGCCTATTTTAAAGTCCGTGATCCCGTTAAGGGAATCCGGAAAGAATGTCGTTATCGTATCTATTCCCGCCCCAAGGAGGTTGCTCACGGCAACTCCGGCAAGGACGAGCGTGATTTTTGACGCCCCATTTTTAACGGCTATAAGATAGACGGCCATCACCGTCACGACAGCCCCGATGAACGCCGCCGCAGGAACCGCCGACATTTTTCCCGGGAAAAGAGCCATTGCCAAAACGGCGAAAAATCCGGCTCCTGAATTTACTCCAATAATGCTCGGAGCCGCAAGGGGGTTTTCAAGAACCGCCTGTATTATTACCCCAGATACCGCAAGAGCGCAGCCCGCAAGCAGAGAAGCAGCTACCCTCGGCACTCTGGCGAACATTATTATATTGGCGTTTACTGACTCTCCTTCAAAAAATATGGCCCTGAGCATTTCGGACGCCGATATGCCAACCGAACCGAAGCATATGCCAATGACAGCCGAAATGACCACGCAAAGGGCGCATATAATAATAAACGTTTTTTCTTTTTTATCATCGCGCTCCGATACCGCCGGACAGCGTCCCATGGAATTTCCTCCGATCCGTTCAATTTTTTCTTTTCACATTATAACAGAATAATTTTGCCTTGGCTATAATAATAACTCTGCGGAGCGCAGATTGTTTTTATCATAATTTGATTGTAGAATAATAAAAAAGATTTCGGCCGATCTGCCGTCAGGAGGTTTAAAATGGATTGTATAAAAACAGGAAGGCTTCTCGCGAAGCTCAGAAAGGAAAAGGGGCTGACCCAGAGAGAGGTGGCCGACGCCCTTGGAATAAGCAACAAAACGATCTCAAAGTGGGAAACGGGGGGTTCACTTAGATAAAGATACCACATCAATCCCACGCTGACTTTTGCTCAACCGATACAGCCGGAGGGCTGGATAACAAGAAAAGGC
>CAJFHC010000006.1 GCA_904378045.1 Candidatus Metalachnospira gallinarum | reverse complement strand
CCGGAAAGATATCCGGACGCCGGAGGCGGCTTTGGCCAAAGGCCAAAGTACTGAACAGTACCCTTCCGCTCACAATGGATTAGTTTTTTGACAGTCTGACAGACCCCAAAATTCGGGGTCTGCTCCTTAATCATATCAAATTTTATTGCTCACTTATCATAACGGCTACCCATCCCCTTGTGGCGTTGGGAGCTCCTCCCGCATAGGCCTGAGGCGCTTTTCCGTTTGATATATCTGTCATAATCGTAAACTGCTCCGTTGTCACAAAATCATCCGGTCCAAAGGAAGAGCTGTCATATCCGGAAACAATGCCTTTTTCAAAGGCCCATGCGACAGACTTTGCGTACCAAGCGTCGGATGTAACGTCAAGGAAAGGGCTCACATTGGCAGGTTCGGGTTTTCCGGCCTTGTTCCAAAGTATCTGCGCCGCCATACCCCTTGTAAGCGTGCCATCAGGATCAAACATCCTGTCTCCGACTCCCATCATCCAGCCTTTTTCATATACACTATTTATTGCCTTGTACCTTGTGTCGCTTTCTCTTACATCGTTGAAGATCCTGTCTTTCATTTTGGATGACGCGCTTGGCTCGCTTACCTTTTTGTTATCTTTTTTAGACTCGTCCTTTTTTGAGTCAGCTTTTTTTGAATCAGCCTTTTTGGTGTCTTTACTGTCAGTCTGTTTCTTGTTCTTTCCTTTGCTTTTTATTTCCTCAAGGCTGTAGGATCTTCTTTTGCCGTCTTTTTTGGTATCGTTGTTTAATACAACGACCGTACATTCATCCGTTTTTCCGTTGGATGTTGTCGCGGTTATTACCGTTTCTCCTTTTCCGACAGCCTTTACAACACCGTTTTTAACTGTGGCGATCTTTTCGTTTTTAGACTTCCATGTAATATTTTTGTCCTTAGCGTCCGAAGGCGTTATTTCCGCTTTAAGCTGGTATGTTTCTCCCCTGTCGAGCGTAATTTTACTCCTGTTAAGGGATATTTCTTTTACCTGTATCGATTCATCATTTTCGGTAACAGTTACCTCACATGTATCCTTTAC
Source organism: Candidatus Metalachnospira gallinarum (assembly GCA_904378045.1). Lineage (GTDB taxonomy): Bacteria > Bacillota > Clostridia > Lachnospirales > Anaerotignaceae > Metalachnospira > Metalachnospira gallinarum. The sequence continues at coordinate 49,434 of CAJFHC010000006.1, read as the reverse complement.
GCTTTCGTCTTCCGCCAAGATTGCCGTTACAACAGCCTTACCAACGCCAACCGCCTTTATAGTTCCGTCTTCTTCTACGGTTACGGCGTCAGCATTGTCGGATTTCCACTTCAGTGTTCTGTTTTCGGTATTTTCCGTAAGGACTTCCGCCTCAAGTTTTTTTGACTCGCCTTTTTTAAGAGTGATGGACTTCTCCTTTATATCCACTTTATCAACTTTTACCGTTGACTTTGATGAAACATCTTCAACGCTGAAATCTTTTCCTTCTATTTTGACTTTAAGTTTGACATCATCGTAGTCGGAATTGGCTATTGTTATTATATCGTTGTTTTTAAGTGTCTCTCCGTCCGCAGCATATAAGCCTTCGTCCAAAAACATTATTCTGTTCATTTTAGTATCGATATAATAATCTTTTCCATAAAGGTCGCTGCTGCCTCTCTTTTCCCATTTTTCATCGTTTACTGATATTCCGCTTATACCATTCACATAATTTGTGTCTTCCTGCGGCAGAAGATTATAGTACATTGTACCGTCTATATCTTCAAAATTTTCCCCTTTTAAAATAACTCTCGTCTGTCCCATAACAGTTGAGGGTACAGCGCCAAAGATCATAACCGCGGCTGTAAACAGCGCCGCTCCTTTTTTCAGTTTCATCAATAGATCACAACCTTTCGTTTTCTTTTGTTAGTTTTGCCTAACTATGTGGATATGCTTCATTAGATAGGGCTAACGATACCACAAAGTAAAATTGGCCAAATCAGGTCAATCCCCCTTTTGTATTGTCTCTCATCCCTCCTTTGACGCCCCAGAGGTTTTTCCACCATACTCTCTTAAAACCAAAAGGAATATGATACCAGAATGTTAACATAATCGTATAAAAAAGTAAACTACCTTTCGGTAGTTTACATAATTACTTAATAATTTCTAAAGAATTTTAAAGAATTTTTTTGAGTCTTTCAATGGCTTCTTCCGTGTTCTCCCTGCTGCCAAATGCCGTAAGCCTGAAATATCCCTCTCCTTCAGCTCCAAAACCAGCCCCGGGAGTTCCTCCGACCTGGGCGTTCTCAAGGAGCCAGTCAAAAAATGTCCATGAATCCATACCGTTGGGGCATTTCAGCCAAATATAGGGTGAGCATACTCCGCCGGAGAACCATATTCCCTTTTCTTTCAGAAGTTCTGAAATGAGCTTCGCGTTGCCCATATAATATTTTATGTTTTCCATCGCCTCTTTATATCCATCGGGAGAAATAGCGGCTTCAGCGGCTCTCTGGATAATATAGGGTACACCGTTAAATTTTGTTGCCTGACGTCTTTCCCACATTTTTTTAAGGGATTTTCCTCCGGCCTCAAGTTCTTTGGGGAATACCGACCAGGAGCATCTTGTTCCGGTAAATCCCGCCATCTTTGAAAAACTGCAAATTTCAACGGCGCATGTTCTCGCTCCCTCAACGGCGTATATGGAGCGGGGATAGTCTCCGTTTATAAACGACTCATAGGCCGCGTCGAATATTATGAGCGAACCGCTTTCGTTGGCGAATCCGACCCATTTAGCAAGCTGCTCCTTCGTATATACGGCTCCCGTAGGGTTGTTGGGAGAGCAAAGGTAGATAATATATGGCTTTTTCTCCAGCCCATCGGGCATAGGAAGGAAATTATTATCAATATTTGCCTGGAGGAGCTGAATGTTCCTTCCGCTCATGATGTTGCTGTCCATATATACAGGATATACGGGATCCGGTATAAGAATGTCGTTATCCCCAAGTATATCAACTATGTTTCCGCAATCGCTCTTAGCGCCGTCGCTGACAAACACCTCGTCAGCATCGATTTTTACGCCATGTCTTTCATAGTAGCCGGCAATGGCCTCCCTGAGGAAGTCATATCCGTATTCGGGCGGATATCCCCTGAAGGTATCTTTATCGGCCATCTCGTCAACGGCCTTATGCATAGCCGCTATAACCGTTTTTGTAAGGGGTAAAGTAACGTCTCCGATACTGAGTTTTATTACCTTTTTGTCAGGGTTTTCGGCGCTGTATTTGTTTATCCTTTTAGCTGTTTCCGAAAAAAGATAGCTTTCCTTAAGATTATCGTAATTCTCATTTATCTTTATATTCATATTCAAACACTCCCTCGTACGCGGTCTCAGCCTTTCCCGTCATAAACACCGTTCCATCCTGGCAGTACCTTATCACAAGGTCCCCGCCAACAAGATGGACAGTTACATCCGTATCTCTCTCGCATATTCCGTTAAGGCAGGCGGCCACAACGGCGGCGCAGGTTCCGGTTCCGCAGGCGTATGTCTCGCCGCTTCCCCGCTCCCATACCCTCATCTGGAGGGTCTTGCCGTCAATCACCTTTATAAATTCCGTATTGACCCTGTCCGGAAATATGCTGAGGTTTTCAAAGAAGGGGCCTATCTTTTCCAAATCAAGGCCGTCCACGTCGTCTACAAAACACACCGCATGGGGGTTTCCCATAGATACAGCCGTAAGACGATACTCCTTTCCGGCGACCTCAACCGGCTCGTTGATCATTATTTTATCAAACAGCACCGGTATCTTTTCCGGCTCAAGTATAGCCTTTCCCATATCGACACACACGGTATCGACCTTGCCGTCTTTTACGTTCAGCTTAAGATTTTTAACGCCGCTCAATGTGTCAACGGTTATTTCGGTTTTATTGACGATGCCCTTGTCATATAAGAATTTTCCTACGCATCTTATGCCGTTTCCGCACATTTTAGCCTCACTGCCGTCGGCGTTGAATATTCTCATTTTCGCGTCAGCCTTGTCGGAAGGACATATCATTATAAGCCCATCGGAGCCTACGCTGAAATGTCTCGGAGATACGGCAATCGCTATTTCTTCGGGTTTTTCAAGTTCTCTGTCCATACAGTTGACATAAACATAGTCGTTTCCTATGCCATGCATTTTGGTGAAATCAAATTTCATATAAAACCCCTTTCTGTCAAAAATTATGTCGATGGTTTATCAGTGCTTAAGGGCCGCCTTGATAAGTCCCACAAAAAGGGCATGAGCTCTGTTGGGACGGCTCTTGAACTCGGGATGGTACTGAACCCCAATGTAGAAATCATTTTCAGGCACCTCAACGGTCTCGACTATTCTTCCGTCGGGCGACGTTCCGCTTATTACAAGGCCGTTTGCCTGCATAACGTCTCTGTAGTCATTGTTGAACTCATAACGGTGACGGTGTCTCTCGTATATAAGATCTGTATTGTAGCATTCATACATTCTCGTGCCCGGTTTAACCTTGCAGGGATAAGCTCCAAGCCTCATTGTTCCTCCCTTGGCGATCTCGTTGTTCTGGTCGGGCATAAAGTCGATTACCTTATTTGCCGTGTCCTCGTCAAACTCTCCGGAATTGGCGTCGCTTATGCCGCATACATATCTCGCGAACTCGATTACGGCTATCTGCATTCCAAGGCATATTCCAAGCATGGGAAGGTTGTTTTCGCGGCAGTAGTGAGCGGCCGCTATCTTGCCCTCTATTCCTCTGTTTCCGAATCCTCCGGGTATCACTATTCCAGAGCAGTTTCTGAGTATATCAGCCACGTTGTCATCCGTGATCGTCTCGGAGTCAATCCATTCTATCTCAACATAGGCGCCCTTTTCATATCCTGCATGTCTAAGAGCCTCAGCCACGGAAAGATACGCGTCATGGAGCTGGACATATTTTCCGACTATTCCTATTCTTACTTCCTTTGTTCTGGATTTTATCCTGTCAAGCATCTTTTCCCAATCCGTAAGGTCAGGCGAAGGAGCGTTTATGCCAAGCTCACGGCAGACGATATTGGAGAATCCGCTTTTTTCAAGCATAAGAGGCGCTTCGTAAAGGATGGGGATGGTTATATTTTCAATAACACAGTCCGGCTTTACGTTGCAGAACATGGCGATTTTCTTGAATATGGACTCCTCAATGGGCTCGTCGCTTCTAAGCACGATGATATTAGGGTTTATTCCCATTCCCTGAAGTTCCTTTACGGAATGCTGCGTGGGCTTTGACTTATGTTCCTCCGAGCCTCTCAGATAAGGCACAAGCGTAACATGGATATAAAGCGAGTTTTCCTTTCCAACCTCAAGGCCGACCTGTCTGATAGCCTCTATGAATGGCTGGCTCTCGATATCTCCCGTTGTTCCGCCGATCTCCGTAATAACTATATCGGCGTCTGTTTTCTGGGCAACGGCATAGATAAAATCTTTGATGACATTTGTCACATGGGGGATTACCTGAACGGTCTCGCCGAGGTATTCTCCTCTTCTTTCCTTGTTAAGTACGTTCCAGTATACCTTTCCTGTCGTAAGATTTGAGAATTTGTTAAGATCCTCGTCGATAAAACGCTCATAATGTCCAAGGTCAAGGTCTGTCTCAGCTCCGTCCTCGGTAACAAATACCTCTCCGTGCTGATAGGGGCTCATCGTTCCCGGATCCACGTTTATATAGGGATCGAGCTTCTGAGCGGCAACTTTAAGTCCCCTTGCCTTAAGAAGTCTTCCCAGTGACGCGGCCGTGATTCCCTTTCCAAGTCCAGATACAACGCCTCCGGTAACAAAAATAAACTTTGTCATAATGTTAATCCTCCAAAAATCCCTGAAAACCTTTATAGCATCAAAATAATTACATTTATCATAAAAAAGGCACTCATCCTGTATGAGTAATATAACCAGTATAGGATGAACGCCTTTTGTCCTTTACTAAAATAGATTATCACTACAAATTATTACTGTCAATACGCGACATAACAAATTATCGCAAAAAAATAAAAATTTTAAAAAAGTTCTTGACAACGATTTAAAGCGGTGATAAACTACGACCATATTATAGCAAAGGCGCTATGGAACATTCCATAGCGCCTTTTTTATTACAAAAAAGCGGACATCCGGCCGGCGCCGCAGCTTCACGTTATCTATGAATAAATAAAAAAGGAGCGAGACATCATGAGCACAATGACAGAGTTATTCGGATCAATGGTATTTGATGATAAGGTAATGGAGGCAAGGCTTCCCAAAGAGACATACAAGGCAATGCAGAAGACCATAAAAGACGGCCTTCCCCTTGTTGATCTTGAGGTTGCCAACGTGGTGGCAAACGCCATGAAGGACTGGGCCATAGAAAAGGGCGCTACCCATTTTACACACTGGTTCCAGCCTATGACCGGCATTACCGCTGAAAAGCATGACAGCTTTATTTCCCCCAAGGGCGACGGAAAAATAATTATGGAATTTTCCGGCAAAGAGCTTGTAAAGGGCGAGCCCGACGCTTCGTCTTTCCCCTCGGGAGGTTTAAGAGCCACATTCGAGGCAAGGGGCTACACCGCATGGGATCCTACATCCTACGCCTTTATAAAGGATAAATCCCTTTGCATACCAACGGCATTTTGTTCCTACGGCGGCGAGGCGCTTGACAAAAAGACTCCTTTGCTCCGCTCTATGGAATATATAAATAAGGAAGCGCTGAGAGTTCTCAGGCTGTTCGGAAACGAGGACGTTACGTCCGTAAAAACGACCGTCGGCCCGGAGCAGGAATATTTCCTTATTCCAAAAGAGCTCTATGATATGAGAAAGGATCTTATATACACAGGAAGGACTCTTTTCGGAGCCAAATCGCCTAAGGGACAGGAACTTGACGACCATTACTTTGGAACGATAAAGCCAAGGGTCGCCGCGTATATGTCAGATCTTAACGAGGAACTCTGGAAGCTGGGAATACTGGCCAAAACCGAGCATAATGAAGTCGCTCCCGCTCAGCACGAGCTCGCTCCGATCTTCAGCACCACAAACATCGCCACGGACCACAACCAGCTTACAATGGAGATAATGCAGAAGGTTGCCAAAAAACATGGCCTTGTCTGCCTGCTCCACGAAAAGCCTTTCGAGGGCGTGAACGGTTCAGGAAAGCACAACAACTGGTCAATATCCACAAACACCGGCGTCAACCTTCTTGAGCCGGGAGAAACGCCTTACGAAAACGCCCAGTTCCTTCTTTTCCTCTGCGCCGTCATAAAAGGTGTGGACGAATATCAGGATCTTCTCAGGATAGCCGTTGCCTCCGCCGGAAACGACCACAGGCTCGGAGCGAACGAGGCTCCTCCCGCCATAGTTTCCATATTCCTCGGCGATGAGCTTTACGGAATACTTGAGGCAATAAAGGACGAAAAGCCTTATAACGGCACGTCAAAGGAGAGTATGCAGGTCGGAGTCGACATTCTTCCTCCGTTTTTCAAGGACACAACGGACAGAAACAGGACGTCGCCCTTCGCATTTACCGGAAACAAATTTGAATTCCGTATGGTTGGCTCCACCATGTCCATATCAGGCCCCAACTTCGTTCTCAACACTGTTGTCGGCAGGGAGCTTAAGGAATTCGCCGATGAGCTTGAAGGCTCAAAGGATTTCAACGCTGATCTTCACAAGCTCATCGTAAAGACCATAAAGGAGCATGAGAGGATTCTCTTCAATGGAAACGGATATGACAGCGCATGGGTTGAGGAAGCCGAAAAAAGAGGCCTCTGCAATCTCAAAACAACTCCGGACTGTCTCCCCTACTTCCTTTCGGATAAAAACGTATCGCTTTTTACGGAAAGCGGAGTTCTCTCAAAAACAGAGATCGAGTCAAGATATGACATCACCCTTGAGGCTTATTGTAAAGTAATCGGAATTGAGGCGGCTACAATGCTTGATATGGCTAAAAAAGACATTCTCCCCGCGGTCACGGCATACAGCAGGGATCTCGCCGACACCGCCATAGCCAAAAAAGCGTTCATCCCCCAGTGCGAATGCGCTTATGAGGAAAGCCTTGTGGAGAAAATATCCGCTCTCGCGTCAAAAATGTACTTTGCCGTTAAAGCCCTTGAGGACGATCTTGGAAGAACGTCGGAGATAAAAGACATTACGGAGCTTTCCATGTACTATAAGGACACGGTGATCCCGTCAATGGACGCCGTAAGGGCTCCCGCCGACGAGCTTGAGACGCTGACATCCAAAAAATACTGGCCGTTCCCTACCTACGGCGATCTGCTTTTCGGCGTAAGATAAAAAAATTCCCCTCCGCTTTCGGGCGGAGGGTGTATATAAATTTTCACATAATAAATGACATTTGATCACGACAGAATTACCGACATTTATTTTGACAACAGAAAGAGGGAATGACAATGGATATGACAGAATTGATTTCAAGCATAAACACTACCTGGGTGCTCATCGCCGCGGCGCTCGTGTTTTTCATGCAGGCCGGGTTCGCGATGGTCGAGGCCGGGTTCACAAGAGCTAAAAACTCCGGCAACATAATAATGAAAAACCTGATGGACTTTTGTATAGGCACCCCGCTGTTCTGGCTTGTCGGCTTCGGCATAATGTTCGGCAGCTCAAGCGGATTTTTCGGCGGCATAGACCTGTTCACAAGGGGCGACTATTCCTCCATACTTCCGGAGGGCGTAACATTTTTCGCCTATTTCATTTTCCAGACGGTTTTCTGCGCCACTTCGGCAACTATTGTTTCCGGAGCAATGGCCGAAAGGACAAAATTCAGTGCTTACTGTATTTATTCCGCCATCATAAGCCTTATAATCTATCCTTTAAGCGGTCACTGGATCTGGGGCGGAGGCTGGCTTTCACAGCTTGGCTTCCATGACTTCGCCGGTTCAACCGCTGTACATATGGTAGGCGGTATATGCGCCTTCATCGGAGCGAAAATCCTCGGCCCCCGTATCGGAAAATATGATAAAAACGGAAATTCCAAAGCCATTCCCGGACATTCCATACCGCTTGGAGCGCTTGGCTGCTTCATCCTCTGGTTCTGCTGGTTCGGTTTTAACGGCGGTTCCACCGTATCAATGGTAAACGGCGGCAACGAGCTTGCCGGAAAGGTATTTTTCAACACTAACCTTTCTGCGGCTATGGCCACGGTCACCGTGCTTATCATTACCTGGGTGCTTTATAAAAAGCCGGACGTGTCTATGACATTAAACGGTTCCCTCGCCGGTCTTGTAGCTGTTACGGCCGGATGCGACGTTGTCGAGCCGTGGGCCGCCGCGGTCATAGGTATCATCGCCGGATTCGCCCTTGTGGCGGCGGTAGAGTTTATTGATAAAAAGCTCAAAATCGACGATCCCGTCGGAGCCTGCGGCGTACATATGGTCTGCGGCTCGCTGGGAACAATACTTACCGGAGTGTTCTGCTCCGCCGCATCCCTTGAGGAAATGGGAATGACAAGGGGAGAGCTTCTGGGAGCGCAGTTCATCGGAGTCATCGCCACAGCTGTCTGGACGGCGGTCGCAATAACGATCACGTTTACTATCATAAAGAAAACCGTTGGCCTCAGAGTGACTCCCGAGGAAGAAATACAGGGTCTTGACCTTCCCGAGCACGGACTTGTATCGGCCTATGCCGACTTTATGCCGGCCATACCTCAGGTAGACTCGTTCGAGAGAAGCGAAACAACAGGCGCTGTTCCGGTCGACGAAGCCGTTCCGGTACAGTTAAAGACCGCTCCAGCCGGTGTGTCAGCGGCCTCGGACACAAAGATAACAAAAATAGAGCTTATCATCAAACAGGAAAAATTTGAGGCTCTTAAGGACGCTCTTATGGGCATCGGTATTACCGGAATGACGGTGACCCACGTTCTCGGCTGCGGAGCTCAGAAGGGCAAGCCCGAGTATTATCGTGGAGTTATTCAGGAGATCAGCCTTCTTCCCAAGGTACAGGTGGAAGTTGTGGTCTGCAAGGTGCCTGTCCGTACAGTCATTGAAACAGCTAAAAAAGTTCTCTATACCGGTCATATCGGAGACGGAAAAATATTCGTCTACGATGTTGAGAATGCCGTAAAGGTCAGAACCGGTGAAGAAGGATTTGACGCGCTTCAGGATATAGAATAAAATAAACTTAAGCTCGGAAAAATCCCAGGACTTTTTCGACACAATAACGCAAGGGTACGAAAGTACCCCTTGCGCTTTTAAAAATCAGTTAGGGGTTGCATATTATGGGTGAAAAAAATATGAAAAATAACAAGGGACTTTACGAAACACAGTTTGAACACGACAACTGCGGTATCGGAGCTGTCGTAAGCATCAAAGGAAGGCAGTCGCACAAGGTCGTTGACGACGCCCTTAAAATCGTAGAAAAGCTGGAGCACCGCGCCGGAAAGGACGCCGAAGGCAAAACCGGAGACGGCGTAGGAATCATGCTTCAGGTATCGCACACTTTCTTTAAAAAAGCCGCCGCCAAAGAGGGGATAGAACTCAATGACGAGAGGGATTACGGCGTCGGTATGTTTTTCTTCCCTCAGGATACTCTTAAACGCAATCAGGCGAAAAAAATGTTTGAGATCATCACCGAAAAAGAAGGTCTTAAATTTCTCGGATGGCGTACCGTTCCGGTTGACCCTTCCGTTCTCGGACAGAGAGCAAGGGAATGTATGCCATATATAATGCAGGCAATAATCGAAAGACCAAACGATATAAGCAGAGGTCTTGATTTTGATAGAAAACTTTATGTCATAAGACGAGTGTTCGAGCAGAGCAACGACAATACTTATGTACCTTCTCTCTCGAGCCGTACCATAGTTTATAAAGGAATGTTTCTTGTAAGCCAGCTTCGCAGATTTTATACCGATCTTCAGGATCCCGATTACAAATCAGCCATAGCTCTGGTACATTCCAGATTCTCCACAAACACAAATCCAAGCTGGGAAAGGGCTCATCCCAACAGGTTCATACTTCATAACGGCGAGATAAACACGATTCGTGGAAATGTCGGACGTATGCTTGCCCGCGAAGAGACCATGTCCTCAAGGCTGATGGCCAAAGATATGGATAAAATACTTCCCGTTGTCAATTCTTCGGGATCGGACTCGGCGATGCTCGACAATACCCTTGAGTTCTTTGTAATGAACGGTATGGAGCTTCCCCTTGCCCTTATGATCACTATTCCCGAGCCTTGGAGCAACGATAAAAACATAAGCCGCGAAAAACGTGACCTTTACAGATATTACGCAACGATGATGGAGCCCTGGGACGGCCCCGCGTCCATACTTTTCTCAGACGGAGATGTGGTCGGAGCGGTGCTTGACAGAAACGGCCTCAGACCTTCAAGATACTATATTACGGATGACGATAATCTGATCCTTGCCTCCGAGGTCGGCGTTCTTGATTTCGACCCTGCAAAGATCATTAAAAAATCCCGTCTTGAGCCCGGAAAAATGCTTCTCGTGGATACAAAGGCCGGCCGTGTAATCTCCGATGAGGAGCTTAAGGAGCGTTTCGCCCTTAAACAGCCCTATGGCGAATGGCTGGATCAGTACCTCATAGATCTCAAGGATCTTCCCATTCCAAACAAAAAGGTCGAGAAAAACTCTCAGGCCGTAAGAGACAAGCTCTACAAAGCCTTCGGATACACATACGAGGACGTAAAGACAGCCATACTTCCTATGGCCGCCAACGGAGCCGAGCCGACGGCCGCGATGGGTATAGATATACCCCTTGCCGTGCTTTCTGATAAGCACCAGCCATTGTTCAGCTATTTCAAGCAGATATTCGCCCAGGTAACCAATCCTCCCATTGACGCCATAAGGGAGGAGGTAGTTACAAACACGTCTGTTTATATCGGTTCTGACGGTAATCTTCTTGAGGAAAAAGCTGAAAACTGCCGAATGCTGCATATAAACGATCCAATACTTACAAGCGTTGATCTGCTTAAAATAAGGAATATGAACATTCCGGGCTTCAAAGTGGAAACGGTTTCTCTTCTCTATTATGAAAACACGCCCCTTGACAGAGCGATAGATCATCTGTTTGTAAACATAGACAGAGCGTATAAAAACGGAGCGAATATAATCATACTTTCAGACCGCGGCGTAGACGAAAATCATGTGGCCATCCCCTCTTTGCTGGCTGTATCGGCTGTTGAGCAGCACCTGATCAAAACAAAAAAGAGAACGGCCATATCCATAATACTTGAAAGTGCCGAGCCGAGGGACGTTCATCATTTCGCTACCCTTCTCGGCTACGGAGCGAGGGCAATCAATCCATATCTTGCCCATGAGTGCATAGAAGAGCTCATCGATATGGGTATGCTCAATAAAGATCTTCATGTGGCCATTGACGACTATAACAGCGCCATACTTCATGGCATTGTCAAGATCGCGTCTAAGATGGGCATCTCGACCATTCAGTCCTACCAGTCGGCTCAGATTTTCGAGGCTGTCGGCATAAGCAAAGAAGTTACGGATAAATATTTTACGAATACGGTAAGCCGTGTAGGCGGCATCGGCCTTAAGGAAATAAACGACGACGTGGAGTGGAGACATTCCCATGCCTTTGATCCTCTCGGTCTGGGCGTGGACACGTCCCTTGACTCCAGCGGAGCGCATAATCTCAGAAGCGGCAGCGATAAGGAAGAACACCTTTACAGTCCAAAGGTCATCGTTACCCTTCAGGAAGCTACAAGAAATTCGGATTACAAAAAATTTAAAGAATATACGGCTATGGTCGATGACGAGGCCATTCCCCACACGCTTAGAGGGCTTTTGGAATTTGATTTTGATCCCGAAAAGGCCATCCCTCTTGACGAGGTTGAGCCCGCCTCCGAGATCGTCAAAAGATTTAAGACCGGAGCTATGAGTTACGGCTCCATTTCTCAGGAAGCCCATGAGTGCCTCGCGAAGGCAATGAACAAAATCGGCGGAAAATCCAACTCCGGCGAAGGCGGAGAACTGCCCGAAAGGCTCCATTCCGACTGTTGCAGCGCCATTAAGCAGGTAGCCTCGGGACGTTTCGGCGTAACAAGCGAATACCTTGTCAGCGCCAGAGAGATACAGATAAAAATGGCTCAGGGCGCGAAACCCGGAGAAGGCGGACATCTTCCCGGCAAAAAAGTATATCCTTGGATAGCCAAAACAAGATATTCCACGCCGGGAGTTTCTCTCATCTCCCCTCCTCCTCATCACGATATATATTCGATCGAGGATCTTGCGCAGCTCATATACGACCTTAAAAACTCCAACCGCGACGCCCGCATATCGGTGAAGCTCGTTTCTGAAGCCGGTGTAGGAACGATCGCCGCAGGAGTAGCCAAAGCCGGAGCCCAGGTAATACTCATATCGGGATATGACGGAGGAACCGGAGCCGCTCCAAAAAGCTCCATACACAACGCCGGCCTTCCCTGGGAGCTTGGACTGGCTGAGACTCATCAGACCCTTATCGAAAACGGTCTGCGCTCAAGAGTGGTTATAGAGACCGACGGAAAACTTATGAGCGGACGTGACGTTGCCATCGCCTGTATGCTCGGCGCCGAGGAATTTGGCTTTGCCACCGCTCCTCTCGTAACAATGGGATGCGTTATGATGAGAGTATGCAACCTTGACACCTGTCCCGTTGGCATCGCGACCCAGAATCCCGAGCTTAGAAAGCGTTTCAGAGGAAAACCGGAATATGTCATCAACTTTATGATGTTCATCGCCGAGGAACTCAGGGAAATAATGGCGAAATGCGGTGTAAAAACAGTTGACGACCTTGTCGGACACACCGAGTTCCTCAAAGTAAGAAAACAGAGACCGACGGAGAGCTCAAGGCTTGTGGATATGAGCAGGATACTTTTCGAGCCAAACGCCAACGGACAGAAAGTACATTTCGATCCGAAAGACGTCTATGATTTCAAGCTCGAAAATACTATTGACGAAAAAATACTTCTTAAGAAATTCGCCGAGTCATTGAATACAGGCAAAAAGCAGAGAGCGGAAATAAAAGTGACAAGTACCGACCGTACCCTTGGCACCATCCTCGGTTCGGAAATAACCAAACGTCTCGGAACAAATGTCGAGGACGATACATTCACCGTAAAATGTCTCGGAGGCGGCGGACAGAGCTTTGGCGCTTTCATTCCCAAGGGACTTACTCTTGAGCTTGAGGGAGACAGCAACGACTACTTCGGCAAGGGTCTTTCCGGCGGAAAGCTCATAGTATATCCTCAAAAGGGAAGCAGATTTAAGCCCGAGGAAAATATTATCATCGGAAACGTCGCTCTTTACGGAGCGACAAGCGGAACGGCGTTCATAAACGGAATAGCGGGAGAAAGGTTCTGCGTAAGGAATTCCGGAGCGACGGCCGTTGTTGAAGGCGTCGGTGACCACGGCTGCGAGTATATGACCGGAGGAACCGTGCTCATACTCGGCAGGACGGGCAAAAACTTTGCCGCCGGTATGTCTGGAGGAATCGCCTATGTGCTTGACGAAAACCACGATCTTTACCTTCGTGTAAACAAAGAGCTTGTAATAATCGAAACCGTAAGCGAAAAGCATGATATCGCAGAAATAAAGCGGCTCCTGAACGAACATACGAATTCCACGGGTTCTCCTCTTGGCAAACGTATTCTCGAAAATTTTGACGAGTACGCGTCCAAATTTAAGAAGATCGTTCCGGTCGACTACAGCCGAATGCTCCAGTCCATATCCCAGATGGAGGAAAAGGGCTTATCAAAAGAGCAGGCTGAAATCGAAGCGTTCTATATGAATACGGGAAGATAAGGAGGAAATACCATGGGAAAATCAACAGGATTTTTAGAATATAAAAGAGAACTTAATCCTTCGGCAGATCCAAAGGAAAGAATAAAAAATTTCAATGAATTCCACAAACAGCTTCCCGGAGAGGAAAGAAGGCTTCAGGGAGCAAGATGTATGAACTGCGGCGTCCCTTTCTGTCAGTCGGGAATGACGCTCAACGGGATGGTCACGGGATGTCCGCTCCACAATCTCATACCGGAGTGGAATGACGAGATATACAACAGCAATCTTGAGCACGCCCTTGCCAGACTGCTTAAAACAAATAACTTCCCCGAGTTTACGGGACGCGTCTGCCCTGCCCTCTGTGAAGCCGCCTGCACCTGCGGTCTTAACGACCTGCCCGTTACGGTGAAGGAAAACGAGCTTTCGCTCATAGAAAACGGATTTGAAAAGGGTTATGTAAAACCTTTGATACCGGAGGTCAGATCGGATAAAAAAGTAGCCGTCATCGGCTCCGGCCCTTCCGGGCTCGCTGCGGCGGATATGCTCAATAAAAGAGGTCACAATGTTACCGTATATGAGAAAAATGACCGCATCGGCGGACTTCTTATGTACGGCATACCGAATATGAAACTTGAAAAAGAAATAGTTGACAGAAGGATACGACTTATGGAGTCCGAGGGCATTAAATTCGTTAAGAACGCCGATGTCGGAAATACCATTCCCGCGGCGGAAATACTTAACTCCTTTGACGCTGTCATACTCTGCTGCGGAGCCGAAAATCCCAGAGATATAAATGTTCCCGGAAGGAATGAAACAAACGGCATATATTTTGCCGTGGATTTCCTCACAAGGAACACAAAAAGCCTGCTTGACTCAGGTTTCAGCGACAAAAAGTATGTTGACGTGAAGGGCAAAAACGTCGTCATAGTCGGCGGCGGAGATACTGGAAACGACTGCACCGGCACGGCCATAAGACATGGCTGCAAATCGGTTACTCAGATAGAAATGATGCCAAAGCTCCCTGATGAGCGCTCAGCCGACAATCCATGGCCCCAATGGCCAAGGATATGCAAAACCGACTACGGCCAGGAAGAAGCCATCGCCGTTTTCGGTCAGGATCCAAGGGTGTATGAAACAACGATAAAAGAGATAATTCCCGATAAAAAGGGCTCTCTTAAGGCTGTAAAAACCGTAATGGTAAAGCAGGAAAGGGATCCGTCCACAGGCGCGGTATCAATGAAGGAAGTCCCCGGCAGCGAAAAGCTGCTTGACGCCGACGTGCTCATCATCGCCGCCGGATTTTTGGGAAGCCGCAAATATATTTCCGAAGCATTCGGTGTTGAGCTCAATCAGAGAACCAACGTAAAGACGGCAGACGGAAAATACGCGACAAATATTCCCAAGGTGTTCACCGCCGGCGATATGCACAGGGGTCAGTCCCTTGTTGTATGGGCCATAACCGAGGGACGCGCCGCGGCCAAAGAAGTCGATGAGTTCCTTATGGGATATTCTAATATGATCTAATCCAGCCCCTAATTTATTTATTCATATATTTTTACCCACGCGGCTGAAAAGAGTAATCTTTTCAGCCGCACCCCTTTTATATTGATTTTAAATTTCTTCGAAAACCCTTTTTCTCATTTATGCGCTGTATTATAATATAAAAAACGACATTCCCTGTTTCTGCCCGTTTAAAGGAGGTCATTTAAAATGCAGAAAAAATATATGATATATACCGTTTCCACAGAAATGCCCATGCTCAGGGATTTGATAAAGCCCGGCTGCACTCTTGACGCGGGCAAAAACATCGTCAGGGACAATATCAAAATGTTTGACAGCCTTGAAGAAGCCAAAGCCTATCTCGAAGACGTCTCATCCAGCGTATATCCGAGGTTTGAGTGCCGAAAGGCCTACTATGAGATCCATGAACGCCGTCTTGATGAAGTTATTTTGGATGACGAAGGAAAGATAACCGAATCAAAAAACATAGGCTTCGCCGACCTTGATACATCCTATCTTGACGATGCCGACGACTATATGCCCTGAAAAATAAAAAGGACGCAGGCGGCCTAAAAAACGGCTTCCCGCGTCCAAGTTTCGTTATTTATATTTTCAGTTTTTCTCCTCATACTCCGCGTCTATCGTTCCGTCATCCTCGGGGATTATAAACGCGCAGGCAATATAGAGAATAAGGAACAGGCCATAAAAAAGCGTCAATAACACCCAGGCTATCCTGACGATAGTTACATCGATATTAAAATAGTTGGCGACAGCAAGACATACTCCTGATATTTTTCTTCCCTCTTTGGGTCTTTTAAGTTTTTTATCGTTCATTTTTTATGCTCTCCTTCCTTATGCAAAAGTTTTTCAGCCTTAAAACTCAAATATTTTCCGTTGGCGACAATGATATGATCCTCAAGGACGACGTTTATTGTCGCAAGCGCCGTAAGACAGTTGGCCGTAAAATTGATATCGTGAAAAGACGGCATCAGATTTCCGCTCGGATGATTATGCATCAAAATAACGCTTGTAGCTCCGTTTCTTAACGCCAGCTCGACGACCTTCCTTACGTCCACATATACCGAATCAACCGTTCCGCCCGGTATCTCGACGCATTTAATAACAGCCATAGAACTGTTCAGGCATACGACATACAGCTTTTCGATGTTCAGATTATCCAGATACGAAACCGCGTATTCCCCGGAAATCGATGTTTTGTCGAGTACGATATGCTTGTTCCATTTCTCGATCGCCATTCTTCTGTTTATTTCTCCGATCAGCGAAAACAGAGTCGCCGCGTTAAGACTTATGCCGCAGTTGTCCGCGATTGATTTTGGATCGGAATTGACAAGCCGTGTCACGGAACCGTTATATTCGTCAAGAATCTTGTGTGCTTTTTCATTCGTGTCTATCCTCGGATAGGCATAGTACAGAAGCATTTCTATCAATTCATGACTGTTAAGGTTCTGTCCGCCGTAATCAATGAATCTCTGCCTCATTCTTTCTCTGTGTCCGTCATGCACACCCATATGTTACCTCGCAGCATTAAAATAATCTTTTGTAATGCTTTTCCATTCTCCGCTGTATACTATCTCAAGCAGACTGTCAAGTTTAGTAAGCAGTTCCTTTACTGTCTTTTCTCCAATAAGACCCCTGTCAATGGCCTCGGCTACCTCGCCGACGTCAACGACCTCCACAAATCCGCCGGGATATATTTTTACGTCCACAAGCAGATCCGTAAATATCCAAGTGTTTTTTTCTTTCTGAAATTCGCTGTTAATAATATCGCAGTAATAGTATACCGTTTCTCCGCTGTCGTTCATAAACTTGCTGATTTTGTATCCTCTGTTTAAAAAAGTATACGATATGCCGTTGGAAAATTCCTTTTTAGGCTTAAATGTTTTCCATCTTGTAACTATTACTTCATCATTGATAAAAAGTATCTCGTCATCGTTAAGGGACTTGATTTCATCCGGTATATACCTTTTCCTGTACATCAAAGGTTTCTCCATAATTTTTCCCTCCCCGGCCTCTTATTCGTTTGTCTGAGCCTGCGTCTGCTCCTGAGCCGACGCCACCGATGCGTTAAGCGTATCGATACTGTTTTTAGCGTTGGCCGCCTGAGAGGATTCCGGATATTCGTCTATCACTCTCTGATAATATGAGATGGCCGTCGCCGTTTCTCCTCTGCCTTCGGCTATCTTTCCGAGATAGTAAATCACCTCTCCGGTGTAGTCCTCGTCGGTTATCAGATCAAGACAGTCATTGAGCGATTGCTCGGCGTCGTCATAATTTCCGGAAAGATAGTACATCTTGCCCTCGCTGAACAGATCGCTGGCCGCCGTGGCAAACGTCTGCTCACGGACCTGATCGTACATTTCTATATCCTCGTCCGACATATCGCTTATGTCTATGTCCTTTATAAGAAGTGCGGCCTCTTTATATTCTCCGTTGGCAAGCAGAGCGTAAGCCTTGCTTACATTTCCGATTTTCGTCTGTAACTCGACGGAATTTTTGTATTTTTCGATTTCTTCCTTAAGCTGAGCGTTCTCGCTTACAATATCGTCGTAGCTCGCGCTTCCGTCCGCGCCGTTATACGATTCATAATTTTCAAGCGAGGTCGTCAGATCGTTTATCGTCTTATTTTTATTCTCAAGCATCGTAGGGAAAACGAGCGCAAAAAGCACGGCGGCGGCGCAGATAAGTCCTCCCGCAAATGTTATGACCTCATTTTTTCCTATGATACTTTTATTTTTTTCGCTGTAGGCAAGCCTTCTTTTTCTTCCCGCCCTCGCATCGTCGTCAGCCGTTTTTATCTCAGCGGCTCCGCTTGAGGCCACTTTGCTGACAGGGGTTATCTCCTGTAAGTATCTAAGAGCCGTTGGGTTCTTTTTATCCAAATAAAGCACCCTTTTTATAAAAGGCTCCGCGGCTGTATTGTTTCCGCTTGCCATATTGCATAGCGCGGCAAGATTGTATGCGTCGACAAACTTTGAGTTATATGATATGGCTTTTTTAAGCTGTATCAGCGCCAGATCCTCGCTATGCTGACCCATATACTGTATCGCAAGATTATAAAGCCTTAAAGCGTCGTTCATTTTTTCGAGCTCTCTGGCGTTTTTCTGTATTTTTTCCATATATTCAGCGGCGGTTTTGTCATTTTTATTGAGGTTTGAGCTCATTACCCATTCTCTGAGGGCGTCAGCGACAAGACCTTTTTCATAATAAACAAGACCCAAAAGATTTCTCGCTTTGGTGTTGAACTTGTTTACCATAACGCTTTTTTTCAGATTATCAATGGCTCCCGTAAGATCCCTCTCATTCGCGCAGCGGAGACCTTCGTTATAGAGCCTGTCCGAAATGGTTCTCGTCTTGTTGTATAATATAATATCCGTACCGCAGTCCGGACAAATATTGCCGCTTTTGAATATGTATCCGCAAACTGGACATTTCACGGCAATCTACTCCTTTTCACGCTTATTTTTTGCACTGTCTGACAAATACTGTAATAATTCAAATATATCCCTGAAATCAGATGAATATATGGAATCCTCCATATCTTCTATGAGCATTGCCGGTTCATATTTTTTCAATTCATCTTTATAACTGAACAAGTTAAATTCCTCCCGTAATTATGGAACGCAGTCTTCCTATCAGATAAAGGGAGCCCGCGCATAAAAGCACGTCGTCCGCGCCGGTAATGCCAAGCGCGAAATCATATGCCTCTTTAATACCATCTATACAGTTAACATTATAGCAATATTTTTCCACTACTTCTTTAAATTTTTCCGCCGGCATGGCTCTGTCGCTGTCCGGCTCGGTTATAACGACGGCATCGGCAAGGGGGACTATCTCGGCGGCCATTTTTTCATACTCCTTGTCACCAAGGACTCCCATAAGCAATACGATCCTTTTCCCCGCAAAATATTTCTTTACGGATTCGGCAAGCATTTTCACGCCGTCGGCGTTATGCGCCCCGTCTATAACCGTCAGCGGCGATCTTGAGCATATTTCCATTCTGCCGTTCCATCTTGACGCGGCTATGCCCTTTACTATATTTTCGTCGCTTATCTCAGCTCCGCGCTCTCTCAGCACGCATACGGCGTTTATGGCCGTCTCGCAGTTCTTTATCTGATACTCGCCGATAAGCGGAAGGAATATCTCCTTTATATCGCACAGATCGTTTTTTATGGAGATCACAGAGCCTGTTATATCCTGGCTTATGACCCGCACAGATGTGTTTTCGTCGTAATAAAGCTCAGAGTTTCTTTCCCCGCATATTTTTTTTATTACATCATATACCCGCCTGTCCTGTCTGTAAAGAACAGTCGGGCATCCTTCCTTGATTATACCGCCCTTTTCAAAGGCGATGCTTTCTATAGTATTGCCCAAAAATTCCGTATGGTCAAGACTTATTGACGTTATTACGCTCAGAACGGGTTTTTTTATAACATTTGTGGCGTCGAATCTCCCTCCAAGGCCAACCTCTATGACCGCGTAGTCAACCTTTTGGTCGGCAAAATACAAAAACGCGGCTGCCGTAAGCTGCTCAAAAACAGTCGGCCTGCCTGCGCCGCCGTCCATATCGTCGGCGCAGAGTTTGACTCTTTCTATATATTCGCCAAATGCGTCGTCGCTTATCTCCTCATTATTTATTTTATACCTTTCGTTGTATCTTTCAAGATGCGGAGATGTATACAATCCGGTTTTATAACCGGCTTCTATCAGTATCCGGCTTATCATGGAGCTTACGGAGCCTTTTCCGTTTGTTCCGGCCACATGTATGGCTTTTATCTCATCCTGAGGGTTTCCAAGCCTTTCAAGCATTTCCGTAATTCTGCTTAAGTCCAGCTTTGATCCAAGATAGTTTAAATTTTCAATATAATCCAAGGCTGCGGAATAGTTCAATTTATGTCCCTCCAAGGTGATTTCTCTTTGATTTTAAATAATTCTAATATATAGTAACAGCTTTACCTTTTTTTATCAATATTTTTATATATTTTTGTCGAAAAGAGAAATTTGTTCATATTCCTTCTTTTCGCCTGCCTTTTCTTCCCCTGCTCTGCGCGCGGCATATTCTCCGGTTATCCCGTGTTTTTTCATCAGAGCCGCAGCTCTTTTCGCCAAGTCGCTCCTGTAGTCGGTCGACGCGTATCCGGTTTTATACATGTCCAGAAGTTCATCAAAAATCTCCGGATACAGCTCCTTAATGAACGTCATAAACGTAACCTTTGTTTCGCCCCTCAGATTAAGCGCCTGCACTATGGCATAATCAACGCCGGCGTCCGACCCTTTTTCAAACAGGGCGTCAAGGTTTTCATCCGAATCCGTCAGATATGGTATTACCGGCATTATGTGCAACCCCGTCCTGACATTTGTGCCCTTAAACGCTTTGAGCATATTGAACCGTCTTTCGTATGATACGGCTCCGGGCTCTATTCTTTCCCTGATTTTTTCGTCAACGCCGGTTATGGTCGAGGCCACGTTTACATAGGTTTTTTCCGAAAGCTCCATAATCAGGTCGTAGTCTCTTAGTATAAGATCGGACTTTGTAGATATGGTACAGGGATTTTTATACTTGATAAGCAGCTTCCATATATCGGGCATCAATTCATAGTCTTTTTCCAACGGCTGATAGCTGTCCGTCACTCCGCCAAGGTTTATCGGCTCGCCATTCCAGCTTTTTGAGCGCAAAAGTCTCTCAAGGCTTTCGGCTATATTTACCTTTACATATATTTCGTTAAAAAAGTCTCCTGCCTTTATATATTTGTGCGTATACAGAGCGAAACAGTATCTGCACCTGTGCCCGCATCCGCGGTAAGCGTTAAGATCCCATAGATACGGAAAACCTCCCTTTACCCTGTTGCAGGCCGAAACGCACTCAACCTCCCTGATTTGAAAGCGCATATCCATCACCTGTTTTATTATACCATAAAATTTCTTTCATTTTGCATTTGATTATATTAAGAATTTATGAATTCAGGAGGAAATAAAGAAGGAGGACGCTCCTTCTGCCATAAGACAGTTCCGAAACGTCCTCCGATATTTTATAATGCTTAGTCCGCTATAAATCCTTCGTCGTCAAATTTAAGCTCGTAAGGTCCCTCTACATATTCTATTTCGGGATGGTTCTTAAGCTCCTCGTACAGAGGTTCCGAAACCTCGATATGAGCGGTCTCAAGTGTATTTTTGATCCTTACGATACGGGGTCTTTTCATATCTATGCCTGAGCAGCATTTGATCGCCGTATAGATGGCGTCCTTATCGTTGTTCCTGTATGTGGGAAGGCCTCCGCCTCCGCCAAGCACCGTAGCCGTAACTACATTGGTCCATGTAGCGTCCCAGTCGATACTGTTAAGGCATCTTCTGGTTGACATATCCGCAAGTCCTATACCTACTCCCGAATGGTGGGATTCCTCAGTAATTCCTCTTACCATTATGTATCTGATTCCGCTGTCATCCACAAATGTCTGCGCCATATTTCGGCCGACAACATTTGGATCCATTCCGGAACCGGAAATATTTTTTCCTATTTCGTCGATGATAAGAAGGTCTATGTTTTTAAATTTAAAATTAGCGACCTTCTGTTTAGCCTCCACGAGCATTTCCGCGTCGGTCTGGAATATATTGCTTCTGTCGCACATTTTTATTGTGCAGATGTCGTCATAAGCGTTCTGAAGAACTCCTATTCCAAACGCGAACTTGCAGTTGTCGAGGAACACCTGGCCAAGCTCGGGAAGGAGATCCGGTATATACTTGTATCCCTGGGCATGGAACATGGACGCGCCTTTATGGTTTCCAAGTCCGATGGCCACCATTTTGAAAAGTCCGCTCTCATGCTTGCCCCTGAACTCCGTATGAGGCTTTACTTTATTGAAAAGCACTATTCCGTCGGCCTCATTCGCTATCTTGTCGATATATACGGGCGCGCCGTTTGAAAGTTTTCCGACTTCGACAACCTCCATGGATGAGGGGATCTTTACTCCCATGCTTTCCTCTGTGATTCCGAGGCTTTCAAGAACCTCAAGCTGTCCTTCCGCCGTAGCGCCGCCGTGGCTTCCCATGGCGGGAACGATGAACGGCTCGGCTCCCCATTCCTTCAACGTGTCAAGTATCGCCCTTACCATTTCGGGAAGGAACGGTATGCCGCGGCTTCCCACTGTAACGGCGATGCTTTTGCCTTTCAGAGCTTCCTTGTCGATACCCTTGTAATCGGCCATCATTTTTTTGATGTATCCGGCGGGATCGTCGATCTTATTTGAGTCATAAATCTGCGTCATCTTATACATGGGCGGTATCTCTACCATATCCATTCCCTGGATGACAAAGTCCATTTCTGGAAAGTCAATAAATCTCATAACATAACCTCCTTGTGATGTATAACCCTAAAGCGTGCTCGCCGTTTAATCCCCATTAAAACGGCGTACACTATTACCCATTTAAAATTATAAACCTCCGGCGGAGCGGTGTCAATAAATATGTTCAATTTTTATGCGATTTTTACCTTGTATTATGTGTAATATGACATACTACAAGTCATATTTTTAGTCTTTTAGTTAAAAATTATTGTATATTTTTCATAATTTTAATTCTTTAACAAATATAAAATTATGTATTGCGCTCATAATGTTTTTTATAAGCCGGTTATATCTATTTCATCATCATTTTGAAAAAATTGCTTGTTTTTTCCTGTATTATATTTCTTTCACCGCAAATAATAACAACACATAAAAAATGCAGTTTTGGAAAGGACAATGATAATATGAAAGCTACAGGCATTGTAAGAAGAATAGATGATCTCGGAAGAGTAGTAATACCAAAAGAAATAAGAAGGACATTGAGAATAAGGGAAGGAGACCCGCTTGAGATATTCACCGACTCCGACGGAGGAATTATACTCAAGAAATATTCTCCCATCGGAGAACTTGGCGCCTTCGCTAAGGAATACGCCGAATCCCTTGCCCAGACCATAGGCCACGTCACCTGTATAATTGACAAGGATCAGATCATAGCCGTATCCGGAGGACCAAAAAAGGATTTTTACGAAAAGCATATCAGCCCCGCGATGGAAAAGTGCATCAACGCCAGAAGCACCCATATCGCCAACAGAAACGACAGCGATTTCGTACCCCTGCTTGATGATGACTCGATGACCGACGGAAAATATAACTATCAGCTTATAGCCCCCATTATATGTGAGGGAGACGCCCTCGGAGCTATCGTTTTCCTCTCTCCGGACAAAAAAATGGGAGAGGTTGAAGGAAAGCTCGCCCAGACAGCCGCTGGCTTTTTAGGAAAACAGATGGAACAGTAAACATGGAGCAGTAAAAGCAAAAGACGGTATACAACAGTTGTTTAACCAACAATAATATACCGCCTTTTTGTTTTGCTATACTTTATTTTATTTTTTCGTATATTTTTTCCGTAAGAGCGGCGAACTGCTCAATGCTCATCGCCTCGCCCCTTATTTTTTCGTCAAGTCCGGCCGACCGTATTATATCGGTCATTTCCTCCTTTGATATGTCAAATCCTCCCTGGTTGCATAGTGTGTTCAAGAGAGTCTTTCTTCTCTGTCCGAAGGCGCATTTGACAATTCTGAAAAATAGCCGTGTATCGCATACGTCCACCGGGGGCTTGTCCCTGAGTTTTAATGTTATAACGGCGGAAGCCACTTTTGGCCGCGGCATAAAGCATGACGGCTGAACGATCATATCAATATTTGCTTCGGAATAGAACTGCACGGCTATGGACAAGGCTCCATAATCGCCGCTTCCGGGGCCTGCCTGCATCCTTTCCGCCACTTCCTTCTGCACCATTACCGTCATGGACTCAACAGCGTCCTTTTTGTCGATAAGTCCCATTATGATCGGCGTAGTTATATAATACGGAAGATTGGCGACAATTTTGAACGGCCTGCCATCATTTTTTTCAATCGACAGCCGGCATATATCACATTTGAGCGCGTCCGTATTTATTATTTCTATATTGTCATATCCGTCAAGGGTCTCCGACAATATAGGTATTAGTTTCTGGTCTATCTCAAGGGTAATGACCTTTTTTGCCCTCTCGGCGGCCACCTGGGTCAGCGCCCCGAATCCCGGCCCTATCTCCAGCACCGTGTCCTCATCGGTTATGCCGGCCGCGTCGGCGATGTTCTCCAGTATGTTGGAATCGATAAGAAAATTCTGCCCGAATCCCTTTTTAAAATTAAATCCGTAGCGCTCCATTATTGCCCTTGTTCTTAAGGGCGTAGCAATACGTTCTGTCATAGTTTCTTCTCCTTAAATAGTCCGTAGCTGAATATGGACATTATTGTTCCCGCCATAACAACGCCAAAACAGATTACAACACATAATTTTTATCCAATTAAGCCATAGGCACAATAATCGTGCCTGTCCGCGTTCCGGTTTTCGGAAAGCGATATACCCGCAAAAATAGACAGTCCGGCAGCGGTTCATCCGGCTGGACTGTTATATGATTACTCGACCTTCACGCTGCTGTTGAATTTATCCAGTATCAGCGCCGCTATGACCCCGACAACAAGACAGATAACATTGACAGCGCGCTGGCCCGGAACCGTAAATCCCTCAAATGGAATGATCATAACTGTCGCGGCGATTACAATACCGATGATTCCATGAAACGCGATAGAATAATAGTTGTCGAATAAAGCGTTGATCGCCTTAGCAAGACAGATCACCGTGACCAAAGCTCCGATTCCGCCCGGTATCAGTATTCCAAGATCAAAATGTCCTATTCCGTCGATAAACGGCGTATAAAGTCCCAGCGGCATCAGCAGAGTGGAAAAACTCATACCCGGAGCGATCACGCTCAGCGCCAGGCAGAACCCGCAGAACAGATACCAGAAAAAGTTTGGCGTCACTTCCACGGAAAACATTTTCAGTCCGATCAGCAGTGCAAAAACCACGCACATGCAGATTATCAGAGAAATATATGAACCAATACTCCTGCCCTGCTCGCCGGCTTCCCGGAACAGAGACGGGAGCATTCCTACAATCAGGCCAATGAACAAACACACAGACGGATCCGGATATTTTTCCAGAAAAAAGGAGAGGATGTTTGCAACGCCGAGAAAACCAATGACTCCTCCGATCGCCACGGGGATCAGTCTGGGAACATGGGTTCTAAAATTCTTGATAGGATTCGACAGAAGCTCCATGATCGGCTTGTAAATACCAAAGATTACGCTGAGAACTCCGCCGGAGATTCCCGGTAGCACAGCGCCCAATCCGATTAAAGCGCCCTGCACGATACGGAACGCAAAACGCAGCGGATTCGCGCCGCCGTTTTTTTCATTGCTCATAAATGAAAGTCCTTTCAATGCTTATTGTCATCCGCCACAACCATTATATGCCTCTTTCTTATCCCAATACCTCAAAAAAGGTCCGGCCGGATTACGCAGAACGTCTATTATTCCGCATTTCAATACGGCTGCCGCGGACAATACTGTGATTATACTATCAAACCCGCCTTTTTTCAAGTTTTTATACCGGGCTCCGTAAATGATAAATCCTTGCGGATTATCATATAATTTTACACCGGCTAAAAATAGCCGGTGTGTCATAAATAATTTTTTCAAATTTTCTGCCGATCCCTGTCTTTATATATTATCCTCAAACCAGTTATACAGGATACTATAAACCTTCCGCTTCTTTAAGTCATTAAGAATTTCGTGTCTTGCTCCATGCAGAAGTTTTATATCCACATTGGAGCAACCGGCCTGAACCATCATTTTATAGATCTTTCTTACGCCCTTGCCGTATCCTCCCACAGGATCGTCCGAACCTGATATCAAAAGCATCGGCAGGTCCTTTGGCAATGATCTTGCCCATTTTGACGTATTTACATGCTTTGTCAAAAGGAACAGATCTCTGTAGCCTTCGTTTGTAAACAAAAATCCGCAGTTTTTGTCGTTTATATATTTGTCTACTTCATTTTTATCCGTTGAAAGCCAGTCAAAATTTGTCTCGGCGCCCTTTATCTTTTTATTGAACGAGCCAAACGCTATGAAGTTGAGCATCTCACCCTTTTCTCCCGGTTTCTTTTTCGCCATATACTTGGCTAAAAGTATTCCTCCCGGAAGTTTCGGGTCGGAGTACGCCGTTCCCATAAATATGGCTCCGCTCAGGCTGTTTCCATAGGCGGAAACATATTCTCTGGCGAGCATGGAGCCCATACTGTGCCCAAGCATAAAATATGGCAGATCGGGATAATCAAGTTTCATCATGCCTTGCAGATAGTTCATATCATCAATAAGATATTCCCAGCTGTTCTCTCTTTTTCCGAAGTAACCTCTTTCCCTGTCGCTTCCGACGGAAAATCCGTGTCCCGCATGGTCGTTTCCTACGACGATATATCCTCTTTTCGCGAGATAAACGGCGAATTCCTCATATCTCAAAATATATTCCGCCATTCCATGCACAAGCTGTATCACCGCTTTATAGTGCTTGAGCTGCGAGTCTCTCCATACGCAGGCAAATATGTCGTGTCCTCCGTTTGAAGCAGGGAATGTAAGCTCATATCTGGTTATTTCCATTTTTTCACTCTCCGTCTATATTTCCTCTAAGTCCTATGGCGTCGGCGCATTCTCTCATTCCCTCGATCGTCTCCTTTATGACGTCGTCAAGGGAAAGACCAAGCATTTCACAGCCCTTTTCTATTACTTCTCTATTGACTCCGGCGGCAAAGCTGTGGGTCTTGAATTTCTTTTTGACACTCTTCACCTCAATATCGAGCACGCTCTTTGACGGTCTCATAAGACAGGCCGCCGTAATAAGCCCGGTAAGCTCGTCAATGGTATAGAGCACCTTTTCCATTTTTTCCGTCGGTTCCACATCCGAGCATAATCCCCATCCATGTGAGCATACCGCATGGATATAATCCTCGTCAATGCCCTTTTCTCTCATTATTTCAGCTGTCTTTGCGCAGTGCTGATCCGGATACATCTCATAATCAAGATCATGTATCAATCCTATTATGCCCCATTTCTCAGCATCCTCACCATATAAAACAGCGAAATGTCTCATTACGCCCTCTACCGTAAGTCCGTGCTTTATAAGAGCCTCGGATTTGTTGTACTCATTAAGAAGCTGCCACGCTTCGTCCCTTGTAAGTCTCATAATTATCCTCCGTAACAGAAAAGATTATTTTAAATCAAGTATTCTTAAAGCGTTGTTAAGATCGTATACCGCAGCGGCGCCAAGCGGATTGGCCATTCCGTTTTCATCCGTGGCAAGTATTCCGTTTTCAACGGCCCAGTCAACGCTTTCCTTAGCCCATTCGCTGACCATATCCGTGTCTGCGATGTCAGCTGAATCCGCAGCTTCGGCTCCGCAATATCTGTAAAGCATTGCCGCTAACTGTTCCCTTGTTGCGAAGTCGCTCTTTCCGAATTTATTTTCTCCGTATCCGTACATAATTTCATTTTCATAGGACCATGTTGCCGCCGGCTCATATTCAGAATCAAAGTAAGGAACTCCGATAACCCCGTTCGCGACTGTTCCGGGCTCTCCTTCGATCTCATAAAGAGTCTGCATAAGCCTGTCCCTTGTAAGAGTCTGTCCCTTTTCCGCCTCTGCTATTGCCTCATACAGCCCTGTAATGTTCTCCAGACCATACGAAAGTACGCCCGGGATGGTATTATTATCTACAGGCGGCACCTCCTCTTCTATGACTTCAAGCAGAAATCTGCTATCGTTTTCATTGGCGTAGGCGGTAACCGTCCCCAGTGCTAACGCCGTGATCATAACAGAACATAAAAATTTTTTCATAATAATACCCCCTTTTATAATGTAAACTATAGAAACTTATATACATTATAAAACAAAGGGGGTATTTTGTCATTAATCATGTCGAAAAAGTCCTCATGACTTTTTCAAGTTTAACAATTTATAATATTTATTTTCATTTGAGATATACTATGTTTTCATTGTCAAAAAAGTTTTCAGTAACTTATCAAAGCTCATAATTTCAGAGTATTATGCAAATAAGACCTCCTCCGCCCTCATTCAATATTTTCTGCAGAGATTCCTGCAGCTTCATCTGGGCGTCCTCGGGCATGGCGTATATTTTATTGTTCATGCCCTCGCTGACAAGGGTGTCCAGAGTCCTGCCGAACAGATTAAGTTCCCAGATCTTGTTCCTGTCGGTCTTATATGTATTCAGGATATCGTCAATAAACTCCTTGCTCTGCTCTTCCGTGCCGACTATTGGAGCCACCTCTGTTTCGATGTCGGTCTTTATCATATTTATGGCCTCTCCCCTGGCTTTTATCCTTATGCCGTATCTTGAGCCGTGCCTGAACACCTCCGGCTCCTCAAGACTTATGTCCTCAAAAGCCGGCCCGACTATGCCGTATCCCTTTCTTTTGACGTCCGAAAGAGCCGGGCTTATTTTTCCGTACTCGTTTTTTATCTGTGAGAGTTCCTTCATAATGCTTATAAGTTCGTAGTCTCCCTTTATGTCCATTCCAATGGTCTCGCTCAATACGTCGTAAAATAGATTGTCGTTCATGGCTACGTCAATTTCCGCGCTGCCGTCTCCGGCGGATATATCTCCTATATACGCCTTTCTGATATACTCGTTGTCCTCAAGATCGGACACGCATCCGTTTATCTCCCTCAGCTTTGACGCTTTTTCAGTCAGCGACAGCAGCGTGGATATAACGGAGCTTTTGAGCCAATGGCCGTTTTCCAGGCCCTCCAGCCATCTTGGGATATTTATGTTTATCTCGTTTACCGTAAACTCATAGAGAAGGCTCTCCATAAGCTCGTTTATGTCCTCGTCCTTAAGCCTGGAGCAATCGGCTGTCTTTACGGGAACGCCGTACTTTTCCTCAAGTTCCGTTCTCAGGCTGTCCGTCTCGGGACTGTATGGATTTGCGCTGTTAAGCACCATTACGAACGGCTTTCCGGATTTTTTAAGCGTCTCTACTATATCCTCCTCAGCCTCCACATAGTTTTCCCTCGGAATATCGGTGATGCTTCCGTCCGTGGTCATCGCTATGGCAACGGTGGAATGGTCGTTTATGACCTTATTTGTTCCGGTGAGGGCTGCCGCCGCCAATGGCATGGGTTCCGACGACCAGGGCGTGCTTACCATTCTCGGCTCGTCATCCTCAAGCGTTCCTTCCGCTCCGTCAACTATGTATCCGACACAGTCGATAAGTCTCATTTTGAATTTCAGATTGTCCCCGGCCTTGATCTCCGCCGGCCTTGAAGGAACAAATTTGGGCTCCGTTGTAGTTATCATTTTCCCGGCGCCTATAAGAGGAAGCTCATCGACCGCCCTTTCCCTCTCATATTCGTCGGTCATATTCGGCAGAACGGCCTTTTCCATAAATCTTCTTATGAACGTGGATTTTCCCGTTCTGCATGGGCCGGTTATGCCTATGTATATGGCTCCTCCCGTTCTTTCGGAAATATCCTGATATATATTTGTATTAGTCATATTGTCCTCCGGTTTTCCTTTTGTAAAAATCTATGAGGCTTTGCCCTCCTTTATTACATCTGTCATATGTATTGGTTACGTTTGTTGTAAATTTATATTGCAAATCCTTCCCCGGATATTATAATATTGTAGATATAAAATGATCGGAGGTATATTATGTCGATAGATAAAGTAAGAGAGTATATGAAGCGCTTTTCAAGGGAAAACGATATTATGGAATTTCCCGTTTCCAGCGCCACGGTAGCCCTTGCCGCCGAGGCTTTGAAC
Organism: Candidatus Metalachnospira gallinarum; assembly: GCA_904378045.1. Taxonomy (GTDB): domain Bacteria; phylum Bacillota; class Clostridia; order Lachnospirales; family Anaerotignaceae; genus Metalachnospira; species Metalachnospira gallinarum. Next base: position 19,686 of record CAJFHC010000006.1, on the reverse strand, counting down.
GTGATCCCCGCCAGGATAACAAAGACCCTTGCCCTTAAATCGGGAGACAGCTGTATAGTGATCGCTGTTGCCGGCGACGGAAAAATAGACAATCACAAGTTTAAAAGCGAATTCGGATTCAAGGCGAAAATGCTTTCCCCCGAGGAGACGCTGGAGATGACCGGACACGCCATCGGCGGAGTATGTCCCTTTGCCCTTCCAGAAGGAGTAAAGACTTACTGCGATGTTTCGCTAAAAAGATTTGATACCGTTTTTCCCGCCTGCGGAAGCTCCAACTCGGCAATAGAGCTTACCTGCGACGAGCTTTACGAGTATTCCGGAGCGGAAAAGTGGGTCGATATTTGCAAAGACTGGGAATGATCACATCATATCCGGAATATTAAAATAGTTCGACGGAAGATCTCCCTTTATCACCGTGTCAGCCAGCATTATTTTTCTGCTTAAATTAGCTTTTCGGTCATATAAAGGATTAACAAGGCTTATGGTTATATTCACCGTAAGCCATATTTTATAATTGGTCTGATTTATGCCCGCCGATGTAAATTCCGTCTCATAGTCAACCTCGGCCTCTCCGGACTGCATTATCTCAAACTCAAGCTTAGGCCCGGCATTTGCCAGCAGTCCTATTCCCGAAGCGGCTCCGTAAGGCACTGATACCGTATTGTTTTCAAGGGAAGATATTTTTTCGGTTATGCTTCCGCTTATTTCTGAGCATATTATATTTATGGCGACAGTGTCCGCCTCTATCATTGTAGTGTCTTCCTCGGTTTTAAGGCTTAAAATGTTTTTGTTGTTCTCGGCTCTTTTTCTCAGAACATCCTCAACCGAACTGTTTATTATGCCGTTTGCCGTCTCCTTTGCCTGTATGAGGCAAATATCTGCCGCGGCGGGCATTATGTATTTTTCCGTAGCTGCCAGAAAAACCGCGGTGCAGGCGGACAAAATCAGGACCGACAGCGCCACGTATTTTTTAAATCTGCGTTTGATATGGCATCTCTCCTCCACTTTATATTAAAAAACGGGTAAAAATAATAAATTGTAATATAATCTTAAAGAAAATACACAAATATTTCCTTTATTCCGATTGTCTTATCTGTTATAATATATTCTGAGTTAGGAGGCTTAAGCATGGATCACTCGGAACATAACGGAAATAAACCTAAAATATATAAATATACCGACGAAAACGGAAACGTCCATTATGTGGATGAAAACGGAAATCCCGTCAGAAGGAGAAAACCTGCGTCCGAAGGATCTCGCGCCGGTTCTTCCGGCACGTCCTTATCCGTTAGACGCGGAAATTCCGATACCCGTGTTTCTACCCGAAGCGGTTCAAAACCGGACGCCAGAACAAAGGAAAGAGTAAGGAAAGTTTCGGAAAAACCCAGAAACGGTAAAAAGAACAATAAGAAGAAAAAAAGGAAACGCAAAGGCCTGCGTATATTCCTGCTGATACTGGCGATACTCATCCTTGCGGCCATAGGTCTTTGCATAGGCGCATGGTACAGCATAATAAAGAGCGCGCCGACGCTCAACACGTCCGATATCGTTCCAAGCAATTATACATCCATTATTTACGATGATAACGGCGTGGAAATAGACAAGCTCCACGGCGAGGAGAACCGTGAGTATGTGACCCTTGATCTTATACCGCAGGATCTCCAGAACGCCGTCATCGCCATAGAGGACGAAAGATTTTACGAGCATAACGGAATCGACCCCAAAGGTATTATAAGGGCTCTTATAATCGACATAAAAGAGTGGGACTTCTCCCAGGGAGCAAGTACGATCACCCAGCAGCTCATCAAAAACGAGATGCTCACCAGCGACAAGAGGATAACCCGTAAAATACAGGAACAGTACCTTGCCGTGAAATATGAGTCGGAGCTTGAAGAGACCCTTGGAAGCAAAAAAGCGGCAAAGGATTATATACTTGAGCTTTATCTCAACACCATAAGCCTTAACCATGGTCTAAACGGAGTCGGAGCCGCGGCCGAATATTATTTCGGAAAGGAAGTAAGCGATCTTTCACTGGCCGAATGTGCCTGCATCGCCGGAATAACGAAGAATCCTTCCAGATATTCGCCCATCAGCAATCCGGAAGCGAACAAAGAGAGGCAGACGCTTGTGCTTGACAAAATGCTCGAGCTTGGATATATAGATCAGTCTCAATACGATACCGCTATGGCAGAGGATATATATTCCCACCTTGTCGGAAAGGCTTCCAGCGACGAGGATTCTGAGGCTTTGCATAACTACTTTGTCGATCATCTGATCGTAACCCTTGCCGAGGATCTCCAGACCGAGAGAGGTCTTACAAAACAGGAGGCATATAACCTCATCTACAGCGGCGGCCTTCAGATCTATTCGACCATGAGCCAGGATATACAGACAAGACTTGAGCAGGTATTTGCCGACGACTCATTGTTCCCGCCTTCGGATACGACCTATGACGCTACCTATACCATATCCGTTTTGAATACGGAAACCAATGAGCAGGAGCATCATTCGGAGTCAAGAAACGTATCCAGCAGAGAAGAAGCCGAAGCCTTTGCCGAGGAAATGAAGGCTATGTACGTTGACGATACCCATAAGCTGGTGCTTGACAATCTTGCCATATCCAATTCGCTCCAGGCGGCTATGGTAATACTTGATTATCAGACAGGAAATATAAAAGCTATCGTCGGAGGACGAGGAGCAAAGAGCGGCGATCTTGTATTCAACAGGGCTACTCAGGCGTACCGCCAGCCCGGTTCCTGCTTCAAAGTGCTCGCGGCCTACGCTCCGGCAATAGATCAGGATATTTATTCTCCCGGAATGTTTGTCAAGGACGAACCGTTCACGGTCGGAAGCTGGGCTCCCGGAAACTGGTGGGGATCAAGCTACAGAGGATACGCCACAGTCAGGGAAGGAATAAGAGACTCTATGAACATACTCGCGGCCAAAGTAATCGTGGACGCCGGAGTATTTAACGCGTATAACTATCTGCTCAACTTCGGATTCGAGAATCTTACGGAGGGTGACGTTAACGCCAACATCTCCCTGGGCGGACTTACTAACGGAGTTACCGTTCTTGAGCTTACGGCGGCCTACGGCACGATCGCCAACGGCGGAATATATATGGAGCCTACTCCTTATACTAAGGTTCTTGACCACGACGGAAACGTGCTTCTTGAATATGACTACGAAGGTAAACGAGTAATAAAAGAAACCACGGCATTCCTTCTTACTGATATGATGGAGGACGTTGTATCGGGAGGCGGAACCGGAGGTCTCGCAAGGTTCCAGAAAAACAATATGCCCGTTGCCGGAAAGACCGGTACGACCAACGATGATAAGGATCTTGTTTTTGCAGGATACACGCCTTATTACGCAGCCGGAATATGGATGGGATATGATACTCCCAAAAAGATCAGTTATGATAAGAGTTATCATCTTATAGTATGGCGAGAGATCATGGATCAGCTCCATGATACGCTTCCGTACAAGGATTTTGAAAGACCGGAAGGCATAACCACGGCAAGCTATTGCGCCGTTCAAAACGCTTCGCCCATTGACGGCGTATGTTCGGCCGACTACTATGGCGCCGGATATTACGGAAATATGGTTTCAACGGACTATTGCGTCGCCGCCACGGCTCCTTCCTCACAGTGTACGGCTCATTCGATGTATAGGATATGTACGGAAAGCGGCCTGCTTGCCGGTCCCAACTGTCCGGAAGACGTTGTTGAGGAATATTCCCTTGCCGTAGTTGACGGACAGATAGTCAACAGACCAAGCAAGGAAGAGTGTGAGGAAAACGGTAAGCTCTATATAGACGTGAGCCAGACCTGTAACCTTACTCAGCATGAGACGTCCGAGATGACCGTACCAAACGATGTCGTCATCGGAGGCGATATTCCCTATGATCCCGACAGCCGTTTTGATGATTTCCCCATTGATACAGGAAACCAGAACAGCCAGAGCGGTCAGAACAACACCCAGACCGGAGGAAACGAGACCGTTCCGGACGTTGACGGCCAGGAGTTCGTTATAGGGGCTTATTAAAAAAAGAAAATTTAATAAATTGGATTATAAAAAAGGAGTCGGTTTACCGGCTCCTTTTTGTTATTATAAAGGCTGATCTTTGTCAGATGGAATATACTGGGCTACGTCCTCAAGTCTGCAATTTAATATTCTGCACAGGTCATTTAATGTTGTAGTATTCATGGGCTTATTTTTACGCAGCTTATCTATTGTCGCGCTCGAAATGTTATACTTTGTTATCAACTCATTTGAATTTTTTAGTGTATCCCAGAAAGGACTGTAGTCAATCATAAAATCACCCATATATACCATCTATATTATGTATAGTAAAATATGGTTTAATACTCGACTATAGTCAGAAAAAATGACTATAATTTCTATATATTGGCACATACTATTAATTTAAAAGTGGAGGGATATATTGTGTTTAAGAAATTTTTTACAGCAGGCTTAGCGGTTGTCCTGAATACCCTTCCCTGATAGCTACCAATCTATTACTGTATAAGCCCTTTTCAGAAAATATTATAGCAACCGATTGTGACTATTATACCACCATTCTGAGACTTAGAATATATAAGGATAGGTAGGTGATGATATGGATGCGCAAAGACGCGTAAGAGAATTAATGGAAGAACGGAGCTGGACAGACTATCGGCTGGCAAAAAAATCAAATCTTTCCCACTCAACTCTCCGCCAATTTTCACAGTAGACCAGTTCCCACTTGCCGTAAAACGAAAAATCCGGAAACCCGAACCTGTCCTCTGACAAGCCCCGACTCCCGGAAATCCCTTGTTTTCCGCGCTTTTTCAGTTCGGCTTCGCCATGCGGAATCGCCGTATAGCCCATTGACCGAATATGTCCCGTCTGAGCAAGCTCATGGGCACAATTTGTCCGCCGTCCTGCATGGCTCATTGCTAACGCGTGACATCAATACCACACTCTCCACATGCCCCGTCTGGCAGAACATATCAACCGTATTTATCTTTCCCGTTCCATATCCCTTTTGGGCGAATAGCTTAAGGTCCCTTGCCAATGTGGCGGGGTCACAGGAGACGTAAACGATCCTGTCGGGCTCCATACCGCATACCGCCTCTATTACAGAAGGCTCAAGCCCCTTTCTGGGCGGATCGACAAAAATAACGTCGGCTCTTGTGCCATCGGCGTACATTTTCGGAAGGATATCCTCGGCCTTTCCCGCCTCAAAGGAAGCGTTTTCTATGCCGTTTATCACGGCGTTCGCCTTCGCGTCCTCGACAGCCCTTTCAACTATCTCTATGCCGTGGACGGTCTTTGCTTTCTTAGCCGCCAGCAGGGATATCGTGCCTATGCCGCAGTACACGTCTATGACCGTTTCCCTTCCGCTGAGTCCGGCGGCGTCTATGGCAAGGCCGTACAGCTTCTCCGTCTGTACCGGATTGACCTGATAAAAGCTGAGAGAAGATATATCAAATTTTACTCCGCCTATCTCGTCTCTTATCGTGTCCTTTCCCCATAACGTCAGCGACTTGTCCCCAAGTATGGCGTTGGTTTTTTCCCTGTTTATGTTCAGCGCGACGGAGGCCACATATCCCGTTTTCCTAAGCTCTTCGATAAGTTCCCCGCTGTGGGGCAGATTTTTGCCGTTTATTACAAAGGTAACCATCATTTCGCCCGTGGAGCGGGACGTTCTTGTTATGACATGGCGCAAAAGCCCGCTGTGAGCCGTCTCGTCATAGACCGGAACATTATATTTTTCTATGTATTTTCTCGTTATTTCAATGATTTTCTCCGAGCCGTCCATTTGAAGCATACATCCGTCAATGTCCGTTATCCTGTGGCTCCTCGGAGCGTAAAATCCTATTACCGTTTTTCCGTCCCTGTCCTTTCCAACTGGATACTGGGCCTTGTTCCTGTATCGCCAGGGCTCGTCCATACCGATGGTTTCCGGATATTCCGCGCCAAAGATCCCGCCTATCCTTTCCACGCAGTCCCTGACCTTGTTCCTTTTAAACTCAAGCTGGGCTTTATATGACATATGCTGTATGGAGCATCCTCCGCAGGTCTTATAATACGGGCAGGGAGGAACCGTTCTTTCCGGAGACGGTTCTATAAGCTCCGTCAGCTTTCCGTAGCCAAAGCTCTTTTTCACCTTGACGATGAGTATTTTTCCCTTTTCTCCCGGAAGCATACCGTTTACGAACACGGTAAACCCGTCTATTTTAACGATGCCTTCTCCCTCTGAGCCGAGGGAAAGACATTCTGCGGTATAAACTTTATTTTTCTCAATAACCATAGCGCACCTCAAAATGATTTTTTATAAGTATACCACAGCGGGGCTCAAAGTTCTATCCTGACATATTCCGCGGGATATGGGCCGGACAGGCTGCCGTCGGCTTGATACTGCCTCATCTGTCTTATCTCACATAGAATATATCCGTCTTTCGGTTCCAGTGTTATGGCCGTGCTTCCGCTTATAGGCGTCTCTATGCCCTCAAATCCCCTTATTTTTACATCGTCCCTGCCGTCGATGAGCATTCTGTGGAAGCCCGCGTCATCACCGAGGACGGCGTAATAAACATAATCTCCCACAAGGCAGTAATCTATGGCATACAGCTTCTTCATTCTTTCCTCCAATTCCTCATAGGCCGTGTAAGCGAATTTGTTGTTCGTTATAAACGCGTATCTGCAAGCGTCCTCTCCCCATTTCGCCTCTATGACGTAAACGCCGGAGGAATGGAGCTCGTCATAGGACGGCACCGGCTGGTTGGCGAAGCTGTACCTGTCCCCTTCCACGGTCACGGGAATTTCAGCCAAAACGAATTCATCTTCATTATATGTCATATAGCCGCTTTTTACGGTCACATTGTCGGGAACCGGGCCGTTAAATATAAAAGTGAACGTCTCCGCGGGCGCCGGTCTGTATATATTGGTCGTGACCTCGTCATCCCAGAGGGCCTGCCACAGCGCTTTATCGCTTCCGTCAAATGTCTTGCCGTTCCAGCTCACCGGTACTATGGCGAAATTAGCGTTATGGTTCTCCAGTGTCACGCCGTAGGGAGTTTCTCTGTCATAATATATAATAACGCCGGTTTCGTCATATTCCGCCGTTCGCCCGAAAATCTCCTCGATGGATGACAGAGGCACGAACATCCGGTCATTATCTATGTAGGCGGCTGAGCTCAGCTCAACGCCAACGCCGTTTTTTACGGCTTCCCCGCTTCCGGGAGTAAATTCGGCGGATATGCCCTTAAGAGTCACAACGGCTGTCGGAGCCTCCCATTCCGTCCCTGCCCCAAGAGCGTCCGCCACGGCTCTCAGCGGAACAAATATGTCCCCCTCGCCTATTTTAGCTCCCATACCGCACTATATCCTGACTCCCTTCGTTATCTCCTGTCCATAGGCCGTTGATGTCATAAGCAAAATCGCCGAAAGGACGCAAAACATTTTTCTTCTCATTAAGTTTTCCACCTTTCTTTTCCTACCGCTTTACTTGATATTTTCATTATAACACAAGATATATACAGAAACCACAGACGGAATAATAAATTTATTGGTATTGACATAGCCGCCAGCCTTATGTAGAATTAATCCCAAAACAAAACATCGGAGGATAAAATATGAACGAAAAAAGCGTTAATTTGAATAAATTTGAGGGCAGTACGGATTATGTGGCTTCCGAGGAGCTTATGAGGGCGGTAAATATCGCTATGGCTCTCCAAAAGCCCCTTCTTATCAAAGGCGAGCCCGGAACGGGAAAGACAATGCTCGCCCAGTCCATATCCAACGCTCTTGGCAAAAAGCTCATTATATGGAACATAAAATCCACGACAAAGGCGCAGGACGGCCTTTACGTCTATGACGTTGTCCAGAGGCTCTACGACAGCCAGTTCGGCGGAGAAGGCGTTGACGACATCAAAAAATACGTCCATCTGGGCAAGGTCGGCGAGGCCTTCAGCAGCGACGAGCAGGTCATTCTTCTCATCGATGAGATAGACAAGGCCGATCTGGAATTCCCCAACGACCTTCTGTGGGAGCTGGACAAGATGGAATTCTACATTCCCGAGACGTCGGAGACCATAAAGGCGAAGCACCGTCCCATCGTCATAATAACGTCCAACGCCGAAAAGGAGCTTCCCGACGCGTTTTTGAGAAGGTGCATATTCCATTATATTGAGTTCCCCAACGAGGAACTTATGAAGGACATAATAAAGGTACACTATCCCGATCTTGACAGCAAAATAATAAACCAGACCATAGCGGCCTTCTATTATGTCAGAAGTCTCAGGGATATACAGAAAAAGCCCAGCACATCGGAAATAATCGACTGGATACAGGCGCTCACCATAAGCGGCATACCCGTGGAGCGCATAACAAAGGAGATTCCCTTCGCCGGAGTCATACTCAAGAAAAACGAGGACATAGACGCGCTTGAAAAAGCCAAAAACAGAACCACGTTCCCTTTTAAATAAAGAGAGGAGCGGATCGTATGTTTGATTCTTTTTTATATCTTCTGCGGAGCAAAGGGCTTAAGGTATCAATGAACGAGTGGCTTGCCCTTAACGAGGCTCTGGACAAGGGGCTTGCCTATTCCAGCTTTACGAATTTCTATTATCTTTGCCGCTCCGTGCTCATAAAAAGCGAAACGGATTTCGACAAATTCGACGGGGCGTTTCTTGAATTTTTCAAGGATATTGACTTTCTGGACGATATTCCGAAGGAGCTGCTGGACTGGCTCAACAATCCAAAGGAAACGCCCGGAAACTATGACGAGGAAAAGGCGCTTGAAAATCTCAGGCTGGACTTCAAAAGGATAGAGGAAATGCTCAAGGAGCGTCTCGCTGAGCAGGACAGCGAGCATAACGGCGGAAGCTACTGGGTCGGCACCGGAGGAATGTCCGTATTCGGCAACAACGGCAACAGCCCCAACGGCATCCGTGTCGGCGGCGAAAGCGTCCACAAGAGAGCCTTTCGTGTGGCCGGAGAGCGTCATTTCAAGGATTTCACCGAGGACAAGATACTGGACAGCAGGCAGTTTCAGATGGCATTCCGCAAGCTGAGGCAGTTTTCCACAAAGACCGACGCGCCTAAAACCGAGCTCGACCTTGACGAGAGCATAGACGAGACGTGCAATAACGCCGGAAAGCTCAAGCTGGTATACGAAAGGCCGAGACGCAACACCGTAAAGGTGCTTATGCTCATAGACAGCGGCGGCTCAATGGACTATTACCGCGACCTCTGCGGCAAGCTGTTTATGGCCGTCAGGAAGTCAAATCATTTCAAGGATCTTAAGATATATTATTTCCACAACAGCATTTATGAAAGGCTTTACACAGACGCGGAATGTATGCCCGGCAGATGGATAGACACGGATACCGTGCTCCGCACCCTCGGCAGCGACTACAAGGTCATTATCCTCGGCGACGCCGCCATGTCGCCCTACGAGCTTGTGGGAACCAGCTCATATTTTTACAGCTACAGCCAGATGGGATATGAAAGCGGTCTGGAATGGTTCCGAAAGGTCAAAGGCCATTTCAATCATATCGTGTGGCTCAATCCGGGAAATATGGAATGTTATCCCGGCAACTACTGGCACGAGACGCTCGGCATACTCAAGGACGAGTTCGATATGTACCCTTTGAGCGTTTCCGGTCTGGAAGCGGCGCTTAAAAAGCTGATGGTGGCAAAATAAATCCTTTCGCAAAACTGTCCGTTTTCGGCTTGGGTTCCGCCAGCGCGGCCGCCGGACAAGCCGTGGCCTTTGGAGGTAATGAAAATGAAATTTAAAAATCCTATGTTAGTTGTAACGGATATAGATAAATCAGTTGAATTTTATAAAACCGTTTTAGGGCTTCATGTCATTGTGGATTTTGGAGCAAATAAAACTCTGACCGGCGGGCTGGTCTTGCAGACAATCGAAACATTATAATCTTAAACTCCGAGAGCGATTATTTTCAATCCGAAAATAACCGCTCTTTTTTATTCTCTATCCAAATAGTTCTCAGAATATGAAGCCAAAAATTCTCGTGGTCTTGATTGTTTTATCATCATCGTTTTGATTTAGCTGAAACGTAAATAAAATGTTGACATCATCTTATTTATGTGATATATTTATAACATAAAGAGCAAAATATACCACATTTAAAGGAGGTTTTTATTATGTCAAAGCGGTATCTCTATGGTCTCACGGGATTTCTTTCCCTTCTCGGTCTCATCGGGCTGTTTACGGAGGAAAAGACATTCCTCGCTTTTTTCGCCTTCGCGGTCGACTTTGAATACTTTTTTATCAAATCAGATGAAATGCTTGAGGAATATATAAACAAATCCGCGGCAAGGGCTTTTTTTCTCGGTATGCTCGCCACGGCGGCAGCGGCGCTGTTCGGATTTTTCGTTATCAAGGTCGCTCCCGGCAAAGCGCTTTTGAGCGGATTTTCATTCGGATGGGCTGTCTCCGTATTTGTATACGCCCTGTCGTCGGCATACTACGGATTCAGAGAAAGATGGGGGCTCTGATATGATAAGCAACAGGATCAAAGAGTTCCGCGCCAAATACGATATGAAGCAGGAGGAGCTTGCAAAGCTGGTCGGTGTAAGGCGGGAGACCATAGGCAATCTTGAAAAGGGCCGCTATAATCCCTCCCTTGTTCTGGCGTGGAAAATAGCGAAGGTTTTTAACGTAACAATCGAAGATATATTTACGGTGGAAGACGATTGATATTTTAAAACGGCTTATAACAAGCGGGAGAGTCTCAAGCTGAGGCTCTCCCGTTTGTTTTTTTGCTTTATTTCAGGCGTGTCCTGTCTATTTTTAATACTCCGACTTTCTGATATTCCTTGCCAGCATTTTCTGGTACCCTGCCCAGGGGCCTGACGTGGAATCGGCGCTTATGAACTCCTCAAACACTTTGCTTTTGGCGTCCATATCGTCGGCGCAGTGCAGGATATGCGCCTCCAGCGTTTTAGGGAGTACCGGCGAACCGTATTCATATTCCCCGTGATGGGAAAGGACACAGTGCTTGATGAGCGTCTTAAGCCTGTCGGGGAAGCCGTCAATGGACGAAGCCGTCTTTTCTATGAGTTCGGCTCCGATATATATATGTCCCAAAAGCTGTCCGTCGTCGGTATAATCGTTAAGCGGGAAATCCGAAAGCTCCCACAGCTTGCCCACGTCGTGGAGCATGGCCGAAGCCACAAGTATATCCCTGTTCACGAATTTATATTTATCCGCCATAAAGTCGCATATCTCGGTAACCGAAAGGGAATGCTCCAAAAGCCCTCCCAAATATCCGTGGTGTACGCTTTTGGCCGCCGAATGTATGGGGAACTCCTTTACCACAAAGCCGTTTTTGAGCATTATCCTTTCCATAAGCTCCTTTATATGAGGATCCTTTATCGTCTGGATATAGGATGTGAATTTACCCCACATTTCCTTTATGTTCTTTTCCGTTGAAGGGATATAATCGGCGGGGTCGTACTCCCCTTCCCTGCTTTTTCTTATTCTTTTTACGTTGAGCTGTATGTCGTTATTGAATATCTGCGCCGTGGCGTCTATTTTTATCATATCGTTTTCGGCGAATGACTGTATATCGTTTCCGAGGTTCCACACCTTCGCGTCCACCGTTCCCGTTTTATCCGCCAGCTTGAGCGACAGATAATTTTTATCGTTTTTTGACCTGAGGGTCTGTCTGCTCTTGCAGAGATAGTGCTCTATTATCTGTTCTCCCTCTTTTATATCCCTTATATATTTCATTTTATCCTCCTTATTGTCAAGCAAGAGAGCTTGTTTCGGGTCTTTTATTGCCCGGACAGCTTGAGTGTAAACTCGAATTTCGCTCCGCCCAGCTTTGACTCCTTACAGTATATGATCTCTCCGTGGGCGTTTATTATCTCCTTTGCGGCGCAAAGCCCAAGTCCGCTGCCGGTCTTGTCGCAGCCCCTTGAGGCGTCCGCCTTATAAAACGCCTCGAATACCTTTCGCCTCTCGTTTTCCGGTATTCCGCTGCCGCTGTCGTTTACGGCGACATATACCCTGTTCTCGTTTTTCGGCACCGTCGTCTCTATTTCTATTGTTCCGCCCTCGGGAGTGAACTTGACGGCGTTGTCTATGAGATTATGCAGAACCCTGTGTATCTCCTTTTTGTCGGCGTTGACATAGGTCTCCTTCTCGTCTATGACGAACCTGCAGCTTATATTCTTTTCACGGAACCTCTGCTCGAAAACGTCAAGCACGTCCCTTATGAGCCCGTTGAGGTCAAAGTCCGTCTGATTGAGCTCCAGCACGCTCTCCTGCGTTTTTCCCATATCAACGATATTGTTTGTCAGAAGCGCCAGCCTTTTTGTCTCGTCAAATATTATATCCAAATAATAATCATATTTATCGTCCGGTATCATACCGTCCTTCATAGCCTGAATAAAGCCCTGTATGCTTGTCAGCGGCGATCTCAGGTCGTGAGCCACGCTGGCGACAAAAAGCCTTCTTTCCTGTTCCTTTTTCTCAAGGCTCTCCGCCATATAGTTGAAGCTGTCGCCAAGCTGCCCAATCTCGTCGTTGGATTTTATGTCCAGCCTTCTGTCAAAATTGCCGTCGGCGATTATCTGCGCCGCCTTGTTCATCTCAAGCAGCGGCTTCGTCAGCTTCCTTGAGAAGAAATATATCATCACGACGGCCAGCATAAGCCCCAGTATTCCCGAAAGGAAAATGATCTCCACCGTGGCGAATATGGTGCGCTGTATTTCCGGCACCGGCGAGCACAGGAATATGCCGCCGTAGGCCACGCCGTTTGACATGATCGGATATCCGACCGTCATCATGTTTTCGGAAAACATACCTCCGATCTTTCCCCTGACCGTGACAATGTTTCCCTCGAGCACGCTTTTTATCGTCTCGTTTGTAATGGACTGGCCTACCCAGTCCTGGGCAATATCTGAAGAAACGGCCAATACCCGGCCAAAGCTGTTTATAAGGAAAATGCTTGTCCCGGTATAGTCCTCTATTATTTCCATCTTGTCCATCAGCTCATAGGCGTTTATTATTCCGCTGGAAAACGCCCTTCCGTACTGTCCGGCAATGGTTCTGGCGCTGTCCTTGAGCTGGGTCTCCTTCTGCTCGTAATAGTAATTCGTGCAGAAATAATACACCGATCCGGCCATGATAACAAAGGCCGAGAAAAAAATGAGGATATATATGACCGTCTGCTTAAAAAACAATGAACTTTTTTTAGCCATCAGCTTCATCTCGTTTCAAATTTATATCCTACGCCGTGAACCGTTTTTATGCTCCAGTTTTCGTCGCCCTTATTGAGCTTTTCCCTTATCCTTTTTATATGGACGTCCACGGTCCTTGAGTCTCCCACATATTCGTATCCCCAGATCTTGTCCAAAAGCTGTTCCCTCGTAAAGACCTGATTTTTGTTTTCCGCGAGGAAATACAAAAGCTCCAGCTCCTTCGGCGGGAAGGAAAGGCTCTCTCCGTGGTAAATGACCGTATAGTCGTTAAGGCTTATTTTAAGATTATCAAAGGAAACCGTCTTGTCGTCCTCCTTTTTCTCGCTCTTTTCGTATCTTCTGAGCACCGCCTTGACCCTGGCCACCATTTCCTTTGGCTCAAAGGGCTTTACTATATAATCGTCCGCCCCCATCTCAAGGCCGAGCACCTTGTCGAAGGTGTCGCTCCTTGCCGTAAGCATTATGATGGGCACGTCGCTGTTTTTTCTTATCGTCGTGCATATCTGGTAGCCGTCCACTCCGGGCAGCATAAGGTCGAGCAGCACAAGCTCCGGCTTGAAAGAATAAAATTCGTCCATCGCCTTTCTGCCGTCGTAGACTTCCCTCGTCTCAAACCCTTCCTTCGTAAGATAGAGGGATATGAGCTCCGCTATATGCTTTTCGTCGTCAACTATCAATATTTTTGTTTTTTCCAAAACGAAACTCCTCCTTTAAGGCGCTTCCGACTATGTCCTGCACTCTTTCGGAAAGGGCGTTCTGCTCCTCCTTGGACATCCCCTTTGTCTCGATTATCGGATGGTATGTGAGCCTAACCTCGGCCTTTTCTATCCACATACCGTTGTCCTCGAGTATCCTGTTGGTGCCGTCTATGGTAATGGGGAGTATGGGAGCTCCGCTTTTTGTCGCGAGCTTGAACGAGCCTCCCTTAAATTCCAGCATCTTTCCGTCGGTTCTTGTTCCCTCCGGGAAAATACAAAGGCTGTAGCCCTCCTTTACCATCTTTATTCCTTCCAAAAGAGCTTTCATAGATTCTCTCAGATCGCTCCTGTTCATAAAGACACAGCCCAAAGCCTCCATCCAGTCCCTGAGTACGGGAACCTTTTTCAACTCAGCCTTAGCTACAAATCCTATGGGTCTCTTTATCGTATGAAGAATGACAAGTATATCGACCATACTCTGGTGGTTTCCTATGAGAACGAAATTCCTGTCTTTTGGTATGTTCTCCTCTCCCGTGACGGTAAGCTCCACTCCGGCCCTGTCCAGCGTCTTTTCGATTATTCCTGAAGCAATATCATAGACGTACTTACGGGCGGCAAGGGGATCGTCAAATTTCTTTCCGGCCTTAAGCACCTTCCTGTAATTGAGAAGCACTCCTGAAACCAATGCAAAATATGTTCTAACCGTTCTGAGAAACATTTTAATCCTCCTGTAGATTCCACTTTTTTCTCCATTTGCCCTTTTTGATATATCTTCCGTATGTGTATGCCGATATGGACGGGGTAATTATCCATACGCAGGCTATTCCGTTCAGGCCCAGCGGCGTAAGATGGCTCAAAACATAGGCCGCAGGTATTTTCAGCAGATACTGGACGCAGAGACTGTTCACAAGCACAAAGCCCGAGCTTCCGCTGCCTTTGAGAAATCCCTGGAACGGATACACAAGGGCGTAGAGAAAATACATAAAACAGGCTATTTTCAAATATCCTCCGGCGGCGGAAATAACGGTCGTGTCGTCCGTAAATATTCCGGCGAGCCTTCCTCCGAAGAAAAATATGGTCAAAAATACGAAGCATACATAAATTATGGCCAGCTTTCTGCCTTCCTTCGCTCCCTCAAAAGCCCTCTCCTGTTTTCCTGCGCCGAGATTCTGAGCCGTAAACGATGCGACGGCGTCGTTCACCGCGGAACAGGGCAGTATGGCGAAGCTGTCCAGCTTTACGGCTATGCCGTAGGCCGCCGCGGACACAAGCCCGAAGGAATTGGCCATTCCCGTCATGCAGAGATTGCTCAGGTGGACGCTCACCTGCTGGCCGGCGCTGGGCAGTCCGTTGGAGAGCAGCTCTTTGGCGAGGGACGGGTCAAAACACAGATCCCTCGGCGAAAACGTGACCACATGCTTTCTTCTTCTGAAATACATTATTCCCAAAACGAACGAAAGCCCCTGGGAAATGACAGTGGCGTAGGCCGCTCCGGATACGTCCATTTTCAGTATGCCCATAAAAAAATAGTCCAGCACTATATTTACCATAGTGGCGGCGAGGACAAAGTACATGGAGCTTCTTGAGTCCCCGAAACCCCTTTGCAGGGCGCATATAAGATTATATCCTATGGTGAACACCATGCCGCAGAATATTATCCTCAAATACCTCTGGGCGTAATCAAAGGCCTGCTCCGGCGTGGCTATGAGCCTGAGTATGGCCGGAGTAAGGAAAAATCCGGCGATGGATATGACGACCGCCGCCGACATAAACATTGTCACCGCCGTGTTCGCCGCTCTTTTCAGCGCCTGATCCCTGCCGTGAGCCAGATATTTCGCTATCACGACGCTGGCTCCGACTCCGAAGCCCGAAACGAACATAAGCATTACGTTTATGACCGGCCCGCTTACGGAAACGCCCGTCATACCCTCCGTTCCCATGAACATACCCGCGAAGTACATATCAACGGCGTTGTAAAGCGCCTGCATAATATTCGATATGATAAGCGGAAAGGCGAAAGCCATCAGATGCTTATGTATATTGCCTTCCGTCAGATCGTTTGATAAAGCCAACCCAAACGCCCCCTAATTCAAAACCATTACAGTTTATTATATAACTTCTGCGGCGGACAGGCAACATTTATTATATCGAAAAAATCCCGGCGGTTTTTTACGCGCCGGGGCTCAGCCTGTCAAAAAAATAATCCATTGTGAGCGAGATGTTACTGGTCAGTACTTTGGCCTTCGGCCAAAGCCGCCTACGGCGTCCGGATATCTTTCCGGTACTCGGAAGTCGAAGGGACTCCCGAGTTTATTCCGCAGAAATAGGGGTTTATTTCCTTAATTTAAACTCGAAAAAGTCCCGAAGGACTTTTTCGATAATCTATCCCTTATTCCGCTCTGCCGATTATGACGAACACCCTCAGCATATCCTCGGATATGTCAAGCCTGTCCGGGTCGGCGAAGCAGCCCTTATCCACCAGCTTCTGGATAGTCTTTTTTCCCCAGTCCGGTATCTCGTCAACGGTATTATATCTTTTTTCCATATCCCCGTCCTCCTCTCTTTCCGTTTTCTCCGACCATTCTTCCCTGAATTTCTCCGGCGTGCCGTAGAGCCTTTTAAGCCTCGATGGCGTGCTCCCCCAGTCCGGAAGCTGAAAATGCGGCTTGTCCACCGGGTCGCTCCAGTCTCCGCCCCATTCCAGCCCCAGAGCCCTTCCAAGAGAACCTACCTTAGTGAAAAAGGCGTCGCTGTCGTCATAGGCTCCCCTGCCGTCGTTCCTGTAGAAGTCAAAGGCGATATACCACTGGTGCATGGACGAATAGGAGCTTCCTTTGGCGTTGGTGACAATTTTTCCCGGCCTCGTCCTCCCCTGCTCGTAAAGCCTGTTCTGTTCCTCCACGGAACGCCATGTCTCGGATATGCCTATCTTAAGTCCTTCCTCAAGGCATCTTTTTGTAAGCTCGGCTATTTTTTTCCTGAGCATCGGGTGCAGAATATTTATATCCCGTCCCATTTTCATCATCTCCCTCTATAATATATTCGCCCGTCCTTCCGCCTGTTACTTCATTCCTCATATTTCTCGTATATGACCCTGAAAAGCGGGCAAAGCTGGTATTCTCCGGCGCAGAACAGCTTTATGTGCGAGTTTTTGGCGTCCGATTTTACAAAGTTCAGCGCCAGCCTGTTTTTGTCGGATAAGCCCTCGCATTTTATCTTTGGCGGTTTATTGCTGTCGTTTATATAAAACGGGCAAAGCACATCCGCCTGTAAAAAACTTCCGCTTGGCATTAAACTCCTCCTTTGTAGATAATTTTTCATCATATTCCGCGAATATATCCATAATTTGTGATTTATTCGTTTTGTGTTGAATTATTTTCTACATAGATAATATCACGTTGTTGAAAAAATGTCAACACCACTAATTAATTGTTGAAAAATTTTATACTTCATGATATGCTTTTATTGAGGTGATATATATGAAAAGCGGTATCGGTCAGAGAATACGAAAAAGAAGAGAAGAATTGAATATGTCGCAGGACGAGCTTGCCCGCCTTATGGGTTATAAGTCCCGCTCATCCATAAATAAGATTGAGCTTGAAAAAACAGACGTAGCCGGGGCGAAAATAGACGAGTTCGCCAAAGCTCTCCGCACGACCTCGTCATATCTTATGGGGCTTGAAACGGCTTACGAAAACATACCCAATCTCATCCCCCTTTCGGGAAGGAACACCCGCAAAATACCCCTGCTTGGCACCATCGCCTGCGGAACTCCCATCCTCGCCGCCGAAAACGTGGAAAAGGAAATAGTCCTGCCCGACGATCTTGCCGCCGATTTTTGTCTGCGGTGCAAGGGCGACAGCATGATAAACGCCAGAGTATTTGACGGCGACATCGTTTTTATAAAAGAACAGCCCTGCGTGGAAAACGGCCAGATCGCCGCCGTGCTCATCGACGACACCGCCGACGTCTCCGAGGCCACGTTAAAGCGGGTATACATTTACGAGAATAAGGTCATCCTTGCCGCCGAAAATCCCGCCTTCCCGCCCATGGCCTTCTCCGGGCAGGAAATGAACAAGGTAAGGATAATAGGAAGAGCCGTGGCGTTTTTGAGTTCGATAAAATAAAAAATCATAGAAAATTTTTAACGCAAAGAGCCGGAGGATAATCCCTCCGGCTCATATTTTTGTGTTTTATTTCATTACGTTCTCACAGAATTTCATAAGCATTACCGCCGCCTGTCCACGGTAAGTAGATGTTTTAGGCGATATTGTTCCGTCTCCCATTCCGCTTATTATTCCGCTGTTTACCGCCCAGCCGAGGGCTTCCGCCGCGTAGTCGGCTATCTGCTCAAAGTCGATGAACTCCCTTATGGCCATTCCGCCCTGAGTAGTGTCATAGCCCTTGAATGCGGCATAGCGGTAGAGTATGGCCGCGAAGTCCTCCCTTGTTACGGCCTCGCCAACGCCGAATTCCTCTCCGTAGCCGTACATCACGCCGTTCTCGTTTGCCCACGCTATGGCTTCGGCATAATATTTATCGCTGGTGACGTCAAGGAAGGGAGCGATTCCGTTGGTCTCGGGATTGTCCGTCATATTCCAGAGAATTACCGCCAGCATTTCCCTCTTGAGCTCCGTTTCCGGCTCGAACCTGTTTCCGCCGACGCCGTTCATTATGCCGTTTTCCGTGGCGTAGTCAACGGCTTCGCTGTACCACGCTTCGGCGGGAACATCGGTAAAGTCTGTAGTAATGTCCGTTCCCGGAGTGTCCGGTTCAACTTCCGGTTTTTCCTCAGGCTGTTTCTCGGGCTCGTCTTTTGGCTCGTCCCTGTCTATTCCCTCGGGCAGGCTGTAGGAACCGCCGGAATGACCGCTGTCCGTGCTTCTGCGCTCAAATACGGCAGTCAGCTCCCTGTCGCCTTTAATAATGAAAGTATACTCGGCCTCATCGCTGACCTCCGTTCCATTTTCCTCCCAGCGGACGAATCGGAAGCCGCTGTCAGGGTCGGCCGTAACCGTTACCTCTGTGCCGTGGACGTATGTTCCGCCGCCGGAAACAGCGCCGTCTCCATCGGCTTTCAACGTTACATTATATTGGATTTTAGAAATTTTAACATAAAGTGTTATATCCTGTACTATTCTATTTTCAAAATTCCAGGCGTTTCCGCTAAAATCACCGTTTTCATACCAGCCGTCGATTTTTTCGTCTTCCGCCACAACAAACTCGGGCTCAGTCAACGCCGTGTTATAGTTGGCATACGCAACTTGGATCTCATCGTCACTGTTCATAAACGCAGCTTTCAGTACCTTTTCATTCTTCGAGTCTGAAAACTTAGGATAACTGTCCGTGCCGATTTCGCCGATTTCCTGTCCCCAGACCTGATCTTCCTGATCTTTCTGTCCGTTCTGGAGAAGCCAAGCGACCTCGCCGGATTTGAATTGGGAATCTGTTTTTTCTGTTGCCTCACCTGTGTCATCACCTGTGCCTTTGTCTGCAGTTCCTGTAAGGAAATAGCAGTTTGTCATTGTGCTATCATTATGCCCACATGCACTGCCCACATAAGAAGGATTACTTGTCGAGTTGCTGGCTTCTCCAGTATTGTAACAGTTTTCTATTGTTTTATTATTATACCCGCATATACCGCCCACATAGGAAAGGTCTATAGATGCATCGCTGACTTCTCCGGTATTGTAACAGTTTATGATTGTGCCATTATTATATCCACATACGCCGCCAATATAGCTATTTCCATCACTGCTGA
>CAJFHC010000005.1 GCA_904378045.1 Candidatus Metalachnospira gallinarum | reverse complement strand
TGCGCCCTGACAAAGTTCAGGGCTTTCCGCAGAAATAGGGATTTATTGCCTTAATTTAAACTCGAAAAAGTCCCAAAGGACTTTTTCGACACGCTGATATATAAAATGAATAATAAATACGGCTGAGAATATATCCCGGCCGTATTTTTGTGTCTGAAACATTTTTTGAATTCCTTTGAATTATACTGAATTACTTTGATGTCGTGATTTCACTCAGGGAAATCATCCTGTATACCATGGCTCCATACTGATCCATAAATGTCTGTACGGACGACGCGGGGTAATGGACGCATATTGGAAAGGATTTTATGGATTCTATGCACTCCGCAATTCCGTTTATTATCGGCTCGCTCAGTATGCTGTAGAACTGAGGACCGTATGATCTGTAAAACCTTACGGTGTTCTTCAGAAACAGCTTGCCGTAATTGTTGTATATTGAAAAACAAATATCCTGATTTGAGTAAGGGATATCCTCGTCGTCTATTATATAGAAATTTACGTTATCGTTTTTCCTGCAAATATCAAGCACATGCTGGATATGCTTTTTCCTTTCATCTATGGACATTCTGTAAATTATATCCGTAAAATAAAACTCTCCGTCTTCAATATATTTTATAAGAGCCGACTTTGTAATAAAGAAGTCAAGTTTTTCGTTATTAAAAAGCTCCTCCCATGTTACCATAAGAGTCCTGAGCATTTTTTCCGTTGCCTGGTCGTAGCCCTGTCTGTAAGCCGCTTCAACTATATTATCGATTATCTCCGGAGGAAGAAGATACTCAAAGCCTCTGGACAAAAATATCTGATAATTGCTGAAGGCGTAAAAGTTGCTTCTGTAACCGCTGGAAACAAGCTCATCAGACGTGGTGGACATTATAAGAAGGTGATGTATCTTGAATAACGAGTTTATTCTGCTGTAGATGACATCTACCTTCTCGGGGTCGTTAATTACGGAGAGCATGGCTATTTTTCCGTAATGGTCAAGAGAACACATAAGAGCGGCTTTGCCTTTCACAACTATCATGTTCCTGTCGCGGAAATTAGAGTTGTCGTAAAAGTCAAAAGAAACATAGTTATATCTGCTTATAAAGTAATAAAGAAATAGATATGTGTCTCTGTTGAGATTGCCGGGATTAAGCCCGATTTTGACCCTTATTTCCTTATCAACCGGCTCCGGACTCCCTACCGACAGGTTTGACTGGGCTTTTTGAAGAGTGCAGGCGTCAAATGTGCAGAGTATTTCAGCCGGGCCTTCGGAAGACATTATCAGATTTTTAAAATCTCCGTCAAGATAGCTCGCTATTTCGGCAGGATGCTGGACATGGTCGATGACGGCTCCCGGCTCACCATCTATCCAGAACAAGATAGCTATGCAGAGCCTTGGAACGCCGGCTACGGCTGCCTTAGTTCCCTCATTGATAGCGTCGGTAGTTGAGTTTATTCTCATCTTCGTATGGCTTGAGTACAGAGCGAGACATTTCACGAAAAAAGGAAGATTATTCGACGATCCTTTACTTAAATATCAGCTTACCGAAGAAGAACTTCAGGAGAGCGAAGTGGGAGATCTGCCCAGTTTCATAACTTCGATTTTACCTATAGCAGTTATACTTATACTTTTCAACGGATTAAAATGGAGCGTTGAGGGCTCGGTATTCGCCGGCGTTGTTCTTGCTACGGTTCTTATGTTCAGAAGAATAAAGGGCGGCGTAAAGGAATGGGTCAACATATTCAACAAAGGTGCTGCCGATTCAGGTGTCGCTATCCTTAATACGGCTATCGTAGTAGGTTTCGGCGGAGTCGTACAGAACACAGAGGGCTTCACAAACCTTATAACTATGGTTCAGAATATGAACATCAGCCCTATGGTATTCGTCGCTATTGCCGTCGCTATATGCGCAGGCGCCTGCGGATCGGCTTCAGGCGGTATGGGAGTTGCGTTCAACGCCCTCAAGGACATATTTGTTTCAATGGGTGTCGCTCCCGAATACATCCACAGGGTCGGAGCTATTGCGGCTGGTACCCTCGATACGCTTCCTCATCAGGGAGCCCAGATCACTCTGCTTGGAATCTGCAAAATGACGCATAAAGAAGCGTATTTTGATATAGCCGTAACGCAGATACTTATTCCCGCGATAACGCTGGTAGTATTTATCCCGCTTGCGTCAATGGGACTTTAATTAAGCCGGAAATTTTTTACGGTACAAACACTTATAACAGCGTGTCGAAAAAGTCCTTCAGGACTTTTTCGAGTTTAAATTAAGGAAATAAATCCCTATTTCTGCGGTCCTCGGCGGAAATGAATTCCGCCTGCGGATTAAACTCGGGAGTCCCTTCGACTCCCGAACCCTCTCGCTCACAATGGATTAGTTTTTTGACAGTCTGACTTATAAGTGTGTACATAAATTCTACTCCCCATTTTCCCTCCCGTTCCCTCTCGGGAGGGGTTATTATTAAATAGGTGGTGTTATATATGGGGTCGAAAAGAACTTATAACGTAGAAATTACGGAAATAAAACATTTCGATATTGATATTGAGGCCGAAAGCGAAAAGGAAGCGCTTACAAAGGCAAGGATCAGCTACGGAAACGGAGCGTATAAAACTCAGCTGAGAAATACCGTTGCCGCTGAATTTGAGATCATAAACGGAAAATAATAAATAAACAGGATGCGGTGAATCTAAACAAAATTCAAAAGCATCCTGTTTTTATGTGTTTTTATCCGTTTTTTCTTATATAAACGATTCCCGTCGCGGCAACGCCGACATAAGAGCCTATGGTCGGTCCGATGTTGGAGATAAGGTCTTTGTCTACATGCACTCCATGCTCGTCCAGCTTTTCAAGCATAATATAACAGTTGCAGGGGTCTCCGGAATAAAGAGGGAACACGGGATAATTCTCGTCTATCTGCTCCTCGGCGACTTTCTGTGCCATATAATCTATGCTTCGCCTAAGGCCGACTCCTTTATGGCAAACAAGAACTTCGCCGTCGCTGTCAACGGTTATGACAGGCTTTATACGGGCGATGGCCGCCGCGCTGGCCTCAAAACGTGACAGCCTGCCGCCCTTGACAAGATAGTTAAGGGTAGGGAAGGTGGCGTAAATTCTTATTCTTTTTTTCAATTTTTCGGTTTCGGCCACTATCTCCTCCGCGGTGCGGCCTTCATCCCTCATTTTTACGGCGTTGTCAACCAAAAGCCTGATGCCGGCGGTTGCGCTTACCGAGTCTATGATAAATATGCGGTCATATTCCACACTATCCCTGCAAAGATACGCGGTCTGCATCATTCCGCTCAGTGTGCTTGAAAGCATTATAAGAATAACGTCGTCGCCGTTTTCCTTCGCGCTTTGAAAAATATCAAGATAAACGCTTGGAGAAGGCTGAGCCGTTTTCGGAAAATCCTCGCTTTTTTCAAGAAGCTCAAAAAATTCATTTTTACTCAAGTCCACACCGTCAAGGTAATCCTTTCCCTCAAAGGATATGGGTATTGGAATGACCTCAATATTCTTTGATTTGATTTCAGTCTGCTCAAAATCCGAACCCGAGTCGGTAACAATTCTGATTGACATGATCTTTCCTCCGAATATCATTATAATTACACAATAAAATTTTACTATCAGTAATTGATATAGTCAAGGAACTTTAAATTTTTAGATAACTGTATTTTAAAACAGCCGTCTTTAAAATAACAGGCTTTTTAATAACAGGATTTTGTGGTAAAGTATAAGATAGATGTATTCAGGGGGTGAGACCGTGGGGAAGATAAAAATGATAGCCACAGATTTGGACGGTACGTTTTTGACCGATGACAAACGCATTTCTGAGGCAAATATAAAGGCAGTGCAAGACGCCGTGAAAAGCGGGATAGTCTTTGTTCCCGCCACCGGCAGAGGACTTTACACCATGCCGGAAAACGTCCTTAAACTGGACGGCATAAGATATATCATAACATCGAACGGGGCTTCCGTCATAGACAGGAGGGCGGAAGAGGTCATATATAAAAAACAGATATCCTGGGAAATGGCGGCGGAAATAGTCGGGCATGGGCTTGATATCGGAATAATGGCCGAGATATTTGTTGGCGGCAGAGCCTATACTCTTAAAAGATTTGCCGAAGACTTCATAAGCCATGGGGTCAATCCGAGATTCGTACAGTGGATGTTCGATACAAGAATATTGATCGATAAATTTGACGACGTATTGAAAAAAGATACCGAAGTGGAGAATATAAACCTGATTTTTACGGATAACGGGCTCAGAATGGAGACGTATGACTTTATATTGAACAATTTTGATACGGAGATAACAAATTCCATAGGCAATAATCTGGAAGTGGGAGCAAAGGGCTGCTCAAAGGGAGAAGCTCTTGAATTTTTAGCCGATATGCTTAAAATAAATATGTCAGACGTTATGAGCCTCGGGGACAATTCAAACGACAGGGATATGATTGAAAGAGCGGGAGTCGGCGTTGCGGTAAAAAACGCTGACGAGAATATAAAAAGAAGCGCGGACTGCGTAGTTTCGTCAAACAATGACAGCGGATTCGCCGAGGCGGTATACAGGTTCGCGCTTGAGCGTCAGTAAAAGGAGAATTGGTATGGGAATAGTAAAAGCCATAGCAAAGGCCATAGGCGGAGGGCTTTCCGATCAGTGGCTGGATATAATAGAAGCCGGTAAAATGGACGACACAACGGTGCTTTCCGTCGGAAGAAAGGCCGGAGAAACGGATGGGAAAGACAGCGGCAGGGGAAACGGCGACATTATAAGCGACGGTTCGCTCATACATGTCGGACCCAATATGTTTATGATACTTACCGACGGAGGCAGGGTAGTTGATTATACAGCCGAGGAAGGATATTACAGAGTAAGCACGGATACGGAGCCGTCGCTTTTCAACGGCGATTTCGGCGACGCCCTCAGAGAGACATTCGAGAGGATAAAATATTCGGGAACAGCTCCGGGAAAACAGAAGGCGTATTTTATTAACTTACAGGAAATAAAGGGAATAAAGTTCGGCACGCGCACGCCAATAAGCTATTTTGACAGCTTTTATAACGCGGAGCTGTTTTTAAGGGCGCATGGCACCTACAGCATAAAAATAACCGATCCGCTGCTGTTTTTCAGAGAGGCGATACCTAAAAACGATGAAGACGTTGATATAGATGATATAAATGAACAGTATTTCAATGAGTTTATGGATGCTTTGCAGGCTGCCGTAAACAGAATGTCCGCCGACGGAGTAAGAGTATCCTATGTGCAGAGCAAAAGCCGAGAGCTTTCATCCTATATGGCTGATATACTGGATGAGGACTGGAAAAAGCAGAGGGGAATGGAGATCTGTTCGGTCGGCATTGCCGCCATATCTTACGATGAACAGAGCGCCGAACTCATCAATATGAGAAACCGCGGAGCCATGCTTGGCGATCCTTCCGTAAGAGAGGGATATGTCCAGGGCTCTCTCGCAAGAGGACTTGAGGCTGCCGGAAGCAACGATTCGGGATCCGTTGCCGGCTTTATGGGAATGGGCTCGGGCATGGGAGCCTCCGGAGGCTTTATGAGAGCCGTTTCCGAGGCCAATTCGGCGATGATGGATAAAGACGGAGCCGGAACATGGCGCTGCGCCTGCGGAAGAGTCAACAGCGGGAATTTCTGTTCACAATGCGGAAGCAGGAAGCCGGAAGAAATTAAAAAAGACATGTGGGTCTGCGCCTGCGGAAGAGTCAACGACGGAAATTTCTGCCCAAACTGCGGAAGCAAAAGACCGCTGGGAGCCGTATGCTCAAAGTGCGGCTATAAATGGGACGGAAACGGAGACAGACCGAAGTTCTGTCCTCAATGCGGAAATTCAATGATTTGAAATGGGCTGACATTGGAGGATATTGATGGATACATATATGTATAAATGCCCAAACTGCGGAAGCGGTATGGAGTATGACGCTCAAACGCATATTTTTCACTGCGACTACTGCCGCAGCGACTTTACGGCGGAGGAACTTGAGGAAAGAAGAATAAAGGCGGAGCAGAGGCAGGCGGAAAAGGAAGAAGCGTCAATGGATGATTCTCCGGACGTATACAGCTGCCCAAGCTGCGGAGCGGAAATAATAACCGACGAGACTACGGCGGCTACATACTGTTATTATTGCCATAATCCCGTTGTGCTGAGCGGAAAGCTTTCCGGCGAGTTTAAGCCGGATTACATAATACCGTTCAAGTTTGACAGACAGGACGCCGAGAAAAGATTTCACAGATGGATTAAAAACAAAAGATTCCTTCCAAACGACTTTAAAAATGATTCCGTGCTTGAAAATCTTTACGGTGTTTACTATCCATACTGGATGACGAACTGCACCGTAAAGGGAGGATATTCGGCCACGGGGCGCAATATCAGAGTATGGGTCACGGGAGAACTGGAATATACGGAGACAAAGGTTTACGAAATAAAGCGAGAGGGATCCATTGAGTTTAACAATATAAACAGTTTCGCCATGACCGGAGAAAGGGCAAAGCCGGCTATGGCGGTCCAGCCGTTCAGCGACGAAGGCTTGGAGGAGTTTAAAATGGCCTATCTTTCCGGTTTCTACGCGGAAAAGAGGAATCTTGAATATGCCGAGATAGAAGATGAGGTAAACGGCAGGGTGAACGAATACGCGAAAAAAATATTTGAGAATTCCGTGACAGAAAGCTATCAGTCCATAGGCGGCAAAACCATGCACGCGGACGTGGTGAACAGCAGACAAAAATATGTGCTTCTTCCGGTGTGGATACTGACATACAGTCTCAGGGGCAAAAAGTATTATTTCGCGATGAACGGACAGACGGGAAAAACCGTCGGCAGACTGCCGATAAGCGTACCGAGGATCGCCGGAGCGGTTTTGGGGATATTTTTGCTTCTGTTTTTAATAGTAATGGGAATAGGGGCGATAATATTATGAAAAAATTTGCCGTTTTGATGCTGTCGCTCGCGTTTACATTCATACCGTTTTCGGCGGCCTACGCCGCTTCCGGAGTATATGACAACGCGGGGCTTTTATATGAGACTGAGCTGAACGCCGTAAGCGAAGAGCTTGCCGCGCTTTCCGAGGCAACGGGATGGGACGCCGCCGCCGTCACCGTCAGCGATACGGAGGGAAAATCATCGGCCGTTTACGCGGACGATTTTTATTCCGGGCTGGGATACGGAGACAACGGTATAATATATCTCATCGACATGGACAACAGGGAAATATATATTTCAACCATAGGCACCGCATCGGAATGTCTTACGGATATAAGGCTTGAGAATATATTTGACACCGCCGCCGGATATGCGGCGCAGGGCAGTTATTACAGGGCGTTCTCAGCGGAAATAGAGATGAGCCTTGAGTATTTTAAGGCCGGGATACCGGTCGATACCGGTCAGGCCGCGGCTCATATCGCCGTATGGATAACGGCCTTTCTTGTTGGAGCCGTATCCGCCGCCTGCTTTGCGATACATATCTATAAGGCCTATTCATTCAAGGAAATCGGCGAGATCTATGATTACGGAGCGAACAGCAGGACAAACTTCACGGTAAACAGTGACCGCCTTGTCAATTCATTTATCACTACAAGAATAAGGCCGAGAAGAAGGCAAAACAACAGGCCGCCGGCAGGCAGACGGCCGAGGGCTTCCGCCGGCAGGCGAATGAGGGGCAGAGGAAGAAAATTTTAGAAAAATTTTAATAATAAAAACACGCCGGCACATATCGCTTATAAACGAGGCTTACCGGCGTGTTTATGTTTATATCGGCTATATTTTAAAAGACCGAAAATATGTTATGCCAATCATTACTTTGAAATACTTTGCGTCTGTATGACCGCTCCTGAATTAAAGAAATTTTATTTATCTCTTATAAACAACTCGTCTACCCTTAGCATCAGCTCGTCGGCAAGGGCGAAGGCGAGAGCGAGGGATGGGTCGTATTTATTGTTTTCTATGGCGTTTATCGTTTGCCTTGACACGCCGCATTTTTTCGCAAGCTCATCCTGCGACAGGCCAAGCTGTTTGCGCCTTTCCCTTATTATATTTTTCATTTAACCACCGTATTTCCTTTTGTAATACATCAAAAACACAAAATAAACTATTGCCGTACCGCCAAGTCTGGAGAATGGGCTTACTATGCTGTCCGGGGCGGCGATGCTTTTAAATATGTCAATGAACATAACGCCGACAACACCGATAAGCGTTCCGGCGCTGGCCTTCCATACTATCATTTGTTTCCTTTCGTCTCCGGGCTTTACAAGAGAGACGACCATAGCTATATCCAAAACTATCAGAAAAACGGTAAATATCAAAAATAAAACTATAAATACAGACATATCTCCCATAATTCCATCTCCTTCATGTTGCAAAAATGTAAAATATCTTTTACATTTATAGGATAAATCACAGCTTCAAAAATGTCAAGAACTTTTTACATTTTTGATGGAATAAGTGCTGTAAAAGAACGGAAGTAATAATTTTACAAAATATATTAAAAATCGGTTGTCAATATTAAAAAATTGTGATAAATTGGAAATTAATTGGAGTATATTTTATAAATTGAGAGTAATAAGGAGATGATTATATGATCTTAAAAAAATTAATAAGTATAGTGGCATCTGCCGTCATGTGCCTTGTTTCAATTAACTCTGTGTATGCTTTTGAAGCTTCAGATGATCCCAGCATATCTATTTGCAAAACAGAGTTTAATGATCTTTATGAAATAGAGTATCCTAAAGTTGAAAAAGATAAAATAAATAGTTCCTATGAAAAAGATGTAAAAAACGGAATAAGACTAATAATGTTTAATGGTAGTTTTGTAAAAGACCCCGGTACAGTCATCCAAGATGAGACGGTTTATATTTCACTGCAAAAATTTGCTTATATGACAGGTGCTGAGGTGACAATAAACAGGGGTCAATCTGTAAGCATTAATATAAACTATAATGGACAGACACTTTTTGTAAAATCCTATAGCAATACAGATGCTGTTCTAAATGACAAAAGCATATCAATGCCCAGGAGGTTTGAGATGGTATTAGATGACTATTATATCCCGTTAAGATTTATATGTGAAGTTTTTGGGGGAGAGGTCAATTATTATGCTGACTATATTTATAATTTTCAGCACGATGTCAGAGATGATGTACCCTCAATCAATATCATAGCTATTAGTATGGATCAGGACCGACGGGTGGCATACAGCATTCAGGAGGCCGAAAACATAATAAAGATAGCATCATTAGAAAAATATGATCAGATTATTGAAGGGCTTAAGGAAAGGAACATTCCGGATTATAAAAATAAGAGTATTTATGATCCAAACGCTATAAGATATACAGGATATGACTTAGACAGGTATTATGTTTTTGAGCTTAAAGGGTATGAGTCCCTTCCAATACTTTTTAATAAATATACCGGAGAGTTATACAGCCATAAAGCAGGACGTTCATTTATAATAATAGATGAAGGGTTTATTAATATTAATTGGCTTTTATAAAATAAGAATCTTATGAATTAAATAGACGTCAGCTGAATACGATTAAGTTTCTCAAAAGAGAAAGGAAGCCAGGCGATATATCAACCGCCCACTATGCTGGTGCGCGACGAAAGTTATATAAAAATCATATTTCCGTTATAATAGAGCTGCACATTTAAAATCAACAGTCTTTTATTCCTCCGGCCTTTATGCTAAAATATAAAAAATACGGTGCGGAGAAAAATTATGAAAACACATTTTATCGTAAATCCTGTGGCGGGAAACGGAAGAGGCAATTCCTATCTGCCGGAGCTTGTAAAAATAAAGGACGCTGAGGTCTACATTCCCTGCAGCAGGGAGGATATAGCGGTATATATAAGGGGTATATCATCCGATGGAGACAGGCACGCCTTTTACGCCGTGGGCGGAGACGGCACTCTCAACGGAGCCGTAAACGGAGCCGTGGGACTTGAAAACGCCGCCGTGGGAATAATACCCGCGGGGACGGGCAACGATTTTGTAAGATGGTTCAAAAACAGGGAGGCGTTTAACAGCGTAAGCGGCCAGCTCAGAGGGAGCGTAAAAAGGATAGACGCCGTAAAAGCCATACTTGACGGTAATTTTGAGACATATTTCGTGAACATGGCCAACATAGGATTTGACTGCAACGTCGTTATTAACGCGTCAAAAATAAAAAACGGGATCGTTCCCAATTCCATGGCCTACGTCTTTGGAGCCGTTCAGGAACTGTTCGGAAAATGGGGGCAGAATGTAAAGATAGAATTTGACGATGGAACGGCATACAATGGCTGCCAGCTGCTTTGCACCATAGCCAACGCCTGCTGCTGCGGAGGAGGATTCAGATCCTCGCCCTATGCCGATATAGCCGACGGATATATCGACGCCGCCGTGATAGACAGAATAGGCAGGCTGAAACTTGTGTCGCTGCTGAAAAAATACCGCGACGGTACTTATTTGACTGACAAGCACGCAAAAGATTTTATAACATACAAAAAGGTCAGATCAATGAAAACGGCTTTCGCGTCAAAAACCTCCGTAAGCATAGACGGGGAGATATACGAGTTTAAAAGAGCCGAATTTAAAATAGATAATTTCGTTAATTTTATCGTTCCAAAGGGAGCGGACGGGGCAGGAGGTTCAAAATGAAAATAGGAAATATAGAGTGTGATAAATATGAGGAAACGGTTTACAAAATCGCCGACAAATACACCGGATATATGAAGGACGTGTATGAGAAGGAAAACAGGGAGTTCAACAGGGAAAACTATCTTGTATACTATACATACTTTGTTTTTATAACAAGGGCGGCCATAGGCGGACTTACAAAAAAGATACTTGATACCCTCGGCAATCTGGCCGGACAGAAGGTCGGCAATGGGGATTATCTTGATACATTCATCGGAAAAAGAGTGTATGTGGATTATACGAGAAAATTTACGGATATGACCGGAGATATGCTTGACGCCGAAAAGATAGGCCGAATAGTTATGAGCGTAGAGGAGGAATTCAACGCTCCGTCAGGCAGCAGAGCCGCGTCATCGGCCGTTGGATTTACTATTGAGATATTCAATAACATCCGCAGCTATTTTGAATAACAACTTTCGGAAAACAAAAACGGGGAAAGCCGCAGCTTAGGGGCTGACCCCGTTTTTTGTTTCAGCATTTAAGACATTTAAAGTCGCTTTTGTCAAGCGAACCGCAGGCGATAAGAAGCAGAACGTAAACGGCCAGCATACCGATGGCCGAAATTATATATGACAGCTTTGACGGATCCATAAATCCGATAAAATATTTTGCCAAAAGCCCGGAGGCGGCCGCGCATACGATAGGCTTTAAAACAAGACTGACAGGGTCTGTCTTTATGTCTGCTGTCTGTCTTGCCCTGTGTACGGAGCTCAGAGAGGAGAACGCAAGCCCGGAAAAAAGGCCGGCTATGTAGGCGTTTATACCCCATACAGGCATAAGAAAATATATGAACGCTATGTTTATAACCGATGATATTACGCTGTTCCTGAATATGAACAAATGCTCGCCGAGTCCGTTTAGAATACCGTTCATAATAATATTTATGTATAGCAGAGGGCATACGGGAACGAGCTTTAATAACAGAACGCCTATATCCTCCCTGCCGTAAACGGCGTTTGCCGTTTCGCCGTGAAGTGCGGCAAACAGGCTTGCCGTTCCTATACCGATCAAAACCGTAAATTTTAGTACGCGGGAAGCGGCGGATGATATGCGCCTTTTGTCGCCTAAGGCGGCGGATTCAGCCACCGTCGGCATAATAGCCGTTGCCACGGCCATAAGCAGGGCCGAAGGAAGCTGTATGAGGGGAAGGGCCATTCCGGTAAGATTTCCGTAGAGGCTCATCGCCGCTTCGGCGGTCTCTCCAAAAGCTCTCAGCTTTTGCGGGATCAGTATGTTTTCCCAAGCGGAAAGCAGGGAAGAACTGATCCTTGTTGCGGCCAGCGGAGCGGCCATGGAAAGAACGAGAACGGCGCATTTAAAGGCGCTCATATCCGGCTTTCTGCCCAGGGAAGGGTCTGGCTTCATAAACCAATAGCTTATTAACGTGAAAACACAGGAAAACGCCTCGCCGAGAAGAACTCCGGTGACAGCCGCGGCGCAGGCGTATTCCAGTCCCTTTGAAGCAAGCAGGGGAGCCAGCACGATTATGGAGATTATTCTGACGCTCTGCTCAAGCACCTGTGACGCCGCCGGAACGCTCTGGCGCTGTCCGCCGAAAAAATATCCCCTTATGCAGGAGCCGACGGACATGAAAGGTATGGCGAAGGAAAGTATTTTAAGCGATATGGCTGTCCTTTCATCGCCTAATATGTACAGAGCGGCTTTATCGGCGAAGAAAAACATCAGCGCCGCCACCGCAAGGCTGACGGATATACAAAGCGCCGCCGCCGAAGCTATGGTTTTTTCCGTGTCGGCAAAACGCCTTTTGGCGGCATTGGCCGCCGTGATCCGCGATACCGCCGTGGAAAAACCCGAGCTTGTTACGCTCCAGCTAAGCAGGTATATGGGCATTACAAGCTGATAAAGCCCCATTCCTTCCGAGCCGATGGCATCTGACATATATACGCGGTAAAAAAATCCCATTATCCTTGTTATCAGATTGGCGGCCGTAAGTATGACGGCGCCCCTTATGATGCTTTTTTTATACATGTGCACATCATTCCAAAAACTGTTCTATATATGTGTATTTTCCGCCGCTTCATTAAATGACTTTTGAGACGGCCGAAAAATAAGTAAAAGTTGAAATAATCCGGCCTATGAAGTATAATGAAATTGATATATCGTGCTCCCTTGCGAAAGGGGGCATTATTGATAATTGGTACGCGGCGGGGACGATAAAAATTTGGCCTGCGGGAGATAGATTATGTTTGATTTTGCAGAAGAACTGAAAAAACTTCCGGATAAGCCCGGAGTATATATAATGCACGACGCCACCGACGAGATAATATATGTCGGCAAGGCTGTCAACCTGAAAAACAGGGTGAGACAGTATTTCCAAAACAGTAAAAACAAGACGGCTAAAACATCCGCGCTTGTGTCTCATATCGCATACTTTGAATATATTGTAACGGATTCGGAGATGGAAGCTCTGCTTCTTGAGTGCAACCTTATAAAGGAGCACAGGCCGAAATACAATGTAATGCTTAAGGACGACAAGACATATCCCTATATAAAGGTGACGCTGAATGAGGATTTTCCAAGGGTGTTTATCACCAGAAAGTATGTCAAGGACAAGAGCAGATACTTCGGCCCCATCACCGACGCTACGGCGGCCAAGGAAACAGTCGAGCTCATAAACAGACTGTTTCCCATAAGGAAGTGCCGAAAAAAGCTGCCAAGGGACATGGGAAAGGAAAGGCCCTGCCTTAATTATCATATAGGACAGTGCTCCGCTCCCTGCGACAATCTTATCTCAAAGGAAGAGTATAATAAAATCGTGGACGAGGTAATAGCCGTCCTTGAGGGTAAATACGATTATATTATAAAATATCTTGAGGGACTTATGCTCAACGCTTCGGAGGCTCTTGAGTTTGAAAAGGCGGCCTCGTACAGAGACAGGATAGCCGGGGTCAAAAAGATAATGGAGAAACAGAAGATCACCAACAGCGGAGCCGGAGACAGCGATGTCATAGCGTTCTCAAGGGCAATGGACGAAGCTCTTGTCCAGGTGTTTTTCATAAGAGGAGGAAAGCTGTCCGGAAGAGAGCATTTCCTCATAAACGCTCCGGACTATATAGACAGAAGCGGCATTATGACCCAGTTTGTCAAGCAGTTTTACAGCGGTACCGCCTATAT
Organism: Candidatus Metalachnospira gallinarum; assembly: GCA_904378045.1. Classification (GTDB taxonomy): domain Bacteria; phylum Bacillota; class Clostridia; order Lachnospirales; family Anaerotignaceae; genus Metalachnospira; species Metalachnospira gallinarum. Next base: position 88,402 of record CAJFHC010000005.1, on the reverse strand, counting down.
ACCAAAGGAACTCATACTTGAGGAGGAGCTGCTTCCCGACGAAAAAGATGCCATAGAGGAACTTCTTGAGACCATGAGGGGCTCGAAGGTCACCATTACCGTTCCCAAAAAGGGAGAAAAGCATAAAATGGTTGAGCTTGCCGCAGGAAACGCGGCCATTACATTTGAGAGAATAGGCGAGAGGATAAAGAAGGAGCAGAAACAGACCATAGGAGCCCTTGAGGAAATAAAAGATATACTCGGACTTGACGAGCTGCCCTCAAGAATAGAATCCTACGATATTTCAAATACCCAGGGCTTTGAGTCCGTAGGCTCAATGGTCGTATTTGAGAACGGAAGGGCAAAAAACAGCGATTACAGGAAATTTAAGATAAAAACCGTTGTCGGAGCCAACGATTTCGCCTCCATGGAGGAGGTAATAACAAGAAGGCTTTCCCATTATATAAAAGAGAAAAATGAAAACGGCAGCTTCGCGAGACTGCCTGACCTTATAATGGTCGACGGAGGAAAGACACAGATCGCCGCCGCCCTTAACGCCATGGACAATGCCGGGGTGTATGTTCCGGTGTGCGGAATGGTCAAGGACGACAGGCACAGGACAAGGGGACTGCTGTATAACGGCGAGGAAAAGGAAATAAGCCCTAATTCCGAGGGCTTTAAGCTCATAACAAGAATACAGGACGAGGTACACAGATTCGCCATAGAATATCACAGAAAACTAAGAAACGAAAAACAGATACATTCCGTTCTGGACGACATCGAGGGAATAGGCTCGGCCAGAAGAAAGTCGCTTATGAGAAGATTCGGCGACATAGAAAGCATCAGAAACGCCGAGGTGGACGAGCTTCTTGAAGCCGACGGAATGACGATAAAGGCCGCGGAAAACGTATACGCGTATTTCCATGGCATAAAGTAAAGGAGGGCGCAAATGCAGACGAGCATAACATTGGGAAAGTTTGTAAAGGAATTTGAACTGGAAAATCTTACTCCGCATATAGAATTTGAGAGCATACCCCTTACACAGAAATACGTTAACAGACCGGCTTTGCAGCTTACGGGATTTTTTGACCATTTTGACAATACGAGAATACAGATAATAGGACGAATAGAGCACACATATATGAGAAGGCAGACTTCCGAGACAAGATATAACATTCTTGACAAGCTGTTCAGCTTCCATATTCCTTGCATAGTGTTCTGCCGGGCGCTTGAGCCGTTTCCCGAGATAAAAGAGCTTGCGGAAAAATACGGCGTTCCCGTTTTCAGAACGCCTGACGGAGCCTCAGAGCTTTACAGCGAGGCTACAAAATGGCTCAACACAGAGCTTGCCGACAGAATAACGATGCACGGCGTGCTTGTTGACGTATACGGGGAGGGACTGCTTATAATAGGCGAGAGCGGGATCGGCAAAAGCGAGGCCGCCCTTGAGCTTATAAAAAGAGGACACCGTCTTGTGGCGGACGACGCCGTGGAGATAAGAAGAATATCCCATAAAACTTTAATGGGAACTTGTCCTGAACTCATAAGATATCTTATAGAGCTGAGAGGAATCGGCATACTTGACGTACACGAGCTTTATGGAGCCGGAGCTGTTAAAGCGTCGCAGAACATAGATGTGGTAATAAAGCTGGTAAACTGGAACAGTGAGGAAATATATGACAGGCTTGGGCTTGAGGAGGAATATATCGAGATACTCGGCAATAAGATCGTATGTAAGACCATCCCGCTGAGACCCGGACGTAACGTGGCCGTTATATGCGAGTCCGCCGCCATAAACAACAGACAGAAACGCCTTAATCCCGAAAATAATATAAGAAAAAGACTTAATCTGTAAACGGGGTGCCATTTATGTATCTGGAAAAACTTAAGGAAATTTTTAAAGAAGTATATATAAACGAGCCTATGAAAAACCATACGTCATTCAGGACCGGAGGGCCGGCCGACGTATACGTTAAGGCCGACCGCGCGGAAAACATTATAAAAGCCATTGAGATGCTGAAAAAAGAGAACGTGGAGTATACGATCATCGGAAACGGCTCCAATCTGCTCGTTTCGGACAGAGGAATATGCGGCGCGGTAATAGAGATAGGCTCGATGATGAATAATATTTCCGTTGAAGGCGAAAAAATATATGCCGAAGCCGGGGCTCTTCTTTCATCGCTCGCGGCGGCCGCGGCGGAAAACTGCCTTACCGGCCTTGAATTTGCTTCCGGAATACCGGGAAGCGTCGGGGGCGCGGTGGTGATGAACGCGGGAGCCTATGACGGAGAAATAAAGGACGCGATAGATTACGCCGACGTTATAGACAATGAGGGCAATATTTTAAGGCTGACAAAGGATGAGTTGGGGCTTTCCTACAGACATTCGGTCATAGACGAAAAGAAAATGATCGTAATCGGCGCCGGATTCAGGCTGAAGGAGGGAGACGGCAGAGCCATAAAGGAAAAAATGGCTGACTTTGCCGCGAGAAGGCGTGAGAAACAGCCGCTTAATTATCCGAGCGCGGGAAGCACGTTCAAAAGGCCGGAGGGCCATTTCGCCGGAAAACTCATAGAGGACGCCGGCCTTAAAGGGAAAACCATAGGCGGAGCCCAGGTGTCTCAAAAGCATGCCGGATTTATAATCAACACCGGAGACGCCACAACCGAGGACATTCTGGAGCTTATGGACTGCTGCGCCGAAACGGTGTATAATAAATTTGGTGTAAGACTGGAACCCGAAGTCAGATTTATAGGCAGAAAGTAGCCTTTATCTGTAAACGATCTAAAGAGGTGAGTGTATATGAGATTTGTTATCGTGACCGGAATGTCCGGAGCCGGAAAGACTACGGTGCTTAAATTCCTTGAGGATATAGGATTTTTCTGTGTTGATAACCTTCCCCCGGCCCTTATAACAAAATTTTCTCAGCTTTGCTTCGAGCAGGACGGATCCATTGACAAGGTCGCCCTTGGAATAGACATAAGGGGAGGAAAGCTCTTCGGCGATTTGTTTGTCGGACTGAAGGAACTTAAGGAAGCGGGATACGACTATGAGATACTTTATCTTGACGCTTCCGATGCCACGCTCATAAAAAGATATAAGGAATCCAGAAGATCGCACCCGCTTTCAAGAGGAGGCTCTCTGGAAACCGGAATCGGCAAGGAAAGAGCCATGCTGGCGGATGTAAGACAGAGGGCGACTTATATCATTGACACGAGCAGCATCTTAACGAGAGAGCTTAAAATACAGATAAATAAAATATTCAAGGATAACGGAGAATTTGACTCGCTCATAATCAAGGTCTGTTCATTTGGTTTTAAATACGGCATACCGATGGACGCCGATCTTGTTTTTGACGTTAGATTTCTTCCCAATCCGTACTATATACAGGAGCTTAGGGAATTTACGGGAAATGACGCCCCTGTAAGGGATTATGTTATGAGCTTTGACGAAAGCCTGAAGTTTTTGGACAAGCTGACGGATCTGCTTGAGTTTTTGATACCTCTTTATATCAAAGAAGGAAAGAACCAGCTTGTTATCGCCATAGGATGTACAGGCGGAAAGCACCGCTCCGTGACCCTTGCCAACGAGATATACAACAGACTGAAAAAATCGCACAGCGTTATCATAAATCATAACGATATTGAAAAAGACTCTAAAATAAAGAGCTTATAAAAAATTTCAGTCGTGGAAGCCGCGCAAGTGTTTTCTCGGAAATGCAGTCGGGAGGTAAAAAATTTGTCATTTTCATCTAATGTAAAAAGCGAGTTGTCCCATCATTTTGGGAATGCAAGACATTGTAATATAGCCGAATTGTCGGCGATTCTGAACATGTGTGGACATATCGCCAATAATGGAGAGAAATTTTGTGTAAAAATACAAACTGAAAATCCGGCCGCCGCCAGAAAATACTTTACATTGCTGAAAAAAACTTTTAATATAGACAGTGAGGTTTTGACCAGGCGGAACAGCCAGTTAAAAAAGAATATGGTATACATGCTGTTTATTAATAACAAGCAGCAGGCCGAAAAAATGCTTCAGGCCTGCGGGATATTGAAATTTGAAAACGGAAGGGGACGTATTTCAAATAATATCGATGAGCTTGTCGTAAACAGCGTTTGCTGTAAAAGGGCGTATATAAGGGGTGCTTTTCTGGCGGCGGGTTCCATATCCGATCCGGAAAAAATGTATCATCTTGAATTTGCATGCTCAAGCGAAGCCTGCAGCGAGGACCTCAGGGATTTGATCAACTCGTTTGGACTTGAAGCCAAGATCGTCATGCGTAAGGAGCATTACGTCGTATATCTTAAAGAGGGAGAGCAGATCGTTGATATGCTCAACATCATGGGAGCCTATAAGGCTTTGCTTGACCTTGAAAATATACGGATAATTAAGGATATGCGCAACAATGTCAACAGAAAATTCAACTGTGAGATGGCGAATCTTAATAAAACGGTATATGCTTCCGTCAGACAGACAGAGGACATCGAGCTGATACTGAAAAGAATGGATTTATCACAGCTGCCGCAATCTCTGAGCGACATTGCTCATTTGAGGCTGGAGTATCCTGACGCGAGCCTGAAGGAACTTGGTCAGATGCTAAATCCGCCCGTTGGAAAGTCCGGAGTAAATCACAGACTGAGAAAATTGGCAGAAATTGCGGATTCTTTAAGAGAGGAAATGGGTGAAGAAGTTGGTACGCAAAACAATCAAAGTAAAGAATAATCTTGACGCGAGACAGATCGCTTATTTAGTTCAGTGCGCGGGTCAGTTCAAAAGCGAGATCAGCATTGAGGAAGAAGAAAAAAGAATTAACGCAAAAAGCATGATGTGCATTATCTCTTTGGCGCTCAAGGAAGATGACACGATCTCCGTTATTGCCGAGGGAGAAGATGAAGAGAAGGCTGTAAACGAAATTTGCGGCATATTGGCTTGATTTGTATTAGATAAGATCAACAGGACGGATATTTATATCCGTTCTTTTTTTGCCTGTAGAAATTTGCCGTATACGGGCTTTATATGCCGAAGGATTTTTAATTTTTTACAAATTTTTGATGCTATAATATTTTCTGTAAAAAATTATGGGAGATATAAATATGAAGCCATCAAAAATAAGTATGTTTGTTTTGTCGGCGTGTATACTTACATTCAGCGCAAACGCCGGGGAACTTGAGGAGTACAGAAAAAACTACGAGCGTATCGTATATGATGAAAATGAGCGAAGAGAAGAGCTTGAAAACAATTATGACGCGCAGAACGACATAAAAAAAGAAATATATGATTTGGATATGCGTCTTTCGGAGGCGCAGATAGATATAGACAATACGGAAAAAGAAATACTTGACGTCTTAATGGAAATAGACGAGGCAAGGGAAAAACTTGAAGAGGCCGAGGAAAAAAGACAGAGTTTAAACGAGCGCGCGTCGGACAGGCTTAGGTTTATTTATGAAAACGGCGAACTTGATCCGCTTGAAATTGCGGGCGAATGCGGGAGCATTTCGGATTACGCCAGATACAGACAGTACGCCGAGGACATAATGAAATATGATGCGGAGCTTTTGGAAGAGCTTAAGGCCAATGAGGAATGTCTGAGGGAGGAGCTTGAACGCATAGAGGAAAGATCTGAGGCAAAGACGGCGCTGGAAAAATTCAAGACCGAAAAGGAATTTGAAATGGCCGTAATGTACGAGGAAAAGAATAGGCTCCTTGAGGAATACCGTCAGGACGCAAAACGTGCTGAAAAAGAATTGGCGGAACTCGAGGAGGCGGCTGATAAGGTATATGACATTATTGTGAATATCGAAAAAAACAAGGAATTTGTGGATACATACACCGGAGGGGAGCTGGAATGGCCCGTTGAGGGGCGGTACTATGTAAGCAGCGGATATGTGGGAAGGATAAGCCCTGTGGGCAACGGATATGAGTTTCACACGGGAATCGACATACCGGCTCCGGAAGGATATGAGATACGGGCGGCGGAAGACGGAACCGTCATAAACGCGGGATGGATAAACGGATACGGAAATACGGTCATAATCGATCACGGAGGAGGAATTTCAACGCTTTATGCCCATAACAGCTCCGTTGAGGTTGAAAACGGGCAGTCTGTCCATAGAGGAGACGTGATAGCCCTTTGCGGCTCCACCGGTTACGCGACTGGCAGCCATTGTCATTTTGAGGTAAGGGTAAACGGCGAGCATACTGATCCATGGGAATATTTGAAAAGAGATAGGGAATAATAAACAAAATTTATGAATAAATTATGACTTCCTGAAATATGGACAAAAAATAGTGTGCAAACAATGAAAAATTATACATTTTTATGCCAAATCTGCATTTGATTTTGAAAATAATATGTTATAATATACAAGGAAGTATGTTTGCCTCCATAAACTCAGGGCAGTATTAACCGACAGGAGTGGATTCACTTGGACAAAGAAATAATAAACTGGAAGGAGCTCCTCTATCCGTACGAGCAGACGGTGGACGAGCTTATGCTTAAATTTAATTATATAAGAAAAGAATATCTCAGGCTCGGACTTTATTCTCCGATAGAGTCCGTTGAGGGCAGGGTAAAATCCGCGGCAAGCATCATAGAAAAGGTAAGCAGAAAGGGAATATCAAGAAACAGGATAGAGGACGAGGTGGAGGACATAGCCGGCATAAGGCTTATATGCCAGTTTGTTGAGGATATTCCCAAAATAATAGATATAATCCGTCAGAGGGACGGACACGACATAAAGATAGTCGAGGAAAGGGACTACATAGCAAATAAGAAGGAAAGCGGATACAGAAGCTATCACATAATAGTAAAATACGGGCTTAATACGGCCTTTGGATTTAAAGAGGTGCTGGCGGAAATACAGATAAGGACGCTGGCGATGAACTTCTGGGCAGTAACGGAGCACGAGCTCAATTACAAATACAGCGGCAACCTCCCCGATGATCTGAAAACAAGGCTTAAAAACTGCGCCGAGGCATCCTTTAATCTGGACAAGGAGATGTCTACCATAAGGGAGGAGCTTATGCAGGCCGAAAAAATGAGCGAGCTTAAATCCAGCCTTGTGAGCAACATCCTCGAAAATATCCAGAACCTCTATTTTAAACTGCATATAGACGAGGCCGACAATATAAACAGAAGATTCATAGCCCTCTATGAGGACGGAGATATCAATAAATTAAAGGATTTCAATGAACAGCTGAACATAGTCGCCGAAATGTATAGAGTATAACAACAGACCCGGTTTCTTTTATGAACTGGGTTTCAGCGTGTCATTCCGCCGAGGAAAATCCCGTATTTCTGCGCCCTGACAAAGTTCAGGGCTTTCCGCAGAAATAGGGATTTATTGCATTAATTTAAACTCGAAAAAGTCCGGTGGGACTTTTTCGACACTCTGAGACCCGGTTTCTTTTAGGAACCGGGTTTTATGTATTGCCGCAGAATGTTTAAAATAAAAGATATAAATGCTTTGAGAATAAGATGGTTTTATGATATACTAAAATATTGTAGAGGTGATTATTTTGAAAGAGATAACTATTGACGGCGAGAAAATAGAAACAAAATCTCAGGTACACGATCTTTTTGTAAAAGAGCTGGGCCTTCCGGAATACTGCGGAAACAATCTTGACGCTATAGGGGATTTTCTGGATGAGCTCAATACTCCGGTAAAGATCAGCTATGTAAACAGGGAAAGAATGAAAATAAAATTCGGCAGATTTGCAATCGTGCTTTCGCAGATGCTTAAGCTCGCGGCAAAGCACAACGATAAAATAGACTATTACGAATCAAAATAGGAGCGGGGCAATGAGAATAAGAAAAAAATCATGGGAAGAAAAAGAGCTTTCCACCAACGGGCATATAGTGCATAATGCCGAGGAATACAAAGGGAAATGGAAAGAATATTTCGGCAATGACAATCCTATATACGCCGAGATCGGATGCGGAAAGGGCAAGTTTATATCTGAGAACGCGGCTCTCCATCCTGACATCAATTTTATCGGCATAGAAAGACAGACTACAATAATGGCCATAGCCGCAAGAAAGACATCCCCGGAGATGAATAACATCGCCCTCATAAGAGGGGACGCCGAGACTCTGAGAGATATTTTCGCTCCCTGCGAGCTTTCAAGGATATATCTCAATTTCAGCGATCCCTGGCCTAAAAAGAGATGGGCGAAGCGCAGACTTACCCACAGACATTTTCTGGATATGTATAAAGAACTTCTTTCCGGAGACAGGGAAATATTTTTAAAAACAGATAACACTGTTTTCTTTGAATCATCACTCAACGAATTCTGCGATACGGGGTGGAGACTGTCAAACATTTCTCTTGATTTGCACAACAGCGGATATGAGGGAAACATAATGACCGAGTACGAGGAAAGATTTTCGGGACTTGGACAGCCCATATACAGGCTTGAGGCCAGATGGGAAGAAAAATAAACTTTTCACTTATAAGAAGGTGACAGTATGAAATATGTATTGGACGCTCATACGCATACGATAGCCAGCGGACACGCCTACAGCACTATTATGGAAAACGCGGCCTACGCCGCGGAAGCGGGACTTGAGCTTTTGGGCATAACCGATCACGCTCCGGCGATGGCCGGAGGAACTCAGCCTTCATATTTTTTGAATTTCAGCACCATACCGAGGGAGATCAGCGGGGTAGAGATATATATGGGCGCAGAGCTGAACATAATGGACTATGACGGAAACATAGACCTTGACGAATTTTATCTGCAAAGGATGGACTATGCCATAGCCAGCCTGCATCCTCCCTGCATACCCTTCGGAACGATGGAGGAAAATACAAATGCCGTGCTTAAAGCCATGGAAAATCCGTATGTAAAAATACTGGGACATCCCGGCGACCCGAGGTATCCCATTGACTGCAAGGCCATAGTGGATAAGGCCGTGGAAACGGAAACTCTTATCGAGATCAACGATGCGTCCCTTATACCAAACGGCTTTCGCAAGGGAAGCGAAGTATACATCGGAGAGATACTTAAGCTGTGTCAAAAGAAGAACTTTCCGGTGATTTTGGCCTCGGACGCCCACTTTGCCACCCATATAGGCAAATTTGACAATGCCTTAAGACTTATAAACGAAGCAGGCTTTCCGGAGGAGCTTATAATCAACCGCTCCAAGGAGCTGTTTAAAAATTTTTTAAAATTGAGCTGAAAATCCTAACTGATGGTTTACTTTAAAACTTTAGTATGTTAAAATAACAGTATTGGATAAAAGCAAACTACAGAAAAGGGTGGAAAAGATAAATGAACAGTAAGATAAAAAACGAGGCTACAGATAACCTTTTCAAATGTATCCTCACCATGAAAAATCTTGACGAATGCTACAGATTGTTCGAGGATCTTTGCACAGTACATGAGATACAGGCTATCGCCCAGCGCATGCAGGTGGCTGAAATGCTTGACAGAAAATGCACATATATAGAAATAGCGGAGAAAACAGGCGCTTCGACCGCGACGATCAGCCGTGTGAACAGAGCACTTACCTATGGAATGGATGGGTATAAGCTCGCCATTGACAGACTGCGCGCCCAGAAAGAAGCGGAAGAAAATAACGACCGGTGATCGTAACTTCTACCCATCTGTTTTCAGGTGGGTAAATTTATTATGGAGAGATGATTATGAAAGAAATATTTATGAAAAAGAAAATTTCTTTGACTCTGACATCATTATGCCTTGCGGCGGGAATGTGCTTTTCGGCTCAGGCCGCGCCGCTTAACTCGCCGTGGGCCGACAGCTTTGTGGCAGAGGCTGAACAGATAGGCATCCTGCCTGATTTTATGCTTAACGATGATCTTACGGAAAACATAACAAGGGAGGAGTTCTGCGAGCTTGCCTATCTTACCATAGAACAGGCAGCGGACCTGAACAGCGTTGTTATTACATATCTGGCGAGGGAGACGAACTTTACGGATACGGACAACAAAGCCGTGACCGCCCTTAAGCGCATGGGCGTTATAACCGGAAGGACGAGCACAAAATTCGAGCCGGAAAGCCTTCTGACAAGGGAAGAGGCCGCCGTCATACTCAACAATATGGCCGATTATTTTGAGCTTACGAAATTTGTCAACAATAATGGCTTTAAGGATAGGAACAGCATATCATCCTGGGCGAAGGAAAGCGTGGACAACGTATGCGGAATGAATATCATGAGCGGCGTAGGAGACGGAGTTTTTGATCCCGGCGGAAATTACACCAAAGAACAGGCTGTAAGCACAATGGTAAGATTCCTAAATAATTTCCCGGATGAGGAATCTAAAGAAAAGATAGATAATACAAAATATTATATGTCAAACGCCTATTTCAGATGGGTGGAGGACGACAAGGGCAGGGTAATATTCAAACTTCCGGCTTCTCAGTATACGGACGTCAATTTTTATTCCAACGGCGAAAAGGTGCTGGCTTTCGCGGCGGCCGATGGATATACGGACATATATGACATTGAAAACGGCAGGAAGCTTTTTACCATACCCGGACTTGTGACAGGCACAACGTCGGATAAATATATAATCGCCGAGGCCGGAGACGTTTACGGCGTATACGATTTCAACGGCAGAGAGATACTCCCGATACAGCATGACTGGGATTATCTCTACAATGAGAAATATGTGACCAGCGGCGAAAAGGCCTAAGAAGATTTAAAACAGATAAAAACAGCAACGACTTTAAAAACGGGAAGTTAAGACAGCTTAGCGTCCCGTTTTTGAAATAATGGGAGAAATAAATATGATTGGTTTTGAACAGTTGAATCCTATGCAGCAGGAGGCGGTAAAGCAGAAGGACGGGGCCGTCCTCATACTGGCCGGAGCGGGTTCCGGAAAAACCGGAGCGCTGACGGTTAGAATAGCCGATATGCTTGAAAAAGGCATCAGTCCCTATAGTATCCTCGCCATTACCTTCACCAATAAGGCCGCCAGAGAAATGCGGGAAAGAGTTGACAAGCTGGCCGGAGCGGCGGCACAGGACGTGTGGATAAGCACTTTCCATTCAACATGCGTAAGGCTTTTGAGACGCGAGATAGACAAGATAGAATATTCAAAGGACTTTTCCATATATGACGCCGACGATCAGGAAAAGGTTATGAAGGAAGTGTTCAAGGAACAGAATATGAGCATAACCGATAAACGGTACACGGTAAAATACGCCGTCAGCGCCATCGGAAGAATGAAAGAAGAAATGATTTCATGGGAAGACTATCTTAAGGAAGTGGATAAAGCCGACATCAGAGCGTGGAAAACAGCCAAAGTGTACGAGGCATATCAGACAAGGCTTTTCAAAAACAACGCCCTTGACTTTGACGACCTTATATACAAAACGGTATACCTTTTCAGGACAAGGCCGGACGTGCTGGAAAAATATCAGGAACGGTTCAAATATATAATGGTGGACGAGTATCAGGACACAAACACGTCCCAGTATGAGCTTATCAGGCTTTTGGCCTCAAAATACGGAAATCTTTGCGTTGTGGGCGACGATGACCAGAGCATATATGGATGGAGAGGGGCAAACATAAGAAATATCCTTGACTTTGAGAAGGATTTTCCGAACGCCAGAGTCATAAAGCTGGAACAGAATTACCGTTCGACAAAAAACATACTTACAGCGGCCAACAGTGTCATAAAGAATAATAAATCCAGAAAGGACAAAACGCTGTGGACGGAGAACAACACAGGCAGCGTCATACATGTTTTTAAGGCCGAAAACGAGGTGGAGGAGGCGGTATTCGTTTCCGAGACCATTGATAAAAACGCTTTGAACGGGAAGGCGGACTATAACGATTTTGCCGTTTTATACCGTACCAACGCTCAGTCCAGAGCCATAGAGGACAGGTTCGTCAAAAAGGGCATACCATATAAACTTTTTGGAGGAGTGCGCTTTTACGAGAGAAAAGAAATAAAGGATATTCTTGCGTATTTGAAACTGCTGGACAACCCGTCTGATACCGTGGCGCTCAAAAGGATAATAAACGTGCCTAAAAGAGGAATAGGCGACAAAAGCATAGAGGCGGCGGAGGAAATTGCCGCGGAGAGGAATATACCGCTGTTTTCTGCCCTCGGCAGAGCCGCGGAGTATCCTGAACTGAAAAGCAGAGCTAAAAAGCTCGTAGATTTTTATGATTTTATATGCGGCGTTAAAAAGCGGTCAGAAAATATGACCGTAAGCGAGCTTATAAACGCCGTGGCTGAGGAAACGGGCTACAAAGGCGAGCTTGAGGCCGACGGAAGCGACGACGCTGAGATGCGTATAGAAAATATAGACGAATTGGCGGCCAAAGCCGTGGAATTTGAAAAAACTACGGAGGAGCCCACCCTTTCGGCGTTTTTGGAAGATGTCGCGCTGGTTGCCGACATCGACAGCTATAATGAGGACGATGACGCGGTCGTTCTGATGACTCTTCACAGCGCCAAGGGACTGGAATTTCCGTATGTGTTTATGGTAGGCATGGAGGAAGGCCTTTTTCCGGGAAGCAGAGCCATAATGTCCGGAGACGAGAAACAGATCGAGGAAGAGCGAAGGCTTTGCTATGTGGGCATAACAAGGGCTAAAAAAGAGCTTTTTATGTCCTATGCCTCCCACAGGATGCAGCATGGCCTTATACAGTACAACGCTCCGTCAAGATTTCTCGCGGAGCTGCCCCAGGAGCTTCTGGATAACAGATTCAAGCAGAGGGAGCCCGTAAGACAGACCCATTGGAGCTTTAATGAGGGCAGGACAGTAAGCAGACAGGCGGTCAGCCCCGTAAATCCCTACAGGACGGAACTTCCCAAACCCGATAAGGTGTCACTGAGCTTCGGAATCGGAGACAGCGTAAGAGCCCCCAAATACGGCATAGGAGTAGTAAAGGACATAAAAAGCGCCGGAGCAGACTATGAGGTTACGGTGGCATTTACCGGAAAGGGCAATAAAAAATTTATGGCCGGACTTTCAAAATTGATAAAAGTTGAAACGGAGTAATAGCTATGGACAGGATGAAAGAGCTTATTGACATACTTAACGAGGCAGCCAAGGCGTACTATCAGGAAGACAGGCAGATAATGAGCGACCACGAGTACGACGCCCTCTATGACGAGCTTGTGAAGCTGGAAAACGAAAGCGGCATCGTCTATGGAGGAAGCCCTACCCAGAGAGTCGGATATACGGTTTTGAGCTCCCTGAAAAAGGTCAGGCACGACAGCCCGATCCTTTCGCTGGATAAGACAAAGGAGCCTGAGAAACTCATAAGCTGGCTTGGAGACAAGGAGGGCATTATGAGTTGGAAGCTGGACGGACTTACCATCGTGCTGACATATAATAACGGCGTGCTGGAAAGAGCCGTTACAAGGGGAAACGGAGAGATAGGCGAGGATATCACTCACAACGCCAAATATTTCAAGAACCTCCCCGGAAAGATAAATTTTAATGGCGAGCTCAATCTTCGCGGCGAGGGAATCATTACATTTACGGAGTTCAACAGGATAAACGCCTCCCTTGACGACGAGGTATACAAGAATCCAAGAAACCTTTGCAGCGGAACGGTGCGTCAGCTCAACAGCAGGGTCGCCGCCGACAGGAACGTGATGTTTTACGCCTTTACCCTCGTAAGAGCCGAGGGAAAGGAATTTGAGAAAAAGAGCGAACAGCTCGCTTTTCTTGCAGATCTTGGATTTGACGTTGTGGAGCACTATATCGTGAAGGCCGCAGACATAAAGGACAGGATCAAATTTTTCGCTGACAAGATAAAGGATAATGATTTCGCCTCCGACGGACTTGTGCTTACGTTTGACAGTATTCCGTACAGCAGGTCTCTTGGTACGACGTCAAAATTCCCGAGGGATTCCATGGCCTTTAAATGGAGCGATGAGCTGGCGGAAACAACGCTGACAGACATTGAATGGAACACCTCAAGGACGGGCAGGATAAACCCCGTTGCTGTGTTTGAGCCCGTGGATATAGAAGGCTCTACCGTAAACAGAGCCAGCGTCCACAACGTAAGCGTGCTTGAGAGCCTTAAACTGGGCATAGGAGACAGGATAAAGGTATATAAGGCCAATATGATAATACCGCAGATCGCCGAGAATCTCACCTGCTCGGCCACGGCGGAAATACCGAAGGTCTGTCCAGTATGCGGCGGAGAGACGGAAATAAGATCGCTCAGGGAGGGCGCAGAGCTCTACTGCACAAATCCCAACTGCGCGGCTCAGAAGATAAAGGCTCTTGTCCACTATGTTTCCAGGGACGCCATGAATATTGAGGGGCTTTCCGAGGAAACGATCAAAAAATTCGCTGACATTGGCATTTTGAATAATTATACGGATATATATGATATCCATGAGCATACCGAAATAATGGAAATGGACGGCTTTGGACAAAAGAGCTTTGACAATCTTTGCGAGGCGATAGAAAGGTCAAAAAACGTCCCGCTTGAGAATTTCATAAACGCCCTCGGCATAAACCATGTTGGACTTGCCAACGCGAAGCTCCTTTGCAGGCACTACAACGACAATATAGACGCCATTGTCAACGCAGACCCGGCGGAGCTGAGCGAGATAGAAGGCTTTGGAGAGGTCATAGCCCACAGCATACATGCCTATTTTGAAAACGCCGGCAACCTTGAGCTTTTTAATAAAGCCGTAAGCATACTTGATTTTGTCAAGCGCGAGGAAGCGGGCGACAGGCTGGCGGGCCTTAACTTTGTCATAACCGGGGACGTGGAGCGCTTTAAAAACAGGAACGAGGTCAAGGCGCTCATCGAGTCTCTCGGAGGAAAAGTAACGGGAAGCGTAACGTCAAAAACCAATTATCTCATAAACAACGACGTAAATTCCTCCTCATCCAAGAACAAAAAGGCCAAAGAGCTGAACATCCCCATAATTACCGAAGAGGAGTTTATAAAGATGACGGAAGACTAAAGGAGGAAAGCCTATGAAACTTGAGGTAGGACGCAAAAGGCCGGATAATTTCAAGCCGCTTTATCCGGAAGAATTTGAACTCTTTTCCCATCTTGAGCTTGTAAGCGCCATACCTCAGGCGCTGTTTGCCGTGACTACTTGGAAAGAAAACGGAAAGCCGAATATATGCTTCCACTCGTGGAGCTGTTTCCACGGCGATAAGACGGCTTTTTTCGCCGTGATGGGTGGGCTGTATCAGCATACCCATACGTTTGCCAACATAAAAAGAGATAAATGCTTCGGAATAAATTTTTTGCCGGTAAGTTTTTACGACAGACTTATTGAGACAATAAACAATAACGGGGATGACACCGATGAGTTTAAGGCCGGAGGATTTACGGCCGAAGAGGCAAAGACGGTCAATGTTCCGCTTATAAAAGAGGCGTTTTTAAGTATGGAATGTGTCTTGAAGGACATATCTGATCTCAGCGGAGCGGGAATAACGGCTATGGTCACCGGAGAGGTGCAAAGGATAACCATTGACGAGGAATACACAAAGGGCTATGAAAAACGGTACGGCAAAGACGGCTTCATGCTGCTTGCTCCCGGCCCGCAGAACGTCATTACCGGAGAACCGAAAAAGACGGTGATCGCCAATGTAAATATAGAAAGATTTGACTGATAAAGATTGATAAAAAAGATTGATTAAAAAAGTTTGATTAAAAATTAAACCCAGCAAGCCCTTAGCATATGTCTGACTAAGGGCTTTTTGAGTTGGTCAAATATTACAGAATATACGGCGGAGATTCATTAAAAATGAGAATAAAACAGGAAATAATTTTGCTTTATAATTGAAACAGGCAATATTAAAAATACTTTGATACAGAATAGGGGGAAAGCGTATGCCTGATATGTACTCAAGAAGATTCGGCATCAGGGGAGAAAAGCGTTATATCGCCAAGACCCTTGAGTTTATGGCTAAAAAAGCCTCGGAAAAAAACTATGACAGCTATTTTTACGAAATGCTTTTAAGACCCAATGAGTATGAGGCCGATAATGAAGATTACGGGCTTACAAAGTGTTTTGACAGCCTCGGAGAAACAGATGAGGCTCGTTTTGTATCATCGGGCGGAATGGCAAGGAGAATCGCGTCGGTAATACCATACGAGGAGGCGTTCAAGGAGATAGTTAAAGAAGTGCCTGAGGCTGAGTTCTATGCAGAGATGTATAACTATGGTGGTATACAGGAGACAAGCAGCTATATAGAGGCTTATTATTCGCCGGCGGGATGCCCGGATGTCAGTCAGAATTTTATACAGATATGCAGAGACCCCTATGCGGAAGCGTTTGAAGGATTAGGCAAAATCTTATCGGATGACTGGGACGAAAACATCGGAGAAGATCTTGAGGAAATTTATGATGATGAGAGCGTCGATGACGAAGAATATGACGATGAATATGACGACGACTATGATGACGGAGAGTATTTTTTAAGCGACGAGCAGATCGCGGAAAATTATAAAAATGTTTTGGGCAAGCCTAAAGAGTATTTTGACGCCATTCTGGATGAGGAGACTCGCCCGGAGAATCCCGACGCCGGAATATTGTATGATATTATGTCCTACAGCCCTGATAAATGGGAAAATATCAGCGTAAAGGGACTAAAGGGGCCGGAGATTAACGCCATAGTGGAAGGATTAAAGGCCGGCGACAGGCTCACACTTAAAAAAAGCGCGGAATATAACAATATTGAGTTTTTCTGCGATAAGGGAAACGTGGGCTATACGGAATTTTCCGGATATTATGACCTTATTGAATATTTTTCGGAACTGGCGGACAAGATGCCGGACGACGTCTGGGCCGAGGTCAAAAGCGTCACGCCGCTCTCCCAGCGCAGAAGAAACGCCAAGTACAGCCTGATGGACGTGTCCATTGTATTTTCCGACAGGCTGCTGAAAGAGATTGAAAAAATGAACGCTAAAAACTGCTCAGCGGACGTGAAATTTTTGGATGACATATTTAATTCCATATTCAGACAGGCAGGCTTTACCTTTGACGGCGGCGCCCTCGATGACGGATTTAACGATAAAAAGTATATGTTTTCCGCCGAACAGCGTCTTGAGAACTTCTTTAACGGCGTTCCCTGTTGGTATAAGGACACAACGACTGGTTATCTGGAACTTATTGTATGCAACGCCGAGAATGTGAAGGATAAAAGTTTTGACGGCATGATGAGGGTAACAGATAATACAAATACCGACGGTTCTGCGCTTTACGCGAAATATTGGAAAAACAGCGACAGCCTTGACAATTTGGATAAGGACTCGGAGAAAACCATAGCCCGCTTCTGCAAAAAATATAAGGACCATCGAATATACGGAGCCTTCGGAACGACAGGCGGCGGAGAAAATAAGGACAGATCCAGAAAATACTTCTATTCGGAAGCCGGTGAGGAGGCTTGCAGGACGGCGGACGATCCCGGCGTCCTCCGGGACGGCGGAGAGCCTCTGCCCGTTCCGGATGAGGTAAATGACACAGACACGGCGCGGAATACAGGCGGAATAAGCTGGATAAGCATTGGGCCGAGGGGCAGTGTGGAGAATTACGATCAGTGAGTATAAGGGTGATGTTATAAATGGCAAATATATCAATGGCGAAAGGAACGGTCGGCTTATCGGGAAAATGGACCGGAAGAGCTTTGGACTTACTTAATATTCTTTTAGAAAACTGGAGCTTTGAAGGGGCTTATGGCTTGACTGTTTTCGGCAAGCTGTCCGAGAAAAACAGAAATGTTGATTTTTCGGGATGCGGAAGATGGGACTTCCATGGAACTCTTTTGAGTATGCATGACTGGACTGTGGAGCATATAGAAAAAAGAGAGACCAAATACGGATTTGACATCGCAATGTATGGCGAACTTCTTAAAGAAATGAAACGGCTTGGATTGGCCATAACATTTGATTTTTCGGATATTCCTGAGGACGACAGCGAATATCACGAAATCGGCTATTTTATAAGCGATGGAAATAGGCTTGTCTACAAAAGGGGAAAGCCTCAGGAGTGGAGAAAAGGGGAGAAATCCTTTGATTCGGCCGTTGATTTTTTCTCCGCTATGATAAGCGAACCGGACAAAAACACTCTGGCAGAATGGGTGGAAAAAACCATAGAGCCGACGGATAAGTTCGTTTCGGCAAAACGACTGCGCAAGATCGAGCTTGTATGCGTAAATTTGACCGGTTTAGATGATCCTTTGCCGCAGGACATATTCCAGGATTTTTATAAAAATTTCCTGCCGGATACGAAAAGATGGATATCGTTCCGGGAAGAAGCTGGCGGCTGGGGATATTGTCTTGACGCCTTTGGCAGTATGGAGCTCACGGGAGAATGGACTAAGGAGGACATAAATGCGCTGAAACCTGTGCTTGCGGCATGTGCCTTTAACGGCGCCCAGGGAATATGGAGCGATGACGGAAGACCGCTTAAGCCTGTCCGGGACGGCTTTTCGTTCCGAGGAGCCGGAATATGGAAGATGTCTGATCTTCTCAAAAATATAGACAGCTTGTTAAGGAAATGGATAAGCGAACCGGCGGAGGGAAGGAAAAATACGCTGGAAAAGGCCGAATACGAAAAATTGCTTGAGATAATGAAAGATAGAGGGCTGACCATCGGTTTATCTTTTACCGACCTGCTGGAAGAAGCTGATGAGAATTATGACTGGGAAAAGGGCAGACTTGTGGAGAGCGGATATTTGTCGAGCGACGGAGAAAAATTAGTTTATATAACTGAGACGAGGGAAATAAAAGAGAACTGAAATTAAGAGGACGCCTGATTTTGATTCAGGCGCCCTCAGTCGTTGAAATTTTATTTGATTAAAATTTATTTGATATAATATTGACCCTTTCCGTTGCTCTTTGCCTTATAGAGACATTCATCCGAAAGTTCGTAAAGGGTGTTAAGATCGAGCTTTTCCCTGAAAGCGACGGCTCCTATACTGCAGGAAATACTGTGACTGCCGATGCATTTGAGGCTTTCCAAAAAATCATTCAATAAATTCTCCAGCTCTTCCAAAGTTAAAGGCTCATAGAGCATAACGGCAAATTCATCGCCGCCGATACGGCCTATAACGCTTTTTTCCGAAAAGGTTTTCTGAAGCATATAGGCGAATTTATAAAGAACCTCGTCTCCCTTTGGATGTCCGTAGGAATCATTGATGTGCTTGAAGTCGTCAATGTCAGTTATGACAAAATACATAGGCTCGCCGTTAAATTCCTCATAGGAAAGAATACGCTCGCAAAGAGGGAAAAATCCATTTCTGTTCAACACCCCAGTAAGGGAGTCAAAGGTCGCCTCATATCTGACGTATGTAGTATGCCTGTTCGCCATAAACAGAATGAGTGCCACAAGGAAAATAAGCGAAAGTATGCCAAACAGGAATTGAGTCTGAATGTGTAAAATATCATACTGAGCGGTTTCGGTCAGGTCATATCCGTTTACGTCGAGCACATAACTCATCCTGTAAACAAAATAAAACGCTATGGCGCAGGCCGACACAAGCGTCAATATGACGGTGAGCAATGTGACAGTAACGGTTTTCTTTGTAAACACACGCATATTTTCCACCGCAAGAAAATGCTGATTCACCTGCTTGAAAAATGAGCTTTTCATCACGCAGAAGGCGAAAAGGACTATCGCGGCCGAGACTATGGAAGTCAATGTATTTCCGGGGGTGAACATTCCAGAAAGAGCCGTTGCAACTCCAAATCCCACTTCCGGGAACAAGACTCCCATAAAACAATATACTATGACCGAATGTATCGACCTTCCAAATAGTGAGACAATAACGATAAGAATATTGTTGTGTTTTGGGCTCTTTTTCGCGAGCGTATACATTAATCCGATCAAAAGTCCAAACAGCGCTCTGGAAATAACGCTCAGGGCAAAACTTGACAGGGGACTTCCGCTGAGAATGGGCGAAAAAATCCTGTCGCCGGCGGCAACATAGTCCGCGGATGCTTTCCACATACTGGATAGACCGAAAGCCGTGCCGACAATGGTCGATGCGAGAGGGTCAAGTATACAGCCGGCAAGAAGCACCGGAATGTACGCGAAGGTTATGGAAATCGGCTCGATATGCACATATCCCAGAAAGGAAAATGACATAAGAAATTCTATGGCAATAAGTCCCAAAAGAAAATATAGTCTTAAGGGGCTGTTTTTTAAGTACGACAGTGATTTCAACCTGATTCCTCCATCAAAAAAAGGCGAAACAATGGCTTTCGCACAGAAAAAATAATACACATATCAAATATATTATACTATAAATACCAGATTCAGACAATAAAATTTAATGTGATTACGCTAATAAATCAAAAATATTTCATTGGATATGGCTGATAGATATATGTTTAAAATCAGGATGAATACGCTTGGGAGACAATATACGGAGATAAAGCCTTGCTTCGTGGAAACGGCTTTTCAGATTTATGTCAAAACCGCCGGAATAGTCCGGCGGTCGGATGTTTATCGGTATTTGAAATATTCGGCTATCTCATTCATTCTGTCCGACTGCTTTACGCCGAAGGGACATCTGCCGTCACAGCGGCCGCAGTGTATGCAGTCGCCGGCGTTGAGACTAAGACCGCGGTAATGCTCGTCCGCAAGAGTATCCCTGTTTCTTGACAGGTCGTAATACTTATTTACAAGACCGATGTCTATTCCGACGGGACATGGCCTGCAATGATTGCAGTATACGCATTTGCCCACGGCGTCGGCTGGGCTGAATGTTCCGATGACGGAATAATCTTTCTCTTCATCGGAGGCGCTTAAAAATCCAAGGATGTTTTTAAGCTCTTTGGAGTTTGCCGCTCCGGGAAGAACGGTAAGCACTCCCGGTCTGTCCAGGGTGTACTGTAAGCACTGGTATGCGGTGAGGGCTTTTCCGAACGGCGAAAGGGAGGAGTCAAGAAGCTGCCCGCCGGAAAATGGCTTCATTACTGAAACACCTGTGCCCTCAGCTTCGCATCTTTTATATATTGCGGCACGGTCGTCCACGGAGCCGTTGGCGAACTCGCCCTGCTGATAGTCATATCCGGGGTTAACGGAAAACATAAGCATATCGGGATTAGCCTCGTCCATTATACGATTTATGGCTGCCGGAGTATGGGATGAAAGACCGATATGCTTTACAACGCCTTCTTCCCTCATTTTAAGGAGATAATCATACACGCCGTTTCTTTTATAATCATCCCAGTCGTTTGTCTCGTCAAGACAATGGATAAAGCCGTAGTCTATATAGTCAGTATTAAGATGTTCAAGCTGCCACTCAACGCTTTTTTTGACTGTTTCTATATCCGTTGTCCAGCCGTAGGCTCCGGTTTCATAATTCGCCCCAAAATGGAGCTGATAAAGCACGTTTTTTCTGACATCGGAAAGAGCCTCTTTAAAGTAATCAAAGGTCAGGGCGTCGGCCGTGGCAAGGTCGTAGTAGTTTATGCCGTTTTCATAAGCCATACGGATGGTTTTTACCGCTTCAGCTTCTCCGGAAGCGGCGACGGACGATGTGCCGAAGCCTATAACGCTTATTTTGTCGCCGGTTTTTCTGTTGGTTCTGTATTCCATTTTATTCCTCCTGATTTCTGCTCTTAATGGATATTTATTATATAATCTTTATGCTTGAAGCTCACTCAAATAAAATGCCATTGTTACATCTCCATCGCCAAACGCTTCAAGAAGCGCATCACATGTTACGTCATTTATTTTACCAAGTCTCGTAAAATTCCATGTGTTTTTATCATAGTACACTGTGATAGAGCTGCCTTGATAAAGTATAATGTCACCTGGTTCGGTTGTTATGCGCTGATCATTAGTCGGAAGGCTTCGCCCGATGCTTCCTACTTTCTCAAAGTTGCCATAATCGCTCATGCTGATAATAAGCTCACCTTCTTTAAGCATGTCTTTAAAAGCCTCAGCGCTTGAGTTATCCTCAAATACAGCAGTAAATACTGTTCCGTTTGCCTCTATATAAAAAATATCTTCCATAGTTTCCCGCGCCTCCGTTTCATTATCAACCGTATTTTCTGTTTCAGCCGCCGTATACTGGTCAGCCAATGCACTATTTTTAGATGCCGCACTACTTTCATCATGCTGGATGTCGGAATCCGGAGAGCAGGAGGCAAGGCTGAAAAGCATAAGAACTGCGGCGGACAAAATGCCGATTTTTTTCATATAATCACTCCTTCAGCTTGCCTTATAGGATTCAGATGGTTCTGTCAAAATGATTTCACATTTCGCATTTTTATCATCCATAATGATATAATCGGCTGATGGAATTTCAATTTTTCCGGAAGCCGGGTTTTTGATACTTATGATCGGAGATGAGACAGTGGCGCATACATCGCTCTTTTCAAAGGCGAGGTCAGTATCGATCATTTTACAGTTGATAAGTCTGAGACCTTTACAGTAGCAAAGAGGCTGCGTGCCGATTATCGTGCAATTGTCAAATGTTACGTTCTCGCAGTACCAGGCAAGATATTCTCCTTTGATGATGCTGTTTTTCACAATGACGTTTTTAGCATGCCAGAAGGCGTCCTTCGTGTCGAAGTTACAGCCGTCGAATAATCCATTTTCAATATACTGGAATGAGTATTTTCCTTTTAAACTTACGTTGGTGAAGCTGAGGTTGGCAGAGCGCATCATAAAATATTCGCTTTCGGCCTTTGTGTTTTCCATATCTATTCCCATCGTGGACCATCCGAACTCCGGGGAAACGATGTCGCAGCCGGATATTTTTACGTCATGGCATTCACGAAGAGCTTTTATGCCATGGAGAGACGTGTTTTTGACATCCACCCGTTCTGAATACCAAATAGCGGCGCGGCAAAGCTCCGTCAGCTCACAGTACGTTATCTTTAGTCCGCGGTCGTGCCAGAATGGGTATCTGAGATTAAAATAACAATTTTCTACTTCAATGTCATCTCCTTCTTTAAAAGCGCTTTCGCCGTCTGCCGGGCCGTCAAAGCGGCAGTCAGAAACGTGTATCCCGTTTTCTCCATAAAAAGCTCTTTCCTGATCAAAGGTTTTATTTTCTATTATTTTCATATTGAATATCCTCCATTTAGCGGTTTATACAAAATAAATAGTCTAACTGCTTATTTACAAAAATTATATATGGCTGATGCTGTTATTTATCCAGTAGATAAGATAGTCAATACGGTATATCTGACTTTCTTCTCTATGGATGTTATCAAGTATAACGGAGCGCACGTCGTTTAAAATCTTTATCTGACCCTGCGTGTTTCCTGAGCATTTTAATTCCATAAACAGGGCAGTCATCTTCTGGTCAAAGCCCATATCGCTAAGCATCTGTATCATATCGTCATCGGTTATAGTTTCAGGCATATATGTCACCATCCAATGTATGTGTTGACCCAATAACGGTTTTAGTCATAAAAAAGACTCCTTTTATCAATTTTGTTTATACATCCTGTAAATAATATACTTAATTTGATTTTATATATCAAATATTTATTTATAATGACTTTATATAGTTGAAAACTATATATAGCCGTGATATATTTTTATAAGGAGGCGATATAATGGAACTTCGGGTATTGCATTACTTTTTGGCGGTGGCAAGGGAGCAGAGCATATCGGCGGCGGCCGAATCGCTCCATCTTTCCCAGCCGACGCTGTCCACACAGCTTAAGGCTCTTGAGGACGAATTGGGAAAGAAACTTCTAATAAGAGGAACAAAGGGCTCGCGCAGGGTAGTATTGACGGATGAAGGTATGATACTCCGAAAAAGAGCGGAGGAGATACTTGAACTTGTGCGGATGACGGAAAACGAGATAAGTGTTTCAGATGAAATAGTTGAAGGGGACGTATACATAGGGGCGGGAGAGTCCGATGTATTCAGGATTTTCGCGAAAGCCGCGGGAAATCTTGAGAAAAAATATCCCGATATACATTATCATATATTCAGCGGAAATTTTGTTTTTGTGCAGGAGCAGCTTGACAGAGGACTTATAGACTTCGGAGTGGTTTACGGCCCTGTGGACGCTTCAAAATATAATTCCATAAAGGTACCGATACCGGATCGCTGGGGAATATACATAAGAAAGGATGATCCCATGGCGGAAATGGAATATATAAGGCCGGAAGATCTGTGGGACAAGCCTTTGATAGTTTCAGCCCAGAAAAGCGATGACTGGCCGCTGGCAAAATGGATAAAAAAAGATCTCAACGATCTTAACATCGTGGCACATTACAATCTTGTTTTTAACGCCTCGATCATGGTGGAGGAGGGGCTTGGCTACGCTCTGAGCTTCGACAAGCTAATAAATGTCAGCGGAGACAGCAAGCTCTGTTTCATACCGCTTGATCCGCCGCTTGTGTCGGAGGCGTCGGTCATATGGAAGAAATATCAGATATTTTCCAAGGCTGCTCAGAAATACATGGACGAGCTGAAAAAATGTTTTGTGGAAATGAATTAAAAAACTCCCGGATTTTCTCCGGGAGTTAAAGTCTTAAACGATCAAATTATTTGAAGTATCTGTTGTAAAGACCCTCGAATGCTTTTCCGTGACGAGCCTCGTCGCGAGCCATCTCGTGAACTGTGTCGTGGATAGCGTCAAGGTTAGCTGCTTTAGCGCGTTTTGCGAGATCGAATTTGCCTGCTGTTGCGCCGTTCTCAGCGTCGATACGCATCTCAAGGTTCTTCTTTGTTGAGTCTGTTATAACCTCGCCAAGAAGCTCAGCGAATTTAGCGGCATGCTCAGCTTCCTCATAAGCTGCCTTCTCCCAGTAGAGGCCGATCTCAGGATATCCCTCTCTGTGAGCTACTCTTGCCATTGCAAGGTACATACCAACCTCTGTACACTCGCCTTCAAAGTTAGCTCTTAAGTCTTTCATTATATCTTCGCTGGCACCCTGAGCAACGCCTACAACGTGCTCTGCAGCCCATTCTCTTTCGCCTGTAACTTCTTTAAATTTATCTTTAGGAGCCTTGCATACTGGACAGAAATCGGGAGCCTCGTTACCTTCGTGAACATAACCGCAAACTGAACATACAAATTTTTTCATTTTATTTTTCCTCCTTATTGTCTGATCATTAGTTTATTTTTGATAATTTGTTTTATCTGATAATGATTATAAATTAGAAAGTGCTATTTGTCAATATATAAATTTAATTTTTTTTAAATTTGATATTCCGCTATGGATAAACTATAATAAAAAAGATCGGAGGTATGCATATGAATATAAAAACAGGAGAAGAACTCCACGGATTTATTCTTGAAAACAGTGAAAAAATAGATGATATAAAATCAGAGGGATACATTTTCAGACATGAAAAAAGCGGCGCGAGACTTATGTATATAGAAAACGACGATGACAACAAGGTATTCTTTATCGCCTTTAAAACTCCGCCGGACGGGGATTTTGGAACTCCGCATATTATAGAACATTCGGTTCTGTGCGGCTCGGACAAATACCCTGTAAAGGATCCCTTCAATGAGATGGCGAAGGGCTCTCTGAATACTTATCTTAACGCCCTGACATACAGCGATAAGACGGTCTACCCCGTGGCGAGCAGAAATGATAAAGATTTCCGCAACCTTATGGACGTGTATATGGACGCAGTGTTCAGACCGCTTATTTTAAAAAATAAAAAGCTGTTTATGCAGGAGGGACACCACCTGCATATGGAGGACATAAACGACCCGCTTGAAATAAAGGGCGTAGTTTACAACGAGATGAAGGGCGCCTATTCCGATCCGGACAGGTATCTTGACTCGGCCGTAAATACGGCGCTGTTCACCGATTCGCCCTACAGGTTTGAAAGCGGCGGAGATCCGGATAAAATACCGGAGCTGACATACGAGGCGTTTATAGACTTTTACAAAAAATATTATCATCCCTCCAACAGCTATATCTATCTTTACGGAAAGATGGATATTGACGAAAGAATGGAATATCTTGACAGGGAATATTTATCCGGATATGACAAACAGGTCTTTAATAATGATATTAAACATCAGAAAGACCAAAACGCCGTAATAAGGAAGAACGAGTATTACCCCGTAGTGACCGGTACTGGCAGAGACGGAATGTACGCAGCAGGATTTATTACGGGCGATTCCTGTGATGAGGAAAACTCCCTTGCCTGCTCTGTACTTTCATATATACTTATGGACACCAACGCGTCTCCCATAAGAAAAGCCCTTACCGAGGGAGGCTTCTGCGACTATGCGGAGGGATGGTATGATCCGTCCATGCTTGATACCGTATTTACAATAGCGGCGAAAAGCGCGAAGGAAAACGCGGGAGATGAATTTGAGAGCATAGTGACAAAGGGCCTGAGCGACTGTGTCAAAAACGGTCTTGACAAGGATCTTGTGCGCTCGGCGGTAAATGCCTTTGACTTTATGCTGAGCGAGGAGGACTTTGGCTACAAGCCCAGAGGACTTTATTACGGACTTAAAGCCATGAATATTTGGCTCCACAAAGATGAACCGTTCGAGAGCTTCAAATTTAAGAAATATATATCGATAATAAGGGAAAAGGCCGAAAACGGGCTTTTTGAAAAGCTGATAGAAGAAAAAATGCTCAATAACCCGACAAAGGTTTTCGTGAGCCTCCAGCCCAAAGAAGGTATGCAGGCCGAATCCGACGCAGAGGAGAAGGAGAGGCTTGAGAAATACAAAAATGGGCTTTCGGAAGAGGAAAAAGAAAATATCGTGAAGGAAACGAAAGATCTGCTTGAATATCAGGCCGGCCCGGACGACCTTTCCGTAATTCCCGGCCTTGTTCTGGACGATATTGAAAAAAAGGCCGGAGAGATCGACGGAGAGGAGAAAAACGGAGTGTACTATGTTCCGGGGGAGACAAACGGCATAGTATACGCTCAGCTTCTTTTCAGCGCAGATCATATTTCGGAAAACGATTACGGATATTTGGGACTTCTGAGCGACCTCATCGGAAAGCTGGATACACAGAAGCTGGGATATACCGATCTTCCGACACAGATAGATATGTATACAGGAGGAATAACGTCATCCTGCCAGGCCTATGTTGGAAACGACGGAGTAACAAGAAGATATTTAGCCGTCGAGACTAAGGCTCTTTCCGGAAATATAAACGAGCTGCTTGAAATTATCGATCAAACCGTTACCAAAATGCTTTTTGACAAGACGGAAAGCATAAGGCTCATAATCAAAGACAGAATATCAAAACTTGAGAACCAGCTTACCCAGAACGGGCATAGCGCCGCCTCAACAAGGGCTCTGAGCCATATTAACAGCGCGTACGCTTTCAAGGACGCCTCCGGCGGAATAGGATATTTCAGATTCCTGCTCGGCATTGACGCGAATTTCAGCGACGGTGTAGTAAATAAGCTTAAGGAGATCGCCGGCTCTGTATTTGCCAGCGAGAAACTTACCGCAGGAATCAGCTGCGAGGAAAAGGACATTGACATGGCTTCGGCAATAGCTGGAATATTCCCCGAAAAATCGGGAAAATACACGCCTGATACGGCTGAAAGAAAAACATTCCTTTCGGAAGGAGTCATAACTCCCGGCAAGGTGCAGTATGTGGCAAAGGCCGCTGATTACGGAAAGGCCGGATATGAGTACGGCGGAAAGCTGCTCGTGCTTAAAAATATAATTGACCTGGAGTATCTCTGGAATATGGTCAGGGTGCAGGGAGGAGCCTATGGCTGCGGATGCAGCTTTTTGAGAAGCGGAAGCATGTATATGTATTCCTACAGGGATCCAAACCTGTCGTCGACCATTGAAATTTATGATAAAACGTCCGAGTTCCTTAAAAACTTTGACGCTGATGAAAAAGCTATGACCGGATATATAATCGGAGCCATAAACAGCCTCGACAGGCCGCTCAGCAAGGAGCAGAGGCTTAGGACAGCATTGGCAAGGCATATAAACGGCATAGGAAGGGAATTTTTACAAAAAGAAAGGGACGGGGTTCTCTCTGTCACGGCAGAGGACATAAGGAACTTCGCGGATATGCTCGGCGCGTTCAGCCAAAGCGGAGATATATGCGTTGTCGGCAGTGAGGACAACATAATGAAGGAAAAGGATAAATTTGAAAACGTGTTCCCTCTGAAATAAAAATACAAATTACAGTACAAATGATATAAAAATGGGCGTTCCGCAGATCGGCAAAACGGTTTGGGGAACGCCCTTTTTGAAATTAAAAAATTTTTTGAAATAAAATATCCTGCCTTGGCCGGGCAGGATACGAAGATGGAAGGATTTATGAAGAAATTTTTATCAGCTATTCTGCTGATGGTTATATTGTAAAGGAGCGTTGTGAACTGGGTATATATAAGTTGTGAATAATTTGTAAACAAAAAAATCGTTTGTTAAATTTAGTATCGCCGGCGGTAAAAATGTTGTGAAGAACTGAATTTTGTATATTTTTAATATTTACTTTTAATGAAGCGTAATTTAAAATAAGAATATATGTTCGTTATATGTGCGAAAGAAGGTTCTTATTATGGAAAGACTCATACTTCATTCGGATCTTAACTGTTTTTATGCCTCCGTGGAATGTCTGCTTAACCCATCCTATAGAGACAGACCCGTGGCTGTCTGCGGCGATCCGGAAAAAAGGCACGGGATTGTTGTGGCAAAAAACTATATTGCCAAAGCCTTCGGCGTCAATACCGGCGATACGGTTTGGCAGGCGAAGAAAAAATGTCCGGATCTTGCGCTTTTCCCAGCGAGGTTTGAAAAATACAAATATTATTCCGAAATGGCAAGAAGGATATATTACGGGTATACGAATCTTGTGGAGCCCTACGGACTGGACGAGGCATGGCTTGACATTTCAAGGAGGGACGGGGACTACGAATACGCCTTTAAAACGGCTGAAGAAATAAGCGGTAGAATAAAAAACGAGCTGGGACTTACGGTATCCATAGGCGTGTCATTTACAAAGAGCTTTGCGAAGCTGGGAAGCGACTATAAAAAACCGGACGCCATAACGGTGATCACGCCGGACAATTATAAGAAAATCGTCTGGCCGCTCGGCGTCTCAAATCTTATTTATGTCGGAAAAGCGACTGAAAAGACACTCTCGTCCCTTGGCATACATACCATAGGCGATCTTGCCGCGGCCGATGAAGGAACGATAAAAAACAGGCTCGGGAAAAATGGCGAAAGGCTGAGACTTTGGGCTAACGGAGCGGACAATGATCCTGTGCGCGACTATATGGACAGGCCGACGGCGAAAAGCATAGGAAACAGCGTTACTCTGCCCTATGACATAACTTCCGATGAGGATATTTCCGTCGTTCTGATGGCTCTTGCCGAAAAGGTGGCTTCAAGACTGAGGGAAAAAAGGCTGATGTGTTCCTCGGTTCAGATAGATATAAAAGGCAGGGAACTGACAACGGCGACAGTCAGAAAAAAGCTGTCCTACCCGACCTGTGTTGCCGGGGATATATATAACGCCGCTGTGGAACTTATAAAGACCAAAAGAAGAAGGCCGGTAAGGGCTTTGGGAATACGGGCCGAAAGTCTGGAAAGCTCCGATATGGTTCAGCTTTCTCTTGAAGCGGACTTTGCCCGCTCCATGAAACAGCTTAAGCTGGAGGAAGCCTTAGACGGCATAAGGAAAAAGTACGGAAACGGCAGTGTAAAAAGGGGGATAATGCTCTTAAACAGCGATCTGTCGGAATTGGGCGCGTCATCTGCCGGAGGGGACGCTTCCGCCGAAACGCCTTATTTGATTTAACTCCATACTGTGATATAATATAGTTGACATTATAGTTTGGAGGTGTTTCTATGAAGCTTGTTTTTTCCGGAGCTGCCCATGAGGTCACGGGAAGCTGCCATTATTTGAACGTATGCGGCAAAAATATACTTCTGGACTGCGGTATGGAGCAGGGAAGGGATATTTATGAGAATCAGGACATACCGGTTCTTCCTTCCGAAGTAGATTATGTATTTCTTTCCCATGCGCATATTGATCATTCGGGTTATCTTCCGCTTATTTACAAAAACGGATTCAGAGGAAAGATATTCACAACGACGGCAACGGCCGACCTGTGCGATATAATGCTCCGTGACAGCGCGCATATACAGGAGTTTGAGGCCGAATGGAGAAACAGGAAGGCAAAGCGTTCGCTGGAAGGTACATATGAGCCTCTCTATACTACAGAGGATGCGGAGGGCGCGGTCGGACTGCTTGTTCCCTGCAATTATGAGGATATTATTCCTGTTTGCGAAGGGGTGGACATACAGTTCACGGATATAGGGCATCTTCTGGGCTCGGCAAGCATAAAGCTATGGCTTACGGAAAACGGGGTAACAAGGACGCTTGTGTTCTCCGGAGACATAGGAAACACCGATCAGCCTCTCATAGAGGATCCTAAATATACGGACGAGGCGGATTATGTTATTATGGAATCCACCTACGGCGACCGCCTGCATGGCCCTAAGCCCGATTACTATAACGATCTGGCAAGGATAATACAGGAAACGCTTGACGCCGGAGGAAATCTTGTTATTCCTGCCTTTGCCGTTGGCAGGACTCAGGAAATGCTCTATTTCATAAGAAAGATCAAAGAGGACAATATGATAAAAGGCCATGACGGCTTCAAAGTCTATGTGGACAGCCCTTTGGCGGTGGAGGCCACGAGAGTGTTCAACAAAAATACGCTCGCGTTTTATGACGAGGAAGCGCTTGACCTTATCAGAAGAGGTATAAACCCGATCTCATTTGAAGGGCTTGAAACTTCGGTAACAAGCGACGATTCCAGAGCGATAAACTTCAACAGGGAGCCCAAGGTGATAATTTCAGCTTCGGGAATGTGCGAAGCGGGAAGAATAAGGCACCACTTAAAGCATAATCTATGGAGACCGGAATCTACAATACTTTTCGTTGGATATCAGGCCGAAGGAACTCTTGGGCGCCAACTCATCGATGGCGTGGATTCGGTCAAGCTCTTCGGAGAGAAAATAGGAGTAAGGGCAAGAATACTCCAGCTTGAGGGAGTCAGCGGACATGCCGATAAAAACGGCCTTACGGATTGGCTGAGGGGATTTAAGGAAAAGCCCAAGAGAGTATTTATAGTCCATGGCGAGGACACCGTAACCGACGAGTATGCCGGATATCTCAGGGACGAGTTTGGATATGAGACTTTCGCCCCTTACAGCGGAGCGGAATTTGACCTTGCGACAAATTCCATCATAAGCGAAGGCGTAAGAAAGCTCGTCGAGCATGTTGAGTTTGAGGGATATAAGTCCAAGGGAGCCGCCAGAGGAGAGGCGCTTTACAAAGATCTTGAAAAGGCCGCAGCAAGGCTTAAGACGGTCATTATGCACAACAGGGGCGGAGCCAATGCCGACCTTGAGAAGCTGCTCAATAAGATCAACGATCTTTGCGATGAGTGGGACAGATGATATAAAAACTATAAACTATCAATAATTAATAAAGGCTGTGCCGGAACTGACCGGTACAGCCTTTAATTCAGCCTTTGAGTATCTCGTTTATTTCAGAGACAAGCTCTTTTGCCTTATCTATTCTGTTCCAATAGAGCATAAAACCGTGCATAACGCCCTCAACCCTTATAAGTTTGGCGTCGCAGCCGTCTTCCTTGAGGCGGGAATAAAATTTTTCCCCGTCGTCTCTCAGAGGATCGTATTCCGCTGAAACGACAACCGTTTTTGGAAAGCCGGACAGGCTCAATGCCTTGCCGGGATAAAGATAGGGGTCGGAGAGATCCGCGTCTTTGGGAATATAAAGCCCCATACACCAGTCCGACATCTTTCTTGGAAGGACATATTCGCCGTTTCCGAACATCCTGAACGATTCGCTCTCATCTTCGCTTACGGCTCCGTACATTCCATAGAAAAGCACAAGACCCTCCGGAAGGGGAAGACCGTGTTTTATGTTCCACAGGCAGACGGAGGCGCTTATGGTAGCGCCTGCGCTGTCGCCCGAAAGTACGATCTTTTCCGGTATGCCGCCGAAGGACGGAGCGTTTTCATACACCCATTTGAAGGCGGCCCTTCCGTCCTCCATACAGGCCGGGTACGGAAATTCCGGGGCAAGCCTGTAGCCGACAGAAACAACTATCCTGTTCAGCTCCGTTGACAGCTTTCTGCACAGCGAATCATGGCTTGCGATGTTGTGCATTACAAAGCCGCCGCCGTGAAAATAGATCAAAACGGGGTAGGGGCCTTTGTCTCCGGGGTAAAATATCCTTATGGGCAGGTATCCGAGAATAGTCCTATCCTCGTATCCGTATATTCCTATGACCTCAGTTTTGTCATTGAAGGTGGCGTCGGCGCCCGCTCGCATTTCTTCAAGAACATATTTTTCCGGAGGAGCCGGTTTGCTTTTATATATTTCTAATACCTGCGGATCAAGCGGCATAATGATCACCTCGTTAGAAACATTTTTTGATCATTTCCTTGTCAGGCTCTTTCTTTGACACAAGACCGGCTACAAAATACGCTATTCCTCCGGCGATGAGGGCAAATACGATCTCATGGATGTGATAGGGAGCTATCTTGACCTGATTAAAGAATATGAACGTAGCAACGCCAACTATTATTGACCATATACAGCAGGTACTGTTTCCTTTCTTCCAGTAAAGACCTCCGATGAGGGGCCAGAAGAATGTAGCTTCAAGTCCGCCCATGGCGAAAAGGTTGATCCAAACAATGATGTCGGGGGGAGAAAGGGCGAATATGAATACGATCACACCGATGACTATGGTGATCAGCGTGCTGTATACGGGAACCTTTTTATTAACTTTTTCATCATTCTCATCGGCTTTAACGATGTATGTAAGGTAGAGATCCTTTATGATCGTAGCCGAGGCGAGAATAAGCAGCGACGATACCGTTGACATTACGGCAGCCAAAGGAGCGGCAAGGAAGAAACCGGCCGCAACGGAC
The DNA here is from genome assembly GCA_904378045.1 of Candidatus Metalachnospira gallinarum. Lineage (GTDB taxonomy): Bacteria > Bacillota > Clostridia > Lachnospirales > Anaerotignaceae > Metalachnospira > Metalachnospira gallinarum. The sequence continues at coordinate 55,599 of CAJFHC010000005.1, read as the reverse complement.
GGCATATATTCCATAACAACATAGGGAATGACTGCGTCGGTGCTGGATATGCCTTCCTCGGGAAGAAGGGGAAGGGTGAGCGCTCCGGCAAAGTGCATACCTATCATAAGTATTCCGACAACGACTGTTCCGTACATCATAGCCCTATGCATGGACTGAGTGTCCTTAAAGCCCATACCTCTGACCGCCGTCTGAGGAAGGCCGAGGACTCCGACACCGACAAGCACCCAGAAGGATATCATATATCCGGGGGAGAGAGTTGAAAGACCTTCGCTGAAGGGACCCTTTCCAAGGAGATCCCATCCGGGATTTGTTGCGTTGAGCTGAGATGTGATCTCGCCCATTCCGCCGCCGGCCTTTATTACAAAGAACAGCAGGAGGAATGTTCCGATGGTCATGATTATTCCCTGAAGGGTATCGGTCATAACTACGGCTTTAAAGCCTCCGATTGATGTATATAAAATAACGATAACTCCAAAAAGCGCCAGACCGGCCCAGTAGGGAAGGCCTGTAACCGTTTCCACAAGCGTCGCTCCGCCGATGAACTGAGCAACCATCTGTGTTATGAAAAATACGACAAGGCAGAGTCCGCAAAGTATAACGACAGCGGGGGAATTATATCTTGCCTTGAAATAGTCCGTAATGCTTACGGCGTTTATTCTTCTTGAGATAATAGCCATTTTTTTGCCTAAAACGCCAAGCGTAAGGAAGGCCGTTCCTATCTGTATGGCCGCAACCCATGACTGCGTAAGTCCCCAGTCGGCCGCAAGTCCGGGGCCTCCAAGGAAAGAGCTCGCGCTGGTATATGTAGCGACAAGGGTCATGGCGAGGACAAGTCCGCCCATGGAACGTCCGCCGATAAAATAATTCTGAAGGAAGCTGCCGGTTTTCTGACCTTTTTCGATATGGCTCACCTTAAGTCCAACAACCATATTTACGATCATGTAGATGATGAGCACGGCGAGGACGATTATCTGCTTACTTGTCATTTACATCATCCCCTTCCTCTGTGTTAAGATCAAAGTTGACAAATACTTTTTTGAGCAGGATGGCAACTCCCGCTACGGCAACTACAAAAACGCCGGGAGTGCTCAATACCCACCAAAGGGGCATTCCGAAAAGATAAAGATCCTTTCCGGAAAGGCCGTAGCCAAATCCGACGTGCCATACAAAGCAGATGATGAAAAGAATGAAAGTGGCGGTGGCTTCTTTTTTAATCTGCCGGTTTTTTTCTTCTCTCGTGAGTGGTTTCATGTTTTTCCTCCTTAATTGAATAAAATCATGGTACCGGATGCATAAAAAAACATCCGTTGTGTTTTACAAAAAATGTAAAAACCGCGGATGGATAGAATTCCAGAAAGACACACCTGTGCCATATTACCGCCTGAAGGATAAGTCCCGCTCCCAAAAAGGGATACAGTCCGCCTATGATATGGCTGCGCTGTGCTTGGATATACGCTCTTAAAATAAGCATGGTATAGTTTCCGTTGGAATACTGTCCATTGATTCAATATAGCACAGTGATGAAAAATAGTAAAGTTTTTTTAACATAAATGTTTACTAAATATTAACAAAATTTTTTATTGACTTTTTTGTTAGGAACAACTAATATAAAAATATATCGAATGGAGGGATATTATGAAACAGCATAAGTTTTGGTCGGCGGCGCTTTGTATATGTCTTATTATGACTATTTATACCGGACATGCTCATAAATAACCATACTTGATAGAGACGTAGTTTAATGGTATAATTTTAATAAGCTAAAAGTCATCAAAGACGCCTGTTCAGCCCATGCTTCCATACGGAGGCGTGGGCGGAACATTTTTTAATGTAACGACCGGAGGTAATATTATGGGTTTTAAATTAAGAGAGTATATCCCGCCTGATTTCAACGAGGAAAGATTCAAAAACGCTCCCGACGCGGTGCTTATGCCCGCCGAAAAGGACGGCACGGTTCCCGAGCGCTACCATGCCATGAGCATTTTTCCTGAGTATTTCAAAGTCAACGGCAAATGGCTCCTCGCGGAGGAGAGCAGGATGGACTGCGTTGCCGTTTATGAAAACGGGATAATAGCCGTAAAGGAGTTCAGAAATATCAAAAAGGGCGACCTTATCGTTATCGGCAGAACGGAGAAGGGCGAAGAGGGAATATATGTCCATCCCAACGGATTCGGAGAAAGCAAAAATGAAAACGATATTTTCGCTTTCAGACAGGGACGTTCCAGAGAAACGGCTTTCTCAAAAGACTATGACGAGCTTTATGAGCTTCTCAGACACGACAGGGATCACGGAAAGATCGTATGGGTAATGGGTCCGGCGTTCACCTTCGACTTTGACGCGAGGGACGCTTTCTCAAAACTCATACAGAGCGGATACGTTCATGCCGTTATGGCTGGAAACGCCCTTGCCACCCATGACCTTGAGGCGGCTTACCTTAATACGGCTCTTGGACAGAATATATATACCCAGGAGAGCCAGCCCCTTGGACATTACAATCACCTTGACACGATAAACAGGGTAAGATACTATGGCTCTGTAAGCAACTTCATCAAGGGAGAAAACATTGACAACGGTATTATTTATAACTGTGAAAAATATAATGTTCCCTATGTTCTTGCCGGCTCCATCAGGGACGACGGCCCTCTTCCCTGCGTCCATGCCAACGTATACGAGGCTCAGGACGCCATGAGAGACCAGATAAGAAACGCCACTACGGTAATATGCATGGCAACGACGCTCCACACCATAGCGACCGGAAATATGACGCCCTCATATAGAGTAATGGCTGACGGAACGGTAAGACAGGTATATTTCTATTGCGTGGATATAGCCGAGTTTGCCGTGAACAAGCTCAGCGACAGGGGCAGCCTCAGCGCGAGGGGAATAGTTACCAATGTTCAGGACTTCATCGTCAATCTGAGCAAGGAGCTTGCGAAGTGACCGAATAACGGACGCATAATCGTATTCGCGTAAATTACATAGAATATCAAAATAATAAAGGACATCTCCTGAATCAAAAAAACAGGGATGCCCTTTTATTTTATTGGATTATCTGACGGTGACGTTTATGGTCTTTTCGTTCAGCACCGTTCCGTCAAGGGAGACCATTTTAAGATTCACATCCGCCGTTCCGGAGCTAAGTCCGGTAATTACAAGGGTCGCTCCGTTCATCGTCCGCATAAAGTGGGCCGATATGATTTCGGAGCTTGTAATGCTTCCTTTAAGGCCTGCCGTTACGGATGACTCGCATGTAACATAAACAACGGCCGTTTCTCCTCTGCTGAGGGTAATATCGTCAGCGGAGACGTTTATAGCCGTGGAAGCGGCGGCTTCAGCCTTGTATATTTCGGAAAGAGACGAGAGAGAATCCGTTGACAAAGCCTTTATCGCGTTTATGGGAATGGCGAGATTAAGATTCTGTCCGGTAAGAGTGCCGCTGGACGTTGTCTGAGCCGCCTCGCCGCTCGTTATGCCTATGACCTGGCCTTTGGTATTTATGAGAGCTCCGCCGCTGCTGCCGTTGGAGATGGCCGCGGACGTCTGTATATATTTCATTCCGCCGATCTCACGGTCAGTGTTGGATATAAGTCCCTGGGATATGGAATTTGAGAGCCCGAGAGGACTTCCTATGGCGTAGACCGTTGCTCCGCCTTTTATATTGTCGGAGTCGGCTGTCTCAAGATAGGAAAAACCGCTGCCGTTTATTTTTATAAGAGCGATATCCCTTTCCTTGTCATAGTCGTATACTCCCTGAACGTCGTATACTTCGCCGGTATCGGAGAGAGTTATTTTAGCGGAGCTGCCTCCGTCGATGACATGGTAGTTTGTAACGGCAGTACCGTCGGATGAAATGAAAAATCCGCTTCCGAGCTGCAAAGCTCTGCCGTTAGCGTCGTAGACCTCGATATAGAATACCGCCGGCGAGCATTTTTCGTATATCTCCTCGGCGGTCAGCTCATCGCTTTCCTCGGAGTTTTCCTTAAGAGTTTCCACTCTTACCGTATTTTCGGCGTCGGAAATGGCGCCTGAGTTTAAAAGCGTGTCATAAAGCGTCAGGGAAGAATGGTTTATGTTGGCGGCAAGGGCGTTGAAGGCGATAAGCACGGCGTCGCCCCTTGTAAAGCCTTCATAGCTTTCCTCAGCTATGCCGAGATTGACAGCCGTATCAAGCGCGTTTTCATATTTAAAGTCACCGTTTGCCTCGCTGAATCCCAGAGCCCTGAGTATAAAGGCGCAGAACTGGTTGGCGTCTATATAGCTGTCCGGGTCAAAGCTGTCGGCGCTCCTTCCGCTGACATATCCTGAATTATAGGCGTATCCGACATATTTTTGAGCCCATTCTGGAACATCGTCAAAGGGTATGCTCCAGCTGCCGTTTTCGGCCTTTGACGCGCAGCCAAGAAGATTTACCAAAATAACTGTGCCCTGAGCCCTTGTAAGCGGGGCGTCAAGATCAAATACCGGCGTTCCGTCGGAATTAGTGCCTGTGCCTGAGAAAAGCCCCATGGAGTAGAGTGACACCGCGGCCTGTATCTGACTGTCAGAAGCGGCGTAGGCCGGGCAGGCGCAAATCAGGGACGCGGCTATTATAATTGAGGTTAATTTTTTTATATTTATCATATTTTTCAAGCTATCATCTCCTTTTTAAGAATTTTACCATAATTTGAACATTGTTGTTTTAAGATTTTATTACAATTCAATTATAAATATTCAGACTGTCAAAAAAACTAATCGGGAGGGCAAGACCCTCCTGAGTTTATTCCGCAGGCGGAATTCATTTCCGCCGAGGAAAATCCCGTATTTCTGCGCCCTGACAAAGTTCAGGGCTTTCAGCAGAAATAGGGATTTATTGCCTTAATTTAAACTCGAAAAAGTCCCGAAGGACTTTTTCGACACGATGATAAATATTATGACCTGTAACATTTAAAGATGGAGGGAAACAAAATATTTCGCAAATCAGCCAAATTTATGGTATTATATCTGTAAACAATGCCTTTAAGGAAAGGAACGGTGCTATATGGAAAGGTTTTTTAAATTAAAAGAAAACGGAACAACGGTATCAACCGAGATTGTCGCCGGAATAACGACGTTTTTTACCATGGCTTATATCATAGTCATCAATCCAAGCCTGCTCAGCCAGTCGGGAATGGAGTGGGGAGCCGTGTTCCTTGCGACCATCATAGCCGCCATCATTGGTACCCTTGTTATGGGGCTTTTCGCAAATGTGCCCTACGCTCAGGCTCCCGGAATGGGGCTTAACTCATTTTTCGTTTACACCGTATGCTTCGCCCTTGGATTTACATGGCAGCAGGCGCTGTCCATGGTGTTTATATGCGGGCTTGTGAATATACTCATTACCGTTACAAAGGTGCGCAAGATCATTATAAAGTCCATACCGATCAGCCTTCAGAACGCCATAGGCGGAGGAATCGGAGTGTTCGTTGCATATAACGGACTTCTCAATGTAAACATCATCGGCTTCGACGCCGGCATACCGTCCATCGCCACGTTCAACAATCCGGTGCTGTGGCTTTTCCTCATAGGTCTGGTGCTTATCCTTGTGCTTCTCATACTCAATGTCAGGGGAGCGGTACTCATCGGAATAGTAGCCACGGCTATTCTTGGAATACCCATGGGAGTAACAAAAATGGCGGAATCCATCAGCTTTGCCGAGGCCTGCGCCGCTCTGCCAACCACATTCGGAGTCATTTTTACCTCCGAAGGCCTTCCCTCGCTATTCAATGATATGTCCAAACTTCCTTTGGTGCTTATAACTATATTTTCATTCAGCGTCTCAGACACCTTTGACACCCTTGGAACATTTATCGGAACGGGACGCCGCACAGGCATATTCAGCGAGGAAGACGAGAAGGCGATGGAATCAGGCTCCGGATATAAATCAAAGATGGACAAGGCGCTTTTTGCCGACGCCATCGCCACGTCCATCGGAGCAGTAATAGGTACGACCAATACTACCACGTTCGTGGAAAGCGCCGCCGGAATCGGAGTGGGAGGAAGAACGGGACTTACGAGCGTCGTTGTCGCGGTCTGCTTTGCGGTCAGCGCGTTTTTGGCGTCATTTGTCAGTGCGATTCCCTATGCGGCCACGTCTCCGGCCCTTGTCGCGGTTGGTATTATGATGATGTCGTCTTTTAAGGATATAAACTGGGAGGACTTTGAGGAGGCGGCGCCGGCATTTTTCGCCGGAATGTTTATGGCGCTCTGCTACAGCATTTCATACGGAATCGCCTTCGGATTTTTTGCCTACTGCATAGTCAAGATATGCAAAAAAGAGGCAAAGACCGTCCATCCCATACTCTGGACGGTAACGGCGCTTTTCGCCATGAATTTCATACTTCTGGCGGTTATCTGATATTGCGTAAAAAAGAGGTGCGGAAAATGTTTATTGCCGATCTTCATATACATTCAAAGTTCGCCAGAGCGACAAGCGGAGAGTGCGTGCCTGAATATCTTGATCTTTGGGCCGGAAAAAAGGGAATAGACCTGCTTGGCACGGGAGACATTACCCATCCGCTATGGCGCGGCGAGCTTAAAGAGAAGCTTGAGCCCACCGAGGGAGGACTTTATAAACTAAAGAAAGAATATAAGCTGGAAAGCCCCATAGCGGAGCATGAAACAAAATTCATACTTACGGGCGAAATAAGCTCAATTTATAAAAAGAATGGCAAAGTAAGAAAAATACATAACGTCATAATTTTTTCCGGCTTTGACACGGCAGACGCGTTCGCGGCGAAGCTGGAGAGCCTTGGCGCCAACATACGCTCCGACGGCAGGCCCATAGTCGGTATAGACAGCAGAGATCTTCTGGAGATGGCTCTTGAGGCCGATGACAGGATGATATTTATTCCCGCCCATATATGGACTCCGCATTTTTCGCTTTTTGGCAAATATTCCGGATTTGACTCCATAGAGGAATGTTTTGAGGATCTTACGCCGCACATCCATGCGCTTGAGACGGGGCTTTCCTCGGACCCGCCGATGAACAGAATGGTATCGGCTCTCGACAAATATCTTCTTGTCTCAAATTCCGACGCCCATTCCCCGGCCAATCTGGCAAGGGAGGCGAACGTATTTAACTGCGGCCTGAATTACGATGACGTTTACGAAGCCATTAACGGAGACAGGGACAAATTTTACGGAACGCTTGAGTTTTATCCCGAGGAAGGCAAGTACCACTTTGACGGCCACAGAAAGTGCGGAATATGCCTTGCTCCGTCGGAAACGGTAAAACTTGGCGGCGTTTGCCCCGTATGCGGAGGAAGGATTACCGTTGGGGTTCTCCACCGGGTTGAGGAACTGGCCGACAGGAAGGAGCCTAAGCTTGAGGGAGACAGACCGTTTGAAAGGATAGTTCCGCTGACGGAGGTCATAGCCTCGTCGGTTGGGATGTCGTCCGGAAGCGTGAAAGTAAAAAGAAAATATGAGGAGCTCCTTTCCGAGCTTGGCTCAGAGCTTTATATAATAAGGGAGGCTCCTATCGATGAGATAGAGAAAAGGGCAGGCGAGCTTATAGCTGCCGGCATAAAAAATCTAAGAGAGGGAAAGGTAGAGGCGGCTGCCGGCTTTGACGGGGAATACGGAAAGATCACCGTACTGAGCGCCGAGGAGAGGGACAGAATAGAAGGTCAGTTAACAATAGACGGACTGGGCGGCGTCACGGAAAAAAAGAAAAGACCTAAAAAAGACGAAAAGACCGAAGAGAAGCTCTCGGTGGACAAAGCGGAAAACAAAAAGATCATGGAACTAAGCGAGCCACAGAAAGAGGCCGCCGGCTCCGATGAAAGAGCTATAGCCGTAATCGCCGGGCCGGGAAGCGGAAAAACGAGGACGCTTATAAAAAGGATAGAGACTCTCATAAACGAAAAAGAAGTTGAGCCTTCGGATATTACGGCCGTTACGTTTACAAACAGGGCGGCAAAGGAGATAAAGGAAAGGCTTGAGACGGCAATAGGAAAACCGGGCAGAAAAGTAAACGTGGGAACATTCCACTCCGTATGCCTCAAGCATCTGAGAAACGCCGGCATAATAGGAGAGGCCGAGGCGCTTGAGACTGCCGGGAATATAATAAACTCTTTGGGAGCGTCAATTTCGCCGGCTGCGTTTTTAAACGCCGTCTCTATGATAAAAAACGGCCTTAATACGGACTCGGTTACAAACGAAATGTTTGATTTGTATAATTCCGCCCTTGAAAAAAACGGCCTGCTTGACTTTGACGACATACTTATAAAGGCCGCGGAAAAGGACATAAAAATACCGTATCTGCTTGTCGATGAGTTTCAGGACATAAATGCTTTGCAGTATGGTCTTATAAAGAAATGGGCGGAAAACGCGAAAAGCGTATTTATTATAGGCGACCCTGACCAGAGCATATACGGTTTCAGAGGAGCGGACAGCGGATGTTTTGAGCGTTTTGCCGAGGACTTCGCTCCGGTAAAGATCATAAGGCTTGATAAAAACTACCGTTCTACGCCGCAGATAGTCGAATTTTCTTCCCATATCATCGGAAACGGGATCAAACCGGCCTCGGACAGAAAAGACGGGGAAAAAATAAGGGAAGTAAGGGCTGAAACGGCCTTCGCGGAAGGCGTTTTTATCGCGAAGGAGATCAACAGAATGGCCGGCGGAATAGATATGACATATACCAACGGCGGATTGAAGGGACGCAGAGAAACTGGAATAAGAGGATTTTCCGATATGGCGGTTCTGTACAGGACAAACCGTCAGGCGGAGATCATAGAGGAATGCCTGAAAAAGGAAGGCATACCATATAAGGTCTACGGCAGGGACAAATTTCTGAGAGACAGCGACATAATTAAAGCCGTAAAATATATGAAAACGCTTCCGCAAAGCCGGAAACCTTCCACGGCCGTGGCGGAATATATATCGGAAAACAGGCTTGAAAACAGCCAGCCGATGGCAAGGCTTTACTCAACGGCGGTCATGTATAAGAATATTTCTGAATTTATAAACGCCGTGCTTACCGGAACCGAGGGAGACGTCATAAGAAGCGGCGGCAGGGAGATGCAGCCGGACTGTGTAAGCCTGCTGACATTTCATGCGTCAAAAGGACTTGAATTTCCTGTCGTTTTTATTGCGGGAGCGTCCGAGGGAACGTCGCCTCTTGCCCTTGCAGAAAGGGAAGGTGGGCTTGATGAGGAGAGAAGGCTTTTTTACGTCGCGGCAACAAGAGCCGAGGACGAGCTTATAATCGTCTCCGAAGAAAAAAGAAGCAGATTTCTGGAAGGCGTGCCGGCGGAAATAATAAAAGATGAAAAAGCGTCGGAGCTGAAAAGAACAGCCAAGCAGTTAAGCCTGTTCTGAAACGGATTAGGATATGACATCAAAATATGAATACATTATGAGCGAACAAAGGAGGATGAACAGCGGTGGAGCTGAATATAAGAAAGGCCATAGCAAAAGATATTGATATGGTGGCCGAGATATATGACAGGATACTTGACAACGAGGAAAGAACGGGAAAGGTCTATACAAACTGGAAAAAAGGACTCTATCCCACAAAAAATGACGCTTTGGCCGCCCTTGACGCTGGAACGCTCTATGTGGGAGAGGCAGAGGGAAAGGTTTTGGCCTGCGTAAATCTCAACCATATCCAGCCGCCCGAATACTCAAAAATCAGGTGGTCAAACGACGCCGAAGGAAACGAGGTGCTCGTCATACATACTCTCTGCATACCGCCGGAGTGCGCCGGAAAGGGCTTTGGCAGACAGTTTGTGGAATTTTCCGAAAAGCTGGCCAAAGAACAGGGCTGCAGAGCCGTGCGCCTTGATACCTATGAAGGCAACGCTCCCGCCGCTTCCCTTTATACAAAAATGGGATTTACCTTTGTCGGCAGCGAGGATTTCAATTTCCAGAATGTCATAATGGAAAGACTTATCTGTTTTGATAAAGTCATTGAATAAGGGGGAATAAATATGCCAAAGAAAATAATACTCGACGTTGATACCGGCTCCGATGACGCCGTGGCAATAATGACTGCTTTGGGATGTGAGGAGCTTGATGTAGTTGGTATATGCTGTGTATGGGGAAATCTTGACGTTGAGGACACTACGGAAAATACCCTTCGCCTTGTGTCTGCGCTTGAAAAGGACACGCCCGTATATAAGGGCGCTCCGACAGCTATAGCGAAATATCTCGAAAGGGCCGTAAAGGAAGATCTTAAACCCGTCGTAAAGGACGGAAAGGAAATACGCATACACTATAAAAGGCTTGAGGGGCTTGAGGCGGAGACGGATAAAAGGGCGGAGGAAAAGGATGCCGTATCGTTTTATATAGACTGCCTGAAAAACACAAAAGATAAGATAACGGTCATAACCGTAGGACCTATGACAAATCTGGGACTTGCTCTTTCAGCCGTGCCATCCATCGCCGAAAATATTGAGGAACTTATAATTATGGGCGGAACGGACAGGCTCGGAAATGTCAGCGAGTGCGCCGAGGCGAATATATGGCACGATCCGGAAGCGGCTCAGATCGCCCTTAATTCCGGAGTGCCGGTCACATTCGTGAGCCTTGACGCCACCCATTCCGCTTCTCTTACGCTTGAGGACGCGAAAAAGCTCAGGGAGCTTGGCACATTCTCCGGAAAATTTACGGCAAGGATAATAGAGCAGAGGACGGAGTTTGACAGCGCTTTCTGCGGGAAAGAGCTGGACAGGACACCCGTGCATGATTCGCTCGCCGTCTGCGCGGCCATTGACAGAAGCGTCATAACGGAGTCGGAAAGATGCCATGTGCGCGTGGCGCTCTCCGGAATAGCCGACGGAAGAACAATAATAGACAGAAGAGACGTCCCGAGCGAAAGCAACTGCGTTTTCGCGACAAAGGCAAGTCATGACAAATATATGGACATGCTGCTGAAATATCTTGGAAAATAAAAAGAATAAAACGAGGCCGGCCTGTTTTAAAGACAGAGAGCGAGGCCTCGTTTTTGCTTTAGATTTATATCTGCGATCTATTTTTTGATTTTTTCGCTTTCATACTACATCTTCCAGCTGCTGCTTTCACGCTGGAGCTGTACCATACGGGCAAATATGCCGTTTTTATTTATAAGCTCATCGGGACTTCCTTCCTCGGCCACCGTTCCGCCTTCAAGGACGACTATTTTGTCCGCCCCGGCGACGGTTCGCATCCTGTGGGCGATTACAAGCACCGTTTTATCCTTTATAAGCCTTGAGAGAGCTGTTTGTATAAGCGTCTCGTTTTCAACGTCAAGGGAAGCCGTGGCTTCATCCAAAAGTATAATTGGAGCGTTTTTGAGGAAAGCCCTGGCTATAGATATTCTCTGCCGTTCGCCTCCGGAAAGCTCGCAGCCGTTTTCGCCTATGGTGCTCTGCCACTTGTCAGGGAGCCTTTCGGCAAACTCATCGCAGTTAGCAAGGCGGGCGGCGGCGAGAACTTCCTCGTCGGTGGCATTTTTATTTCCTATACGGATATTTTCCATAATCGTATTGTTGAACAGGGTAACATCCTGGAATACTATGGAATAGAGGGAAAGCAGCGTTTCCGGGTCGATTTTTGAAATATCCATACCTCCGACGGTTATTTTGCCCTTGTCCGCGTCCCAAAATCTTGCCGCAAGACGTGAAACCGTGGTTTTTCCTCCGCCTGACGGGCCCACAAGAGCTGTTACCTCTCCCTGCTTCGCCGTAAATGATACATCTTTCAAAACCGTCTCGCCGGTGTTATAGGAGAAACCGACATGGTCAAACACAATGTCGCAGCCGTTGTTATCAAGCTGTTTTTCTCCCTGCTGAATGGAATGATAAAGTATCTCGTTCATCCTGGCAATGTTCGTCCTTGTGCTTATCACGGCGGCAAGATTTTGCAGAGCGCCCTGGAGTGGGTCATAGAGCCTTGAAACAAGAAGTATATACATAAAAAACGTGAGTATGTCCAAAGTTCCGTTCATAAGGAATATGGAACCGGCGAGAGCCGTGGTCGCGATTCCAAGCTTAAGTATCAGGGAAGCGGTCACAACAAAGGCCGCGAGTCCGAACTCGTTTATTATTGATCTGTGTTCGACCGCCCTTATTTTTCCTTCCAGCCCTTTCATGTAGTTTTTTTCGGCGTTATTCGCCTTCAAATCCTGAACGGCTTCTATACATTCCTGAATTCCATCGGCGCAGGCCATCTTCGCGTCCATAGATTTCTGATTGAGGCTTTCCTGAACTTTGGCGGAAAATCCTACGATGGCAAAGGATACGGGAAGCACCCAAAGAGCGGCGACGGCCATTCTCCAGTCGAATATAAACAGGTTGACGGATACTATCACCGTAAATATTATCGAGCCAGCAAGCTCGGGAATAAAATGGGAAAAGCTCTGCTCAAGGAATGTGCAGTCCGCCATTATAGTGCTTGTGAGATCAGCCAGATCTTTTTTCCCAAAAAATGAAAGAGGTATCTGGCGGAGCCTTTCGGCCAGACTTATGCGTCTTATGCCGCTCTCTTTGTATGTCGCGAAATAGGTTGCGTTATACTGTACGAAGGTCGAGAAAAATATAAATAACAAACATAAAACGCATCCGGCCATATAAAATACCGCGTTTTCGCCGATGGGAGCGCCGCTTAGCATATCCCTTACGAACATGTAGAGCAATCCAACGGGCAGCATAAAAGAAATATTCTGAAGCACGCAGGCAAAGCAGCCTTTTATAAGATCCTTAGCGCCCTGTTCGGAAAGTGCGTATTTTTTCTGAAGCCATTTTATCATAACTTACGCCTCCTTTGAGACCTTCCACTGTACGGAGGCCTGATAGTTGTTCCACATTTTGCTGAAAAGGCCGTTTTGAGCCATAAGTTCCTCACTGGTGCCGCTTTCTGATATCTCTCCGTCTTTAATGACGTATATCCTGTCAGCGTTGACAACAGTTGACAGCCTGTGGGCAATCATAATGACGGTCTTTCCCTTTGACATATTCGTTAACGCTTTCTGTATTCTGTACTCATTATCCGGGTCGGCGAAGGCTGTGGCCTCATCCATTATGATTATGGGAGAGTCCTTGAGCATAACACGCGCTATGGCTATTCTCTGCTGTTCTCCGCCCGAAAGATAGGTTCCTTTGCTGCCGATGACCGTATCTATGCCGTTTGGCAGTTTATCTATAATGTCTTTGCACTGGGCGTTCACAATGGCGTTCATTACCTCCTCGCGGGTGGCGTCAGGCTTTCCAAGACGCACATTGTCAAAAATAGTTCCCTTTATAAGTCTGCTGTTTTGGAAAACAAAGGATACCGTATCCATAAGCTCCTCTTTTTTTATATTTTTTACGTCTATTCCTCCGATTTTTACGCATCCCCTGTCAGGATCAAAGAATCGGGCTATTATATTGGCAAGGGTGGTCTTTCCCCCTCCCGAAGGGCCGACCAGGGCGATCTTCTGACCGGCCGGTATATAAAAAGAAATATTTTTCAGAACATCGTTTTTTCCGTCGTAGCTGAAATAAACGTTTTTGACCTCGACGGAGGCGTCTGCCGGTATTTCCGGCTTTGAAGGTTCGCTGAGGGGAGCGAGATTGAGTATGCTGTCTATCCTGCCGAGAGCGTCGTCAACTATCATTGCGTTTTCGCTCTGAAACATTATCCTTGTAAGCGTTATGGATATGATCGGGGTAATTATTATATAGAAAATAAGATTCAGTATAAATTCCGATGTTACCCCGTCGCTGGTAAAAAACAGCGCCCCGGCAATTAGAAATGCGAACACTCCGTTGATGGCCGTAGTATAGAACATCATTGGAGTCCTGAGCTCTTTAGTATAGGCAATTACCCATTTTTTGTATCTTTCAATGGAACCCTTGAATTTTTTAAATGAAAATATGGTTTGTCCGAATGTCTTTACTACTGGTATTCCCCTGATATACTCCACGGCCTCATTGGACATATCGTCAAGGGCGTTTTGATACTCAAGCATTTTTTTCTGCATTCGTGGTCCGGTCATACTCATCATTATCGCGAACCCGAGGACAACGGGCAGAAGGCTGAGCACTCCAAGCCTCCAGTCAAAAACAAAAAGGAGAATAAGCAGGCCGCAGGGAGTTGCTATGGCTCCGGAGCGGTCCGGAAGCTGATGGGCGAGATACGTCTCAGTGGCCGCGCTGGACTCATTTACGATTTTTCTGAGTTTTCCGCTTCCGAAGCTCTCGGATACTCCGAGGGGAAGCTTTAATATATGCTCCATAGTGGTTATACGCATATTTGTGGCTATCCTGAAGGCGCCCATATGGGAGCACATAAGTCCGGCGATATAGATAAGCACGGCGGCAACGGCGAAGCCAACGGCCATCCATCCGTTATGGGTGAGCCCCACGGCGTTTTCAAAATGCGGAGCCGTTTCAAGCACTTCCCTCATAACCAGCCATATATACAAGTATGGAACAAGCGATACCAAAGCGCTTATGGCCGACAATATCCAAGAAGCGTAGATAAGATATTTATGGTTTCCGGCATAGCCGAGAAGCCTTGACAGATTGGACTGCTTTTTCAAGATTAACTCCTCCTTTTATATTTTTTTGCTTATCTAAGGAATAAATGTTAGTATATGCTAACAATCATTTAAAAAATTACAGGGCTTTACTGCCCCATAATTTCCATCCATCCGGCCGTGTAAAAAGCTCTCATTTCCCGCAGATAATTTTCCGCGTCGGACAAAGGCATCTCATGAATTATAAGCTCAAAAAACGTGTGGAACATACCGGTTATAAGAATATGCTCAAGTCTCGGGTCAATGTCCGGAGAGTGACGGCCAAGCTTTCTCAGCACATCCTGATAGGCATGCGTGCTGTCCACTTCTATTTCTACCATCTCATCGATGAGACCGGCGTACTTTGTTCCCTCAGAACAGCATAGAAGCAGTTTGCAGCCATCAAGATGCTCATAGGCATAATGGAGCATATCAAACATGCACTGTCCGGAGACCTTTCCGAGATTATTCGGCTGGAGCTCGTAGGGGATGCCGGCAAAATCCCGCTGAGCTTTTTTAAAACAGTTTATAAGATACTGGTAATGCTCATCGACAAGCGCCTCAAAAAGCTCCTCTTTGCTGTTGTAATATCCATAAAAGGCGCCGGTGGTCATATTTACTTTTTTGACAATGTTCCTCAAAGATGCCGATTTGAAGCCTTTTTCAAGAAATTCCTCAAACGCCGCCCGATGGATGCGCTCAAGCGTTGTATAATCCTTAGTAATCATAAGCACTCCTTTTATAACAGTGCTATATAACACTGTTATATTATAATTTACCCGTTGTTATATGTCAATGCCAAAGCCTAAAAATTTATTTGAAAATCAGCGGCCGCTTTCTTCATCCTCAAGCATTTTCAGGAAATCAGCCCCATCGTCCTTTGGTCTGGGGATAAAGTTGGGGGCGATATATCCTTTTCCTTTTTTCTTTGTGTAAAAATATCCGATAACGGAAAACACGACGGCGCCGATGAAGTTGACAAGAAGATCTTTGATCGTGTCGATCAGGCCGATGTCAAGATATCCGTTGATGCCGAGGTCAACTCCGTTTACGACTGTGGAAGTTATGCCCTTAATGTGATAGGGGACGTTTATACCGTCGGGATTGAGAAGAACGGAGTTTATGGAATGTATGACCGTGTCCTTCTGCATATCCAGCTTTAAAAAATAGTCGGCGAAAAATTCAAAGAACTCCCAAAGCACGCCTATGGTCATCGAGAAACAGAAAGCTACGACAGCGACAAAAAACGGCGAAAGATTGAACACGAGCCTGTCGTCGCTGTTTAAAAGATCGACAAGCGAAAAGCCGATGGCCGCCGCCAGAAAACCGTTCAATGTATGCAGGATTGTGTCCCAGTACGGTATCTTAAGATAGAACTCGTTTACCTCGCCGAGTATTTCCGCTGAAAATATGAACAGAAGTATTATTATCTCCAAAGTCTTAGGAAGCTCTATTCTGAACCTGACCTGTATAAAGCTCGGCACCGTGAGCAGCAGCAGAGTCAGAATACACATAAAAACATTTTCATAATTGCCGTTAAAGGCCTGTCTTATCATTACAAGAAAAACTATTGACCTGATTATCATATAAACGGCAAAGGAGCTTTTATGCTCCCGAATTTCCATTTTTACCGCCTTTTTAAAATTTTCCCGGTATTTCTTTTTTGAACTCATGTGCTCCTCCTTTAAACCCATCTATTGAAAAAGTATGATTTTTATGCTACTCTTTTATTTATTACGATAACATATTATCTTTGAATTATCAAATTAAAACGTTTCATGAGTGAAAAGAGGGATATGTATGAAAACAGGTCTTGTTCTTGAGGGCGGAGCCATGAGAGGTATGTTCACAGCCGGCGTTCTCGATATATTTAACGACAACGGCATTAAGGTCGATGGAGTTATCGGAGTATCGGCCGGAACGATACATGGCGTGAATTTTGTCTCCGGCCAGAGGGGAAGAAGCATAAGATACACGCTTAAGTACCGAAAGGACAAAAGATTTATGAGTGTCCATTCCCTGCTTAAAACGGGAAACATGGTCGAGACGGAATTCTGCTATCACGAGATACCCGAAAAGCTGGATCCGTTCGACAACGAGGCTTTTATGAACTCCGGCACGGATTTCTATGCCGTTTGCAGCAATGTTGAGACCGGTCTGGCGGAATACATAAAATGCGAGGACCTTATAAAACAGATAGACGTTATAAGAGCTTCGTCGTCCATGCCATTTGTTTCCCAGATAGTAGAGACAGAAGGATTCAAGCTGCTGGACGGAGGAATATGCGACAGCGTGCCGGTCAAAAAGTTTATGGATATGGGATATGACAGGCTTGTGGTCGTGCTAACAAAGCCGAGAGGATATGTGCCAAAACCCAACAATCCGTTCCTGTCAAAGAAAATCTACAAGGACTATCCGAGATTTGTGGACGCCCTTATCACAAGGCATCTTCGTTATATCGAAAATCTCAAATATGTGAACGACATGGATGACAGCGGCAAGATACTTGTCATAAGGCCGTCAAGGAAGGTCGACATCTCGCGAATGGAAAAAAACCTTGCCCGTATATGGGAAATGTATGACCAGGGCAGGGAAGACGCGAAAAAAAGAATAGAAGAGGTAAAAGAATGGCTCCAGTGATAGGCGTTATGCCGCTTTATGACGATGAAAAAGAAAGTATATGGATGCTGCCCGGATATATGGACGCGGTAACTGAGGCCGGAGGCATACCGATAATGCTTCCGCTCAGGTTCGGCGGAGGAGACGCGGCGAAGCTGGATGAGCTTTGCGACGGCTATGTTTTTACGGGCGGACACGATATAGACCCGGGCATTTACGGCGAGGAAAAGCTCTTGGAATGCGGCATGACAAACAGCGATAGGGACAAAATGGAGAAGCTGTTTTTTGAAATGGCGAGAAAAGAGGACAAGCCCGTGCTTGGAATATGCCGCGGGCTCCAGATGATAAACGCCCTTATGGGCGGAAGCCTTTATCAGGATCTGCCGTCGGAAAGGCCAAGTATGACGGAACATCATATGAAACCGCCCTATGACAGGAAAGCGCATGAGGTGAGGGTCATAAAGAACTCGTCTCTTTACGGAATATGCGGCCGTGAAGAACTTCCGGTAAACAGTTACCATCATCAGGCGATAAAGGATCTCGCCCCGGGGCTCAGCGCCATGGCCGTTTCCGACGATGGACTTATAGAGGCGGCCGAGGACAGATCAAGAAGGTTTCTTATGGCGGTCCAGTGGCATCCGGAATTTTTATATAAGAAAGACGAATGCTCAATAAAGCTATTCAGGGCTTTTGTGGACGCCGCCGCAGAATACGAAGCCGAAAAAAGAAAATAAAAAAGACAGGAACAAGCTGATGTTCCTGCCGTGATTTCAAAAATTATAGGGTGATGTGGATACCATAAGCATACGGACCATTTCGTCGGAGTCGTTGCTCCACCTGTGTCCTATGTAATTCGGATAGTAAAGAGTATCAAAGGGGCCAAGCTCATAGGGCTTATGTCCCTCAAGATAAAAAGTTAGATGTCCCTCAAGGATGAACACGAGCTCCTCTCCGCCGTGATGGCTGTAGCTGCCTGAGTCGCTGTGCGGAGGAGTCTCAACAAGGGCGGCGTACATCTCGTTTTTGCCCTGTACAAGGAAAGCTTCCTTCACAAAGGAGCCGTTGCTTGTATTGCGGACAAAGGGTTCGTGATCTTCCCTTTTCATATATTTTATTTTTGAGTGATCTTCCTCAATAAAAAGCGAAAACACAGGGACGTCAAGAGCGTCGCATATAGCCTTGAGCGTAAGAAGATTGGGAGCGTTTTTCCCGGTCTCTATCTGGCTTATGGTGCTGGAGGCTACGTTAGATATGTTGGAAAGATCCCTTATCGACATATTTTTATCTATGCGGTGCTGTTTGAGCAAAGCGCCTATAAATTCAAGATCCATAAATACACCGTCCTAAAATTTGGAATTGAGTAATTATATCAGATAAAACGGGCTTAGTCAAATATTAAGGATAATTTTGTTATTCAGTTTTTATTCATAAGGAGGATTTGAAATGAACGAGTTATTAAAAGAAGTAGAGCAGATGCGCTCCCAGATAGTCGAGTGGAGAAGGCATTTTCATCAGAACGCCGAGTTGTCTTTTGAGGAATATAAGACGTCGGATTTCATAGAGGAGAAGCTGAGATCCTTTGGAGGGATAGAGATAGAGAGGCCGACAAAGACCGGCGTTATCGGAAAAATATATGGCAAAGGCAAGGGACCTACCGTAGCCGTGAGAGCAGACATCGACGCGCTTCCCATGACGGAGGTAAATGACATTCCCTTTGTTTCCGTGAACAAGCAGGCTATGCATTCCTGCGGGCATGACGGACATGCGGCGATGCTCCTTGGCATAGCTAAAATGTTCTCCGAAAGAAAGGAAAAAATGAACGGAAATCTTATATGCATATTCCAGCATGCGGAGGAGCTCCCTCCCGGAGGAGCCATTGAGCTTGTAAAGGCGGGAGTTATGGAAGGCGTTGACGAGATATACGGCCTTCATCTTTCAAGCAATTATCCCACCGGAAAATTCGGCTTCGTGAACGGACCGCTCACATCCGCCACAGACGCGTTTAAAATAATTGTCAGGGGCAAGGGCGGACACTCGTCCATGCCGGAGCAGTGTGTTGACCCCATTGTCTGCGCCGCTCAGATAGTTATGGGACTTCAGAACATAAAGTCCAGAAGAATAAACGCGTATGAAACGGCCGTTCTTTCCGTATGCAAGATACATGGAGGAGACGCCTACAACATCATACCTGAGACCGTTGAGATAGAAGGCTCCGTAAGGACGTTCTCAAAGGAACTCAGAGACGATATGCCCAAAATGATGGAACAGATAGCCGGAGGAATAGCCTCAAGCATGGGAGCGTCGGCCGAGGTCGTATACGAAAGGGGCTACAGCTCCGTAGTAAACGACGATAAACTTACGGACAACGCGAGAAAGGTTGTGGCGGAATGGTTCGGAAACGATTCCATAATGGAGATACAGCCCGTTATGCCCGGAGAGGATTTCTCCGCCTTTACGGAAGCCACAGGATGCCCCGGATGTTTTGTTGAGATAGGCACAAGAAACCATGATAAGGGTACGGATATGCCTCATCACAATCCCAAATATCTTATGGATGAGGACGGACTTTACTATGGAACAGGATATCTCGCGGCCGTTCTTGAGGACAGGCTTATGAAATAAAACGGAGGACAGACTTATGGCAGTTATTAGCGTTAAGGCGGAGGCCGAAAACTCAACCGTCACATATATAGACGCCGGAGGACACAGGGTCATCATAGACGAGCCGCCCGCGTTCGGAGGAGAGGACACGGCTCCAAGCCCGGTGGCCATGCTTCTCGCGTCGGTGGCGGGCTGTATAAACGCCATCGGACAATGGACGGCAAAGGAAATGGGATTTACCATAGAAAAGCTGGACATACAGGTGGACGGCGATGTTGACGCGACCGCGTTTTTTACCGGGGATATGTCAAAAAGGGCGGGCTTTTCAAGCATAAACGTGAATATTTACCTTAAGGCTGACATAACGGACGAGCAGAGAAAAATATGGCTGGAAAACGTGTCGAAACGCTGTCCGGTGACCGACAACATAATGTACCCGACGCCTGTAAATTTCAAGGCTGAGCCGTAAAGAAAACGGCGAGAAAAACAAGCTGTTTGTTTTACCGAAATTTAATACTTTTTGTCGGTTTTTCTTCCAAAATAATTGACAAATCGAATTAAATTCGATATAATGAACGAGGTTTAGGACAGGTGATGGGGCCTTGACATAATTTTGCCCCATATCCCGTCCTATTTTTAAATAGGAGATGCGAATTAGGAGATGCGAATTGTATGAAAGAAAAACGAAATATCATTCTTTTGGCACTGCCATGCGCAGCCACATTGCTGATCGCCTTCATAATACCGATGGTGTATACGTTTATAAAGGCTTTGATGACTGACAATCTTACATATTACACCAAGTTCTTTACGGATCCCTTCTATATGGAGATTTTCGGCAGAACGATAGTTCTTTCTGTAAAAACCACTCTCGTAACACTTCTTCTCGGATATCCGACGGCATATTTCATTGCCAGGACAAAGTCGAAGATCAAAGGCGTGCTTATTGTCGCCACCATCTTCCCCTTCCTTGTAAGCGCCGTCATAAGGGCTTACGGATGGATGGTTATTCTCGGAAATTCGGGACTCCTTAACCAGTTTTTTATGAACCTTGGTATCATCGAGGAACCGCTTGATCTTATGTATACCGAGACCTCGGTTATGATAGGTATGATCCAGCTCCTTCTTCCTTATATGATACTCGCGATAACAAGCGTTATACAGTCCATTGACAAAAACGTGGAGAACGCCGCAAGAAGCCTTGGCGCGAACCCCGTTCAGACATTCTTCAAGGTGACGCTTCCCTTAAGCGCCCCCGGCGTTATATCCGGATGCATACTCGTATTCACCATGGGAATGACTTCATACATTACTCCCCAGCTCTTGGGAGGAGCGCAGTATCTAACGATGACAACGCTCATTTACAACCAGATAAAGACGACCTACAACCTTGAGTTCGCCAACGCCATCTGCTACATACTTGTGTTCGCGATCCTTGTGTTCCAGGTAGTATCCAACAGTTTCAGCAACAGCGTAAATAGAAGATTGGGAAGTGGAAAAAATGCGTGAGGATAAAGTAAATCTGCTGTGCAAGATAGCGACCGTAATCACATTCATATTCATTCTTGCACCAATGGTAATCATCGCGGTCGGTTCATTCAACTCCGGCGGAGCGATATCGTTCCCGCCCGAAGGCGTGTCCTTAAGATGGTATGAAAACATTTTTACGGGTCATACGGACTTCCCCACAGGCTTTGTAAACAGTATAAAAGTCGCTGTGGTCGCCACTGCCTTTGATATTTTCATCGGAGTATTCGCTTCGCTTTGCGTAACAAAATATGATTTCAAGGGAAGAGGACTTCTCATAGCTTTCTTCACAAGCCCTATGTTCATCCCGTCTATCTCTTTCGCCTTCGTGCTTATGAGAACAACGGCGTCGATAAGAATGTTCACTCCCTTTATCAAAATACTTATCGGACATATCGTCATCATTTTGCCGTACATAATACGAAACACGGTAAGCATACTTGTAAACTTCAACTGGTCCGTTGAGGATGCGGCGGCAAGCCTGGGAGCAAATCCCGCGCAGGTGTTTTTCAAAATAACGCTTCCGCTCATCAAGCCCGGCATCATCTCCGGAGGTATGCTCGCTTTCCTTTACTCCTTTGACGAGGCGGTAATAAGCAGCTTCCTTACATCGGCCAAGTTTATGACTTTGCCTATCCAGATTATAAACTATATGGAGTTCCAGTTTGACCCGACAGTAGCGGCCATATCCACCATACTTATGGGAGCGTCGCTTATAATAATGCTCCTTATCAATAAGTTTGTCGGACTGGATTCTATGATAAATTAAGGAGGAAATGACAAGTGGGTTATTTGACGATAAAAAATCTTACAAAAAAATACGGAGATTTTACTGCTGTTCATGGCATAAACTTTGACCTTGAAAAGGGCGAAATGGTCGCTCTTCTTGGAGGAAGCGGCTGCGGAAAGACAACTATCCTCAGAATGATAGCCGGATTCATAACTCCTAACGAGGGTACCATTGAAATTGACGGAAACGTGATAAACTCCATTCCCGCTTACAAAAGAAACGTGGGAATATTTTTCCAGAACTACGCTCTCTTTCCCCATATGAGCGTTTTCGACAACGTAGCATTCAGCCTTAAGCTCAAAAAGATGCCAAAGGATGAAATAAAGAAAAAAGTAGAAGATATACTTGAGCTTGTTAAGCTCAAAGGACTTTCGGAAAGATACCCCAGAGAGCTTTCTGGAGGACAGCAGCAGAGGGTCGCGCTCGCGAGAGCCCTTGTTATGGAGCCCAATATCCTCCTTCTGGACGAGCCTTTGAGTAACCTTGACGCTAAGCTCCGTGTGGAGATGCAGGTGGAGATAAAGCGTATCCAGAGACATCTGGGAATTACGACTATTATCGTTACCCATGACCACGAGGAGGCCGTATCGCTGGCCGACAGGATCATTATTATGAACGCCGGACATATTCTCCAGACCGGCACGCCCAAATATGTATTCAATCATCCGGCCAATACTTTTGTAGCCGACTTTATGGGATTTGCAAACTTTATTGACGGCAAGGTAACGGCCGTTGACGGAAACAGAGTAACGCTTACTACCTCGGACGGAATAAACGTGACGTCGTCCGATGAGGAAAATGACGAGCTTTCGGTTGGCGACGAGGCGGTATTCACAATCAGGCCCGAGAACATCGTTGTGCACGAGAGCATGGAACCCGGATGCGTAAAGGGCAGAGTCGTTACTACTACCTATAAGGGAAACCAGACAAGGGTAGACGTGGGCAATGTATTTGATAACGGAATACATATCAGCAGTTATGACTATGGTGGACCTGGAGCCGGAGAGGAAATTTATTTCTCACTTCCCGAATCCAAGGTCATCATATATAAAAAGTAATGCAAAAGTGCATAGGTGAAATGAAAGGAGAAGTTTTATGAAAAAATTTTTGTCAGTCCTTATGATCGCGGCTATGACAACGGCTGTGTTCGCAGGATGCAGCTCATCTGCTGAAGAAGAGACGACAACAGAGGGAACAGAGCAGACAGAAGAGACAACAGGAGAAGCAGACTACTCAGGAGTTACTCTTACATTATGTACATGGGGAGGATCCACAGGAGCCGCTACTCAGGAGCTTGTTAAAGACTTCGAGGAACAGTACGGATGTACTATCGTTCTTGACGAGGTAAACCAGAACTCAGACAGAATCGCTAAGATCCAGTCACAGATAGAGTCTGGAAACATTGAAGACGATGTTGTTTATCTTTCAGGAGCTTACGCTAAACAGGGCGAGGCACTTGGCCTTTTTGAGAAGATCGACACAAATGTTGTAACAAACCTTGATGAGCTTTATGATTTCGCTCAGAACGACACAGGTTATGGCCCTATGGTATGTGTAGGACGTTTCGGTATTATGTATAACGAGGATTACCTTGTTGACGAGCTTGGCCTCGAGCCTCCTACATCTTACATGGATCTTTTTGATGACAAATACGCAGGACTTGTTGCTCTTCCTTCAATGACTGCTACAGCTGGCCCTTACGTTTTCGCGAAGATCGCTGAGGATCTTGGCGGAGACCTTACAGATTACCAGGCAGCTCTTGACTTATATGCAGAGAAGAAAGACAATATCGGTATGTGGTATACATCAGATATCGTTCCCGCTCTTTCAAACAAAGAAGTAGCTATCACAGTTTATATGGACCTTATGCTTCCCGTACTTAGAGATTCAGGCCTTAACATGGTTTGGGTAGACGCTGAGGAAGGAAACTTTGTTGACGACGTATATATCAACGTTGTTAAAGACGCTCCCAACAAAGAACTTGGACAGCTTCTTGTAAAATACTTACTTGATAAAGAAACACAGGAGAAATTCATCGAGCTCAACAACGAGGCTCCCACAAATAAGACAGCAGTTATGTCCGAGGAGAAGGACGCATTCCTTGCTTATGGCCAGGAAGAGTTTGACAACTGTAACTTCTTCGATTACGATTTCCTCAATGAGATTAAGCCTACTTTAATTGAAGAGTGGCAGAAAATCGTTGCATAAGCATTAGAAGAATGACAACAAGGCTGCCGCAGATTATGCGGCAGCCTTTCTTTTAGAATTTACAAAATCAGGGTTTAAAGATTTATTTTGGTTCCTGTGTGAAGGGGAATAAAAAACGGAAGGGCTTTAAATGCCAACATAGCCTCCGGACCGGTACAATGACCTGCGGCAAGAATTTTAAGATCCAGATCTTTAAGCGCGGAAACGGTTTTTTTGATTCGCTCGGAGCCAAAGGCTGCGAGATGCGTGCCGCCTATAAAGGCGCTTACAGGCTTACCGAACACCTTTGAGGCATAGCGGCATATATTTATTACTCCGTGATGGCCGCAGCCCGTGAGAACGGCAAGGGAGCTTCCGAGGTCTATGACAAGTATGCATTCGTCTTTGTAGTCGTCAACGATGAATCCGCCGCCGGACTTTATGTAATCATCGGGGCATATTTCTTCAAAATCGCATACTCTTTCGATATTTGAAAGAATATATGCGTCCTCATCGGCGAAGAGCTTGTATACATCTCCGCACAGACCTTTGAACGTGATTTTATTTCTTTGAAGATACGAGGGAGATAGGCCTGACATTGTCGGGAAATAGTAATCTCCGTCATCGGTTCTGCGCCAGTAACGCTCGCAGAACATATAACGGTTGAAATAAACCGGAACGGTTTTGATGCCGTTTTCAATAAGATTTACCAGACCGTCGGTGTGGTCAAAATGACCATGCGAAAGAACGACGGCGTCCAGCTTTGACAGGTCGAAGCCGAGTTTTTTCGCGTTGTTCAGACATTTTCCCGTACTGCCGGTATCAAGCAGTATGGTTTTATCGTTTATTTCTATATAAAGGGAAAGCCCAAAATCGGGCAAAAGCTCAGGATTATCCGAAATATTTTCGGACAGAGCCGTGATTTTAACTGACATTGAAAACACCTCCGTGACTTTGTAATGTATCTATTATAAAATACGGATAAAATATATACAACATTAATTATACAGGGAGTGGAATATATGAATATCAACGAACTGGAAACACCGGCTCTTATATTGGACAAAAACATATTTGAGTCGAATATGGCCAGAATGGCCGAGCTTCTGAAGGGGTCGAATATGAAACTCAGACCTCACTATAAATCCAATAAATGCCCGGAAATAGCAAAGATCCAAATTAAAAACGGCGCCTCCGGCATAACCTGCGCGAAACTTGGCGAGGCAGAGGATCTGGCGGAAGCGGGCATAAGCAACATACTCATCGGAAATCAGGTCGTGCAGCCCTCAAAGGTAAAAAGGGTAGGAGAGCTGGCGAAAAAATGCTATCTGATAATATGCGTTGATAACGCCGACAACGTCAGGGCTCTGTCCGAGGCAGCCGTTAACGCCGGTTCCACCATACACTGCCTTGTGGAATATGAGGTCGGAATGAAAAGATGCGGTGTGGACACCTATGAGGAATTTCTTGAGCTCGCCAAGCTTATCGACGCCTCCGAGGGACTTGTATTTGAGGGAATACAGGCCTATGCGGGACATATGGCGCATGAGCGTTCTCTGGAAAAACGTATCGCCGAGACCGAGCGTATCGAAAAGGACGTCAGGAAACTTAAAAAATTTCTTGAGGACAACGGTCTTGAGGTAAAGGAAGTCGGAGGCGGAAGCACCGGCACCATAGAACAGAAGCCAAAGGATACGGTGTATACGGACATCCAGGCCGGAAGCTATATTTTTATGGATAACGCCTATGACCAGCTCAAACTTGGATTTAAAAACTCGCTTTTTGTCCTTACTACTGTTATCAGCACGAAAAAAGACAGAGTAGTAACGGATACGGGAGTTAAGTCGCTGGGAATGGATCAGGGCGATCCTGTGTTCCTCGGTATTCCGGAGGGAAGCGAAATCTCTATGAGCGAGGAACATGGAGCGGCTTACTGCGAACATAATTTTAAAATAAATGACAAACTGCGTTATATCCCCGGCCATTGCTGCACAACGGTGAATATGTTTAATGAGATATATGTCGTGGACGGCGAAGAGGTTGTCGCTAAATGGGACATAACGAGCAGAGGAAAGGCACAGTAAAAATACATATATCAAATGAGCGGTGAGGAGGCTGTAAAATGTATGAGCTTATTATAAAAAACGCGAAAATAATCGACGGGACCGGAGCAGATGAGTTTAGGGGAGCTGTCGGCGTGCTTGACGGAAAGCTGAAATTCGTAAACGGAGACGAGGATGCTAAGCAGGTCATCGACGCCGATGGACTTTATCTTACTCCCGGATTCATTGACGCCCATTCCCACGGCGATCAGGTGCTTGGACAGTACCCCGGAATGCTGGCCAAGATAAATCAGGGTATCACGACAGAAATAGCGGGACAGTGCGGAGGCTCCATGTACCCCGTTACTCCCGAGCATATCGACCTTGAAAAGGGACTGCTTGCCATCGGAACGCTTACTTTTCCGGACGAGATGATAGAGTGGAAGACGGCCAAAGAATTTTTTGATTACGCCAAAAGGACACCGTTGATGGGAAATATGAAAATCCTCATCGGCCATAGCACCCTTAGGGCGGCTGTTATGGGATACGCCGACAGAAAGCCCACGGAATCCGAAATGGCAGAGATGAAAAGACAGGTAAGGATAGCTATGGAATGCGGCGCCGCGGGCTTAAGCTCCGGACTTATTTACGCCCCCGGCTGCTACGCCGATATAGACGAGCTTGCCGAGCTGGCGTCCGTTGTGAAGGAATACGGCGGATTCTACGCCACACATATGAGAAGCGAGTCGGCTCATGTTGTGGAAGCCGTAAAGGAAGCCATAGAGATAGGAAGAAGGGCGGGAGTGCCTGTCTGGATATCCCATCATAAGGTCGCCGGCAGACCCTATTGGGGGGCGGCTAAGGAAACTATCCGTCTTATTGACGAGGCCAACGCCTCCGGAATGAAGGTCACAGCGGATCAGTACCCCTATGACGCCAATATGACCGACCTCAATATATGTATACCGCCCAAATATTTCGTTAAAAACGGCGTGGACGGAATGGTTGAGGCGTTGAAAGATCCTGCCACAAGAGCTAAAATAAGAGAAGAGATGCAGGACGTTAACTGCGGATATGACAACTTCTATCTTAACGCCGGCGGATTCGACCATATTTTTATTGCCGGATGCCCCGAAGTAAAGGAGGCTGACGGAAAATTCGTAAGCGAATACGCAAAAGAGGTTGGCAAGGATCCGTTTGACGCTTATTTCGACCTGCTCATCGCCAACGGAGGAAAGGCTAACGGCATTTACTTCACAATGGGCGAGGAAGATATGATAAAAATTATCACCAATCCCAATGTATGTGTAGGAACCGACGGAACGTGCAGGACCCTTGACGAAAAAACCCATCCAAGGACATTCGCCACATTCCCCAAGGCAATAAGGTATTATCATAAGGAAAAACAGCTTTTCACGCTTCCTGAAATAATACACAAAATCACCGGATTTGTGGCCGAGAGAGCCGGTCTTAGTGGCAAAGGAGTTATTAAAGACGGCTATGACGCAGACCTTGTGCTCTTTGACTATGAGAAACTTAACGATACGCCCACATATTCCGATCCCGTGCAGATGTGCGACGGAATAGAGTACGTTATCGTTGGCGGCAAAATAGTTTATCACGATAAGAAAACGACCGGAGAATACCCCGGTAAAATATTATAAAGAGATTCTAAAACTAAGGAGGTAATGAAATGAACAATCATGTAATCGATGTAGCTCTTGGAAATGCCCCTGCCGATATGGTAATTAAAAACGGAAGGCTTCTTAATGTCCACACCGGTGAAATCTATGAGACGGAAATCGCCATCGCCGATAAGGTGATTGCGGCCGTTGGCTCTCTCAGCGAAAATACCATTGGAGAAAACACAAAGGTCATTGACGCCCAGGGAAAAATAATGGCTCCCGGATTTATAGACGCTCATATCCATTTTGAAAGCAGTATGCTTTCTTTCACGGAATTCAGCCGTATGCTTGTTAAGCACGGAACAACGGCGGTAGCCACTGACCTTATGGAAATCGCCATCGTAGCCGGAGAAGAAGGAATAAACAACGTGCTCAGGGAATCAGAGGGACTTCCCGTAAAACTTCTTCAGCCCATTCCCGCCTTTATGAGCGAGGAGGGCGAGCTTCAGACTATCGGAGCGGCTCTTTATCCTGAAATGATAGAAAAACTCATCAAGGGACCCCATGCCGTTGGCCTTGCCGAAGTTCTTTATCCTCCTATCATAAATAAGAGCCCGCTTTCGGCCTGGATGCTGGAGCTTGCCGAAAAATACGGAAAAACAGCCGAGGGACATGCTCCCGAGCTTTACGGAGCTCAGCTCAACGCTTATGCGTCGGCAGGAATCCGCTCAGACCATGAGAGCACAAATAAGGAGGAGGCTCTTGGAAAGCTCAGAGCCGGACTTCGCGTGCTCATCCGCGAGGGAAGCGCCGCTCAGGATCTTGACGCCGTTATTAAGATCATTACTGAAAATCACGTTGATACAAGACACTGCGCTCTTGTCAGCGATGACATCGATATGCTCCATATCTACGAGAAGGGACACCTCGACTATAAAGTAAGAAGGGCTATCAAGGACGGAGTCGACCCTGTAAACGCTATCCAGATGGTTACTCTTAACCCCGCAGAGAGCCTTAAGATCGACAGCAAATACGGCAGCATAGCTCCCGGAAAATGCGCGGACATCGTATTCCTTTCAGATCTTGAGAACTGCACGGTTGACAGCGTTATATCAAACGGCGAGGTAGTCGTTGAAAACGGCGAGACGGTTTATGAGTTCAAGAAACCTGAGTATACGTCGGTAATGCTTAATACGGTTAAACTCAGCAAGGTAATAACGGGAGACGACCTCGTTCTTACGACGGATAAAAACGCTAAAAAGGCAAAGGTTAGAGTCATCGGAGCACAGCCTACATCGCTTCTTACGGACGCTCTTGAGGCTGACCTTGATGTTGTTGACGGCGTTATTCAGCCCGATGTCGCTAACGACGTGCTCAGAATAGCTACGGTTGAGCGTTACGGCAAAGGCGGAAGCATTGGAAAATCATTTATCAAGGGCTTCAAGATCTCAAAGGGCGCCATCGCCACATCAATGGGACACGACCACCACAACATAACCGTAGTCGGTTCGGACGCCAACGATATGGCCGTTGCCGTAAACAGAATACAGGAGCTTAACGGCGGACTTATTATCGCCGAGGACGGAAAAGTAAAATATGAGCTTCCGCTTCCCATATGCGGACTGCTTACCGACCTCAGCGGAGAGGAAAGCGCGCTCATACTTAAAAAGATGCAGGAAGATCTCAGAGCTAAGGGATGCGAGATGGATTCTCCCTATATGACGCTCGCGTTCATAACGCTTATCTTCATTCCTTTCTACGGAATCACCGACAAGGGACTTGTGGATGTTATAAACGGCAAGGTCATAGATCCTATTATTTCCGTTGAATGCTAAAACCGGGGGGATATAGAAATGAGAGAAAAAAGAACATATATCAAAAACGCCTATGTCATTTCAATGAATGACGAAAGACAGGTGTTTGAAAACGGCGGAGTGCTTATAGTTGACGATAAAATAAAGGCTGTGGGAAAAATAGACCCAAACGAAATTTTTCCCGACACAAAAGTGATAGACGCTAAGGGAAAGATCGTTATGCCCGGCCTTATCAATACCCATGTTCATACATCCCAGCAGCTCGAGAGAGGAATGGGAGACGATGTTGACCTCCTTACATGGCTTACGGAGAGAACATTCCCCTACGAGTCAAGTATGACTCCCGAGGATTCCTATGTTTCAACGCTTCTTTGCCTTGTGGAGCAGATCCGTTCCGGCGTTACGACAATCGCCGAGCCCGGCGGACAGTTTGTTCCCAGCATGTGCAAGGCTGTGGCTCAGTCTGGAATAAGGGGAATACTTGCCAAATCATCTATGGATTACGGCGATAACCTCCCTCCCATATGGAGACGCACGACACAGGAGGAGCTTGACGTTCAGGAACAGGATCTCAAGGACTGGAACAACACATATGACGGCCGTGTTAAAGTTTGGTTCGGATTAAGAACGCTTTTCAACGACACCGACGAGCTTGTGGTGAGAACTAAGGAGCTGGCGGACAAATATAACGTCGGCGTTCATATGCACGTTGCCGAGGCAAAGGCCGAGGTAGAATATGTGAAGGAGACAAAGGGCGTTCCTACGGTAACCCATCTTAGGGATCTCGGCGTCCTTGACAAAAATCTTCTTGCCGTTCATACTGTTTGGCTCACCGATGAGGAAGTCGATATGTTCAAGCAGTATGACGTAAAGGTTTCCCATAACCCGGCTTCCGCAATGAGGGTTCTTGGTTTCGCAAAGATACCTAAAATGCTTAAAAAAGGCATCTGCGTGTCCATCGGAACCGACGGAGCTTCCGCTAACAACAGAATGACAATGATCGACGAAATGTATGTTACGGCTCTTATCCACAAAGGATGGAGACTTGATCCTACGGTAGTCAAGGCTGAGGAGATCATTACAATGGCGACTGTAAACGGCGCTAAGGCTCTTCTCTGGGACGACGAGATCGGTGCCCTTAAGCCCGGAATGAAGGCAGACCTCATAATAATAAACCCTGACAGCGCTCAGATGCTTCCTATCCACGATCCCGTGGCAAACATCGTTACGGCTATGCACGAGTCAAACATTGAGTCCGTTATGTGCAACGGCGAATGGATAATGAAGGACAGAGTAATTCTTACACTTGACGAAAAAGCCATACTTGAGGCCGCTAAGGAGCACGCCGAGGCTATCAGAAAACGCGCCGGAATCGTTCTTCCTGACAGATTCCCCGTTGTCAAATGCTGATAGTTTAACCGTGGCAGTCAGTTAATAAAACGTATAATAACATTTTTAAATAGCGGGTGGCTTGGCTGCCCGTTATTTTTATGTTAATATAGTCGGCGAGAGGAGTGAGCGGGATGAAGCGGGTTTTGGACGACGGCCTGATATATGAAATATTGTCCGTTATCGGTGAGATACCGGAGGGAAAGGTCGCCACCTACGGACAGATAGCCGCCCTCATAGGAAGGGAAAAGAACGCCAGACTGGTTGGAAAGGTATGCGCCATGTCCGGCTTTTACGGAAAATATCCCTGCCATAGGGTCGTAAATCATTCGGGAAGGCTTGTTCCCGGCTGGACGGAGCAGAAGGCTCTCCTTACGGCCGAGGGCGTGGGATTTACGGATAATGACAGGGTGGATATGAAAAAATACCGGTGGGACGGCCGGTAGGACAGCAATGATTTGAAATTTGCCTGTGGTAATTCCACGGGCTTTTTTGTTCCGGAAAACCGGCTCCCTTTCGATGGATGATTATTAAAAAAGGCCGGAGACGATTGACGGGCGGGGAGATATATGATAATATGAAGCTAACTTCATAAGAAGTAAACTTCACATCGGAAGAAGGAGGATAATGAAAACAAGGGTAAAGGAGCTTAGAATAAAGGCTAAACTGACACAGCAGCAGCTTGCCGATATGGTTAAGGTTTCCTCAAGGACGATCATCTCCATTGAAAAAGAGCAGTATAATCCATCTCTTATGCTGGCGTACAGGATGGCTAAGGTTTTTGGCGTTACGGTGGAGGAACTGTGCTGTTTAGAGGAAAATATGGAACTGGAGGACAATAAGTATGAAGATTTATAATAAAAAAGGATTTGTTGCCGGCATTTTTTGGATAATATTGGCGGTATGGAGCGTATTTCTGGATTTTAACTCTCCTGACCCAAACGGCTTAGTAAGAGTAAGAGATACCATTTTATCCGTATTCCTTCTTTTGCTGGGAATAACCTCATTTGTGAGAGCGTTCTCAAAAAGAGCTACGAAAGAGGACATTATAAATAAACAGGACGAAAGGAACATACTGATAAGGTACAAAAGCAAGTCGAGAATGTTGGATATAGCCTATGGATTTTTATTTGTGTTTATGATATGCGGTCTGATAGGATATAAACTTACGGCGAATATCGCTTGGGGAATGATTTTTCTTATTCCAGGATTTTTACTTGGGCTGTTCCTTATTATTGAGATAGTTGTAAATATTTATTATGAAAAACATGTTTAGGAGGAAGCTTATGAAAGAGCCACCAAGAAAAAGACCGGTTAAGGGCGAATCTGAAGTACACGACTATCTGCCGCTCTTTAAGGAGAAAGGATCGGATTTTTTCTGAATACTATAAACAAAACCGATAGAGAGGAACAATGATTATGAAAGAAAACAGAAAACTGTTAAAAGAAGTATTAAACGATATCCGCCATGATATGACCGATGAGGAAGTGCTGAATCTGCTGGCGGACAGCAAAATTTCGGCCAAGCCGGAAAGCGGAAAGGAAAAGTACACATTAGGACAGCGCGCCGCCGATACCATCGCAAAATTTGCCGGCAGTTGGGCATTCATCTTCTCCTTTACCGGCGTGCTTGTCCTTTGGATGGTCGTCAATGTCATTCTGGCAGCCAAAGCGTTTGACCCCTATCCTTTTATTTTGCTGAATCTGGTGCTGTCATGCGTGGCGGCAATTCAGGCGCCTCTTATTATGATGAGTCAGAATCGGCAGGAAGAAAAGGATCGCCGCAGAGCCGAAAACGATTATAAGGTCAATCTGAAAACCGAAATTATGATAGAGGATCTGTACGACAAGGTGAATGCCATTCTCGCCAAACAGGAGGAAATGGAAAGGCAGTTGCGGGCGGAAAGTAAACAGGATGAGAAAAAGCAGTAACAATTTCATATTGGAGGAATATGAATGAGTATTAAATACAGTATGGATGAGAGAGACGAACAGATAGACGTGATGTCAAAAAGCTACGCCCTTGAATGGATAATTACCATAACTCAGATTTTTACGATAATGTGCGCCGTAAAGAAAAATCCGGCGTGGAAGGGAGGTCTTTCGGTCAGCTTTTTCGCCGTGGCCTTCGCTTTATTTTATAAATTCAAGCAGTACGGCGAGAAGGCCTTCCGCCAGGTCGGAGCAGCTTTTATGGCTGTTGGAACGGCGCTTATCGTCTGGTTTGGATTATCAAAGTGACCTTGTGCAAAAACCATAAATATGCTATATTTATAAAAAATGAATATACCGTCAAGGTGCCGGAGGGGACTGCGAGTCCTGCTCCGGTGAAAAGGGAAGCGGGTGAGAATCCCGCGCGAACTCGTCACCGTAATAAGGGAGCGAAGGCCGATATATCACTGGGAAACCGGGAAGATGGCCCAAGCGTTGATCTTTAAGCCGGGAGACCTGCCTGACGGATGTACGGAAACGACAGTTTCAGGCCACGAGTAATTGGCTGTACGCTGACACAGACGGATATGTCCGTCTGATTTCGCGCGCCCTTTGCCCCGTATGGCAAGGGGTTTTTATTTTGTCATCTTTCCGTTGAGAAAATAATGACAAGGGAGAAAATCTATGAGTAAAAAAACGGCTATTCTTGCCGCGAGCTTCGGAACCAGCTTTGCGGACAGTCTTGAGCTTACCATCGGAGCCATTGAAAAGGATATAGCGGCGGCGTTCCCGGGAATTGAGGTGCGCCGGGCGTTCACAAGCTCCGTAGTGAGGGGGATATTGAAGGAAAGTTACGGCATTGAGACAGACGGCGTCTCGGAGGCGCTTGAAAAGATGATAAACGACGGCGTCAAGCGGGTTTATGTCCAGCCGACCCACCTTATGAAGGGGATAGAATACGGCGGCCTTGTGGACGTGATAAAAAATTTCGCGGATAAGTTTGATAAAATAATACTTTCCGAGCCGCTGTTTTCAAATGAGGATGATTTGGAAAGGGTCATATCGGCGATAACCGGCAAAACGGCTGAATATGACGACGGAGAAACGGCTGTCTGCTTTATGGGGCACGGCACCGAGACGGAAGCGAACAAGGTGTACGCGGTTTTGCAGGACAGGCTGTGGGCGGACGGCTATGAAAATTATTTTATAGGAACCGTTGAGGCCGAACCGTCCGTAAATGACGTAATAAGAACGATAAAAGCGAAAAAAACGTATAAGAGAGCCGTGCTTGAGCCGCTTATGGTCGTTGCCGGAGACCATGCCAATAACGATATGGCCGGCGGCGGTGAAAAGTCATGGAAGACCGCGTTTGAGCGGGAAGGCTTTAAAACCGTGTGTATCATTGAGGGGCTTGGGCAAATTGGCGCCGTAAGAGATATTTATATAGATCATTTGTCGGCCGCCGTTGAAAATGACGAAGCGTTCAAGGCCGTAAATACGGAAAACGCGGTAAAAACTACGGCTCCGGCCGACGGAAAGTATTTGATTTCGGCCGAATCGGATTCGCCTATGTTCAGGATAAAAAAAGCGGTCCTGAAGGTGAACGGCGGGAAAATGAACGCTGTTCTGACCCTTGGCGGAAAAGGATACGAAAGGCTGTTTGCGGGAACGGCGGAGGAGGCCGGAAAATCGGATATTTCGATCACAGCGCCGTTTACAGCCGATGAAAACGGAGACTATGCATACACTCTTCCGGTCAGCGCTCTGGACAAGGAGATAGATATAGCTGCTTTGAGCGTGAGAAAAAAAGAATGGTACGGGCGTAAAGTAAAATTTATTTCATCCACAGCGAGGAGAATTTCAGGAACCGGCGGGGAGGCGGAAAGATGTCAGGAGTAATAATGGTTCAGGGAACTATGTCGAGCGTTGGAAAAAGCCTCGTAACGGCGGGACTTTGCAGGATATTCAGACAGGACGGGCATAATCCGGCGCCTTTTAAATCACAGAATATGGCGCTTAACTCGTATATAACGCCTGAAGGGCTTGAAATAGGGCGGGCGCAGGCTATGCAGGCCGAGGCGGCAGGAATAAAGCCGCTCGCCTGTATGAATCCGATATTGCTAAAACCGACGGGCGACAGAGCCTCACAGGTAATAGTCAACGGAAAATCCATCGGCAATATGGATGCCGGCGATTATTTTTCCTATAAAAAACAGCTTGTCCCGGATATAAAAAAGGCTTTTAAAAGACTTGAAAGCATTGCGGATATTATCGTTATCGAGGGCGCGGGCAGTCCGGCGGAAATAAATCTAAAGGAAAACGACATTGTCAATATGGGTCTGGCTAAAATGACCGGGGCTGCGGTGGTGCTCGTCGGCGATATTGACCGCGGAGGAGTATTCGCCCAGATTTACGGCACGCTGACGCTCCTTGACGATGAGGAAAGAAAACTGGTCAAGGGCATAATAATAAATAAATTCCGGGGCGACCTGTCCATACTTGAGCCCGGCATAAGAAAAATAGAAGAGCTTACGGGAGTTCCCGTGGTCGGAGTTGTCCCTTATATGGACGTCGCCCTTGACGATGAGGACAGTTTGACAGAACGGTTCATAAGAAAGACGCCGGGGCTTATTGACGCGGCGGTAATAAAGTTTCCGAGAATTTCAAATTTTACAGACTTTAATACATTTGAGCAAATTGAAGATGTGGGGCTAAGATATGTTTCATCGGCGGACGAGCTTAAAGATCCGGATATAATATTTCTGCCGGGAAGCAAAAACACGATCGGGGATCTGAAATGGATGAGGCAGAACGGCCTTGAGACGGCCATTAAAAGGCTGGCGGGAAAAATACCCGTGTTCGGTATATGCGGAGGCTTCCAGATGCTTGGTCAGGAAATTTCCGACCCATACTGCGTTGAGGAGGGCGGGAAAATAAGAGGAATGGAGCTTTTGCCGGTTTCAACCGTACTTCAAAGGGAGAAAAGAAGAAGCCTTACCGAGGGGAATATAGAAGATGTGAGCGGCGTGCTGAAAAAAATATCCGGATGCCCTTTCAGCGGATATGAAATACATAACGGAGTAACGGAATATTCAGGCGAGACCGAGCCTAAAACGGTATTATCCGATGGGAAAACGGTCTACGGCTCCTATATACATGGGCTGTTCGACAGGGGAGAGACCGCAAAAGCGCTTATATCGGCTCTCGCGGAGAAAAAAGGCGCCGATGTGAAAATCGATGCGGAGGACTATGCGGATTTCAAAGAGAAACAGTATGATATTTTAGCCGGTACTTTAAGAAAGCACATTGATATGGAGGCTGTTTATGGAATGTTGGAGCAAGCCCGTATATAGAGAATTAAATGCGGAAGAACTTAAAAAAATTTCGGTTAAATCCATTGACGTGGACATAAGAAAAAAGATCCTTGAAAACTGGGACCGAATCGCCAAACCGCTGGACTCTATGGGGCGGTTTGAAAAAATAACGGCGCAAATAGGAGCGATACTCGGAACGGATAAAATCAGCATAGGACGCCGGGCGCTTATAGTTTTCTGCGCTGACAACGGGATTGTAGCCGAGGGAGTGACCCAGTCGGGACAGAATGTCACGTCAACAGTGGCGGAAATGCTTGGCAGAGGAGCTTCATCGTCCTGCGTTTTGGCGAAGGCTGTCGGAGCCGATGTTTTTCCAGTGGACATAGGCGTAAACGGCGGACGCTTCTTTGGAGTAATAGATAAAAAAATACGCCGGGGAACGGAAAATTTTGCCCTAAAAAAGGCGATGAGCGAGGCGGAAACACTGAAAGCCATAGCCGTGGGAATGGAAACGGCGGATAAGCTGGTTATGAAAGGCTATAAGATGATTGCCATAGGAGAAATGGGAATTGGAAATACAACGACAGCTTCGGCGGTGACGGCGGCTCTGCTTAAAACAGACGCCGAAGCCGCTGCGGGACGCGGAGCGGGTCTATGCGATGAAGGACTCAGAAAGAAAAAGAAAATTATATCATCGGCCATTGAAAAATACGGCCTTTATGACGCCGACGCTCTGACGGTTCTCTCCTCTGTGGGAGGGCTTGATATTGCCGGAATGGCGGGAGCATGCATAGGATGCGCCGTAAATTCCATTCCGGTCGTGCTTGACGGAGCCATAAGCCTTGCCGCGGCTCTTATGGCCGAAAGGCTTGTTCCCGGCGTAAGGCAGTATCTTATCGCCTCGCATAAAAGCAGGGAAGCCTCGGCCGGGCTTTTGGCCAAAGCCCTTGGGCTTGAGCCGGTGATCGACGCTGATATGGCTTTGGGCGAAGGTACAGGGGCGCTTATGCTTTTTCCGCTGATAGATACGGCTTTAAGCCTTTATAATAACGGGCTGACTTTTGATGAAATTGGAATGGAAGAATATAAAAGATTCGGCAGGTGATAATATGGTAGCTCTTATAATAGGAGGAAGCGGAAGCGGTAAGTCCGAATTCGCGGAAAAACTTGCCGCGCGTATCTCGGACGGATATGAAAAGTATTACATAGCCACCATGGAGATATTTGACGAGGAGAGCGAAAAAAAGGCGGAGCGACACAGAATGGCAAGGGCGGACGGAGGTTTCCGCACTTTGGAGACGCCAAGAAATGTTTCGGCGGCGGTTGGAACGGCCGCGCATGCCGAGGACACAGCGCTTTTGGAATGCGTGTCCAATCTGACTGCCAATGAGATGTTCACGGCGGATGGAATAAAAACATGCGAATATACGGCCGAAAAGGTTTTGGCGGATATAAAGGAGCTCGCCGTAGCGTTTAAAAATCTTGTCATAGTTACAAACAATGTATTTGAGGACGGGATAGACTATGACAAAACGACCATGGAATACATAAGGGCGCTTGGAATGATAAACAAGGGACTGGCGGAATTTTCGGACTCCGTGACGGAGGTAGTGGCCGGCATACCGCTTGCCTTGAAGGGGGAAAGGTTATGCTGAAAGACATTATATCGGCTTTTGGAGTGTATTCAAGAATACCGGTGCCAAAAATCAAGGCTGAGGAAAGTGACCTGAGATATATGCTCTGTTTTTTTCCCTGGGTAGGAGCGGTAATAGGGGTCTGCGTTTTTTTATGGAGGATGGCGTGTGAAAAGCTCGGCATGGGAGAAATATGCTTTGTTTTGACAGGAACGGCCATACCGCTGATTATAACGGGAGGATTCCACGCCGACGGCTTTCTGGACGTTTCAGACTCGCTCTGCTCATACGGCTCAAGGGAAAAGAAGCTGGAAATACTTAAGGATCCGCATATAGGCGCGTTTGCGGTCATAAGGCTGTCCGTTTATTATCTCATATACGCGGCGGCGTTTTCGGAAATAGAGGATAAAGGGCTGTTTGGAGCGGCCTGCTGCGGATTCTTTATTTCAAGGGTGTTGGCCGGAATTTCAGCATTGTGTCTCCCGAAGGCCAAGACGGAGGGAATGCTCAGCTTTTTCTCCGATTCGGCGGAGAAGAAAACGGTAATAGTGTGGCTGTTTGTTCAGGGGGCTGCCTGCGCCGCGCTTATGGCGTATATGTCTCTTTCAGGCTGTCTTGCCGCTTTGACGGCGGCCGTCGTCTCATTTTTGTATTATAAAGCGATGTGCCGAAGGCAGTTTGGAGGAACAACCGGAGACACGGCGGGATATTTTGTTCTTATATGCGAGGGAGTTGTAATGGTCTCGCTGGCGGCCGTAAATATTTTAATGTAGGAGAATGAAAATGGAACTTTTTATAGGCGGACGCGCTCAGGGAAAGCTGGAGCTTGTTCTTGAGGAAAGAAAAGACGAAGAAACGCGCGTTTTTGACGGGACGGTACCGGAGGCCGCTGAAAACGGCAAAACAATAATTATTAATAATCTTCATAATTTTGTGCGTAAAGAGCTTGAGGAAAACGGCGATCCGGAGAAAAAAATCAACGGCCTTCTTTCCGGAACGGACAGATGCGTTATCATAGGCGATGAAATAGGAAACGGTATCGTGCCGGAGGACAGGTTTGAAAGGGAGTACCGGGAAAGGTACGGAAGAATACTTATATGGCTTGCCAAAAGGGCTAACAGGGTGGTGCGAGTGACTTGCGGCATTGGACGGACAATAAAATAGAAATCGTTTTCGTGCGCCATGGAAAGACAAAGTCAAATTTCGAGCGCAGATATACCGGCAGGAACGACGAGCCGCTCTGCGGCGGAGGAGTTATTGAGCTTATGAGCAAAAGACGCCTGTATCCAAAAGCGGATACGGTTTTTTCAAGCCCGATGAAGCGATGCCTGCAAACGGCGGAAATAATCTGCCCGGAAAGCAGCCCCATAATCATAGACGAGTGGAAAGAAATCGATTTCGGAGACTTTGAGGGCAAAACATTTGACGAACTTAAAAATGACCTAAGATATAAATGCTGGCTTGAAAGCGGAGGAAGAACGCCCTTTCCGTCGGGAGAAAGCCGTGAGGAATTTATAAAAAGGAGCCTTGATGGATTTTACAGGGCGGCTTGCCTTGCCAAAGGAAGGACAATGGCCATAGTCCATGGAGGAACGATAATGTCCGTATTAAGCTCCCTCTGCGGAGGAGACTATTTTGACTATCAGGTGAAAAACGGAGAAGGCTATGAATGTCTGCTGTATACGGACAAAAAACGTTTAGAGCTTGAGATCATAGGCCGGTTAGGGCGGGAAGGGAAGGATTGAAAATATGATATACCATATATCCGCTTTTTTCTTTGGGTTCATCCTTGATATGATATTCGGCGATCCGCATGGCTTTCCGCATCCTGTGCGCCTTATGGGAGGACTCATATCGGAGCTTGAGAAAAGACTGCTTGATATGGAAAACAGAAATCCGGACAGGGAGCTTAAAAACGGGAAATTACTTGCCGCCGCTGTGCTTTTGTCGGTGTCTGCTGTTTCGTCCGTCGTATTTATCGCGGCATATTTTGCTCATCCGATTTTTGGAGCCTGCGCCGAGGCGTTTATGACATATCAGATATTGGCCGCCAAAGGTTTGAAAAGCGAAAGCATGAAGGTCTTTGACAGACTTGAGCGTGACAATCTTTCCGGGGCGAGAAAAGAGGTTTCGATGATAGTCGGCAGGGACACGGATAATCTTGACGCCGAAGGAGTTACAAAGGCCGCGGTAGAGACGGTGGCTGAAAACACGTCGGACGGGGTAGTGGCTCCTATGCTTTACTGCGCCGTTGGAGGGCCTGTTTTAGGACTTATGTATAAAGCCGTCAACACGATGGACTCTATGATCGGATATAAAAATGACAAATATTTATATTTTGGCAGGGCCGCGGCAAAGCTGGACGACGCCGCGAATTTTCTTCCGGCGAGGATAAGCGCGGTTTTTATGCTGTTTTCGGCTTTTATAGGCGGATTCGACTTTAAAAACGCCCTCAGAATCTATAAGCGTGACAGGCTGAAACACTCAAGCCCAAATTCCGCCCACACCGAGGCGGTCTGCGCCGGGGCGCTGGGCGTGCGTTTGGCTGGAGACGCCGTTTATTTCGGAAAGACCGTAAAAAAGCCGTTTATCGGAGAAGCCCTGCGCAAAATCGAACCCGAGGACATTAGGAGAGCGAACAGACTTATGTATTTTACGGCATGGACAGCGGAGACAGTTTGTATTTTAGTAATGCTGGCAACTTGGCTGATTGGAGGATAAGCATGGAAATAATACACGGCGGCGATATTTACAGAAACAGGATAAGACTTGATTTTTCGGTGAACGTCAACCCTTTGGGCGTACCGGGGAGCGTAAAGGAAAGCCTGAGGACGGCGGTGGATGACTGCGAAAAATATCCGGATATACTGTCCTCGGGTCTGAAAAAGGCGGTAGGAAAAGCCATTAACGCGCCTGATGACGAACTGCTTTTCGGAAACGGGGCGTCGGAGATATTTATGGCCATAGTCCACGCCCTCAGGCCAAAACGAATGGTTATTCCTGTTCCGTCATTTTACGGTTACGAGCACGTTTCAAAAGCCGTGGAGAGCGAAATTTTATTTTACAGGCTTGACGCGGGAAACGGATTTTCGGCGGACGAAGGGCTGCTTGGAACTTTGGACGGAGCGGATATGCTTTTTTTCACGAACCCAAACAATCCTACGGGACGGCTGACGGACAGAAAGTACATAAGAAGGCTTCTTGACGTCTGTCTAAAAAAGGGAGTCCATGTTGTGCTTGACGAATGTTTTATGCCCTTTTGCGGAGAGGAAAACTCCATGCTCGGAGAATATGGAAATTATCCGAATCTTATGATTGTCAGAGCCTTTACGAAAATATTTTCCATCCCCGGAGTAAGGCTCGGGTACATGATATGTTCCGACAAAAAAATGATCGAAAAAATATCCTCTCAGCTTCCGGAGTGGAACATATCCGTCTTTGCGCAAAAAGCCGGAGAGGCCTGCGCCAAAGAAGGCGGTTTCATAAGAAAAACAGCCGAATATGTCGGAAGGGAAAGAATAAGGCTTTCGGACGGGCTGAAGGGTCTTGGAATCAAAGTATTCCTGTCGGATGCGGACTTTTTGCTCATATATACGGAAATACCGCTTTATGACGAGCTTCTAAAGCGCGGCATACTGATAAGGGACTGTAAAAATTTTCGGGGACTGAAAAAAGGATATTACAGGATAGCCGTAAAAAATGAGACAGATAATAAGGAATTGCTGAGGAAAGTAGGTGAGATCGTTGACAAATACAGAATATACGCTTCCAAAGGACATTGAGAGAAGAAGCTTTGAGATAATATCCGAAGAACTCGGGAAAATGGGCGTTTCTCTGCCCCGCTGCGAGGCTGACATAATAAAAAGAGTCATACATACAACGGCGGATTTCGGATATACGGATACTATGCGATTCTCAAACGGAGCCGTATCCATCGCCCGGGAATTGATTGTTTCGGGAGCCGATATAGTTACCGATACAAATATGGCCTTAGCCGGGATTAACAGAAAAAAACTTGCTGATTTCGGCGGGAAGGCGCATTGTTTTATGGCCGAGGAGGAAACGGCAAGGCTGGCGGAGAAAGAAAACGTCACGAGGGCGGCGGCAAGCGTGGATATTGCGAGCAGAATAAAAAAACCGTTGATCTATGTTGTCGGCAACGCTCCCACGGCGCTTATACGTCTTTATGAGCTGTCAAAAGAAAAAATATGGAGTCCGGCGTTTATAATAGGCGTTCCCGTGGGCTTTGTAAATGTCGAGGCGTCCAAGGAGCTTATAATGGAGACGGATATCCCCTTCATCGTCAACCGCGGCAGAAAGGGAGGAAGCAATGTGGCCGCGGCCATAGTCAACGCTTTGATATACGGAGCCGAAAGGATGACGGGAAGATGAAATACGGATTTACCACCGGAAGCTGCGCCGCGGCGGCGTCCGGGGCGGCGGCATATATGCTCCTTACCGGAAAAACAAAAACAGACATAACCGTGGAAACGCCGTCCGGAAGGATATTCAAGGCCGCCATACTGGATATAAAAAGAAGCGAAAACTCCGTAAGCTGCGCCGTAAGAAAGACGGCGGGAGACGATCCGGATATTACCGACGGAGCGCTTATATATTCCGAGGTATCTATTCGCGAATCGGGATTTTCCATAGACGGAGGGAAGGGCGTCGGCCGGGTGACAAGGCCGGGGCTTGACCAGCCGGTGGGGGCGGCGGCCATAAACCGTGTCCCCAGGGAGATGATAGAAAAGAAAGTCAGTGAAGTATGCTCATTTACCGGATATTCCGGCGGATTAAAAATAATAATTTCCGTGCCGGAGGGCGAAAGGCTGGCCGAAAAGACATTCAATCCCAAACTTGGAATTGCCGGCGGCATATCCATACTCGGTACGAGCGGCATTGTCGAGCCCATGAGCGAAAGAGCGTTTATTGAAACGATCAGGCTTGAGCTCAAGCAGAAAAGAGCCGAAGGAGAAAGGCGCGCGGTGATCTCGCCCGGAAATTATGGTCGGGAGTTTATGAAAAAAAGCTATGGATTTGACCTTGACAGAAGCGTAAAATGCGGAAATTTCATTGGCCTGACAGTTGATATGGCTAAGGAAGAAGGATTCGGCGAGCTTCTGCTTGTCGGGCATATAGGAAAACTTATAAAAGTCGCCGGCGGAATTATGAATACCCATTCCCGTGAGGCGGACTGCAGGATGGAGATACTCGCCTCCCTTGCCTTGCTTTGCGGAGCGGACGGCGGTACGGCAAGGAGCATACTCCGCTGCGCCCTTACGGACGAGGCTGTTGAAATACTGGATGAGGCCGGTATCAAACAGGCCGTGATGGATATGGCCGTTGAAAGAATATGCGGGAATCTTGAGAGACGGACGGAAAAAATGAAAATCGAATGTATGATATTTTCTAATAAATTCGGAGAGCTTGGAAAAAGCAGGGAGGCGGAAAAATGGTTTATTTCGTAGGCGCGGGGCCCGGAGCGGAGGATCTTATAACCGTAAGGGGAATGAGGCTTCTTAGGAAAGCCGATGTAATAATATACGCGGGCTCCCTTGTGAATCCAAAAATATTGGACTATGCCGGGGAAAACTGTGAAATATATAACAGCGCGAAAATGACTCTGGACGAGATCGTTGAGGTGATGATTGGAGCCGAG
The DNA here is from genome assembly GCA_904378045.1 of Candidatus Metalachnospira gallinarum. Taxonomy (GTDB): domain Bacteria; phylum Bacillota; class Clostridia; order Lachnospirales; family Anaerotignaceae; genus Metalachnospira; species Metalachnospira gallinarum. The sequence continues at coordinate 11,963 of CAJFHC010000005.1, read as the reverse complement.
AGGAAAGGAAAAAACACCGTAAGGCTGCACACCGGCGAACCGAGCGTTTTCGGAGCCGTCAAGGAACAAATGGACGAGCTGGACAGGCTTGGCGTAAAATATGAAAGCTGTCCCGGAGTTACGGCCTGCTTCGGAGCGGCGGCTTCTCTTAATATGGAATATACGCTTCCGGGAGTATCTCAGTCGCTCATAATAACAAGGATGGAAGGAAGGACTGATGTGCCGGAGTCCGAGAGCATTGAGAGCTTCGCCGCCCATCACGCGTCAATGGCGATATATCTGAGCGCTGGGATGACCGGGAAGCTGGCTGAAAGGCTTATATCCGGAGGATATGGAGCCGATACTCCGGCGGCCATTGTCTATAAGGCGACATGGGAGGATGAAAACTCGCAGATATGCACGGTCGGCACACTGGAGGAGACGGCAAAGCGTTACGGTATAGACAAAACTGCGGTCATACTTGTCGGCGATGCGGTTGAGCACGGAAATTACAGGAAATCAAAACTTTATTCTCCGGATTTTGAGACCGGTTACAGGAAAGCGAAGAACGGAGGAGACGACAGGAAAAGCCCCGAAATAAATGTCATCAGCTTTACAAAAAGAGGGGCGGAGCTGTCAAAAAAAATAAAGGAAATATTCGGGGAAAGCGTCTCGCTTTATACAAAATGCTCAGCGATTAAACAAGATAAAGAAGTTGAGTATGTCGAGGAAAGCCTTTCCGAATGGACGGAAGAAAGGATGAAAAGGGGAGAGGCGCTCGTTTTTATAGGAGCCTGCGGCATAGCTGTAAGGGCAATATCGCCATTTATTGAAAGCAAACTGACCGACAGCCCGGCAGTTGTCATTGACGATAGCGGAAAATTCGCCGTTCCCCTTCTTTCGGGGCATATCGGCGGAGCCAACGCCCTGGCTAAAAAATTGGCCGATTCCCTTGGAGCCCAGCCTGTGATAACGACGGCGACCGATATAAACGGCGCTTTTGCCGTGGATATGTTCGCCGAATCAAACGGGCTTTACATAGAAAATAAAGACGGAATAGCCAAAGTGACATCCAAAATTTTAAGCGGACAGACCGTTAAAATGTATATCGAGCCCGGACATTCGGACAAAAACATAATGCTTCCAAAAAATATAGAGCTTGACGAAAACGCAGAGATCTATGTCGGAGAAGGACCGAAGGAAGAAACGGTTTTGCGGCTGAGACCGAAAAATCTTATTGTCGGGATTGGATGCAAAAAGGGCAAAACGCAGGAAGAACTTGAAAACTTTATAATCGAGACATTGAACGGCAGAAAAATGGATATACACCGTGTCTCTGCCTTTGCCACCATAGATATAAAAAAGGATGAGGAAGGACTGAAAAAATTAAGCTCAAAATTCAGGATACCTCTGCTGACTTTCAGCGCCGTGGAACTGTCCGGAATAAGCGGGGATTTCAGCTCCTCGGAGTTTGTAAGAAAAACGGTCGGCGTTGACAATATTTGCGAACGGGCGGCGCTGCTGGCTTGCGGGCATAAAGGGGAGCTGGCCGTAAAAAAATGCGCCCGTGACGGTATGACAGTTTCCGTGGCGAAAAAAGAGTGGAGAGTGGACTTCTATGAATAAAATTTTTATTGTCGGCATAGGCCCCGGAGGCGGAAATGACTTGACCCCAAGGGCGGAAAGGGCATTGGCCGACGCCGATCTTATAGTCGGCTACACGGTCTATATAAATCTGCTGGGAGAAAAATTCGGGAAAAAAGAAACAGCGTCCACGCCCATGAGAGAGGAAAAGGAACGCTGTCTCATATGTTTCAGGGAGGCGCGCATGGGCAGGAAAGTCGCCCTTGTATGCGGGGGAGACGCGGGGATATATGGCCTCGCGTCGCTGATGTACGAGCTTTCAAAGGATTTTCCAGACGTGGAGCTTGAGGTTATTCCGGGAATTACCGCGGCAAATGCCGGAGCGGCTCTGCTTGGCGCTCCGATAAATAATGATTTTTGCGTTATAAGCCTGAGCGATCTGCTTACGCCCTGGGACAAAATAGAAAAAAGGCTTGAAGCTGCTGCCGCCGGTGATTTTTCCATCGTGATATATAACCCGTCCAGCCGTAAAAGGAGTGGACATCTTGCCAAAGCCTGCGCCATTCTCCTGAAGCATATTGAGGAAAGCAGGCCGTGCGGATACGCCGAAAACATCGGCAGGGAAGGTGAGAGTATTAAGGTCTGCACCCTCGGCGAGCTTAGAAATACGGCGGCGGATATGTTCACTACCATATTTATCGGAAACTCCGATACAGTTATAATCAACGGCAGACTGGTTGCGAAGCGGGGGTATAAAATTGAGTGAGATATTGATTTTCGGCGGTACGACCGAAGGCAGAAGACTGTCGGAGACACTGTCTGCCTCAAAAATAAAAAATACGCTCTGCGTCGCTACGGATTACGGCGAAAGAGTGCTTGATGAAAATCCGTTTACGACTGTGCTTACGGGAAGAATAGACAGGGACGGTATTCGTGATTTGATCAAAAACGGTGGATTTTCCGCCGTCGTTGACGCCACCCATCCATATGCCGCGGAAATTACTAAAAATATAATATGCGCGGTCAATGGGGTTGAAATGCCTTATTTTCGGATTAAAAGGGAAAATATAAGCGTAAACGGGAATATCAGGTTTTTTGACAGCGGCAGGGAATGCGCGGAAGCCCTCGCGGAAACGGAAGGGAATATACTTCTGACAGTCGGAAGCAAGGAACTTGATGAATATTGCATAAACGATGACGTAAAAAGCAGGCTGATCGTCCGTGTGCTGCCGGACGCTGACAGCATCGACAAATGCCTGAGACTCGGCATTGAGCCAAAGCATATAATAGCGATGCAGGGGCCGTTCACGGCGGAAATGAACGAAGCCGTTATTCGTCAGTTTTCCGTGGCGGTAGTCGTAAGCAAGGACAGCGGAAAAGCCGGCGGCTTTGATAAAAAAGCGGAGGCGGCGGCAAAAACGGGAGCGTCTTTGTGGATAATAGGACGGCCGGATGACGATGGAATCTCTTTTGGCGAGGTATGCGGCGGCCTGAGCGCCTTATGCGGACGGGAAATCTCATTGGAAAACCGGTATGACATAAGTCTTTTGGGAGCGGGACCCGGTTCGGAAAGCTGCCTGACGAATGAGGCAAGGCGGAAAATAGAAAACGCCGACATAATTTTAGGCTCGGCGAGACTAATTGAAAAATATATTCCCCGCATTGAGAAAAGGGATTATTATACGGCTGAAAAAATAATTCCATACCTTGCGGCCATGCAAAACGAGGTTTGGGAAAACGGCCTGAGACGTGTCGCCATACTTTTTTCTGGAGACATTTCGCTCTACAGCGGCTGCCAGTCGGTTTATAAGGAACTGTCAAAGGCCGTTTCCGAAGGAAGGTTAAAGGCGAAGCTGAGCCTTTTTGCGGGAATATCCTCGGTGTCCGTCTTGGCCGCGCGTATTGGAGTAAGCCTTGAGGACGCGAAAATTTTAAGCCTGCATGGAAAAAACGTAAAAAATCTCGGCAGGATCATTTCGAGCGGTGAAAAGACTTTCCTGCTGACCTCAAGCTCCGGAGACATAGAAAAAATAGGAGAAACACTTATTAAAGCCGGACTTGAGGACTGCGCCGTATATGCCGGCTTCGACCTGTCCCTCCCGACGGAGCGAGTGTTTGAGCTTTCGCCGGGGGACTGCGCCGGTTTCTCAGCCGAGGGGCTTTGCGTCTGCGCCGTTTTGAACCCGAACGCCGGAAATTTTGCCGCCGCCCACGGCCTGCCCGACGGTTCGTTTATACGCTCCGACGTGCCGATGACAAAGGAAGAAATAAGGGAGATAAGTATCTCAAAGCTGAGATTAAAGTGCCGCTCAACTCTTTTTGACATCGGCGGCGGCAGCGGCTCGGTGTCGGTGGAAGCGGCCATGCTTTCGGATAGTATACAGGTATACACGGTGGAGAAGAAACCAAACGCCGCTGAACTGATAAAACAAAATGCACGGAAGCACGGACTCGATAATATCGAGATAATCACGGGAGAGGCTCCGGAGGCTCTCCGAGGCCTTCCGTATCCGACACACGCGTTCATAGGTGGAAGCGGCGGACGCATGAAGGACATACTTTCAGCGCTTTACCGGCTTAATCCCAAAGCGCGCGTAGTCATAAACGCCGTAACATTGGAGACGGTATGCGGGATAAACAAAATACCGTCGCTTTTTCCGGTGAAAAATTTTGAGACAGTCCAAATCCAGATTTCAAGGGCTGAGCCGGTTGGAAACCATAATATTATGCGGGCGCAAAATCCGGTTTGGATATGCTCGTTCGAGTTTGACGGGAAGGATGGAAGCGATGAGAGCTGACCGAGTTATGATAGCCGCCCCCAAAAGCGGCAGCGGCAAAACCATATTTACCTGCTCCGTTTTGTCTGTGCTTAAGGATTCGGGAGAACGTCCGACAGCCTTTAAATGCGGCCCGGACTACATTGATCCCATGTTCCACAGGAATGTTATCGGCGTGCCGTCAAAAAATCTGGACACTTTTTTTACGGACGAAGATACGACTTTAGAGCTGTTTCTCAGGGACGGACAGGGAAAGCTGAGCGTAATGGAGGGGGTAATGGGGCTTTATGACGGCCTCGGAGGAACGAGGGAAGAAGGATCCTCCTATCATCTGGCTAAGGTGACAAAAACGCCGGTGATACTTGTGGCGGACGCGAAGGGAGCCGCCCGTTCCGTTGCGGCTCTGCTGGCCGGATTCCTCAAATATGACACGGACAGGCTTATAAAGGGCGTTGTGCTTAACAGAACGACATCGGGAATGTACGGCGTTTTAAAGCCCGTCATAGAGGAAGAACTTGGCGTAAAGGCCATGGGCTATATACCCGAAGATCCGGTTTTTAATCTTGAAAGCCGGCATTTGGGTCTTGTTTTACCGGCTGAGACCGAAGATATAAGGCGAAAAATAAAAGCTATGGCGGATATTATAAAACGTACCGTGGACATTGATGCCATAAAGCGCGCGGCTATGGAAGCTCAGCCCATTGGAAAGTCTTTTTACCGGAAAACCATCGAGCCGGTCACGGACAGCCGCCCGATCCTGGCCGTGGCGAGAGACGAGGCGTTCTGTTTCTATTACGAGGATAATCTGAGGATTTTGGAGGACTTCGGAGCGAGGATAGAATATTTTTCCCCTCTCGCAAACGAGCCTCTGCCAAAGGGATGCCGCGGACTGCTCCTTGGCGGCGGCTATCCAGAGATCTATGCCGAGGAGCTCGGAAGGAATAAAAAGACCGCCGACAGCGTTAGAAAAGCGGCGGCAGAGTATCTTCCCATGGCGGCCGAATGCGGAGGATTTATGTACCTTCACTCGTCGCTGGAATACGAAGGGAAAATCTTTCCGATGGCCGGCGTCCTGCCCGGCACCTGCCGTTATACAGGCAGGCTCGTGCGGTTTGGATATGTGGAGCTTAAAGAAAAAATCAGCCGATTTCTGCCTCCCGGAGGAAGGATAAAGGGACATGAATTTCACTATTTTGACAGCGATTTTAACGGCGGCGACTGTATCGCCGTTAAACCGGCAAGCGGCAGAACGTACCCCTGCGTAAACTCGGGAAACGGACGCTGGCTTGGGTTTCCGCATCTATACTATCCGTCTAATCCGGCATTCGCCGAAAATTTTGTAAGAAGTTTAAAATAAAGCCGGAGCGGAAAGGATGATTAAAACATCACAGCCTCGCTCCGGCATTAAAAGATTTTAAAGGAGGACTGTTCATGTCTACGCCGGATTCATACCGATTTTTCGAGAACCGCTCCTGCGAGTATTATCCATGCCACAGGGGAATCGAGGAGATCAACTGTCTTTTTTGTTTCTGTCCGCTTTACCAAATGGAAAACTGCCCGGGGAACCCTTGGTACAAGGAGATAAACGGAAAAAACGTAAAAGTGTGCTCCGACTGCGTTTTTCCCCACAGGCCGGAAAACTATGAACTTATTATGAAAATCCTGAGCCGGTGAGCTCGATCAAAACAGTAAGGCCGCTGTCGTTTTTCAGCTCCATTTTACCTCCGTGGACTTTTATTATGCGGAACGCCATGGGAAGGCCAAGGCCGTGGGAGGATCTCGGCATTTCGCCGATGTTTTTTATAATATCGCCGTCAAGACCCTTTCCGTTGTCTTTCACACGGACGTATATGCGGCCGTTTTGGGCGTATTCGTCTATGGTTATGTCACAGCCGTCCGGATTGTGAACAATGGCGTTGTTTATTATATTGAAGAAGGCTCTTTCCAAAAGCGCCTCATCCCCTGAGACAACGGCTCTCTCGCAGGTCAGGTTTAAATTGACAGTAAAGCCGGCGCCGGGGCCGTTGTCCAGAATTTCGCTCACAACAAGCCTGAGCAGAGGGCAAAGCCTGACAGGCCGTTTTTTAGCCGGCTGCATATCATACTCAAGCGATGATATGAGATTCAGATCCTCTATCAGCTTTTTAATCTTTACGCTTCGCTCGGTAATGAGCGCGGCTTTTTTTCTGTATTTTTCCGGGACTTCATTGGATGAGGCGATTTCCTCGGAATATCCCATTACCACCGAAAGGGGAGTCCTTATGTCGTGGGATATTCCCGCAATCCAGTTGGCCCTCGCGCTGTCCCGCTCAAGCAGAGCCTCATTTTTTCTCTCTATTCCACGGGAGATTTCATTTATGCTCATTGATATGTCACGGGACAATCCTTTTTCGGCCAGATTTACTCGTTTTTCCATTCTCAGACAGGCAAGTCCGGCCGTAATATCCTTAAGCCTTTTATATAACGACCATCCGAGTATGACGGCAAGGACGGTCGAAAGGATCAGGTTGACCGCCACCACCGACAGGGCTCTCTCCGGAAAGGACTCAAACCATTCCATCGAGTACCTGATCTGGAACTTGCCCATGGAGTCCTTCGGAGCTCCAAGAACAAGCAGCCCGTAATCCTCGGTACGGACGAATACAGGATAGTCGTTCAGGAACCATCTGGTCATTCTCGCGATGTCGTTTATGGAATAGCTGACCGGCACGTCATCCGGCCTGTTAAGCTCCCAAATGACATCCCCTTCGGCATCGATAACCATGGCCCAATTTTCCTCCGGAAGCACGCTTCTGTCGGAAAGCATAAGACCGTCCTCGGACACGGTCATATTTTCGCTTATCTGGTCTAATATATATCTTTGGCTGTTAGAATATATATCGTTTTTGTCGCTTAATAAAAGGGCTAATCCAACGCAGTTTATTAAAAGCATTATGATGGCTGTAGCCGCCGCGAGAAAAATGAAACTTAAAAATATTTTAAGCGCTGTTTTATTCATCATCCGTCACCAGCCTGTAGCCCAGCCCTTTTACCGTCAGCAAATGCTTTGGTTTTGAAGGGTCAAGCTCTATTTTTTCCCTTATCCGCCTGATATGCACCATCAGAGTGTTTTCGCATCCATAATATCCTTCGCCCCAGGCCGCCATACAAAGAGAGTCGAAGGTAACGATGCGGTTCCTGTTTTCATAGAGCTTTTTTAATATTATAAATTCCTTTGGCGTAAGAGGAGAAACTTTCCCGTCTTTGATAACCTGAGCATTTTCAAGGTCGGCCTTTACGCCTGAGAGGGTAAAGACCGAAATCGTCTCAGCCTTCATATATGTTCTTCGCAGGACTGCCTCTATTCTAAGTATGAGTTCCCGGGCGAGAAACGGCTTTACAATATAATCGTCCGCCCCAAGTCCAAGACCCCGCAGTCTGTCATCCGCCTCTGAGCGGGCGCTTAAAAAGATTACCGGAGCCTTTGTAAACTCTCTCAGCCTTTCATAAAGGGAAAATCCGTCTCCGTCGGGAAGGTTCACGTCCAAAACGCACAGAGCTATATTCTGATTTTGAGCCGCTTTCAGCGCCTCCTTGCAGTTCAGCGCCCCGAGAATGTTGAAAAAACCTTCGTTTAAAAGCATTTCTTTTATCATATTCAGCAGTTCGTATTCATCGTCAACGATAAGTATTCGCTTGTTTTTCATTTCATCCATTCGTATATCCTTTTTCATATCCATTTTTATCACCGATTTGATTATATCATATCCCGAACAACAAATATCAAAACAACGGTGGCAAAATACTAATTTAAGGTTCGCTTAAGGCGCCGTTAAGCTTTATGAAATGACGGCCTGCTATATTGTAAGAGTCATTAAAATATAAAAATAAAATGAAAAGAGGTATGAAAATGGACAGGTCAGGCAAAGCGATAAAACAAATTAATTCTCTTAAAACGGGAGGAAAAAGCCGAAGCGGGTCAACTATAGTAAAAACCGTCGGACTGACAAAACGATACAAAAATTTTACAGCTGTGGAAGGGCTGAATATGAACGTAAAAGAAAAAAGCATTTACGGTTTTCTTGGCCCCAACGGAGCGGGCAAATCAACTACTCTAAAAATGCTTTTGGGACTTGTCAGACCGACGGAGGGCAGGGCAGAGATATTTGGAAGGGAAGTGACGGACAAAAACCGAACGGAAATATTAAGGGATATAGGTTCCCTTATAGAATCGCCTTCATATTACGGCCATCTGACCGCGGAGGAAAACTTGGAAATATGCCGGACGATACTTGAGGTGCCGAAGGAAAACATAGACAAAGTATTAAAGATAGTCAGGCTGGATAAGCAGAAGGGCAAGCGGGTGTCAGCCTTTTCTCTCGGTATGAAGCAAAGGCTCGGCCTGGCGTCGGCCCTGCTTTCCTTCCCTGAACTGCTCATACTTGACGAGCCGACCAACGGCCTTGATCCGGCGGGAATCCACGAGATGAGGGAGCTTATTCGTTCTCTGCCGGAAGAATACGGGATGACTGTCATAATTTCGAGTCATCTTCTCTCGGAGATAGACCAGCTTGCCGACAATGTGGGAATAATAGCCGGAGGAAGGCTGATGTATGAGGGGACGCTTTCAGATCTGCACAAAATGGATGAAAGCAAAACATTGGAGGAAATATTCCTCAGTTTGACAGCGGGGGAGGGAAGCCTGTGAGACGGTTTATCAAGCTGCTTAAATGCGAGCGTATGAAGGCAAGGGGCCTTTGGATATTTACATCGGCTCTTGTATTGAGTGGTATTTTTTTATGCTGGTTTTTGTTTACCGGGCAGGTTACGGAGGACACGATACGTCTCGGATGGTATATGAACCTTTATCAGCTTCCGCTTGTAAACGCCATATTCCTTCCGTTGATGTCAATGGTAGTGGCTTCAAGACTTTGCGGAGCGGAGCACCGGGGACATATGCTGAAGGCTCTTTGCGCCATGGAGAAAAAAGCCGCCGTATACGACGCGAAGCTGGTTTATGGACTGGCGGTCGTAATACTGTGCGATATTATTATATGGGCGGTGATAATCGCCTACGGATTCATTATCGGATACAAAGGGCCGTTTCCGGCGAAGCTGTACGCTCTGACAATTATTTTTACACTTGTGCCAACGGCGGTCATATATATTTTTCAGCACACCCTTTCCCTTGTGTTCAGGAATCAGGCGGCCGCGTTTTTTTCCGGGGTGATAGGCGAGTTCGCCGGCATTTTTTCGCTGTTTCTTCCGAATATTCCGATTTTGCGGAAAATGCTGATATGGGGATGGTACGGGGCTTTGCAGCTCGTGGGACTGTACGGATGGAACAAGGAAACCCGTTTCCAATACGCCTATTTTGAGACCATGCCCATAGACGGCCTGTTTTTAGCGGCTGTGTTTTTTAGCGGAGCGGCGATATATGCCGTTGGTAAATACGTTTTTGTAAAAAAGGAGGTCTGAAATATGATAAGGACTCTTAAAGCCGAAAGAATGAAACTAAAAAGATCGCCTGTATGGCTGGCGTTTCTGATAATGCCGATAGTGCCGGCGGCGCTGGGAACAATAAATTACCTGGGAAATCTGGAGCTGCTTACAAGCGGATGGTATTCCCTCTGGACACAGCATACGCTGTTCACATGCTACTTTTTTCTTCCGATAATGATAGGCGTATACTGTTCTTATATTATGCATGAGGAAGAAGTCAACAGAAATTGGAACAAGACCCTTGCTCTGCCGCAGAAAAGGATGGACGTGTTCCTGTCAAAACTGATAATATCGTCGCTTATGGTGCTTCTAAGCGAGATTTGGATAGGAGCGCTTTTTGTGATAAGCGGCAGGATGTCCGGTATTTCCGGCAATCCTCCTATGGATAAAATAATATTGTGGTGCGTCTTTGGCACGCTCGGAGGAACGGTTATGTGCGCCGTCCAGCTTTTTATATCCCTGTATATAAAAAGCTTCGCCCTGCCCGTAGGCATATCCCTTGCGGGAGGACTGTCCGGTCTTGTGTTTCTCGCGAAAGACCTCGGCCATATATGGCCGTATTCCCTTATGGCTTACGGCATGAATTCCAACGCCCCGCAGGAGCTTATGGAAAGCGGATATGCAGCCTTTGTAATCATATGCGTTATATATACAGCCGTTTTCACGGCGGCAAGCTCACTAATAATAAAAAAGCGGGATATGTAGGCCTTTGACGCAAAAAAAGATCCCCGTGCCGCTCGTCGTTCGGCACGGGGTAAAAATGATTTATGATTTTCAATATGTTATTTTTCCAAGATATTTTTCCATATCCACGCCGTATTCATCGCAGATAAGAGCCATTTCCTTTATGGTATTCTCGTTTACGGGAATACCGTCTCTCATTATTCTGTCAACGGCCTCGGCTTCCTTTTCGCCGTGGGTATATATCCTTGTCTGGCCTTCGGCTTTTGGAGCTTCCCTGAGTTCCTGAAGGAAAGCCGAAAAATGTTTCTTTATTTCCTCGGGATCACCGAAAATAGAAGGGTCGATGGCGGCGAATCCGTGGCACGTTCCGCCGACAGAACCGATATTGGTATGGTTTGATGTAAGGCCGAGGGAGAGGATCGATGAAAAAATTTCAGCGAGCATTCCGTAGCCGTAGCCCTTATGTCCGCCGAGAAGTTCCGTAGAGCCTCCAAGGGGCAGTATGCCGCCGCCTTTTTTCTGCTCAATATTGGCAAGTATATCGGCGGCGTCGGTTCCCACGTTTCCGTTCGCGTCAACGGTCCAGCCTTCGGGCAGGGGAGCGCCTTTTTTGTTGTAAACTTCGACCTTTCCTCTTGTTACGACGGTAGTTGAAGCGTCAAAGAGGAAATCATAGGGCTCAGCGGGAAAAGCTACGGCTATGGGGTTTGAGCCTATCATAGCCATACGGCTGTAGGTGGGCACCATTATCGCTTCGCTGTTGGTGCAGGAAAAGCCCATAAGCCCTTCTTTGCAGGCCATTTTGGCATAATATCCGGCTATTCCGTAGTGATTTGAGTTTCTTACGGTTACGATGCCGATGCCGCTTTTTTTGGCTTTTTCAATGGCGAGCGACATAGCGTAGTGTCCGAGAAGCTGTCCTGTTCCGTTGTGTCCGTCGATTACGGCGCTTATGGGGGTTTCATGCACTATTTCCTTCTGCGCGCCGAGTATAAGACGGCCGTTTTTTATGCTTTTATAGTATCGCACCATCCTCTGCATTCCGTGGGACTCTATTCCGTAAAGGTCGCTGGTGAGCAGGACGTCCGTAATTATTCCGGCCTCATCGGGCGTATAACCCATTTTTTCAAAGACGGCAAGTGAAAAGTTTTTAAGAGCTTCATATTTTAAAATTGCGTAAGCCATTATATTACCTCCCGTTAATATGACTGTAATTTACATTAAAATCATTTTACAGTATTATCCACGAATATTCAACAAAAATATACGCCGACGGGCATAATACCGTTAAAATTTATTGAGAAAATAAAAATATCAGACTGTCAAAAAACTAATCCATTGTGAGCGGGAGGGTACTGGTCAGTACTTTGGCCTTTGGCCAAAGCCGCCTTCGGCGTCCGGATGTCTTTCCGGTACTATTCAGTACTTTGGCCTTTGGCCAAAGCCGCCTTCGGCGTC
>CAJFHC010000004.1 GCA_904378045.1 Candidatus Metalachnospira gallinarum | reverse complement strand
CTGCGCCCTGACAAAGTTCAGGGCTTTCCGCAGAAATAGGGATTTATTGCCTTAATTTAAACTCGAAAAAGTCCCAAAGGACTTTTTCGACACGCTGAGGGTATACCGAAACAACGGTATACCCTGTTTTTATGCTTATTTTAAGTACAGCAGCACGGAAGAACCCTCAGCGATTTCCTCACCGGCCGCGGGAAACTGGCTCGTCACCTTCGAGCCTTCGCCAATGACTTTAGCCCCTATGGAGAAAACCTCAAGCTCCTTTACAGCGTCTTCCGGCGAAAAATTTGTCAAATCGGGCATGACTGCCGTTGGAGAATCATCCGTTTCTGGCTCCGCTCCCATATATTCGAGTATTTTTTCAGCCGTTCTTCCGAATACCGGGGCGGCGGTAGTAACTCCGTCCGCGTATTCCTCCGGTTTGTCTATGACAACGAGCATAGCCGCTTTGGGATCGTCCGCGGGGAAATACCCGATAAACGTGATGGTGTATTCGTCCTGAGCCCTGTCGCCCTGCTCTCCGGTTCCGGACTTTCCGGCTATCTCATATCCGGCGACAGCGGCTTTCTTTCCCGTGCCGTACTCCACAACGGACAGAAGATAATCGTTCATAATGGCGCAGGTATCCTCTGACATGACCGTTCTTATGGATTCGGGCTCGTTTTTGAATACCGTCAATCCGTCGCCGTCAATGACTGAATCGACACAGTATGGCCGCATTATTTGCCCTCCGTTGGCGATGGACGAGAAAGCGGTGAGCGCCTGAATGGGGGTGCAGTTGAAAGACTGGCCGATGGAACTTGTGGCAAGCTCAACCGGCCCGAGCCTGTCGGCGGAATACAAAAGGGTAGAAGCGCCGCTTTCAAACGGGAGATCGACGCCGGTTTTATACCCGAAGCCGAAATCCCTCTGATATTTATAAAAAAGCTCCGCGCCTTCCGCTCCGGCTATATCCATCATAGCGCAGTTGCAGGAGTAGGCGATGGACTCCTCAAGACTCAGCGTCCCATGTCCGGAGCGCCTTATGCAGTGTATTCGTCTGTCGGCTATGTCCCTGTATCCGGGGCAGTCAAATACGCTTTCCTCGGTCACAAGTCCCTCGTCAAGGGCGCCGCAGACAAGCAGGGGCTTGAATATGGAGCCCGGCTCGAAAGTGCTTGATATATTGTAATTGTTCCAAAGGCCGTTGAGTATTTTAGACTGATCTTCGCCGTCCAGAGAATCAAATTCGTTTGAGTCATAACCGACAGGTATGGAAGGCTCGTTGGGGTCGAATACGTTGGATGCGGCGCAGGCGAGCAGAGCCCCACTGCAGGGATCCATTACAAGAACGGCCGCGGTCTCGGAGGGAAATTCCGCCATTGCCTCGGCCACGCCTTCCTCGGCGAACCGCTGGATATTCATATCTATGGTCGATATGACGGAGCAGCCGTTTTGGGGCGGATAATATTTTGTTTCGGCGGTGCCGCCGTCATACTGCCTGACCATTCGTCCGTCTCTGCCGGAGAGAAAGGAATCATAGGAATTTTCCAGCCCAAAGCTGTTCATGCCACGTTTAAAGCCGACCACATGACAGGCTGAGACGCCGAAGGGATAAACACGATCCTCCTTTTGTTCCAGCCAAACTCCCGTAAGGGATGCATCCTGTATTTGCAACCGGAAGATAGTAAGTATCGTATTTAAGACTTCCGTCGCTGTTTTTTTCAAGATAAGAGTTAAGCTCGCTTTTTTGAATTTCAAGTATCTCGCTCAAAACGCCGACGGTGTTTTCCGATGCTTTGCCGTCCGTAGTTTCATCCGCTTCGACAAGTATTATGGGCTCAAGTATGACGTCGTAAACGGGAACGCTCGCGGCAAGGACATTTCCGTTTGAATCGTATATGCTCCCTCTGACGGAAGGAACGGTTTTATCTATCATATTCTGGGACAGGGCGGATGCCGTGTATTCTTCCCCATGGACGGTTTTCAGCCATATTATCCTTAAAACAAGCAATATAAGCAGAATTGTAAAGACACAGCCCACAAGACTAAGTTTTTTATTCATAGTATCACTCCTATTTTAATTATTACAGCTGTAGTATTTTAAATATTACACAAGTAAGATTTATTGTCAACAGTTAAATTTTTCATTTGACAAACAGAAAAAGAGAATTATAATATTAATTATTACAAGCGTAGGAGATGAAAGTATGAATGATATGCCTAAAATATCGGAAGCCGAATATGAGATAATGAAGGCTGTATGGAAAAACGCGCCCATAAGCACCAACGAAGTCGTCGAGCTGTTTGAGGGAGGAAACTGGAGCCCAAAGACGGTGCAGACGCTTCTTGCAAGACTTGTGAAGAAAGGAGCTCTCGGATATGAAAAAAGAGGAAGAGTATTTGTTTACTCGCCGCTTATAGACGAGGAGGAATACAGAAGGGAGGAAAGCTCGTCATTTTTAAAGAAATTTTATAACGGAGCGCTGAATTCCATGGTGCTTAACTTTATCGACGGTGATAAGCTTAGCCCCGACGATATTGACGAACTTACAAGGATACTTGAGAAAGGAGCGAAGGGAGAGGAAAAATGAGAGGAGAGATTTTTTTCAGCCTGCTGGCCGTCACAGCTTTGCTTCTCGCTCTTTTGACCGTTAAAACAGCGCTGAGGAGTATAATGCCGGCGGCATGGAGATACAGACTTGGTTATCTTAACTTTTTTATACTGCTCCTTCCCGTACTGCCATGCGCGGGAGCGGAAAGAGAATATTTTACCGAGCTTACGGCAAAAACCATTGAGACGTCACCCGCGGCTCCGTATGCCCTGACTGACGGAGGATATATCGCGGATCTTGCCATAAGCAGGACGGAAGTTTTTGACGCGAGGATACTTATTGCGCTTTGGGCCGCCGGAGCGGCGCTGATGGCTGTTTTCTTCCTGATGTCCTTTGCAAGGCTCAGAAGGGTATATAAAACTGCGGATAAACCGGGAGAAGCCACCGTAAGGATATTTGAGAAATGTAAAAAGGAACTTGATATTTCAGGCAATATAGGACTTTTAAAGGGCAGGTGCGCCTCGCCCATGGTGTTTGGGCTTTTCGGAACAACGGTGTTGATCCCTGACGGAAATACATCCAAAAACGATCTTAGAAATATTTTTCTCCATGAGCTGACCCACTATAAAAGGGGAGATTTGGCGGTAAATTACGCTGTCTGCGTTTTTAAAGCCGTTTACTGGTTCAATCCCGCGGTATGGCTGGCGTTCTCATTGTTCAAAGCCGATATGGAGGAAGCCTGCGACGATGCGGTGATGGAGCATACCGGAGACGGCATAGGCTACGGACGGACGATAATATGCTTTGCCGGAAAGAGAGGCTCTGCCTTTGCCGCGGACATGGGAAGCGGAAAAAGAAGAATGATAAAAAGAGTAAAAGCCGCGGCATCGTTCAAAAGGGCGTCGGCGGCTCAAAGGATAAGGGGAGCGGCCGTATTCGCGCTGTCGTTTGCCCTTATAGCGGCTTCGCTTCCGGCCGTGTCGGTAAACGCCGTGGAACCGAAGGACAGCGGAACGGAAGAAAATTATATAGCGGCGGATATGTCGGAATACTTTGACGGGCATGAGGGCAGCTTTGTGCTTTACGATTCGGCGGAAGACGTCTATACAATATATAACGAGAAGCTGAGCGGAGAAAGAGTGTCTCCGGATTCCACATATAAGATTTTCAGCGCCCTTGCCGCCCTTGAAAGCGGAACAATAAGTCCAACGGACAGCTATATGGCTTGGGACGGAGAGGAAAACTTCTTTGACGAATGGAACAGGGACCAGGACCTTGAAACGGCTATGAAAAATTCGGTCAACTGGTATTTTGACCGCCTGAATGAGGAAGACATGGAAAGCCTTAAAGCCGTTTTCAGCGCCTTTGACTATGGAAACGAAAAAACAAACGGGGAGAACTTCTGGATGGAGGGTTCGTTGAAAATATCGCCTAAGGAACAGGTTGACGCCCTGAAGGAGCTTTATTTCAACGAACATGGCTTTGACAGCGAAAATATAGAGGCGGTAAAGGATGCCATAAGGCTGTCGGACGGATTTTACGGAAAAACGGGAAGCGGAATGGTAAACGGAAGAAACGTGAACGGGTGGTTCGTTGGATTTGTCGAGGGAGAAGGAAACGTATGGTTCTTCGCTCTGAATATCAGGGACGCCGCGGGAGCCGACGCCGCGAACGCCGCCATGGATATATTGAAAGACAAAGGATTGATAGCCGATGAAATATAAAAGAATAGTTTTGGCGCTGACGGCGCTCTGCTTTTTATGCGGATGCTCGGCGGCTGACAAAAAAGACGAAGAGACGGCTGAAACAGCCGCGGAAACATCCGAACCCGAAAGTCTTTCGGACAAGTGGGAAAATTTCCGTGGGAATATGCCAAATGATAAAAACATGGAGGACGATTTGAGAGATTCCGACTATATTTCCGAGCTTAAAAGATTTATGTCATCGGACGAGGGATTTTCCGTAAAATATGAGGAGCTTTCAAAAGCCACTGGTATAAACGATAATGAGCTTATAGAGAGGACAAACGGCGGGTGGACGGCAAGGGTAGTATATTTCGGGCCTGATATAATAAATATGGCCGTTACCGACGCCAGCGTGGCCAACAAATATGTTTTTCTTCAAATGACAAACGGCGTGGAAAAATATTTTATGACCGTATGCGACGGCGGTTACGAATTTCCCGTTGACCTGCTGCTTTTTAACGATAACGGCTTGCCGACGGCGGTCGTTGTTTCCAGATATGCCACATCCTATCCGGAGGGAGCCATACTTGAGGCGTATACCATCGTAAACGGGGAAATCGAGACGGCCGAAATATTCGGCGAATATTCACCGGAAGGGATAAAAACAGAAAAGTTCGGCGGCGGAGTGCTGTTTGAGAGCGGATATGAGGACGGCACGGCCGTTGGCGACATACAAAGGCTTGGAGTTTCCGTTGATCAGAACAGCGGGGATATCATATTGAGCCATGGCGAAAATACATTTATTTTCAGCTTTGACGGAGAAAAATATATAATGAACAGGAGTGAATAAAAATGATAAGAAAAAAAGCTGCGGCGCTTCTTGCGGCCGCGATCGCTTTTTCAATGCAGGTTCCGGCATTAGCGGAAAGCTATACGGACGTGCCCGCCGGCCACTGGGCTGCAACGGAGATAGAAAGAGCGGGAGAAATAGGATTTATGAGTGGTATGGGCGACGGAACCTTTGGTCTGGGAAGAAATATAAAAAGATCGGAGTTTGTGTCCATGCTTGTGAGAATGTTTGGCTGGCAGGAGGCCGCCGGAGAAGGATTTGAAGACGTGGCGGCGGACAGCTGGTACTGCGGGGCTGTTATGACGGCTCAGGCAAACGGAGCCCTTGACACGGAAAGCGGATATTTCAGACCGGAGGAAAATATAACAAGGGAAGAAATGGCCGTTATGCTCGTAAAGGCGCTTGGCTTTGATTCGCTTGCCGCTGAGCTTCAGAACGAGTCGACTCCGTTCAGCGATGTTTATGAAAACAAGGGTTATATAAGGCTGGCGTATGAGTTCGGCATTATAAGCGGAAGAGGCGGCGGAGTGTTCGACCCGGACGGCACCGCCCTCAGAGAGGACGCCGCGTCCATGATGATACGCTGCTATGACAAATATAATTCTTTCCTCGATTTCATACATGGCTTTTATGCTTTCTCGTCCTATAGTCAGAGAGACTTGGCCGCCGATATGGACGCTGTATCCTTCGGATGGAGCAGAATGGAATATTCAAATGAGGAAGGAGTTGTCGTTAATACGACAGCCGGAAACGATAACGAATGGAGAGTCCCGGAAGGATATACCGATATAGTCGAGTATCTCAGGGACAACGGCGTTTTAATGAATCTTAACGTATATATGTCGGCCTCCGAATCCGATGATGCCGAAGAAATACTTTTGAACGAGGATAACAGAAAAGACGCCGTTGAGGCAATAATAGACGAGCTGACGGTGGATTACAGACAGCTTGGATATAATCCATACGATGGGGTTACGATAGATTTTGAGAATCTCAGGGGCGGCGAGATGAGAGAAGGATTTACGGCCTTCCTTGACGAGCTTAGTTATGAGCTCGACGCCATTGGAAAGAGTCTTTATGTGGCGGTGCAGCCGGCCATAAGTGACGGAGCCTATTTTGACGGATACGATTTTACGGCCATAGGGCAGGTATGCGACAGGATGATTGTTATGGCCTATAACTATAACGCCAGCAGCATGACGGCGGAAGAAATGGAGAGCGGTTTCACGATAACGCCGGTAACTCCATTTAATGAGGTTTACTACGCGCTTAAAACAGTCATAGACAGCGGGACTGACAAGGACAAAATAGTTCTTGGTCTGAGTATGTCGAATATCGGCTGGACAACGGAAAACGGCGTTATCATAAATGAAATCGGCAGCACATACAGCTATGACGACATATCGGATATGATAAGCTCCGGAGCGGAGACGCAATACTCAGAAAGATACAGGAATCCTTCGCTTACATACAGCGTCGGAACGGAAACGGAGACGGTATGGTATGAGAACACCCAAAGCATTGAGGATAAAATTGAGCTTGCCAAAATGTTCGGCATAGACGGGATCTCCGTATGGAGACTTGGACTTATACCCGATGACGGCGGAGAGCTGAACATCTGGGGAGTAATAGACGAACTCTCAAATTAAAAAATACAGGGCGTTTCAAATATGTCCGGAAGCGCCCTGTTTGCCTTAATTTAAACTCGAAAAAGTCCTTTATGACTTTTTCGGCACTCTGAGACATCCGAAAACCGGATGCCTTATGATGCCAGTAAAACCGGAGGCAAAAATATTTATTTTTCAACATTAAGCTCAAAACGCTCAAAGAATCCGATCCATTCGCCCTTGTCGTTGCGAACGCCCTGCATATATACCCTTTGATTGCGGATGCTTACGTTTACGAATATTTCCTTGCCGTGTCTTTGTATTTCCTTATAGTATTCCTTTATGAGTTCGGCTGACTCAGGTCTGTGGCAGTCGAAAATGCTTTTTCCGATAAGCTCGCCGTAGCCTCTTTCGTCGCAGTAATAATACCTTGCGTTTTTATTCATATACCTTATTATGTAGTCGTTATCAACGAATACTATGGGATAAGGGTAAGAGTTTAATATTCCGGACATTATTTCCAGTTCCTGCATTATAAATATTCCCCCTTCGATGAATTTAAAAACCGTCAGGTTTTCCGGCAAAAATTGATGAAAGATAATTGATAACACAATAGTAAAAATTGAATCAAATTTTATGAAACCAGTATGGCTTCAGCATAGAAACGGGATAAAATTGTGCTTAAAGCCGTTTGTTTTTACGCTTTGGCGTCAAATATTTTTGAGGTTCGCTTTAGCGTACAACTTAATTATATGGAATTTTATGATTACGGTCAATCAATATATTTCGGCGGTTATATGAAATTGTTATAGCTCATTTCAATCGGCAGGTAGCGAAACGGCGAGTGAAACATAAAATAAGCCTGTTTGGCCGAAAAAATGGTTTTATTTGCCCGAGGCAGGCATAAAATTAAGATATAAACGACATGGAGTGATGCTGATGGGTAACGGCTTTGGAGGAAACGGATCATGGTGGATCCTTATTTTGCTGCTTATGCTCGGATGCGGCGGGGAAACATCGGGAGAAGAACCATTCGGAGATCAGCTATGGCTGATTTTACTTATTTATCTTTTATGCGGCGGAGGCTCGTCTGGCCAGGCTCTATATGAGGCCCAGTAACACATTCACAGGAGGACTCTGTAAAAAATGCTTAAGAATCCTCCTGTTTTTACGGCCAATGGCGAAAACGGTTAAAATTGTACGGAACAAATAAAAACAGGCGGAGTGAGGATATGGGAGATAACGACAGAGCGGAAATGCTGAGAAGCATAGAGAGACTTTCAAGGCTGATGGCCGAAGGACAGGGACTGTACGGATGGAGGGGAACGCCAAAAAATACGGAAGCGGTAAACGAGCCGGAAAATGAAATAGAAGAAGCACAGCCGGACGAAAAAGCCGCGCGGACGGAAAGAGAAGAACTCAGGATAGTGGAGGCCGCCATACCGTTTATTGACCCCAAGCGCCGTGGAAGGCTTGCCCTGGCGGTCAAAATAATTGAAATGAGCGACGGGTTCAACTATGGAGAGGAAAGCGGGACGGACGATGATGATCCCGTAAAGCGCAGAGAGAAAATGCTTGAAGCGATCAGGGAACAGATTCCTCAGGACAGGGCGGAAAAAATTGATCTCGCGCTGAGAATAATGGATGCCGGGCGTTTTATATCCGAGCCGGCGCAAAAAACGAAGGGAGAACTATAAAGATCAAAATTAAAACGGCGAGCCGAAATTGCCCTTACGAGGGTGAGGCGCGCCGTTTTTGCAATATCATTTATGAAAATGTGGGACGGTCTTCCTTTGCGTACAGCTCCAGAAGAATACAAGCAGCAGTAAAAGCAGGCAAATACGGGGACGCATTGAAAGTTTTTTCCGTATGGGCGGGGTGAATTCCAGCTCCGGAGCGAATGGCGGAATTATGATTTTCAACAGGCGCACCTCCGTTTTTAAAAAGCTCGTCGTAGGGATGGGGCAGAGATTTGTTGGTTCGCGCTGACATTTTTTCCTCCCGGTCGTCATCATTAAATAAATATGATAAATATATTTTTTTATTCCTTTTTGAAACAATTAAAAGCTCCAATAATCAAAAGTTTTTGTGTTCAAGCACAATATTTATTCGTTTTTATGTGTTGTAATTGACTTTGAAATATTCGTGTTATAAAATTACATTAATTTTTACTTTATCGATTTAAAATATGAAAATATTTTATGGACTATAAAATTTTAACGATGCGGAAGTGGATAAAATGCTTGAATTCAATAAAAAAACAAACCTTCTGGAGAGTATACCCCAGGAGTTCCCTCTTGAGGAAGTAAGCGATCCCAACCTTTTCAGAGACTTTTTCAGCTATGAGGACATACCGAAGGTGGCCTTCAACAGACGTCTTGTACCCCTTGACGTTCCAGACGAGATATGGATAACGGACACCACGTTCAGGGACGGACAGCAGTCAAGGGAGCCGTACACGGTAAAGGAAATGACGGACCTTTTTGATATGCTTCACAGGCTTTCCGGCCCAAACGGCGTCATAAGGATGAGCGAGTTTTTCCTTTATACGAAAAAGGACAGGGAGGCCGTGTATAAGTGCCTTGAGAAGGGATATAAGTTCCCGGAGATAACAAGCTGGATAAGAGCGTCAAAAAAAGATTTCCAGCTCGTAAAAGACATTGGGCTTAAGGAGACGGGAATACTCGTAAGCTGCTCGGATTACCACATTTTCAAGAAAATGCATATGACAAGGAGACAGGCCATCGACCATTATCTTGCCGTTGTCAGGGAGTGCATAGAGACGGGAGTAAGGCCGAGATGCCATTTCGAGGATATAACAAGAGCGGACTTTTACGGTTTTGTAATACCGTTTGCCTCCGCCCTTATGGATCTTATGGAGGACACGGGAGTGCCTATAAAGATAAGAGCCTGCGATACCCTTGGATATGGAGTGACATATCCCGGAGCCGTGCTTCCCAGAAGCGTGCCCGGAATAATATACGGACTTCACAACCATGCCGGAGTGCCGCATGAGCTCATCGAGTGGCATGGACACAACGATTTTTACAGGGCCGTAAACAATGCCTCCTACGCTTGGCTTTACGGAGCCAGCGGAGTTAACTGCTCGCTCTTAGGCATCGGAGAAAGAACCGGAAACACGCCGCTTGAGGCCATGATATTCGAATACGCTCAGCTGACAGGAAGCCTTAACGGAGCGGATACAAAGGCCATAACCGATATAGCGAGATATTATGAGGATGTCATCGGCTATGAGATACCTCCTATGACACCGTTTGTCGGAAAAAATTTCAACGTAACAAGAGCGGGTATACATGCCGACGGACTGCTCAAGGACGAGGAAATATACAATATTTTCGACACGGAAAAGTTTTTGGACAGACCGGTGAAAATAGCGATTTCAAATACTTCGGGCACATCGGGTATTGCTCATTGGATAAATTCGTTTTATAATTTTAAAGGTGACGACATGGTCGATAAAAAGGACAGGCTTGTGGAGATCGTCAAGGACTGGGTTGACGAGCAGTATAACGAGGGACGCGTCACCATGATAACCGACGGAGAACTTGAGGATATAGTTGAAAAAACAGCGGCTGAACTGGGCCAGAACAAATATTTAAGGAGGAAAAAGACGTTATGACAAACAGAGAAAAGATCGAGGCTGCGAAGGAAAAATTCGGGATACTTCTTGAGGAGCAGCTCGCGAGGGTCGAAAAAATGAAAAATGAGGCCGATTTCGTGGACTATTCAAAGCTGGATAAAATAATCATCGGCGTTACCGGCGGAGACGGAATAGGACCGGCTATAACAAGGGAAGCGGAAAGGGTGCTTGAGTACCTGCTTAAGGACGAGATCGCTTCAGGAAAGGTTGAAATAAGGGACATTCCCGGCCTTACGATAGAGCACAGGGTAGAGTGCATGCAGGCCGTTCCCGATGACGTTATGGATGAACTCAAAAAATGCCACGTTATACTCAAGGGACCCACGACCACACCCAGAAAGGGAGATCCCTGGCCCAATATTGAAAGCGCTAACGTCGCTATGAGAAAGGAGCTTGACCTTTTTGCCAACGTGCGTCCCGTTAAGGTGCCTGAACAGGGTATAGACTGGGTATTCTACAGAGAGAATACAGAAGGCGCTTACGCTGTGGGAAGCAAGGGAGCTGTTGTTGACGAAGACCTTTCCGTAGACTTTACGGTTGTTACATCACAGGGCACTGAAAGGGTAATAAGAGCCGCCTTTGACTTTGCCGCGAAGAACGGAAGAACAAGGGTAACGGCTGTAACAAAGGCGAACATAATCAAGGCTACGGACGGAAAGTTCCTTGACATATTCTACCGTGTAGCAAAGGAATATCCCGAGATCACCGCAGACGACTGGTACATTGATATCATGACAGCTAAGCTCGTTGACGAAAAGAGAAGAAGAGACTTCCAGGTAGTCGTTCTTCCTAACCTTTACGGCGATATAATCACGGACGAGGCCGCCGAGTTCCAGGGCGGAGTAGGTACGGCCGGAAGCTCGAATATCGGAAAGAGATACGCCATGTTTGAGGCTATCCACGGTTCGGCTCCGAGAATGGTAGCTGAGGGAAGGGACAAGTACGCTGACCCCTGCTCCATGATGAGGGCTTCTGTGCTTCTGCTCAGACATATCGGATTTAAAGACAAAGCCGACAAGTTCGAGAAAGCCCTTGACATCTGCACACAGACGGAAAGAAAGATATATACGACCGGACGTGACACGGGAGCCACAGGCGAGGAAGTAACAAATTATATAATGGAAACGATAGAAAAACTCTGATAAACAGGAGACATAAACAAGAGGCTGTGAGATTTCATGGCCTTTTTATAGTTCAAAGGGCAAAGCCGACTTTTTTCAGCCGTAGGGGGAAATGTATTCACTTCCCCCTGTTTTTATGTTATCATATATTTGATTTTTGAAATTTTCTGTAAACGGCAAATATTTTAACGGAGAGACAAGCCTATGGAAAAAATAAAAGTAATGAGCGTTTTCGGGACAAGGCCCGAGGCGATAAAAATGGCGCCGCTCGTAAAGGCGCTGGAAAAAGAGGAACAGACGGAAAGCATTGTGTGCGTTACGGCCCAGCACAGGGAAATGCTTGACCAGGTGCTGAGAGATTTCGATATAGCGCCGGATTATGATCTTAATATAATGAAGGCAGGACAGACCCTTGAGGACATAACCGTAAGGGCGCTTACCGGCATAGGAGAGGTAATAAGAAAAGTAAAGCCTGACATCGTCCTTGTGCATGGGGATACGACAACGACATTCGCTTCGTCGCTGGCCGCCTTTTATAATCAGACAAAAATAGGACATGTGGAGGCCGGACTGCGCACATATGACAAATATCAGCCGTTCCCGGAGGAAATGAACAGAAAGCTCACAGGAGCCATGGCTGATCTGCACTTTTCGCCGACTCAAAGGGCGAAAGACAATCTGCTTAAGGAAAATGTGGATGAAAAGGGAATATTCATAACCGGAAACACAGCCATTGACGCCCTTAAGACGACCATCGACGACAGCTATGTGTTTACCGTGGACGAGCTCAACAATATCGATTACAAAAACAAAAAGGTTATAACGGTCACGGCTCACAGAAGGGAAAACCTCGGAGAGCCGCTGGAGAATATATGCAAGGCGTTAAGAAGGATAGCTGACGATTTTGAGGATGTGGAGATAGTTTACGCCGTCCATAAAAACCCTGCGGTATCGAACCCAGTACACAACATATTGGGAGGCCATGGCAGGATACATCTGCTTGACCCTCTTGATCTCAGAGATATGCATAATCTTATGAACCGTTCGTATATGGTAATGACCGACTCTGGCGGACTTCAGGAGGAAGTCCCGTCCATGGGCAAGCCTGTGCTTGTTCTCAGAAACGTCACCGAAAGGCCGGAGGGCGTGGAAGCCGGAACGCTCAAATTGGCAGGAACGGATCTTGAAACGGTTTATTCCATGGCGAGACAGCTTCTTATCGACAGGAACGAATATGAGAAAATGGCGGTTGCGAAAAACCCCTTCGGCGACGGAAACGCTTCCGAAAGGATAGTAAGAGCCATACTCTATGCCTTTGGCAGGATAAAAGAAAGACCGGCGGATTATATTACAAAGGGATAAGGTGCGGATTATGAAAATGATAGCTTCGGCCGACAACAACTGGGCCATAGGATATGACGGCGGACTTCTGGCGCATGTGCCGGGAGATATGAGATTTTTCAGGGAAAAGACAACGGGAAACGTGGTCATACTCGGAAGAAAGACACTTGAGACGTTTCCCGGAGGAAAGCCGCTTAAGGACAGGGAAAATATCATACTTACCTCCGACAAAAATTTCAGCGCCGAAGGGGCGGCCGTAGTCCATTCCGTGGACGAGCTTTTGGAGTATGTGAAAAAATATGACAATGACTCGCTCTACGTTATAGGCGGCGCGAGGGTGTACGCCGAGCTTTTGGATTACTGCGATACAGCCTACATAACAAGATTTTACACGAGCTTTGACAACGCTGACGCGTTTATTGAGAATTTTGACGCGTTGGAGGGATGGAAACTTGAAAAACAAAGCGCTATAATGGAGGAGAAGGGCATAAAGTACAGCTTTTGTACTTATGTGAAGGTCAAAGAAGGGAATAATTAAAATAACGTAAAAAAATCCTTGCGCAGACAGTTTGTTTATGGTACAATACATCGATGTAAGTAATTTTTTAAAAACTTATCCTTGCTCTGCTTGAATGCAGGGCCTAATGTCCAGAAGGAGGTGTATCAGGAATGAACAAATACGAGTTAGCATTAGTTTTAAACCCTGACCTTGACGAGGAAGCAAGAACAGAGGCTTTCAACAGGGTTCAGGAACTCATCGAAAGATTCGGCGGAACAATCGAGAAGGTTGACGACTGGGGCAAGAGAAGACTCGCTTATGAGATCAAAAAGCACAACGAGGGATTCTACAGCTTCATCACATTTGACGCCGCTGCAACAGCTCCCATTGAAATCGAGAGCCGTGTTCGTATCATGGAAAACGTTTTACGTTATCTTATCATCCGCAAGGATGCTTAATTATCCCTGTCATCAATGAGAGGACGGTGCGATTATGAATAAGGTAATATTAATGGGACGACTCACCAGAGACCCGGAGGTCAGATATTCTCAGAGCGCTGAGCCGCTTGCTATAGCGAGATATACTCTGGCGATCAACAGGCGTTTCAAACGTCAGGGTGAGAGCGAGGCGGATTTTATTCCCTGTGTGGCCTTTGGCAAGCAGGGCGAATTTGCTGAAAGATATTTTAGAAAAGGTCAGATGGTAAGCGTAGTCGGAAGACTTCAGGTTCGTAATTGGGAAGACAGCGAAGGCAAAAAGCGCACAACGACAGAGGTCGTTGTGGAGGAACAGTATTTTGCGGAAAGCAAAGCGGCGTCCTCGGGCAGCGCTTCTGCTTCAACGGCAGGTTCTTCATCTCCCGCGCCCAGAAAATCGGATGACATGGGAGACGGATTTTACCCCATAGACGAAAGTATAGAAGACGATGATTTACCCTTTTAATTAATGATTTTTAAAAGGAGGTTTGTAAAATGATTCAGAAAAAACGCGGCCGCAGAAAAAAACGCGTTTGCGCTTCTTGTGCGGATAAAGTAACGGTTATCGATTACAAAGATATAAGCAAATTAAGAAGATACGTTTCTGAGAGAGGAAAGATCCTTCCCAGAAGAATCACAGGAAACTGTGCAAAGCATCAGAGAGCTTTAACAACAGCTATCAAAAGAGCAAGACATATTGCTCTTATGCCTTATACACAGGACTGATAAAGTGTATCAAAGGGCTCCGAATGGAAAATTCGGAGCCCTTTTTAGCGTCTGTATGAAGTGCCGATATAATTTCCATAAATAAAAAATTTAGACATTTTTGGCTGCGTGAAAATAAAAAGTTAGGTACACCTAAGAATTTTTCTTGACAAAATATGAATCAAATAATAATATAATATATCAGAACGCATTGATATTTGTGAAAATTGATGTGTTTTAATTTAAGCAATAAGTTAGTTATAACTAACTTATTGCTTAATAAAGAGGTTGAAGTTAGATAATACTAACAAACGGGAGGACAAAATGAGAAAAATTGCGATATACGGAAAAGGGGGCATCGGCAAATCTACAACAACGTCGAATATAGCAGCCGCCCTTGCCGTTATGGGCTACAGGGTCATGCAGATAGGATGCGATCCAAAATCAGATTCCGTAAAAAATCTTATGGGAGGAAAAAAGATACCAACGGTTTTGGACAAAATACGTTCCGAGGGAGAGATAAAGCTGGATGATATAGTTTTCAAAGGCTTCGGTGGGGTGCTTTGCGTTGAGGCGGGAGGCCCTACTCCTGGCATTGGCTGCGCCGGAAGGGGCATAATAACAGCTTTTGAAAAGCTTGAGGAGCTTTCGGCCTATGAAATATATAAGCCGGACGTTGTGCTTTACGATGTTTTGGGAGATGTGGTCTGCGGAGGCTTCGCTATGCCAATCAGACAGGGGTATGCCGATGATGTATTTATAGTGACCTCGGGTGAAATGATGGCGCTTTACGCCGCGTCAAACATAGCGGCGGCGATAAGAAATTTTGGAGTAAGAGGCTACGCAAGATATAAGGGAGTAATCTTGAATTGCAGAAATGTAGAAAACGAGGTTGGAATCGTAAACGAGGCGCTGAAGGAAATAGGCGGCGAGATAATTGAGATAATCCCAAGAGACCCGTTGGTGCAGCAATCGGAAAATATGGGCAAAACGGTAATAGAGGCTTTTCCGGAGAGCGAACTTGCCGGAACATATACCAAACTCGCGGAAAAAATCGCCGCGCTGTGCGGAGGTGAGGAAAAATGAGCTGCTGCTGTGACTTTACAAGCACTCTGCATTATGTTTCCCCGGCTCACGGAGGATGGGGAGTAATAAGAATAGCTGCCCTTGTCCCGGAAAGCCATCAGCTTTTTGTATCTCCCTTTGCGTGCGGAAGACACGGTGCGCTGGGAGGAGCGATAAACGGTATAAAGGACAGGGTATCTTATGTTTATATCGACGAGGGAGATATAGTTTCAGGCGGATATGAGGAACTGATACCAAAGGCGGTTGACGAGCTTTTTGAGTTTCTCGGAAAAAGGCCTAAGGTATTGCTGTTATTTGTTTCCTGTCTCGATGATCTGCTCGGTACCGATCACGAAGCGCTGAACAGGGTGCTTTCAGAGAAATATCCTGACGTAAAGTTCAGATCCTGTCATATGAACCCAATAAAAATGGATACCAAATTCCCTCCGGGAGTGACGCTGCAGAACAATATGTACAGTCTTCTGGAAAGGAGTGAAACAAAAGACAGAGCCGTTAATCTGATAGGAAACAATATGCCGCTTGACAAGGGGTGCGAACTTTTTGAAATAATGGCGGACAACGGTTTTGGAATCAGGCATATTACTGACTTTGATAAATTTGACGACTTTAAGTCCATGTCAAAAAGCGTGCTGAACCTGCTGCTCTCGCCCGTGGCAAAATACGCGTCAACGGAGATGGAGAAAAATCTCGGCATACCGTTTATGGAGGCGTATAACACATATGACATTGATGAAATACGGAGATTTTATAAAGATCTCGGAGATATCCTTGGAATAAAGATTGATACGGCAGAGTATGAGAAAAGAGCCGTAAAAAAGATCGGAGAGACATTGGATATAATAGGCGGCTTCCCTATAGCGATAGATTATCAGGCGGTAAAGAAACCGTTTACGCTGGCCGCGGCGCTTATAAAATATGGATTTAACGTAGGATTCATAATGACAGACGAGCCGAAGTCCATAGAAAAAGAAGCCTATGAATATATAAGGAACAGCCAAAAGCAGATCAGGATCGTAAACGCGGTGCATCCGGATCTTGTAAAATTTGAGAACAGGGACAGACAGTACCTTTGCGTTGGATTTGACTGCGGATACGCGACGGGTTCTAAAAATGTCCTTGATATACTGGAGGATGAATCGTTTTTCGGATTTTATGGAATTGAGAGGCTGATGGACGGCATGATAAACGCCTTCAGAAACAGCGGCGACCTCAAAGAAATGATAAAGGAGGCGGGTCTTGTAATATGAGCAAGCTATGTATTTCACTTCCGCCGTTTGCCCCGGACTATTCGGGAGCGGCATCGGCTCTGTTTGAACTTGGCGGAATGATTATCATACACGACGCGTCGGGATGCACGGGTAATTATACCAGTTTTGACGAGCCCAGATGGTTTGGATCATCTTCCGCCGTATACTGCTCGGGGCTTAGGCATATGGACGCTATTTTGGGAAATGACGAAAAATTAATTAAGGAGACGGCCGACGCCGCCGGCAGTATAAAGCCAAAATTTATCGCCGTTTTGGGAAGCCCGGTACCAACGGTCATAGGAACGGATTTAAAGGGCGTTGCCAAAGAGATAGAGGCAATTACCGGCATACCGTCCATAGGGCTTGAAACAAAGGGGCTTGCCTATTACGGAAAGGGCATAAGGGACGCTACGGCGGAAATTATGAAAATATTTGCCACGGAAAAGTTGAAAACACAAAAGGGAACGGTAAATATCCTGGGTATGACGCCGCTTGATTTTCATATAAACGGCTGGGAGAAAAAATTTAAGAGCCTTTTTGAAAAAAACGGCATGGAAGTCATTGCCTGCTATAATATGGGACTTACGCTGGATGATATAAGGAACTCGACGGCCGCGGAACTCAACATAGCCGTTTCGCAGGCAGGCGTACAGCAGGCCGAATATATGAAAGAAAAATACGGTATACCTTTTGTGGCAGTAACGCCGATAGGAGACGGAATGACAGCGGTCGAGAAAGCGAGGAATGCTCTTGATAAGAACTTCACGGCCTATAAAAGCGAGGCGGTTACCTCGGACGTGCTCATCGCGGGAGACCAGATCATTTCAAATTCCATAAGAGAGTATATATTCGAGAGAGGCGGAGTACCGGCGGATGTCGCTGTGCTTTTTGACTGCTCGCCGGAATTTATGTCCGTAAATGACAAGCTGATAAAAGATGAACTGCAGCTTAGGAAATTGCTGAACAGTGGGAAATACCGTACGGTGGTCGGAGATCCGATGCTGAAAACAATCATAGATGAGGATAATCTTAAGTCCATAAATTTTGTCAGCCTGCCGCATGTGGCCGTGTCAAGCAAGGTCCATTGGGACGAATATAAGGACTTTTTAGGCAGCGGGGCGGAAAAGTGGCTGGATTCCATAAAATAAAGGAGGAATATCATGAAATTTAAGAGGATTGCGGCGCTTGCCGTTGGAGCGGTATTAATGCTTGGAGCGACAGGATGCTCCGGAGCAACAACGGAAAATGAAAGCGCCGAAGAACAGAAAGAGTCGGAAAACACAGAGAGCGTTGATAACGGAGACGGGACGAGGACGATAATAGATCAGGTGGGAAACGAGGTAGTGCTTCCGGAAAAGATCGAAAGGGTCGTTATAGCGTCGGTATGGCCTTTGGCGTCGGTATATGTTCTTTCGATGGGAACGGATAAGCTGGTTGGCCTTGACCCTGCCATAATAAGCGCCGCGGAAAATTCCATGCTTATAAAAATAGCTCCGGAAATATCGGAGATCGAGAGCGGATTCAGCCAGAACGGATTTATGAACGCCGAGGAACTTATAAAACTTGATCCTGACGTCGTGCTGTATTCGTCTGGAGTGCCGGAGGATTATGAGGTCGCCTCGCAGGCCGGAATACCGGCGGTTGGATTTAGTCTCAGCATAAAGGATTATAACGCCGTCGAGACAATAAACAGCTGGATAGAACTGCTTGAGGAAGTAATGGGAGAGGATCTCAGCAGCAGCGAATATATCGAATACGGCAACGAAATACAGGCGCTCGTGGCTGACAGGCTCAAGGATGTAAAGGAAGAGGACAAGCCCAGATCTATGGTAATACATAAATACAGCGATAATACTCTGAGCGTGCCGGGAGCGGACACATGGGCCGAATACTGGATAGAGGCCTCCGGCGGAATAAACGTGGCGGACGAGATAGAGGGAACAAAGGAGACGAGCATCGAACAGGTATACGAATGGAACCCGGAAAAGATATTCATTACAAACTTTAACGACGCGCTTCCGGAGGATATTTATAACAATACTCTCTGCTCGGCCGACTGGAGCGGCGTTCAGGCTGTCATAGATCAGGACGTCAATAAAATACCGCTCGGAATGTACCGCTGGTATGTTACTTGCTCGGACTCGCCGATGATGCTTTTGTGGATGGCAAAACAGAACCATCCGGAACTGTTTGAAGATATAGATTTTAATGAAACAATGAAGGATTTCTACAGCAGATTTTATGATTTTACGCTCACGGACGAGGACATTGAGCAGATACTCAATCCCGTGAGGGAAGCTGCCGGAGGAATTTCCTAAAAAACATAAAAGGAGGATCAGACGTATGAAATTAAAGAAATTAGCGGCCGTTGCCCTTGGAATGGCAATGGTACTTGGAGCCGCCGGATGCGGCAACTCGGCGGCGGAGGACGCTGAACAGAATACGGAAACAGCCGAATCCGCGGAAAGCGCCGGAACAAGAACGGTGGTCGATGACACCGGAGTTGAAGTGGAGATACCGGAAAAACTTGATAGGATCGTAATTTCGTCAATACTGCCGCTGCCGTCGGTATACTGCTTCTTCAGAGGATCGTCAGAAGGACTCGTTGGAATACATCCGAGCTCCATGGCTGCCGCGGAAAACTCATATCTTACAACGGTTTATCCTGAAATAACGGAACTTGACACGTCCTTTGTTGAAAACGGTGAAATAAACATTGAACAGCTTATGAAACTTGAGCCGGACGTTGTATTCTATTCTGCCACCAATACCGATGAGAGAGAAATGTATGATAACGCGGGCATAAAGGCAATCGGCTTTTCTACAACGCTTTCGGACTATAACTGCATAGAGACCTTCGCCAACTGGGTAGATCTTCTCGGACAGATATTCGGAGACTCCGACAGAGCCCAGGAGGTAATCGAGTATGGCAGAAGCGTTGAGGCGCAGGTGCTTGAAAAGACAGCGACTCTCAGCGACGAGGAAAAGCCAAAGGTTCTTGTGCTCTTTAACTATGGAGACGGAACCATAACAACATCCGGATCGAATTTCTTTGGAGAGTACTGGATAGAAGCGGCTGGAGGAATAAATGTTGCTGCCGAGCTGAACGGACAGCCTGAAATAAATATGGAGCAGATATACGCTTGGAATCCGGATATGATATTTATAACAAATTTCAGCTCGGTGCTTCCGGAAGACCTTTACAATAACACCATCGAAGGCGATGACTGGAGCAATGTCAAGGCGGTGCAGGAGGGACAGGTGTATAAGTTCCCCCTCGGAATGTACAGATGGTTCCCGCCTTCATCGGATACGCCCCTTGCGCTTATGTGGCTTGCGAAGACCATACAGCCGGAGCTGTTCGCTGATATCGACATAGATCAGGAGATAAAGGATTACTATGTAAAATATTATAACGTAGAGCTTACCGACGATGATCTTCAGGTTATATACAATCCCGCGAGAGAGGCGGC
The DNA here is from genome assembly GCA_904378045.1 of Candidatus Metalachnospira gallinarum. Taxonomy (GTDB): domain Bacteria; phylum Bacillota; class Clostridia; order Lachnospirales; family Anaerotignaceae; genus Metalachnospira; species Metalachnospira gallinarum. The sequence continues at coordinate 40,253 of CAJFHC010000004.1, read as the reverse complement.
AGGTAACTGATATGACACGGACGAGGACAATAAACGGGGCAATAGCGGCTGCGCTGATTATATTTCCGATAGTAACGGCGCTTATATGTATAGGCATCGGCAGATATTCGGTATCCGTTCCGGAAACGGTAAGGATGCTGCTTGGAGGGCCTCTGCCTTACGGGCAGCAGGATATGGCCTATTCGGTAATATATAATGTAAGACTTCCGAGAATTATACTGGCTGTTATTGTAGGCGCGGGCCTTGCCTGCTCGGGAGCGGCGTTCCAGGGCTTGTTCACAAACCCGCTTGCCACCCCTGATACGCTTGGAGTGGCAAGCGGAGCGTCGTTTGGCGCGGTGCTTGCTATGATGTTTGACGCCAACCTTATAGTCGTGCAGATATCGGCGCTTATATTCGGCCTTGCGGCCTGCTTTATTACATATAATATAAGCCGTATAAGGGGGCAGAGCTCCATCGTTATGATCGTTCTGGGAGGCATGGTCGTTTCGGCAATGTTTCAGGCGTTCGTTTCGCTGGCGAAATATGTGGCTGATCCTCTTGATAAACTGCCGTCCATAACGTACTGGCTTATGGGAAGCATGGCAAGCTCAACCTACAGGACGCTGGCTCTTGGAGCACCGTTTATAGTTGCGGGAATAGCGCTTATATTCGCCCTTAGATGGAGACTCAACATACTTTCGCTGAATGAGGATGAAGTAAGATCTATGGGTATGAACATTAGGACCATGAGATTTATGGTCATTTTGGGTGCGTCGCTTATAACATCATCCTGCGTGTCGATGTGCGGGCAGGTGGGCTGGGTCGGACTTCTCGTGCCCCATGTAGCGAGGATGCTGATGGGAAGCAGCAATAAGACGGTGGTACCCATCAGCATAAGTCTTGGAGCGGTATTTATGCTTGTTATGGACACCTTCGCCAGAAGCGCTACGGCTGCGGAGATACCGATTTCCATACTTACAGCCATAATTGGAGCTCCGTTTTTTATAATTCTTTTGAGAAAGACAGGAGGCGCGTGGTCTTGAAATTTGAAGTCAGAAACGGCAGCTTTGGGTATGACAAAAGAAAAATACTTAACGATATAAGCTTTGAGGTTGAAAGTGGAGAAGTGCTGAGCGTACTTGGCTCCAACGGAGTCGGAAAGACAACGCTTCTCAAGTGCATGATGGGATTTCTCAAATGGGACAACGGAAAGACGTATATAGACGGAAAATCCATTGAGGAATATTCGCATAGGGACGTTTGGAAAAAGATAGCCTACGTTCCCCAGGCAAAAGGAGCGGCGTTCGCCTATTCGGCGCTGGATATGGTGCTTCTTGGAAGAAGCGCGCATATAGGCACATTCAGGCAGCCGGGCAGCGAGGATATTGAGACAGCCCTGAAAGCCATGGATGACATAGGCATACTGCATCTCAAGGACAAGCTCTGCACAAGGATGAGCGGGGGAGAACTGCAAATGGTGCTTATAGCCAGAGCCCTGACAGTTTCACCGATGATGCTTGTCCTTGACGAGCCTGAAAGCAACCTGGATTTCAAAAATCAGCTTATAATACTTGATACTATTAAAAAACTTTCAAGAGAAAGGAATATTTCAGCCATAGTCAATACGCATTATCCTGCCCACGCGCTGCAGCTGTCGGATAAAGCCCTTATGCTCAACAGGGATGGAACGAGCTTTTACGGCGAGGCGGGAGAGATCATAAACGAGCAGAATATGCGCGTATCGTTTGGAGTGAATGTTTATGTGGACAGGCTGAAACTCAACGATCTCGTATACAGAAGCGTTATTCCTCTGAGTCTGGCATAGAATGTATGAAAGCTCCGTGGCTTTATAATAAACTGCGGAGCTTTTTTATATATGTATAATATGCTCCTTTCTGAAAATAATAATAAAAAACGAAAGGAGTCTTTTTAATGACAATATATTCACCTACGGAAAAGAAATTTATGCAGGGCATAAAGGGTTCCCAGACGGAGGAAAATCTTATGAGAGCCTTCGCAGGAGAAAGCCAGGCAAGAAACAGATATACATTCGCCGCGTCCAAGGCAAAAAAAGAGAAGCTCCATGTCATCGAGGCTATATTCACATTCACGGCAAACCAGGAGAAGGAGCATGCCGAAATATTTTACGACTATCTCAAAGAAAGTACGGGAGGTACCATATTTATCGATGGGGGTTATCCCGTGGATAATTATGAGGACATAAGGGATCTTTTGATGGCGGCGGAACGCAATGAGTATGAGGAGTACGGCGACGTATACAAAAATTTCTCACTCACGGCCGAAAGGGAAGGATTTACGGCCATAGCAAAGGCCTTTGCCAATATCGCGGAGATAGAAAAGACCCACGGTGACAGGTTCGGAAATTTCGCCAGAATGATAAAGGATGGAACTCTTTTTGTATCGGATGTGGAAACAGGCTTTATCTGCCTCAACTGCGGATATGTTTATACAGGAAATGAGGCTCCGGCTCAGTGCCCTGTGTGCAGCCATGACAGAGGGTATTTTATAAAGGCGGAGCTGATGCCGTGGATAATTCCTCAAAAATAAACCTTGTTCTATATTATAGTATGTGATATTATAAAATAAAAACGATAAGGGGGAAAAGCTATGAAGATCGTTACCTGTATTTATAATGAAAAAGAATACGCCGGCGTTCTTATGGAGGACGGAAAAGTATGTCTCCTCGGCGGCGTGTCATCGGTAAACGAGATAATAGACAACGGCGGGGTCAAAGAAGGAAATATTGACAACGGCAGGATGGTCGAAGCGGATCAGGTCAGGATGCTCGCGCCTATTCCGCGCCCGAAGCAGGACGTGATATGCCTGGGCATAAACTACGCCGATCATGCTAAAGAGTCGGAAAAGTTTGATAAAGAAGCCTTTGGCGGCGAAAGACCGAAGGCGATCTATTTCTCTAAAAGGGTAAACTTCGCTCCCGGGGACGGATGGGACATATGCGGGCATTTTGATATAGTAGACAGCCTTGACTATGAGTCCGAGCTTGGCGTTATCATAGGAAAAGACGCTAAGGATGTGCCTCTTGAGGAAGTAAAGGACTATATTTTCGGATATACCGTAATAAACGATATAAGCGCCAGAAATGTCCAGACATCACACAAACAGTGGTATTTCGGCAAGAGCCTTGACGATTTCACTCCCATGGGACCCTGCATAGTCACTGCCGATGAGATAGATTACCCGCCTGCTCTAAGGATAACGTCAAAGGTAAACGGTGAGCTGAGACAGAACGGAACGACAGATATGCTCATCACTGACATCGACCATATTATAAGCGAGCTGAGCCACGGTATGACGCTCAAGGCCGGAACGATAATCGCCACCGGAACGCCCTCCGGAGTTGGAATGGGTATGGATCCTCCCTGCTTCCTTAAGGAAGGCGACGTTGTGGAATGTGAAATAGAGAAAATAGGAAAGCTCAGAAACAAAATAGTTAAATGAAAAACAGCTAAATAAAAAAACAGTTAAATAGTAAGAAATTAAAGCGATAAACAGTATAAAAGCAAGGGAACAGAGCGATCCCTTGCTTTTTGTTTATATTTCCTCATGTTCCTCCGGTTTTTTACCGTAGGCCTTGAACCTTTCTACCATCCGAGCCATTTCGTCTTCGGGCAGTATTACAGGATCGCCTATTGACTTTGTCCTATAATATATCTCGCAGCAGAACTCTATTTCCTCAATGACATTGAAGGCGTCGGCAAGGCTTGTTCCTCCGGCAAGCAGGCCATGATTGGCCAAAAGCACAGCTTTTCTGTCTGCCATAGCTTTGAACGCGTTTTTTGCGAGGGCAACAGTGCCGTAGGTCGCGTACTCGGCGCATCTTACATCGCCTCCGGCAAGGGCTGACATATAGTGAACCGCGGGAAGCGGCTGCCTTAAACAGGAGAGAGTGGCGGCGAAAATCGAATGGGTATGTATTATGGCGTCAAGGTCGGTTCGGTATTTGTAAAAGATCCTGTGCATATCCCTTTCGCTGGACGGAAGGGCGTCGCCGTCAACGATCTTTCCGGTCTGCACGTCTATCAAAACGATCTGTTCAGGTTTTATTTCAAAATAGTCTATACCGCTGGGAGTAATAGCCATTATGGAGCTTTCGCGGTCGCAGACGCTTAAGTTGCCGCCCGTTCCTTTTGTAAGCCCGTTTTGCACGGCCTTTTTCCCGTAGTAAATGAGTTCCTCTCGTATATCCTGCAAAAGCATAATATCCACCCGCCTTTATTTTAATATGTTATATGATAATAGTAGCATCGGAAATTGCTTTAATCAACATATTCTATGATTTTGCGCAAAAAAATAACAGGTGTTAACCTGATTTGTATTGACAAACAAAAACTTTTATGGTACTATAATTAAACCTGTCGATATGACAAATAGCTGTTCACAATTTGAATTTATTATAGCACAAGCGAAAACCTATTTCAACAGCTTTATTTAGTAAAAATAATGAAATTTGTGTTGACAAATAAGTTTAAGTTGTTTTTTGACAAAGTTTTTTGATTAAATCGACTGGCAGTTGTCAATTATATATGAAAAACAAGAAATATTTTCTTGTTTTAACCTTTGAAACATAGAATTTCCTGAATTTTTGTGAACTTTTTACCCCTTGCTGATCAAAGGCTAAGGGGCAAAAGGCGGGCTTTGATTCGGGCAGTTCTTAATTTTTTATACGGCCAATGTCCGAATGTTTTATTTGTATCCGCAGGAATCCTCGGGATATAAATAAAACCTTTGGGACGGGATCAAGGGCCGTCATAGATAAATAATTTTGTAAATTACCTGTCAACGTCTAATTTTTTTAAGGGGTGGCTTTATGGAAAAAAACAGAATTCACTCGGTTCAGATGGGCGAGCTGACGAGAAAAAGCTATTCAAGGATAAAGGAAGTCCTTGAGATGCCTAATCTCATTGAGGTTCAGAAAAACTCGTACCAGTGGTTCCTTGACGAAGGCCTTCAGGAGGTCTTTGACGACATTTCTCCTATTACCGATTTCAACGGCAATCTTGTGCTTGAGTTCACGAGCTTTGTGCTTGAGTCAACGCCCAAATATTCCATTGAGGAATGCAAGGAAAGGGACGCGACATACGCGGCTCCTCTTAAGGTAAGGGCAAGGCTTATAAACAGAGAGACTGAGGAAATCAAAGATCAGGAGATCTTTATGGGAGATTTCCCTCTTATGACAGATACCGGAACCTTCATTATAAACGGCGCTGAGCGTGTAATCGTCAGCCAGCTTGTAAGATCGCCCGGAATCTACTACGCTTCGGAATTTGACAAACTCGGAAAGAAGCTCCTTTCATCTACGGTCATCCCCAACAGGGGAGCTTGGCTTGAGTATGAGACGGACTCAAACGACGTTTTCAGCGTTCGTGTGGACCGTACAAGAAAGGTGCCTGTTACCGTTCTCATAAGAGCCCTCGGAGTCAGCACCGACGCTGAGATCATAGAGCTTTTCGGCGAGGAGCCTAAAATACTCGCTACAATCGAGAAGGACGTAAGCAAAAACTATGAGGAAGGCCTTATCGAGCTTTACAAAAAGCTCAGACCCGGCGAGCCTCCTACGGTGGAAAGCTCAGAGAGCCTTCTTCGCGGAATGTTCTTCGACCCCAAGAGATATGACCTGGCAAAGGTTGGACGTTACAAATTCAATAAAAAACTTTCATTAAAGAGCCGTGTCAGCGGTACGGTGCTCGATCAGGACGTTATCGATCCTCTTACGGGCGAGATCGTCTGCGAGGCGGAGACAGTGCTTACTCCCGCTATCCTTGAGGAGATCCAGGATACAGGCGTTGCGTCGATAACCGTAAGAACGGACGAGGGAAAAGCCATAAAGGTGCTTTCAAACAGAGCCGTTTCCATGGATCCTTATATCGCTCAGTACGGAATAACATCTGCGGACATCGGAGTAAAGGAAAAAGTATACTATCCCGTTATGCGCGAGATACTTGACGCGTTTGAGAGCGTTGACGCCCTTAAGGCAACCGTAAAGGAAAGATACCATGAGCTTGTGCCCATCCATATAACCGTTGAGGATATTATGGCTTCTATCAACTATGTTATGCATCTTGACCTCGGTTACGGAAACGTGGATGATATCGACCACCTTGGAAACAGACGTATCCGTTCCGTTGGAGAGCTTTTACAGAACCAGTTCCGTATCGGCCTTTCAAGAATGGAAAGGGTAGTCCGTGAGCGTATGACCATTCAGGATATGGAAAACGCGACTCCCCAGGCTCTTATAAATGTAAGACCCGTTACGGCGGCAATAAAGGAATTCTTCGGAAGCTCCCAGCTTTCACAGTTCATGGATCAGAACAACCCCCTTGCCGAGCTTACGCATAAGCGCCGTCTTTCAGCCCTCGGCCCCGGAGGTCTTTCAAGAGAGAGAGCCGGATTTGAGGTTCGAGACGTTCACCATTCGCATTACGGAAGAATGTGCCCCATAGAGACGCCAGAGGGACCCAACATCGGTCTTATCAACTCCCTCGCCACATTCGCGCGTATCAATGAGTACGGATTTATCGAGGCTCCTTACAGGATCGTTGATCAGAGCGGAGATATCCCCAGAGTTACAGACGAGGTAATATATGTTACCGCAGACGAGGAGGAAAACTACAACGTAGCTCAGGCCAATGAGCCCCTTGATGAGGAAGGCCATTTCATAAATAAAAAGGTTACAGGACGTCACCGCGAGGACATTATCGAGGTTGACAGAACGGAAGTACAGCTTATGGACGTTTCGCCCAAGCAGATGGTTTCCGTAGCTACAGCCCTCATTCCTTTCCTTGAGAACGACGACGCTAACCGTGCCCTTATGGGTTCCAACATGCAGCGTCAGGCAGTACCCCTTCTTACGACGGACTCACCCATAGTAGGAACAGGTATGGAATACAAGGCCGCAAAAGACTCGGGTATCGCCGTTGTGGCTAAAAACAGCGGTGTTGTCGAAAAGCTTTCGGCCAACGAGATCGTTATAAAGACTGACAGCGGACAGAAGGATGTTTACCATCTTATCAAGTTCCAGAGAAGCAACCAGGGCACATGCATGAACCAGAGACCAATCGTAAACAAGGGCGACAGGATAGAGGCCGGCAGGATAATCGCTGACGGAGCTTCCACAAGCAACGGAGAGCTTTCCCTCGGAAAGAACCCTCTTATCGGATTCATGACATGGGAAGGTTATAACTACGAGGATGCCGTTCTTCTCAGCGAGAGACTTGTTCAGGAGGACGTATATACATCCGTTCATATAGAGGAATTTGAGGCCGAGGCAAGGGATACAAAACTCGGACCCGAAGAAATAACAAGGGATATTCCTAACGTCGGCGAGGACGCTCTCAGAGACCTCGACGAAAGAGGAGTTATCCGTATCGGAGCGGAGGTTCGCTCGAACGATATACTTGTCGGAAAGGTTACTCCTAAGGGAGAGACCGAGCTTACGGCCGAGGAAAGACTTCTCAGAGCGATTTTCGGCGAGAAGGCAAGGGAAGTAAGGGATACGTCCCTCAGAGTTCCCCATGGCGAGACGGGTATAATCGTTGACGTAAAAATATTCACAAGAGAAAACGGCGACGACATCGGACCCGGAGTAAACCAGCTCGTGCGTGTTTATATCGCTCAGAAGAGAAAGATCTCCGTTGGAGACAAGATGGCCGGCCGTCACGGTAACAAGGGTGTCGTTTCAAGAGTGCTTCCCGTTGAGGATATGCCTTTCCTTGAGAACGGACGTCCGCTTGATATCGTGCTTAACCCTCTTGGTATCCCCTCACGAATGAATATCGGACAGGTGCTTGAGACCCATCTTTCGCTGGCAGCAAAGGCTCTCGGCTGGAAGATATCAACGCCGGTATTCGATGGAGCCACCGAGGTGGACATTATGGACACGCTTGAGATGGCCAATGACTATGTAAATACCGAATGGGAGGAATTCTCCGAGAAATGGAAGCCTCTCCTTCAGGGCGATATATATGACGAGCTCTATGAAAACAGGGATCACAGGGCTGAATGGAAGGGCGTTAAGCTCAGCCGAGACGGAAAGGTAGAACTCCGTGACGGACGTACCGGAGAGCCCTTTGACAACAGGGTAACAATCGGATTCATGCACTACCTGAAACTCCATCATCTTGTTGACGATAAGATCCATGCCCGTTCGACAGGTCCTTACTCACTTGTAACGCAGCAGCCCCTCGGCGGTAAAGCACAGTTCGGAGGACAGCGTTTCGGAGAGATGGAGGTTTGGGCCCTCGAGGCATACGGCGCGGCTTATACTCTTCAGGAAATACTTACTGTAAAATCCGACGATATCGTTGGACGTGTCAAGACTTACGAGGCCATTGTCAAAGGCGAGAACATACCCGAGCCCGGAGTGCCCGAATCATTCAAGGTGCTTCTTAAAGAGCTCCAGTCCCTTGCCCTTGATATCAGAGTTCTCAGAGCCGACCATACAGAGGTTGAGATCAAGGAGTCCATTGATGACGACGATATTGGAGAAAATATCGAAATGCAGGTCGTAAACGATCTTGACAGGAATCCAAGCGGATATTCCGAGGAAGAGGGAAGCCTTAACGACACCATAGATATGATCTTTGGAAATGACGCTGACTCGGACGACTATAAATACAATGATGACGATTATACTGATAGCTATGACGACGAAGACTGAGAAGGGAGAATGTTAAATGCAGCAGAACACACAGCAGGGCATAGTATTCGATTCGATCAAGATCGGCCTGGCTTCTCCGGAAAAAATTCGTGAATGGAGTCATGGTGAGGTAAAAAAGCCTGAAACTATCAACTACAGGACACTTAAGCCCGAGAGGGACGGCCTTTTCTGCGAAAGGATCTTCGGACCCACAAAGGACTGGGAGTGCCACTGCGGTAAATATAAAAGAATAAGATACAAGGGAGTTGTCTGCGACCGATGCGGAGTTGAGGTCACAAAGGCAAAGGTAAGACGCGAGCGTATGGGACATATCGAGCTCGCGGCTCCCGTTTCCCATATATGGTACTTCAAGGGCATCCCCAGCCGCATGGGACTTATACTTTCCATGTCGCCGAAGGCCCTTGAGAAGGTGCTTTATTTCGGAAGCTATATCGTTCTTGACCCGGGAGAAACGAACCTTCATCAGAAGGATCTCCTTTCAGAGAGAGAATATAAGGATATGCTTGAGAAATACGGCGACACATTCAGGGTAGGAATGGGCGCCGAGGCAATAAAAGAGCTGCTCTGCGCGATCGATTTAGAGAAAGAGTCCGAGGAGCTTAAAAAACAGCTTGCCAACACAACAGGACAGAAAAAGATAAGAATAATCAAACGTCTTGAGGTAATTGAGTCATTCAGGCTTTCGGGAAACAAACCCGAATGGATGATACTTGACGCCATCCCGGTTATCCCTCCGGATATCCGTCCCATGGTTCAGCTTGACGGCGGACGTTTCGCCACCAGCGACCTCAACGATCTCTACAGAAGAGTAATAAACAGAAATAACCGTCTCAAGAGACTGCTTGAGCTTGGAGCGCCCGATATCATCGTCAGAAACGAGAAGAGGATGCTCCAGGAGGCTGTTGACGCGCTTATCGACAACGGCCGCCGCGGCAGACCAGTAACAGGCCCCGGAAACAGACCGCTTAAATCCCTTTCAGATATGCTTAAGGGAAAACAGGGACGTTTCCGTCAGAACCTTCTCGGAAAACGTGTAGACTATTCCGGACGTTCTGTTATCGTCGTAGGACCTGAGCTTAAAATATACCAGTGCGGACTTCCAAAGGAAATGGCTATCGAGCTTTTCAAGCCGTTCGTTATGAAAAAGCTCGTTGAGAAAGGCCTTGCCCACAACGTAAAATCCGCGAAGAGGATGATAGAGAGACTTCAGACAGAGGTCTGGGACGTGCTTGAGGACGTTATCAAAGAGCATCCTGTAATGCTCAACCGTGCTCCTACGCTCCACAGACTTGGTATTCAGGCCTTTGAGCCCGTACTCGTTGAGGGACGCGCGATAAAGCTCCATCCCCTTGTATGTACAGCATACAACGCTGACTTCGACGGAGACCAGATGGCTGTCCATGTGCCCCTTTCGGTAGAGGCGCAGGCAGAGTGCAGATTCCTTCTGCTCTCACCCAACAACCTTCTCAAACCTTCCGACGGAGCTCCCGTTACAGTACCTACGCAGGATATGATCCTCGGAATGTACTATCTCACGCTTTGCAAGGATGAGCTTGTAAAGCAGGTGCCTGAGACGGATGCCGACGGCAACCCCGTGCTTGACGGAGACGGCAACCCCATAACTCATCCCGTATATAAAATATACAGGGACGAAAGAGAAGCCATCCTCGCTTATGAAAACAGAGAGGTATCTCTCCACGAGCCTGTTAAAGTAAGAAGAACGCTTACGTTTGACGGAGTTGAGGAAAGCAGGATCGTCATTACGACCGTAGGAAGAATAATCTTCAACGAGGCTATCCCTCAGAACCTCGGATATATCGACAGAACGAACGATGACGAGAAGTTCAGATATGAGATCGACTTCCTCGTAACAAAGAAAATGATCGGAAAGATCATCAATAAATGTATCAACAAACGCGGAGCTACGGAAACGGCCGATATGCTCGACAAGATAAAGGCGCTCGGATATAAATATTCCACAAGAGCAGCCCTTACGGTTTCCATTTCCGATATGGAGATCCCCAAGGAAAAGAAGATATACCTTGAGGAGGCCGAGGAAACCGTTGAGAAGATAACAAAGAAATATAAACGAGGCTTTATGACCGACGACGAGCGTCATAACAAAGTCATCGAGACGTGGAACATCGCCAACGACAAGATCACCGACGCCCTTCTTAAAGGACTCGGAAAATATAACAACATCTTTATGATGGCTGACTCTGGAGCCCGTGGTTCCAACAGCCAGATCAAGCAGCTTGCCGGTATGCGTGGACTTATGGCCAACCCTTCCGGAGGAATTATCGAGCTGCCTATCAAGTCAAACTTCCGTGAAGGACTTTCGGTTCTGGAGTATTTCATTTCAGCCCACGGCGCCCGTAAAGGACTTACCGATACGGCTCTCCGTACAGCCGACTCAGGATATCTTACAAGACGTCTTGTAGACGTTTCCCAGGATATAATTGTCCGCGAGTGGGATTGTACGCCGGAGGGCAAGGAAGTTCCCGGCCTTTGGGTAAGCGCCTTTGTTGACGGCAACGAGGTGATAGAGAGCCTTCAGGACAGACTTAGAGGACGTTGGTCGGTCAACGATATAGTTGATCCCGAGACGGGAGAAATAATTGTTCCAGCCGATACTATGATTACGCCGGATCAGGCCGAGAAGGTTGAAAAAGCGGGAATCAAGAGTGTTCTTATAAGAACGGTTCTTACATGCCGTTCCAAGATCGGTGTCTGCGCTAAATGCTACGGAGCTAACATGGCCAGCGGACGTTCCGTTCGTATCGGAGAGTCGGTCGGAATCATCGCGGCTCAGTCCATCGGAGAGCCCGGTACACAGCTTACGATGCGTACCTTCCATACCGGAGGTATTGCCGGAGACGACATCACACAGGGTCTTCCCCGTGTTGAGGAGCTTTTTGAGGCAAGAAAGCCTAAGGGACTCGCTATCATTTCCGAGTTTGGCGGAAAAGTTACCGTTACGGACAACAAGAAAAAACGCGAGGTAACCATTACTAATGAAGAAACCGGAGAGGCAAAGGATTACCTTATCCCTTACGGCTCGAGAATAAAAGTATTTGACGGAGACGTTATCGGCGCCGGAGACGAGATCACAGAAGGTTCCGTAAATCCCCATGACATCCTTAAAATCAAAGGACTCAGAGGCGTTCAGGACTATATGCTTCAGGAGGTCCAGAGAGTTTACAGGCTCCAGGGTGTTGAGATCAACGACAAGCATATCGAAGTAATCGTTCGTCAGATGCTTAAGAGAGTAAGGATAGACGAGATCGGAGATACCGACTTCCTTCCCGGAAGCCTTGTTGACTGGCTCACATTCGAGGACACCAACGCCGAGCTTGAGGAGCAGGGCAAGGAGCCCGCAAAGGGCACAAGGGTTCTCCTTGGTATCACAAAGGCGTCACTCGCAACGGATTCATTCCTTTCGGCCGCGTCATTCCAGGAAACCACAAGGGTACTTACGGAGGCGGCTATCAAAGGAAAGATCGACCCGCTTAACGGACTTAAAGAGAACGTCATTATCGGTAAGCCTATCCCTGCCGGAACAGGAATGTCAAGATACAGAAATATCGACATCGAGGACGTGCAGGAAATGTCCGAGGAAGACCTCGCGCTTGAGCCCGAGATCATCATCGAGTCGGAAACAACCGAAGAATAAGACATATAAAGCCCCGGTTTTTCGGGGCTTTATTATATGGAAGCGTCATGAGCCCGTCGGAAATATGCTGGAAATATATTTGAGAGAGACGATTAAAGCCCGGAAAATATGTCAAAAATAATACTTTGTTAAAACCAGACAATATTGTTCGTAAATTTTTGTGGAATTGCGAAAAAAATATTGACAAAAGTAATAACTCAATGATAAACTAACAAAGTGCCTGCTTGCAGGCATTTTATTGGCGTGTCGTTAGACGCGCAAGGCAAACTATTGCAATGGCAGAAAGTATTAATTCTATAAGGAGGTGCACTTTAATGCCAACATTCAACCAGTTAGTCAGAAAGGGCAGACAGACAGTTCAGAAAAAATCAACTGCTCCCGCTCTTCAGAAAGGTCTTAACTCTCTTAAAAAGAAGTCTACAGACATTTCCTGCCCTCAGCGTCGTGGAGTTTGCACGGCCGTTAAAACATCTACACCTAAAAAGCCTAACTCTGCTTTAAGAAAGATCGCCAGAGTTCGTCTTACAAACGGTATCGAGGTTACGGCTTATATCCCCGGCGAAGGACACAACCTTCAGGAGCATAGCGTTGTGCTCATCAGAGGCGGAAGGGTAAAGGACTTACCCGGTGTTCGTTACCACATCATCAGAGGTACTCTTGATACCGCTGGTGTAGCTAACAGAATGCAGGCCCGTTCAAAATACGGCGCTAAGCGTCCTAAAGCAGCTAAGAAGTAATTTAAAAGTAATTTAATGCCTTATACAGTCAATACAATCTGCGAATTGCATCACGATATTGAGTATCAGGCATGTACGTCCATACAAAGTATGGGCGAGTACCGATGAGAGAATATTTTTATTAAGGAGGGAAGAACCGTGCCTAGAAAAGGACATGTAGCGAAAAGAGAAGTTTTACCGGATCCTTTATACAACAGCACACTCGTAACAAAGCTCGTTAACAGCATTATGCTTGACGGTAAGAAGGGTGTAGCTGAGAAAATTGTATATGGTGCGTTTAAAAGAGTAGAGGAAAAGACAGGCAGAAATCCTCTTGAAGTTTTTGAGGAGGCTCTTAACAACATTATGCCTGTTCTTGAGGTTAAAGCACGCCGTGTCGGAGGCGCGACATATCAGGTGCCTATGGACATCAGACCTGACAGAAGACGTACTCTTGGCCTTAGATGGCTTACAACCTACAGCAGAAAACGCGGAGAAAAAACAATGGAAGAACGTCTCGCGGGAGAAATCCTTGACGCTCTTAACAACGCAGGCGGAGCTTGCAAGAAAAAAGAAGAAACACACAAAATGGCAGAGGCAAACAAAGCTTTCTCCCATTACAAATGGTAATATAACACAATGCAGATTTGGCGGCCGCGGAGGAAAACTCCTCGCGGCGGCCTGAAAAAATGAAGGAGGAATACTTGTGGCAGACAGAGAGTTCCCACTTGCCAGGACCAGAAACATTGGTATTATGGCACATATCGATGCAGGTAAAACTACTCTGACAGAACGTATTTTGTTCTATACAGGCCGTAACTACAAAATCGGTGACACACACGAAGGAACAGCTACAATGGACTGGATGGAGCAGGAGCAGGAGAGAGGCATAACAATAACATCTGCCGCTACTACCTGCCACTGGAACAATAACAGGATAAACATCATAGATACGCCGGGACACGTTGACTTTACTGTTGAGGTTGAGCGTTCACTTCGTGTACTTGACGGAGCTATCTGTGTATTCTGCGCTAAGGGCGGCGTTGAGCCCCAGTCGGAGACAGTATGGCGCCAGGCTGACAACTACAACGTACCTCGTATGGCTTTCGTTAACAAAATGGACATCATGGGCGCAGACTTTTACAATGTTATCGACATGATGAAGGACAGACTTGGCTGTACACCCGTTCCGCTTGAACTTCCTATTGGTTCAGAACAGGACTATGTTGGCAACATTGACCTTCTTAATATGAAGGCGCTTATCTATAAAGACGATGTAGGCAAGGTTATCGAGGAACAGGAGATCCCCGCTGACATGCTTGAGAAGGCTGAGGAATACAGAACAAACATCCTTGAAAGCGTTGCTGAGCTGGATGAGGATCTTATGGAGAAGTATCTTGGCGGAGAGGAGCTCACGATCGATGAGATCAAAGCGGCTATCCGTAAGGGATGTATCTCCTGCGAGATCGTTCCCGTATTCTGCGGATCGGCTTACAGAAACAAGGGCGTTCAGGCGCTCCTTGACGGCGTTGTTGACTATATGCCGGCACCAACAGACATACCTTCAATAAAAGGTACAGATCCTAAAACAGGAGAAGAGGTTGAAAGACATTCTTCAGATTCAGAGCCTTTTGCGGCTCTCGCTTTCAAGATTATGAACGACCCCTTCGTTGGAAAGCTTGCTTTCTTCAGAGTTTACTCCGGTACTCTTGATTCAGGCTCATATGTTTACAACTCAGTAAAGGGCAAGAGAGAGCGTATCGGACGTATCCTTCAGATGCACGCTAACCACAGACAGGAGATCGAAAGAGTTTACTCAGGAGATATCGCCGCCGCTGTTGGTCTTAAATTCACAACAACAGGAGATACTATCTGTGATGAGGAACATGAAGTAGTTCTTGAGTCAATGGTATTCCCTGAGCCCGTTATCTCAGTTGCCATCGAGCCTAAGACAAAAGCTGGCAGAGACAAAATGGGAATCGCCCTCGCTAAACTTGCTGAGGAGGACCCCACATTCAAGACATATACAAACCCTGAGACAGGAGATACGATCATTTCAGGTATGGGAGAGCTTCATCTTGAGATCATCGTTGACCGTCTCCTTCGTGAGTTCAAGGTAGAGGCTAACGTAGGTAAACCTCAGGTAGCTTACAGAGAGACATTCCTTAAAGCCGTTGACGTTGAAGGAAAATTTGTGCGTCAGTCAGGCGGACGTGGACAGTATGGTCACTGTAAGGTTAGATTTTATCCTATCGGAACTGATCCCGAGCACTCATACGAGTTCGTAAACAGCGTTGTTGGAGGCGCTATTCCTAAGGAATATATCCCTGCCATCGACAAAGGTATCCAGGAAGCTATGCAGAGCGGTATCCTTGGCGGCTACCCCGTAGTAGGCGTTAAGGCTGAAGTTTACGACGGATCATACCATGATGTCGACTCATCTGAAATGGCTTACCAGATCGCCGGATCAATGGCGTTCAAGGAAGCTATGAAGAAGGGTGACGCAGTTCTTCTTGAGCCTATCATGAAGGTTACCGTAACGGTTCCCGAGGAATATATGGGAGACGTTATCGGCGACATCAACTCAAGACGTGGACGTATCGAGGGTATGGAGCCCAGAAACGGCGTTGAAGTTATCCATTCATACGTTCCCCTTGCGGAAATGTTCGGATACTCAACAGACCTTCGTTCAAACACTCAGGGACGTGGTAACTACGTAATGGAAGTTGACCACTATGAGCAGTGCCCTAAGAGCGTTCAGGAAAAGGTTCTTGAGGGAAGACACGCTAACTGAGTTTAAAAATAATTGATTATAATTATTGCAAATAAGACGTTTATTTTATATAATGTCATTAGGTTGGCTTACAGCCAGCAAACTCTTGGATAAAACAAATTTAAGGAGGAAATTTTAAATGGCAAAGCAGAAGTTTGAGAGAACGAAACCTCATATTAACATTGGTACAATCGGACACGTTGACCACGGTAAGACAACTTTAACAGCAGCTATCACAAAGGTACTTCACACAAGATACGGCTTAGGCGAGCAGGTTGATTTCGAGAACATCGACAAGGCTCCCGAAGAGAGAGAAAGAGGTATCACAATTTCAACAGCTCACGTTGAGTATGAGACACCCAACAGACATTACGCACACGTTGACTGCCCTGGCCATGCTGACTACGTTAAAAACATGATCACAGGTGCTGCTCAGATGGACGGCGCTATCCTCGTTGTTGCAGCTACAGACGGACCTATGGCTCAGACAAGAGAGCATATCCTTCTTGCTCGTCAGGTAGGCGTTCCCTATATCGTTGTTTACATGAACAAATGCGATATGGTTGACGACGAAGAACTTCTTGACCTTGTTGAGATGGAGATCAGAGAGCTTCTTAACGAGTATGAGTTCCCCGGAGATGACATCCCCGTAATCAGAGGATCAGCTTACCAGGCTCTTCAGGATCCCAACGGAAAATGGGCTGATTCTATCATCGAGCTCTTCGACGCTATCGAGTCTTACATTCCTACACCCGAGCGTGACGTTGACAAACCTTTCCTTATGCCTGTAGAGGACGTATTCTCAATTACAGGACGTGGTACTGTTGCTACAGGTAGAGTAGAGAGCGGTACAGTTAAGGTTTCTGACGAGGTTGAAATCGTTGGTCTTTCAGATGAGATCCGTAAGGTAGTTGTTACAGGCGTTGAGATGTTCAGAAAGCTTCTTGATCAGGCTCAGGCTGGTGACAACATCGGATGCCTCCTTCGTGGTGTTCAGAGAAACGAGATCGAAAGAGGACAGGTTCTTGCTAAACCCGGTTCAATCACACCTCATACAAAATTTACAGCTCAGGTTTACGTTCTTAGCAAAGAAGAGGGTGGACGTCATACACCTTTCTTCAACAACTACAGACCTCAGTTCTATTTCAGAACAACAGACGTTACAGGCGTTATCAACCTTCCCGAAGGCGTTGAAATGTGCATGCCTGGAGACAACGTTGAGATGACAGTTGAGCTTATCACACACGTTGCTATGGCTAAGGGACTTCGTTTCGCTATCCGTGAGGGCGGACGTACAGTAGGCGCTGGCTCAGTTGTTGAGATTCTTGAGTAATTTTAAAACAGTTTGATTTTATGACCGCTGTTCCGTAAGGAACAGCGGTTTTTTGATGTTTTAAAACCGCAAAGTCGCTCAGGAATTTATGAGTACTTGACTCACCTGCCTAATATGTTAAAATAAAAACGGAGGTGCGGCCTGATGTATAAGCATAAGACGGAAAAGGATATAAGATGTCCGCTGGAATACGGAATGGATGTTTTCGGAGGCAAATGGAAACCAAGGATAATATGCATGCTTGGACTTAACGGGGTTATGAGATATAATGAATTGAAAAGAGAACTTGACTCGGTGAGCGATACTGTGCTCGCGGCTACCCTTAAAGAGATGATAAACGATGACCTTGTTGAAAGGATACAATATGATGAGGTGCCTCCGAGAGTTGAATATTCATTGACGAATACCGGGGGAACACTTATCCCTGTTTTAGGGAACATATGCGTATGGTCAAGGATCAGGCGGGGAGAAACTGATAAACCATCATATTGCAGCAAATGTTATTATGACAGACGTGACGACTAATAATTTTATTAGTGACTCATAAATTTATTAACTACTTTAATATAATAAATAAATTTGATATTATTCTATCTGTAAGGAAAATAAAAAATTTATATATTATAAGGAGGAAATTAATTATGAAAGAACTTAATGACAAAGTAAAAGAAATGCTCAATGCTGAATTATGGTGGCTTGGAACAAACGGCGAGGAGCCTAATGTTGTTCCCGTAGGATTCAAAGAAATAGCTGACGATGGAACACTTATCGTTGGAGTTCTCCACCTTAACACAACACTTGCAAACCTTGAAAAGGATAACAAGATCGCTGTTTCAGTATGCGGAGCAAAGACAATGGTAGGATACCAGATCAAAGGAACAGCTAAATTTGTCCCTGATGGAAAATATGCTGACAAGTGGAAAGCTGTTTCAGAAAAAATGTTCAACGGTAAAATGAGCACAAGAGGAGTTCTTGTAATCACACCTGAAAAAGTTATCAATACTACACCCGGACCTAAGAACGGACAGGAACTCTGATAATGGCCGGCATATCTATCCACGGCTCGTTTAAAATCCTAATAAACTTTCAAAGATAAGGGATACAAATTGGTATCCCTTTTTTGATTTGCGTGGTATACTGAAAAAAGGAGGTGCGCCATGTACGATTATAATACTATAAATGTAGATATGAATGAAGATATAGCCATTGTCAGATTTAGCAGACTCAAAGCGCTGAACGCCCTAAATCATGAAATGACTCTTGAGCTTGCGGAGCTGTTTGATAAATTAGAAAATGACCCGGCGGTAAGGGGCATAATACTCACAGGAGAAGGCAGAGCCTTTATGGCGGGAGCCGACATATCAGAGATGAAGGAAAGGGACGCCGAGGGAGGAAGGGAATTTGCCAGAGTTTCCAATTATGCCTTCAGCAGGGTAGCGGATATATCCAAGCCGACCATAGCCGCCGTTAACGGATTCGCCCTGGGAGGCGGATTGGAGCTTTCCCTTTGCTGCGACTGGAGGATAGCTGCGGAATCCGCGTCATTTGCCGCGCCGGAGGTGACGCTTGGAATAATCCCCAGCGGAGGAGGGACGCAGAGACTGCCCAGACTGATCGGAAGCGGAAGGGCAAAGGAACTTATATTTACCGGAAAGAGGATAAAAGCGGCGGAAGCGGAAAGAATAGGACTTGTAAATAAGGTCGTTCCTGACGAGGCTCTGATGGATGAGGCCGTAAAGAGTATGAGAGAGGCTCTCGCGAATTCCGCCGTAGCTCTCGGATACGCGAAGGAGGCAATCGATACCGGAATAGGGCTGTCTCTTGCCGACGGAATAAAGGTAGAAATTAACTCCGTCGGAATGGTTTTTGGAAGCGAGGACAGATTGGAAGGTGTAAGCGCCTTTCTTGAAAAAAGGAAAGCGGTATTCAGGGACAAATAATAAAGCGCTGAGGAATGTTCGCAGGCTTTTATGCGGGATCAGGAATTGTTATCTCGATAAAATAACAACATTATGGATTTGGGTTTAAAAATAAACTAAATATTGAGATCAACTTTATGTACTATGAATAAGGATTTTTTCTCCAAACTTTTATAAATTAATTTATGATTGAATATTTTGAACATTATATATAGAATATAGTTAAAAACAGGTTAAAATTTCGTTGATTTTTTAAGAAAAAAACGAAAAAAACTATTGCAAAAAAGTGGGCAATCGTTTATAATCTTATCGTTGTGACATAGAGTGTAGATACGGAAGGTTGCCGCCTATCCCACAAAGGCGGGTTTTTCCGAGGAGCGATGTCCAGTTCAAGAAACCGGGCGACAAGGTCACTGTACTGAATATGGGGGAAGCTTGCGCTTCATTATGTGTCTGTAATATGACGGACACACCCGGATAAGTGTGCAGTCACCACTTGTCGTGCTGAAACAGAGAGTACGAAAAGGAGGGGACTTTTTTTATGGCAAGTCAGAAAATCAGAATCAGTCTCAAAGCTTACGATCACAAACTGATCGACCAGAGTGCAGCTCAGATAATCGAAACTGCAAAGAAAACAGGAGCTCAGATCAGCGGACCTATACCGCTTCCCACGAAGAAAGAGGTTGTAACAATCCTCAGAGCGGTTCATAAGTACAAAGATTCCAGAGAGCAGTTCGAGATGAGAACTCACAAAAGACTGATCGATATCCTCAGCCCTACACCCAAGACTGTTGATGCTTTAACACGTCTTGATGTGCCCGCTGGTGTTGATATCACATTAAAAATTATGTAATGATCCGAATTGGTTTTATATAAGTAACTGTTAACAGCTTATATTAAAACTAGAATGATTACCCGTAAGCCGCTGGCGAGAAGGGCAATCCGCTGTAGATTTCAGGAGGTGTAAGAAATGAAAAAAGCTATTATGGCTAAGAAAATCGGTATGACACAGATTTTCACTGAAGACGGACGCCTTATCCCTGTTACAGTTCTTGAAGCAGGCCCCTGTTCCGTAGTTCAGAAAAAGACAATGGAAAATGACGGCTATGAAGCAATTCAGGTCGGATTTTTAGATCAGAGAGAAAAGTTAGCTAACAAACCTAAAAAAGGTCATTTCGAAAAGGCCGGGGTTTCCGTTAAAAAGTATCTTAAGGAGTTCAGGCTTGAGGACGCCGCAAACTATGAGATCGGCGCAGAGATCAAGGCTGACATATTCGCAGCAGGAGACAGAGTGGATGTAAGCGGTGTTTCCAAAGGTAAAGGATATGCAAGTACGATAAAGAGATACAACGCGCAGAGAGGTCCCATGGGACACGGTTCAAAATCTCACAGAGTTGTTGGTTCAATGGGTTCATCAGCTACTCCTTCAAGCGTTAAGAAGGGTAAGAGAATGCCCGGACATATGGGAGCTGTTAATGTAACGCTTCAGAACGTAGAGATCGTTCGCGCAGACGCTGAGAAGAACGTGCTTCTTATCAAAGGCGCTGTACCCGGACCTAAGGGCGCAATACTTGTAATAAAGGAAAGCGTAAAGGCTTGATAAACTTTACGAAAGGAGGAAACAGACATGGCAAATGTTAAAGTATACGACATGAGCGGAGCGGAGGTCGGAACAATCGAGCTCAGCGATGCTGTATTCGGTGTTGAAATAAATGAACACGTTATGCATCTTGCGGTTAAACAGTACCTTGCTAACCAGAGACAGGGCACACAGAGCGCAAAAACACGTTCGGAAGTAAGCGGCGGCGGAAAGAAGCCTTTCAGACAGAAAGGAACAGGACGTGCAAGACAGGGTTCCATCCGTGCTCCCCAGTGGACAGGCGGTGGCGTTGTATTCGCTCCCAAGCCCAGAGATTACTCATTCAAACTTAACAAAAAGGTAAAGAGACTTGCGTTAAAGTCAGCCCTTTCTGTTAAAGCTGCAGAGAACAAAATAATCGTTCTTGAAAACCTCGATCTCGCAGAGGTTAAGACAAAGGAAATGGCGAAGGTTCTTAAGAACATCAATGCCGGCAAGGCTCTCATCGTTATGGAGGGCAGCAACAAAAACGCCATCCTTTCAGCAAGAAATATCCCCGAGGTTAAAACGGCTTCGGTTAATACGATCAACACATACGACCTTCTCAAGTACAACACTCTTGTTGTAACAAAAGAAGCAGTCGCAAAGATTGAGGAGGTGTACGCATAATGGCAGATTTAAAGTATTATGACATTATACTTAAACCCGTTGTTACAGAAAACAGTATGTCTATGATGGACAGTAAGAAATATACTTTCCTTGTGCACCCTGAAGCAAACAAAATCCAGATCAAACAGGCTGTTGAAAAGATGTTTGAGGGAACAAAGGTTGAGTCGGTTCACACAATGAACTGCATGGGAAAGAAGAAAAGAAGAGGAATGATCGTCGGAAGAACGGCTAAGACAAAGAAAGCTATCGTTCAGCTTACTGCGGACAGCAAGGAAATCGAGATCTTCCAGGGAATGTAATAATAACAAGGTCGGAAATGAGACGCACGGGAACGTGTGAGAGTATAAAGCGGATTGAAAGGAGTGTAAAAGATGGGCATCAAGAGATATAAGCCTTATACACCATCCAGAAGACACATGACAGTGTCTACTTTTGAAGAAATTACAAAGAAAACACCCGAAAAATCCTTAGTTGTTCACCTTAAGAAAAACTCAGGAAGAAACAGCCAGGGTAAAATAACGGTTCGCCACAAAGGCGGCGGAGCCAAAATCAAATACAGATTAGTAGATTTCAAACGTAACAGAGACGGAATCCCCGCAAAGGTTGTAGGAATCGAGTACGATCCCAACAGAACGGCAAACATCGCTCTTATCGTTTACGCTGACGGAGTTAAATCATATATCCTTGCTCCTCTCGGACTTAACGTAGGCGATACAGTAATGAGCGGAGCAGAGGCCGAGGTCAGAGTAGGAAACTCACTCCCCATGAAGTATATCCCCGTCGGAGCAAACATCCACAACATCGAGATGAAGCCCGGCAAAGGCGCACAGCTTGTTCGTGCGGCAGGAAACGTTGCTCAGCTTATGGCTAAGGAAGGAAAATATGCGACAGTAAAACTTCCTTCAGGAGAAATGAGACTTCTCCCCATCGACTGCAGAGCTACAATCGGTCAGGTAGGAAACCTTGACAACGAGCTTGTTACAATCGGTAAGGCCGGAAGAAAACGTCATATGGGTATCAGACCTACAGTTCGCGGTTCCGTTATGAACCCTAACGACCATCCTCACGGTGGTGGTGAAGGTAGAGCACCCGTTGGACGTCCCAGTCCTATGACTCCTTGGGGCAAACCTGCAATGGGCTACAAGACAAGGAAGAAACACAAAGCATCTAACAAATATATCGTTCGCAGAAGAAACGGATAATAATCTTTTCACTTTGGTGAAAGTATCGATAATAAGGATGAGAATAATCAGGATCATCTTAAAAAGGAGGACAAATACATGGCCAGATCACTTAAAAAAGGTCCATTCGCTGACGAGCATCTCTTAAAGAAAGTTGATGCGTTAAACGCAGCTGGCGAAAAAACAGTTATCAAAACTTGGTCTCGTCGTTCTACTATTTTCCCTGAAATGATCGGACATACAATCGCCGTACACGACGGAAGAAAGCATGTTCCCGTATATATAACAGAAGATATGGTTGGACATAAGCTCGGTGAGTTCGCTCTTACAAGAACATACAGAGGACACGGCAAAGACGCAGAAAAGAAATCAAAGGTACGTTAATCGGTTTGGAAGGAGGGTTTCGTTCATGGCAAAAGGACACAGAAGCCAGATCAAAAAAGAAAGAAACATTGCAACTCAGGAAAAAAGACCCCATGCATCGGTTAAATACACAGGCATCCCCGCTTCTAAAGCAAAAATCGTTTTAGACCAGATCAAAGGCAAGGACGTTGCTACGGCAGCTGCATTACTTGAGTACTCACCCAGATATGCGGCAGCGGTAATCGCCAAAGTATTAAAGTCAGCAGTTGCAAATGCAGAAAATAATATGGGTATGGATGTCAGCAAATTATATGTTGAGGACGCGGTTGCCGGCCAGGCTCCCGTATTAAAGAGAATCCGCCCCAGAGCACAGGGCAGAGCTTACAGAATCTTAAAGAGATCAAGTCATATATCCATAATCCTTAATGAGAGATAAGGAGGTAGAACAGATTGGGACAGAAAGTTAATCCGCACGGCTTAAGAGTCGGCATTATCAAAGACTGGGATACTAAATGGTATGCCAACAAAGAATTTGCTGATTACCTTATTGAGGACGTAAACATCAGAAAGTTCATCAAATCAAAACTTTACGCTTCAGGCGTTTCAAAAATAGGCATTGAGAGAACAAACGACAAGGTTAAAATCACTATCAGAACAGCTAAGCCCGGCGTTGTTATCGGAAAGAACGGACAGGCGATCGAGGAGCTTAGAAACGAAGTTCAGAAGATCTCCAAGCAGAAGGTAAGCATCAACATCGAGGAAGTAAAAAGACCTGAGCTTGACGCTCAGCTCGTTGCAGAAAACATCGCTCTTCAGCTTGAGGAACGTGTAACATTCCGTCGTGCTATGAAACAGGCTATGGGCAGAACTATGAAGTTCGGCGCAAAGGGAATCAAGACAACGGTAAGCGGACGTCTTGGCGGAGCCGAGATGGCAAGAAGCGAAAGCTACCATGACGGTACAATTCCCCTTCAGACATTAAGAGCTGACATTGACTACGGATTTGCTGAGGCAAACACAACTTACGGAAAGCTCGGAGTTAAAGTGTGGATATACAAGGGAGAGATTCTTCCCGTAAAAGCTGCTAAAAAGGAAGGAGGCGCTCAGTAATGTTAATGCCCAAAAGAGTAAAAAGACGTAAACAGATGAGAGGCAGACTTAAAGGACGCGCTCTCAGAGGTAATAAGATTACTTACGGTGAATACGGTATCGTAGCGCTTGAGCCCAGCTGGATCACATCAAACCAGATCGAAGCAGCCCGTATCGCTATGACAAGATATATCAAACGTGGTGGCCAGGTTTGGATCAAAATCTTCCCTGACAAACCCATCACAGCAAAACCCGCTGAAACTCGAATGGGTTCAGGAAAAGGTTCTCCTGAATACTGGGTTGCAGTTGTAAAACCCGGCAGAGTTATGTTCGAGCTTGGCGGTGTACCTGAGGAAACAGCAAGAGAAGCATTACGTCTTGCTACTCATAAGTTACCAATCAAGTGCAAGATCGTTTCTCGTGCGGAGCAGGAAATGGAAGGTGATAAGCAGTGAAATCTAAAGGCTACGTTTCAGATTTAATGAACAAATCAGCAGCCGAGTTAGGCAATGAGCTTGTTGCTGCAAAGAAAGAATTATTCAATCTCAGATTCCAGAACGCAACTAACCAGTTGGATAATACTGCAAGAATCAAAGAGGTTCGCAAGAATATAGCAAGAATTCAGACTATAATTACTCAGAAACAGAGAGCAGCTAACTAATAGCGAAAGGAGGCACATCTCGTGGAAGAAAGAAATCTTCGTAAAACAAGAGTGGGCAAAGTAATCAGCGACAAGATGGACAAGACGATCGTTGTTGCTGTTCAGGATAACGTAAAACATCCTTTATATGGCAAAATCGTTAAGAAAACATATAAACTCAAAGCTCATGACGAGAACAATGAGTGCAGAGTAGGCGACCGTGTAAAAGTTATGGAAACAAGACCTCTTTCAAAGGATAAGAGATGGAGACTTGTTTCAATCGTAGAAAAAGCTAAATAAGATCCTGAAACGAGAGGAGGCATATAATATGGTTCAGCAAGAAACCAGATTAAAAGTGGCGGATAATTCAGGCGCAAAAGAGCTCCTTTGCATAAGAGTCCTCGGCGGCTCAACCAGAAGATATGCGGGAGTTGGAGATATAATCGTTGCTGCGGTTAAAGACGCAACACCAGGCGGCGTTGTTAAAAAAGGCGACGTTGTTAAAGCAGTAGTAGTAAGAACAGTATCAAGGGTAGGAAGACCCGACGGTTCATACATCAGATTCGATGAGAACGCAGCAGTTATCATCAGGGATGACAAGAACCCCAGAGGTACTCGTATTTTCGGACCCGTTGCAAGAGAGCTTAGAGAGAAACAGTTTATGAAGATCCTCTCCCTTGCGCCGGAAGTTCTTTAAGGAGGTGTAACGTCAGTGGCCAATATTAAATTAAAAAAGGGCGACAATGTAATCGTTATCGCCGGAAAAGATAAGGGCAAAGAGGGAAAGATCCTCCTTGTTGACAGAAAAAAGAACAGAGTCATCGTTGAGGGAATCAACATGATCTCCAAACACACAAAACCCAGTCCTTCAAACCAGCAGGGCGGTATCATAAGAAAAGAGAACTACATCGACGTTTCAAACGTAATGTATTCAATAAACGGAAAACCCACAAGGATCGGTTATAAATTAACAAAAGAGATCAAAGACGGTAAAGAAGTTGTTGTTAAACAGAGAATCGCTAAGAAAACCGGCGAAGTAATCGACTGATTTGTGAAAGGAGGTTAACCAAATTGAGTAGACTCAGAGATTTTTATAACACAGAAATCGTTGACGCAATGACTAAAAAGTTTTCATATAAAAACAAAATGGCTGTGCCCAAACTTGAGAAGATCGTTATCAACATGGGCGTAGGCGAGGCTAAGGATAACGCTAAGGTGCTTGACGGAGCAGTTAAAGACCTTGCTACTATCTCCGGACAGAAGCCCGTTATCACAAAGGCTAAAAAGTCAGTCGCAGCTTTCAAACTTCGTACAGGAATGCCCATCGGATGCAAGGTTACGCTCCGCGGCGACAGAATGTATGAGTTCGCAGACAGACTTATCAACATCGCTCTTCCCCGAGTTCGTGACTTCCGCGGCGTAAAGGCAAACTCTTTCGACGGCAGAGGAAACTACACAATGGGCGTTAAAGAGCAGCTTATCTTCCCTGAAATCGAATATGATAAGGTTGACAAAATCAGAGGTATGGATATCGTGTTCGTTACAACAGCAAAAACAGATGAAGAAGCAAGAGAATTATTAAGATTATTCGGAATGCCATTCAGCAAATAAGGGAGGGAAACAAATGGCTAAGAAGTCAATGATCATCAAACAGCAGAGAGCTCCTAAATTTTCAACAAGAGCATATACACGTTGCAGAATTTGCGGAAGACCGCATGCTGTTTTAAGAAAGTATGGAATATGCCGTGTTTGCTTCCGTGAATTAGCTTACAAAGGCCAGATACCGGGAGTTAAGAAAGCCAGCTGGTAATAGGGAAAGGAGGATATACCACATGTCAATGAGTGATCCAATCGCAGATATGCTCACCAGAATAAGAAACGGAAACGTGGCAAAGCACGACACAGTTGACGTTCCCGCTTCAAATATGAAAAAAGCTATCGCTGATATATTAACAAACGAAGGCTATATCAAAGGATATGAGGTGATCGAGGACGGCGTTAAAGCAACGATCAGAATCAGCCTTAAGTATGGCGCAGACAAGAACGAAAAGGTTATTACGGGAATCAAGAGAATCTCTAAACCCGGCCTTCGTGTTTACGCAAACAAAGAGGAACTTCCCAAGGTTCTCGGCGGACTTGGAACGGCTATAATCTCCACAAACAAGGGACTTATGACCGACAAGGAAGCAAGAAAAGCAGGAATCGGCGGAGAAGTTATAGCATTTATTTGGTAATTTAAAAATACAGGAGGTGCAGAACATGTCACGTATAGGTAAACTGCCCGTTGCCATCCCCGCAGGCGTTGAAGTAAAGCTTGAGGAAGGCAATGTGATTACAGTTAAGGGCCCCAAGGGAACGCTTACCCGCAAGCTGGCCGATGACATGAATATCGCAATTGAAGATGGTCAGGTAACAGTTACAAGACCCAATGACCTTAAGAGAAGCAAATCATTACACGGTTTGACAAGAACTTTGATCAATAACATGGTGATCGGTGTTACACAGGGCTATGAGAAGCAGCTTGAGATCAACGGTGTTGGTTACAGAGCAGCAAAATCAGGCAAAAAGCTCACTCTTTCACTTGGTTACTCACATCCCGTTGAGATGGAGGATCCCGAAGGAATCGAGACAGTTGTTGACGGTACAACAAAGATCATCGTTAAAGGAATAGATAAAGAGAAGGTTGGACAGTTCGCAGCAGAGATCAGAACAAAACGTCCTCCCGAGCCCTACAAGGGAAAAGGTATCAAATATGCTGATGAGTACATCAGACGTAAAGTTGGTAAAACAGGTAAGAAATAATAAAGGAGTGAGATCCGTATGATAAGTAAGCCATCACGTGCGGCTGCCCGCGTAAAACGTCATTACAGAATTCGTAATAAAGTTAGCGGTACTGCGCTCAGACCCAGATTGGCTGTGTTCAGATCAAATAAACACATTTACGCACAGGTTATTGACGACATAGCTGGAAATACTTTAGTTGCAGCTTCTACAATGGAAGCAGAGATCGCAAGCAAAGTAGAGCATACTTCAACTGTTGAGGCCGCTAAGGCAGTAGGCGAGGCTATCGCGAAGAAAGCTATGGACAAGGGAATCACAGAGGTTGTCTTTGACCGTGGCGGATATATCTATCATGGAAAGATCCAGGCATTAGCTGAGGCAGCAAGAGAAGCCGGATTACAGTTCTAAGACAAGGAGGTAAACAAGTTGAAGAATATCGATCCCAGCACACTTGATCTTAAAGATAAAGTAGTAACGATCAACCGAGTTACTAAGGTTGTTAAGGGTGGTCGTACAATGAGATTCACAGCACTCGTTGTTGTCGGAGACGAAAACGGCCACGTTGGATGCGGTCTTGGCAAAGCGGCGGAAATTCCCGACGCTATCCGTAAGGGCAAAGAAGACGCTATGAAAAACATCATCACCGTTGAAAGAAACGATGTTGACAGTATATATCACGGAATCATCGGTAAGTTCGGAAGCGCAAGCGTAATGCTTATGCCCGCTCCCGAAGGAACAGGACTTATCGCAGGCGGCCCCGCCCGTGCGGTGCTTGAGCTTGCGGGAATCCGTAACATCAGAACAAAGTCACAGGGCTCCAATAACAAGAGAAACGTAGTTAGCGCTACTATCCAGGGCTTGAGCCAGGTTACTTCACCTGAGAAGGTTGCCAAATTACGCGGCAAGTCAGTTGAAGAACTCTTAGGTTAAGGAGGTAAAACAATGGCTGGAGAACTTAAAATCACATTAGTAAAATCAACGATCGGCGCATTGCCGAAGCACAAAAAAACAGTACAGGCTCTGGGCTTAAAGAAGCTCCACAGCTCTGTTATCAGACAGAACAACGCTGCTACACTTGGTATGGTAAATCAGGTAAAGCACCTTGTTAAGGTTGAAGAGATATAATAGGAGGTGCCGAGATGAACTTAGGTGAATTAAAACCTGCTTACGGCTCAAATACAAAGAGCTGGAGAAGAGGCAGAGGCCACGCTTCAGGAAACGGTAAGACAGCCGGAAGAGGTCATAAAGGACAGGGCGCACGTTCCGGATCAGGCGGAAAGGCAGGATTTGAAGGCGGACAGATGCCCCTTTACAGAAGACTTCCTAAAAGAGGCTTTAAATGCATTAACTCTAAAGAAATTGTTGCCATCAACGTTGACTTATTGAACGTATTTGACAATGACGCAGTAGTAGATATCGAGGCTTTAAAATCAGTTGGCCTTGTAAGTAATCCTAGAGATGGAGTGAAAATTTTAGGTGTTGGTGAACTTGAAAAGAGGCTTACAGTCAAAGTTAACCAATACAGCAAATCCGCAGCAGAAAAAATCGAAGCTGCAGGCGGAAAAGCAGAGGTGATCTGATTTGTTTAAAATATTCGTCAACTCGTGGAAAATCAAAGAAATCAGAAATAAAATGCTCTACACTCTTCTTATCCTCGCGATAGTAAGACTTGGAGCTCACATTTATCTTCCCGGAATAAGCGCGACGACTATTAAAGCATATACAGATCTTTACTCTACAGGTACGCTCTATAATATCATTGCCGGTGGTGCCGGTTCAGGATATTCAATATTTGCCTTAGGTATTGGACCGTATATCACCGCATCGATCATTATGCAGCTTTTATGCGTTGCAATCCCCTATCTTGAACAGCTTTCAAAAGAAGGGGAGGACGGACGTAAGAAGATAAACAAATATACAAGATATATCACCGTTGTGCTTGCCGCACTGCAGGGCATAGGCATCGTTCTTAACTATAGGACGATGATGACGAATCCTTCGGCGCTTTATGTGATAGTAGGAGTTATAACTCTTGTCGCAGGCTCCATATTCATTATGTGGCTCGCTGAGCAGATTACCGCAAAGGGAATCTCAAATGGTTCGTCAATGATAATCTTTGTAAACATTATCTCAAGCCTTCCCCAGGCGATATCCGCGCTCGTTTCATACGGCCAGGAAGGAACCACGGGAATACTTAAGGTAGTCGGTATACTTGTTCTTCTTCTCATCGTTATCATCCTTATAGTTAAGGTAAACGACGGAGAAAGAAGACTTCCGGTACAGTATTCGAGCAAGATGGCAGGCAGAAGAGTGGGCGGCGGAAGCAGCACATTCCCCATCAAGGTCAATACAGCCGGAGTAATCTCTATCATCTTCGCCATTTCGCTTCTCCAGTTCCCGGAGACGATAAGCGGTTTTATAAGCGCAAAACCCGGCTGGCTTCAGACAGTGATAGAGGTGCTCAGAATGACGCATCCGATTGGCGCAGTGTTATATGTAATACTTATATTCTTCTTCTCATATTTCTACACGTCAATCGTTATCAATCCCAACGAGATCGCCGAAAATCTCAAGAAGAACGGCGGTTTCATCCCCGGTATCAGACCGGGCCAGCCTACGGCTAACTACATTACAAGAGTAGTTGAGAGGATAACGCTTGTAGGAGCTGTGTGCTTCTCAGTGCTCGCTCTTGTGCCCATAGTAATGCAGTGGATATTCAAAGTGAACGTAGGTTTTGGAGGAACAACGCTTATCATCGTTGTCGGCGTTTGCCTTGACATCGTTAAAGCGCTTGAGTCTCAGCTTCTTATGAGACATTATAAAGGTTTCTTGGATTAATTCCGACCGATAGGGGAATGCCCAAAGCATTTCCCGCTGGCCGGGACCGGATAGTCAGGAAAGAGGGTAGAACAATGAAATTAGTACTCATTGGCGCGCCCGCTGCCGGAAAAGGCACGCAGGCCGCAAGACTCGTTGAACACTACTCCATCGCCCATATCTCAACGGGAGATATGCTTCGTGAGGAAGTAGCGAAGGAAACAGAGCTTGGAAAAGAAGCAAAAGCAATAATGAACGCCGGCGGACTTGTATCCGACGAGATCATAATAGCGATGGTAAAAGAGCGTATCAAAAAAGACGACTGCAAAAACGGATTTATCCTTGACGGATTCCCCCGTACGGTTGTTCAGGCTGAGAAGCTTGACGAAATGGTTACGCTTGACAAAGTAGTATATATCAACGCGCCCGACGAGGTTATGCTTGAAAGACTTACGGCAAGACAGACCTGCCCTAAATGCGGCGCAACATACAACAAACTTTTCCTGCCTCCCAAAACAGCCGGCATCTGCGACAAATGCGGAGCAGAGCTTACACAGCGCAAGGATGACACGGTTGAAGCCGGAAAGGCGCGTATCGCCACGTTCCACGAACAGAGCGAGCCGCTTGTTGAGTTCTATACAAAGAAGGGAATCCTTTTCGAGGTAGACGGCACGGCAGCAATCGACGACATCACAAAGGCGATCATCGAAGGCTTGGGTGAAAATTAATGGCTATCACAATCAAGACACAGGATCAGATAGAAAAAATGCGTGTCGCAGGCAATATCCTGAAAGATCTGATAGATATGCTTGAGGGAATGATAAGACCCGGTATAACGACGGATGAGCTGGATAAAGCCGCCGAGGATTTTATCAAAAGCAGAGGAGCCACGCCGTCATTTCTTGGCTACAGCGGCTACCCCAAGAGCCTGTGCACATCCGTAAACGAGGAAATAGTTCACGGAATACCCAGTTCGAGAAAGCTTAAGAACGGAGACATCATAAGTATAGATATGGGTGCCTACATCGACGGCTACCACGGGGACTGCGCGAGAACCTACGGAGTCGGAGAGATAAGCGAGGCCGATAAAAAACTTATAGATGTCACAAGACAAAGTTTCTTTGAAGGAATTAAATTTGCAAAAGCTGGCAATCATTTATATGAAATATCGGCTGCCATACAGGAGTATGCTGAGTCCTTTGGTTTCGGCGTAGTAAGAGAGTATGTCGGACACGGCATAGGCAGAAATATGCATGAGGATCCGTCAATACCCAACTACAAGGTTCCCGGAAGAGGACCCAAACTTCAGAAGGGTATGGTGCTGGCCATCGAGCCTATGATAACGGCTGGTTCATATAAATGCAGGGTACTTAAGGATGGATGGACGGCAGTAACCAGAGATGGTTCAAACGCGGCGCATTATGAGAATACTGTTCTTATAACGGATGGCGAACCTGAACTGCTTACCTTTAGAAAATAAGAGAAGGGTGAACAGAAATGGAATACACCGTAGGACAGGTAGTTTATTCAAAATGCGGACACGATAAGGGCAAGGCGTTTATCGTGACGGAGATAGAGGAGGACTTTCTCTATCTTACCGACGGCAAAAGCCGCAAAATGGATAAACCAAAGAAGAAAAAAACAAAACATGTCCAAATCACAAACTATTATGACGATGAGCTGAAGACAAAGATCGAAAATGGCGAATACCTGCTGGACGCGGACTTTGTCAAGGCGCTTAAGAAATATAGTGATCAAAAACAGAGCAAAGCGAATTAAGGAGGTTCTTAGCTTGTCAAAGGACGATGTAATTGAAGTAGAAGGAACCGTATTGGAAAAATTACCAAATGCTATGTTTCAGGTTGAGCTTGAAAACGGACATAAGATTTTAGCGCATATCTCCGGAAAGCTTCGTATGAATTTTATAAGAATTCTTCCGGGAGACAAAGTATTGGTTGAAATGTCGCCCTATGATCTTGCCAAGGGCAGAATTATATGGCGCGCGAAATAAGGAAGGAGCGATCACAATGAAAGTAAGACCGTCTGTAAAACCTATGTGTGAAAAATGCAAAGTAATCAAAAGAAAAGGTCATGTTATGGTCATTTGTGAAAATCCCAAACATAAACAGAGACAGGGCTGATATCTTTAATTATATGGGTCGTGAAGGGGCATGAAACCTTCAGACCGAACCGATTTTCCTGTCGGGCGGCTGACAGACCTCCGGTCTGTACCGACGGATCAATATTTTTTGATGAAAACATTAAAAATACTTTGAAAAATCCGGAGATCTTTGGTATAATAGAATGATGTGATTGACGGATTATCTACGAAACAAAAATCAGAAACAATCGTTGTTTAGAACACTTTAGGAGGTGCGAATTTTACATGGCACGTATTGCTGGTGTAGACTTACCAAGAGAGAAACGCGTTGAGGTCGGCCTTACTTATGTATATGGCATCGGTCATTCAAGCGCTGTAAGAATCTTAGCTGAGGCTGGAGTTAACCCCGACGTAAGATGCAGGGACTTAACGGATGAAGAGGTTGCAAGGATCCGTGACGTAATAGATAGAACACAGACTGTAGAAGGTGATCTCAGACGTGAGATAGCTCTTAACATCAAACGTCTTATGGAGATCGGATGCTACAGAGGAATCCGCCACAGAAAAGGCCTTCCTGTTAGGGGTCAGAAAACAAAGACAAACGCTCGTACAAGAAAAGGTCCGAGAAAGACTGTTGCTAACAAGAAGAAATAATTAAAAGGGAGGCAAAAAACTAATGGCAAAGAAAGCTGTTAAAAAATCGACTACACGCAGACGCCGCGACAGAAAACACGTTGAACGCGGACAGGCGCATATCCAGTCAACATTTAACAATACAATAGTAACTATTACAGATACAGTAGGAAATACGCTTTCATGGGCAAGCGCCGGAGAGTTAGGCTTCAGAGGATCAAGAAAATCAACTCCCTACGCAGCTCAGATGGCAGCCGAGACAGCAGCTAAGTCAGCTTCCGATTACGGCTTAAAGACTGTAGAGGTTTTCGTTAAGGGACCCGGTTCGGGCCGTGAGGCAGCTATCCGTGCGCTTCAGGCAGCAGGACTTGACGTAACAATGATCAAGGACGTTACACCTGTACCCCATAACGGATGCAGACCGCCCAAACGCAGAAGAGTATAATTAGGAGGTGCTTAGTTAAATGGCTAGAGACAGAGTTCCGGTTCTTAAGAGATGCAGATCACTTAACCTTGATCCTATCTATTTAGGAATTGAAAAGAAATCTAAAAAGAAAAATACAAAAGTCGGCAAAAAGATGAGTGAGTACGGCCTTCAGTTAAGAGAAAAACAGAAAGCAAAATTCATCTACGGCGTTCTTGAAAAACAGTTCAGAGGTTATTTCGCAAGAGCTGAAAAAATGAGAGAGGGTATCCCCGGAGAGAACCTTCTTATCCTTCTTGAGCTCAGACTTGACAACGTGATGTTTAGACTCGGCTACGGAAGAACAAGAAAGGAAGCAAGACAGATTGTTCGCCACAAACATGTATATGTTAACGGCAAGGCTGTAGATATTCCTTCATATCAGGTAAAGGTCGGCGACGTTATCTCAATCAAAGACAAATATGCCGATATGCAGAGATATAAAGATATTCTTGAAGTAACAGACACAAGGGTAGTACCCGAGTGGTTAAGCGCTGACCATGAGAACCTTAAGGGAACAGTAGTATGCAAGCCTACAAGAGCTATGATCGATGTGCCCGTTGAGGAAACTCTTATTGTCGAGCTCTATTCAAAGTAATGATTTTTGCTGGTTACTGTTTTTTATATCTGCAAGGGAGGTTTAAATGAGTGTTTGAATTTGAGAAACCTCGTATAGAAATAGCTGAAATGGCACAGGACGGCACATACGGCCGCTTTGTGGTTGAACCCCTTGAAAGAGGATATGGTACAACGCTCGGTAACTCGCTCAGAAGAATACTTCTTTCTTCATTGCCCGGCTCAGCCGTAAGCAACGTAAAGATCGACGGAGTTCTTCATGAGTTCAGTGTTATTCCCGGAGTCAAGGAAGACGTTACCGAAATCATTTTGAATTTAAAATGTCTCGCAATCAAAAATACAAGTGAGGGCAATGAGTCCAAGGTTGCTTACATAGACGTCGAAGGCGAAGGCGAAGTAACCGCTAAGGACATCAAGGCCGACAGCGATATAGAGATACTCAATCCTGATCTCCACATCGCTACATTAAGCGGCGGCCCTAACAGTAAGCTCTATATGGAAATCACTATCAGCAAAGGCAGAGGATATGTCGGCGCTGATAAAAACAAGAAGGAAGATCAGCCCATAGGAATGCTTCCCGTGGACAGTATATTTACTCCCGTAACAAGGGTGAACTTCCTTGTTGAAAATACAAGAGTCGGACAGATCACAGACTATGATAAGCTGACTCTCGAAGTATGGACAAACGGAACCATTGCTCCGGATGACGCCGTAAGCTACGGCGCAAAGCTCCTCAACGAGCATCTCGCTCTTTTCATTGACCTTTCGGACAACGCTAAGAATACGGAGATACTTGTGGAGAAGGAGGAAGGCAAGAAGGAAAAGGTGCTTGAAATGAGCATCGAAGAGCTTGACCTTTCCGTACGTTCCTACAACTGCCTGAAACGTGCCGGAATCAACACCGTTGAGGATCTTGCATGCAAGACCGAAGAGGAAATGATGAAGGTACGAAACCTCGGCAAGAAGTCCCTTGAAGAAGTGCTCAACAAGATCGCTGAGCTTGGACTTTCGTTAAAGCCGAGTGATGATTAATTATTATTGACGTAAGACTGCAGGGGGCTGTAAGCCCGAAGAGCAAGTCCCCTGGGGTAAGTTTTACGGTGTTTACAAGGAGGATTTGTAATGACAGGTTCAGGAAACAGAAAACTCGGACGCACAAGCAGCCAGAGAAAAGCTCTTTTAAGAAATCAGGTAACTAATCTTTTATACCATGGAAAGATCAAAACAACTGAGACAAGAGCGAAGGAAGTTAGAAGAATAGCTGAAAAGCTTATCACTCTTGCGGTAAAAGAGAAGGACAACTTTGAGGAAGTTGAAGTAACGGCAAAGGTTCCTAAGAAGGATGCTTCAGGCAAGAGAGTTAAAGAAGTAGTAGACGGAAAGAAAGTAACTGTTTACGAAGAAGTTAAGAAGACTATCAAAAAAGACAAGCCTTCAAGACTTAACGCCAGAAGAAAGATCTTAAGCGTTCTTTACCCTGTAACAGAGGTTCCCAAGGACGGAAGAAAAGTCAGAAAGAACACGGTTAAGGTTGATATGTGCGCTAAGATGTTTGACGAGATCGCTCCCAAGTACGCTGATCGTAAGGGCGGCTATACTCGTATAATCAAACTCGGAAACCGTAAAGGCGACGGCGCTCCCGAAGTAATAATCGAGCTTGTTTAAGAATCAAAGGGGATTAAGTGCTGCTTAATCCCCAATTTTTATATGTATACACATTTTGTGGGACGTAACAAGCCTGTTTATAAAATCGTTTTGTTAAGTCCTATAAATAAAATCCCAATTCTTTTGAGTGTTTGCGCCGCCGCAGCGGGTAGGAACAGCAAGAAAATTTTGAACGCTGGGACACAAAATCGAATTGGGGATAAATAAAAAGACGGTGATAATATGAAGATGATAGAAGCCAAGGACGTGAGTTACGAATACACCAAAGTGGTGGAGGTACAGGGCGAAAATACCGAAAGAAAGCTCATGGCGCTGGACGACGTAAATATAGATATTGAAAAGGGCAGTTTTGTCGCGATCCTGGGACATAACGGATCGGGAAAATCGACTTTCGCGAAGCACTTGAACGCGCTCATAACACCAAGTGAAGGCACGATTTTCGTGGATGGAATGGACACTAAGGACGACAGCCTGGTATGGAAAATAAGGCAGAATACGGGAATGGTATTCCAGAATCCCGATAATCAGCTCGTCGCGACCATTGTTGAGGAGGACGTGGCGTTTGGGCCGGAAAATCTCGGAGTTGAGCCCGGTGAAATAAGGCGCAGGGTAGATGAGTCGCTGAAAATGGTCGGAATGGACGGCTT
The DNA here is from genome assembly GCA_904378045.1 of Candidatus Metalachnospira gallinarum. Taxonomy (GTDB): domain Bacteria; phylum Bacillota; class Clostridia; order Lachnospirales; family Anaerotignaceae; genus Metalachnospira; species Metalachnospira gallinarum. The sequence continues at coordinate 3,955 of CAJFHC010000004.1, read as the reverse complement.
TCAGAAGGATACGCCTTCCAAGCTGTCCGGAGGACAAAAGCAGAGGATAGCCATTGCCGGCATACTTGCTATGAAGCCCCAATGCATAGTGCTGGACGAGCCCACAGCCATGCTTGACCCAATGGGCAGGCACGATGTAATGGAGACTATCCACAGGCTGAATAAAGAAAACGGAATTACGATAATACTTATAACTCATTATATGGACGAGGCTGTTTCCGCGGACAAGGTCTATGTTATAGATGACGGGAAGATCGTTATGCAGGGCGTTCCGAGGGAGATATTTTCCCAGGTGGAGCGTATGAAAAGCTATGGACTTGACGTGCCGCAGGTTACGGAGACGGCTTATAACCTTAGAAAGCTGGGTATAGACATACCCCAGGATATTCTTACGGTGGATGAAATGGCAGGTGCGATATGTCGATTAAAATCAACCATTTGACACATATATACGGAGCGGGAACCGCTTTTGAAAAAAAGGCTCTTGATGATATAAACCTTGAGATAAAGGACGGGGAATTTATCGGACTTATTGGGCACACGGGCTCGGGCAAGTCAACGCTTACCCAGCACCTTAACGCCCTCCTTGTCCCTACCAGCGGCGAGGTGCTGCTGAACGGTGAAAACATTTACGCTGATAAGAGCAAGCTGAAATCCATAAGACAGAGGGTTGGCCTTGTTTTTCAATATCCTGAGCATCAGCTTTTTGAAATGACCGTATACAAGGACGTGGCTTATGGCCCGGGGAATTTGGGGCTCAGCCAGGAGGAAATAGACAGAAGAGTGCGCTCGGCATTCGAGACTGTCGGCCTTGGAGAAGATATTTACGATAAATCTCCATTTGAGCTTTCGGGAGGCCAGAAAAGAAGGGCCGCTATAGCCGGTGTATTAGCTATGGAGCCGGAGGTGCTCATACTGGATGAGCCCACGGCTGGACTTGATCCAAAGGGCAGGGACGAAATACTCGAGGCTGTCAGAAAAATGCACGAAATGCGGAAAATAACCGTTATCCTCGTTTCCCATAGTATGGAGGACGTGGCCAAGCTGGTGGACAGGATAGTTGTGCTTTACAAAGGGAAAACAGCCATTGTCGGCACGCCCAGAGAGGTGTTTTCCCAGGCGGACAGACTTGAGGAAATGGGTCTGGCGGCGCCGCAGATAACATACGTTTTCTCGAAACTCAAAAAAATGGGCTATGACGTGCCGACGGATATTTATACCGTTTCCGAGGCAACGGACGTTTTGTATAAGTTTTTGAAGCAGGTGGACTAATGATAAGAGATATAACCATAGGTCAGTATTATCCGGCCGAATCGCCTATTCACAGAATAGACGCCAGAGTCAAGACTGTAATAACGCTTTTATATATAATCTCGCTTTTCGTTATAAACAGCTTTGTCGGCTATGCCGTTGTAATAGCTTCACTGGCGGTAACAATAAAGATGTCAAGGGTACCTTTTAAATTTATGATAAGGGGTCTTAGATCGCTGGTTCTTATAATAATTTTTACGGCGGTCATCAACCTGCTTGTGACGGAGGGAGAAACGCCGCTTCTGACGATATGGCGGTTCACAGTAACCCTTGAGGGCGTGTTTTTCGCCATAAAGATGTGCCTGAGAATAATACTTCTCATAGTCGGCTCATCGCTTTTGACTTTAACCACTACACCGATAAAGCTCACCGACGGTATAGAGTCGCTTCTTAAACCGTTGGAGAAAATAGGGGTTCCCGCCCACGATATAGCGATGATGATGACCATAGCGCTGAGATTCATACCGACCCTCCTTGACGAGACGGATAAAATAATAAAGGCTCAGCAGGCGAGAGGAGCGGATTTTGACACAGGAAGCCTTGCAAGCAAGGCAAAGGCGCTTGTGCCGATACTCGTCCCGCTGTTCATTTCAGCTTTCAGAAGAGCGGAAGAGCTCGCGATGGCTATGGAGGCTCGCTGCTACGGCGGAAGCGTTGAGAGAACAAGAATGAACGTGATGAAAATAAGCTCCATTGACTATGTGGCAGTGGCGGTATTTGTTGTATATTTCGCCGTGCTCGTGGCCATCAGGATATTTATAGGCTGAGATATTGTTAAATATGAAAAGAATACTTCTTACAATTTCATACGACGGAACAAATTACAGCGGATGGCAGAAGCAGAAAAACGCCGTGACTGTTCAGGGGGAATTTGACAAGGCTTGTTCAACTCTTTTTAAAACCGACATCGAGAGCATAGGCGCCAGCCGCACGGACGCGGGAGTTCATGCGCTTGGGCAGAGGGCGGTAATAGATGTGGACACGAGTATCCCCGCGGAAAAAATACCGCTGGCGCTCAATCCGCTGCTGCCGGATGATATTGTTGTCACCCATGCCGAAGAAGTCGGCGCGGATTTCAATCCAAGGTTCAACGCGCTGAAAAAGACCTATGAGTACAGCATATATAACGCTCCGTTCAGAAACCCGCTATATAGAAATTACAGCGAGTATGTAAGATATGAGCTTGACTTGGACAGCATGAGGACGGCCTGCGAAGCCTTTGTCGGAGAGCATGATTTCAGAGCGTTCTGCGCTTCCGGGAACAGTTCAAAAACGACGGTGAGAACCATATATTCCCTTGACGTTGAAAAAGACGGCGATTTTATAAAGATAAGGGTCACCGGAAACGGATTTCTTTATAATATGGTCAGGATAATAGCAGGGACGCTCATCTATGTCGGAGAGGGACGCATAGCCCCGGATGATCTGCCGGAGATCATAGCTTCCGGAGACAGAAGAAAAGCCGGGAAAACAGCGGGTCCTTCCGGCCTTGTGCTTGTTAAAATTATGTATTGATTTTTTAAAATGTCTATTGACAGCCTTTGGGCTTTATAATATAATTAAGACTGTTGCAATGCCACTTATAAACTCGTTAGCCCCGAGTTTGACTATAAATTTTATATTTGTTTTTTGAGACTTAAGGGAGGTTTAACAATGAGAACAACATACATGGCAAAACCCGCCGACATCGAAAAGAAATGGTATGTTGTAGACGCTACCGATAAAACATTGGGACGTCTTGCATCGGAAATAGCAAAAGTATTACGCGGAAAAAACAAAGCTATCTATACCCCACATATGGATACAGGTGACTACGTAATAGTTGTAAACGCAGACAAAATCAAAGTAACAGGCAAAAAGATGGATCAGAAGATCTACAGACGCAATTCCGGATGGATTGGCGGATTAAAAGAGACTACTCTTAAAAAGATGCTTGAAACAAAGCCTGAAGAAGTGCTTACTCATGCTGTTAAAGGCATGCTTCCCAAAAACGCACTCGGAAGAGCTATGATGAGAAAACTTTTCGTATATGCTTCAGCAGAGCACCCTCACGCAGCTCAGAAACCCGAAGTATTAGAGATTAAATATTGAGATAAGGAGGAAGCAAAATGGTAGCAGCCAGATATTACGGAACAGGCAGAAGAAAATCATCCGTAGCAAGAGTATACCTTGTACCCGGCAACGGTAAAATTACTATAAACAAAAGAGATATTGATGAATATTTTGGTCTTGAGACACTTAAGCTCATTGTTCGCCAGCCCCTTGAGGCTACAGATACAGTAGCTAAGTTTGACGTGCTTGTAAACGTTAAGGGCGGCGGTTTCACAGGACAGGCCGGTGCGATCAGACACGGCATTTCAAGAGCATTGCTTGAGGCAGATGCTGATTACAGACCCGTTCTTAAGAAAGCCGGTTTCCTTACAAGAGACCCTCGTATGAAAGAAAGAAAGAAATACGGTCTCAAAGCAGCCAGACGTGCGCCTCAGTTCTCAAAGAGATAATCATACAGAATACATTTTCCCCGGAAGCATCCCGTTTCCGGGGATTTTTTTGTATAACGAAAACTACCGGCTATGCCGGTAGTTCAAAGAAGCTTAAGCTATGAGGGGAAAAAATAAACCTCCTTTTGTATAATTGCAATAAG
>CAJFHC010000003.1 GCA_904378045.1 Candidatus Metalachnospira gallinarum | reverse complement strand
GGGGAGCTTTTTAAGAGAACTGAGGCCCGGTGGTCAAGCGGTTAAGACACGGCCCTTTCACGGCTGTAACCCGGGTTCGATTCCCGGTCGGGTCATTAAATAAATATTAATTATCTCTTGATTTTGTAAAGAGAATGTGATATAATTAAATAGTTGATATGGCGCAGTAGCCAAGTGGTAAGGCACCGGTCTGCAACACCGTTATTCACCGGTTCAAATCCGGTCTGCGCCTCTCTTAACTCCGATATTGAATCGGAGTTTTTTTATGTTTAAATTCAGAATAGTTATCGATTCCGCAGTCCTAATTTAGGGCTGTAAAAAGGGCGTCCCTGATTGGCGCGCATCAGTCCGTAAAAAAGCCCTAAATCCTTTCCGGATTTAGGGCTTTTGCTTACTATATTTTATTTTACCTCAAGTATTCCCTTTGTGGTAAGCCTTATGGCCGGTATTACAGAAAGGGCGACAAAGCCTAAAGTCATAAACGGATCGATGAGAGGATTTACGCCAAGCTCGGCGGCTTTTTCATGAAGCTCGTCCATGACGGCAGCAACCTCCTCGATGGTATTGTCGCACATCAGTCCGGCAAGAGGAAGGGCAAGCTGTCCAATGACCTTTCCATCCAAGGCGATGGCAAGACCTCCGTTGTTAGCCCTTACGCAGTTGGCCGCCACTGCCATATCTTCGGCGCTCCTTCCGGCAACAATGAGATTGTGGTTGTCATGGGATATGCTTGTGGCGATGGCTCCCTTTTTGATGCCGTAGCCCGACAGATAGCATTTTCCGATATGTCCCGTACCCTTATGCCTTTCCGCTACGGCAAGCATAGCGCAGTCGGAAACATCGGATGTGATGATTTTTTCCGTAGTTATCTGCCCGTTCTGGAGACCGATGACCGTATACTCAGGCTGCTTTTCTATTTCAAAATCAGAGGGAGCAAGTTCCTTGATGTTGAACGTATGCTTTACCCTCAGCAAAAGTTTTTTGTCGATTTTCGGAGGCTCAAATTCGATGAGGCCGTTTTCCCTGCTGTATATTTCATTTCCTTCTTTATAAACGGAAAGAATGTTCAGCGCCCTTATGTCGTCCACAACGGCGAAATTCGCTTTGTAGCCTATACCGATGGCGCCTACATTGGGCATACGGAAATGTTTGGCCACGTTGATGGTCGCCGTTTTTATGGCCAGTATGGGGTTGGCGCCGAGAGATACGGCTTTTTTGACTATGTAATCCATATGTCCCTGTTTGAGTATATCGCCGGGATGCTTGTCGTCACAGCAGGTCATACAGCGGAAGTGGTATTTTTCGTCAAACAGCTCCACCAGAGCCTCAAGGTTTTTGGCCGCCGTACCCTCTCTTATGGCGATCCACATACCCTTTCTCAGTTTTTCCAGCGCCTCATCCAGTGTAGTGCATTCGTGATCCGAGGTGACCCCGGCGGTGATATAGGCGTTAAGATCCTTTCCAACCACACCGGGAGCATGTCCGTCGATTTTTTTGGCGTAAGCGAGTGTTGAAGTTATTTTTTCAAGAAGCTCAAAGTCCTTATTTATAACGCCCGGGGCATTCATGACCTCTCCCAGACCGAGGACTCTCTCCTCCCTCAGATACGGCACAAGTTCGTGGTGGGAAAGGTTAGCTCCGTTTTCATCGTCCGGAGTGGCCGGTACGCAGGAGGGTAGCATTATAAATACGTCAAGGGGCAGACCGGCCGTGGACTGGAGCATATAGTCGATGCCGTCGGTGCCGATGACATTGGCTATTTCATGCGGGTCGGCTATGACAGCCGTCGTGCCGTGTGGGATAACCGCTCTGGCGAACTCGTAGGGCGATACTATGGATGACTCAAGATGTATATGGGAGTCTATAAATGACGGTATTACGGTTCTTCCGTTAAGGTCGATCTCCTTTATTCCCTCATAGTCGCCTATTCCAACGAAATATCCGTCCTTTATGGCGATGTCTCCGTCAAGCAGCTCGTTGGTGAATACGTTTACATATTTCGCGTTTCGCAGGACGATATCGGCTTTTATGAATCCAAGCGCCGAATCTATTCTGTCGTTCATAATATCAATCCTCCTTTGAATAATGTTTTTAAAAAGGCCGCCTGCGTCAACAAAAACCATTATGTTTAAAACAGTTCGGTTTTTAACAGCCAAGCCTCTGAGATTATAAAGGTTATTTCTATCAGTATACTATATGAAAAATTAAAAAGCTATCTAAAAATGAATATTGACGCAAAAAGATGGCCTATGGTTTTGACAATGGTTTACTGTAAGGATATAATTAAATCATAAAGAAAACGGAGGAGCTATATGACAAAGGTTACCTATTTATATCACAGCGGATTTATGGTCGAGACAGATAAAAGCTGTCTTGTTTTTGACTATTATACTGACGGCGGAGCGATGGACAATATTGACTTGGCCGCCTTTGAAAATAAAAACGTATATGTTTTTGTTTCACACTTCCATCAGGATCATTATGACAGGGAGATTTTTAAGTGGAAGGATAAAAACGTAAGATATATACTTTCAAGGGACTGCATATTTGACAAGTCCATTCCAAATGTCACAAGGGTCAGCGCAAATAAAGGCTATATAATTGACGGCGCCCAGATCGAGACGCTCAAGTCAACGGATGAGGGCGTTGCTTATATAGTACACATCGACGGACTTACGATATATCACGCCGGAGACCTGAACTGGTGGCACTGGAACGAAGAAAGCGACGCCTTCAACAATATGATAAAGCGTCAGTATACGTCGGAGATAAATAAAATAAAGGGAATGAGCGTGGATATAGGCTTTGTGCCCGTGGACACGAGACTGGGGGACAAGTATATACTCGCTATAGATTACCTTATGAGAAATGTGGATATAAAACATATCTTCCCCATGCATTTCTGGAAGGATTACAGAATATTCGACCTGCTTAAAGGCGACATAAGGACGAAGGAATACAGAGACAGGATAATGCGCATAGAAGGCCCCGGCCAGGTGTTTGAACTGTGAAAAAGGAATTTGTAAATATGACTGAAAATATAACGGAAGATATAAGACAAAGGCTGTTTGAGCTGAGAGATGAAAAATACAGGGCTTTCCAAGAGAAACTTAAGCCGTCGGCCTCGCCGGTTATCGGCGTAAGGTCTGCGGAGCTGAGGAAAACGGCCAAAGAGCTGGCTAAAGGATGCTGGAGAGAATATGTTTCCGCCCTGAACAGCTCTTCGTATTATGAGGAGCGAACCGCCGCCGGCATGAGCATTTATTACGCCAAAACGGACATCGGCGAAAGAATGGAATATACGGATATATTCCTTCCGTTTATAGACGGCTGGGCCGTATGCGACGGAGTCTGCGCTACCATAAGACTTAAAAAGGACGAGAGGGACAGGTTCTGGGAATATGCCGTCAAAAAGGCGCTTTCGGGAGAGGAATTTGTCTCAAGATTCGGCCTTGTGGCCATACTCCACGATTTTGTGGATGAGGAGCATATCAACGGCATATTCGATATTATCGAGCGAATAAATTACGCTGGATTTTATGACTCCGTCGGAGCGGCGTGGCTGCTGGCGGAGTGTATGACGAAACTTCCGGAAAGAACCTTTGAATATATGAGAGTCAGCCGCCTGAATGACATGGTCTACAATAAGGCCATACAGAAAATGCGGGAGTCATACAGGGTGAGCCCTGAGATTAAAAACGAACTTAAAAGAATGACAAGGGCCTGAATAAGCCTCGAAGGAGGTGGCTTTATGCTGGAATACGAGCTTAAAAGAATGGTCAACAACGACATAGAGTATTGCAAAAAGGAATGGGATAACTATTCCTTTGATTGGGAGAGGATGGGCCGCCTTTTCGATAAGATGATACATAAGTATATCAACGTCATCGACGGCTTTGACAAGGATCTGAAGGTCATTTCCGCCTATGAGAAGAAAAACAACAGCGGGGATACATACAGGGACAATCTCAGGCTTATAATAAGCCGCCTTGAGGCGTTCAGGGACAACGGCTATAAAAACGAGGGGCTTTTGAAGGAAAACAGCAAGGGTTTCAATATCCGCCCCTATGACAGGATGGAGTTTGATTCCGTCAGGCTGACAATGGACAGGTGCGAGAAGATAGGCAAAAAGGAAAAGGAGGAAATCTCGCAAAAGCTGGACGAGATAGAAACGGTCTGTACCTCCGCCGCCGAGCCTACGGAAAAATGGAACAGGCTCAGACCCTATGTGGTATGGCTCAGCGGAAAGAGCCTGAATATCGCCTCGTATATACTGCCCCTTTTGAACATGATAGGATAAAAAATCACGCTCCGAGGCCGACGGCCGGGAGCGTTTTTTATCGCTTACATATTTGATATTTCACTTAAAAGACCGGCAAGTTCGGCCTTTGCGACGGTTTCCTGGGGGCCGTAGGCCATACCGGGACCTGTGGGTATAAGTCCGGCGTTGCGGCAGTATCTAATGGCTGTGAGAGCCCATTCGGATATGTCGTTGTAATCCGTATACTCGTAAATGCCCATTCCTTCGATGTTTGAAACGTCCTTGCCCTGATATTTCATATAATTATAAATGAACATGGCAAGCTGTTCCCTTGTGACATTCTCATCCGGGCGGAATGTGCCGTCCTCAAATCCGGCGCCTATTCCGTTTTCGTAAAGCCAGGCTACGGCGGGAGAGCCGGTATCGGAGAATGGCACGGCACTTTCGGTTTCTGTTTCTCCTGCCAGAGCGAAGAGAGCTTCGGCCACGTCAAGCCTTGTTGCGGGTTTGTCCGATGTTTCGGTGTTATCGGCTTCCGAAATAATGTTATCCACAACCTCGTCTGTCTCAGCGGCGTCATCGGTTTCAACGATGGCTTCGGTTTCGGCGGTTTCTACGTTATCCGTTTCAGTTTCCACAGTTTCCACGGTTTCCACAGCTTCCGCTTCCACAGTTTCCACAGGCGTTTCTTCCGCATAGGCGTAAACGGCCGAGGTCATTATCAAAGCGATAGAAAGCGCCAATGGCTTTTTAAAATTTCTTAACATAAATATCCTCCTTTAAAACCATAATGTTCTACGGAGAAGTATAATTGTATTTTACATAAAAATCAATTGCGAAGGTAAAACAGAGCGTTAAAAAGCCCCGGACAGAGCTCCGGGGCGATTGTTTATGCCGTTAAGATAAGCTGGTCAGAAGGAACGGTTTTTGTACCAAATATATTTATGAGCTGCATTCAGCATATAGTTGCTTATAAACTCATAACAATTACAATTTCTTAATTGGCCAGTTAAATATGCTATTGAAGTGTAAAATTTTTAGATTCATTGCCATCTATCATACCAAGATGGAAGCAGTTGTTTATCCGTTTTCGCTGTCGGATAAAAATGAACAGTGAGAATTTTTAAAAAAAATACAACTTTGGTGCATTTGCCATTAAATACGGCCTTTTCGGCGTTGACACTATCACTATTTTTGGTTGTTTTGACGGCTTTATTGTGTTAAAATATATAATTAGCGGAAATAATAAGGACAGAACGGAATTTTCACCGACGGAGGTAACCCAATGATAAAGCTCATAGCCACGGATATGGACGGAACGCTCCTGAACAGTGATGGGGAGATCAACACCGAGATTTATGATATAATAAGGAAACTTAATAACGACGGCGTAATGTTCGCGGCGGCCAGCGGCAGACAGCTTATGTCGCTGAGAAGAAAGTTTGAGCCTGTGGCCGACGATATAATATATATCGCCGAAAACGGCGGATATACCGTCTGTGGGGACGAGGAGATTTATGTAAACGCTCTGGACAGGAGCCTTGTGGACGAAATACTGACGGAGACAGATAAGATAGAGGACACATCGCTTTTTATGTGCGGGAAGAAATATTCATACACCAATGTCCCTGAGCTGGCTGAGATAATGAGAAACCCCGTATTCGGCTATGAGATAAAATGCGTTGACGATCTGAGGAACGTGGACGACGATATTTTCAAAATAGGGCTTTTTGACAACGTGGACCCCAGGGAGAGGACGCTTAAAATACTAAAGCCCAAATTCGAGGGAAGGGTCCATATGACGCTTTCCGGCTATAACAGCCTGGATTTCCTCAACATCGAGACAAATAAGGGCGTGGCTCTTGAGAATGTTATGGAGCGCTTTGGCGTTAAGAGGGAAGAAACAGTGGCTTTCGGTGATAATTATAACGACATAGAGATGTTTGAGGCTGCGGGAGAAAGCTATGCCATGCGAAACGCCGACGAATATGTCAGAGGCAGGGCGAAAAATGTTATAGGCACTAACGACGAGGATTCCGTGGTAAAAACCATAAAGAGCATTATGGAAAGGGAAGGACTATGAAAAAAGTTGCGAGCCACGCCCTGGGATGCAAGGTAAACCAGTATGAAAGCGAGGCCATCGCCGAGCTTTTCGCCAATAAAGGCTATGAGACGGTCGGCGTTGACGACTGGGCGGACATATATATAATCAACACCTGCACAGTCACGAATTTCGGGGACAAAAAGAGCAGACAACTTATCCGAAAGGTGAAAAGACAGAACCCGGAGGCGATAGTGGCGGCCATAGGGTGCTATGCTCAGACGGCGCCGAAGGATATAGAAAAGATCGACGGAGTGAACCTTATAATCGGCACAAAGGGCAGAAAAGACATCGTTGAGCTGGTGGAAAGCTACCGGCCGGAGGACGGAGTCAAAAATTATGTGGGAAAGATCGCCGGGGAGCATGAGTTTGAGAGGCTCAGCATAAGCAAGCTGGCGGACAGGACGAGGGCGTATCTTAAAATACAGGACGGCTGTTCGCAGTTCTGCTCGTATTGCATAATCCCTTACGCAAGAGGCCCCATCAGAAGCAGGGATCCGGAGGACATTATGGACGAGGTAAAGACCCTCGCGGAAAACGGCTTTAAGGAGATCGTCCTTACAGGCATCCATGTGGCGTCATACGGAAGGGAAAGGATGGACGTCACTCTGCTTGACATCATAAAAAGGGTGCAGGAGCAGGACGGAGTGGAGCGGATAAGATTCAGCTCTCTGGAGCCGAACATCGTCACGGAGGAGTTCGCGTCCGAGCTTTCAAAGATGGACAAGGTGTGCGACCATTTTCATCTTTCGCTCCAAAGCGGATGCGACAGGACGCTTGAAAGAATGAACAGGAAATACGACACCGCAGGATATACGAAGGCCGTGGAGACGCTGAGGAAATATTTTCCGGACGTGGCTCTGACCACGGATATAATCGCGGGATTCCCCGGAGAGACGGACGAGGACTTTAAGGAAAGCCTTGAGTTCGCGAAAAAAACCGGATTTTCCAAAATACACGCCTTTCCTTATTCGCCAAAAAGGGGGACTCCGGCCGCGAAAATGTCCGGACAGATACAAAATTCCGTCAAAAATGAGCGCACAGCCGAGCTTATAAAGGAAAGCGACAGAATGGGCGCGGAATTTATAAAGCGCTTCGAGGGAAGAATAATGCCCGTATTGTATGAAAGAGAAGTCGAGCCCGGAGTATATGAGGGATATACGACCAACTACATAAGGGTGTTTTCCAAAAGCGGGGAAAATATAAAAAACAAAATTATTGACACAAGGATAATCTCGTCTAAGGAATTTAATGAATCCAAGGATGAGGGCGCCGTCGGCGAGCTTGTGTGAAAATTGAAATTGTTAAGACTTTCCTAATTGCATTGCAAATCCAGAAAATATATTATAGAATTAATAGTATACAGGATCGGCGCGGGGCTGATCCGCTGGGAACGGTAAAAACAGCAGGCGGCCGTTTCAAAAAAGCCGCTGAGTTTTTGATACAAACTATATGAAAGAGCGGAGTTTTCTTTACATTGGGAGTGGTGATATGGAAAAGAAAAATTCAATGAACGAGACCATGAGATTCGGAGCTGTGGAAAAGGAGTATACAAGCGAGGCCGAAAAGATAATACTTACGGTTATAGCGGCTCTTGAGGAAAAGGGCTATAACCCCGTCAATCAGCTTGTGGGATATATACTTTCCGGAGACCCGACCTATATCACCAGCCATAAGAATGCCAGAAGCATCATCAGAAGGCTGGAAAGGGACGAGATTCTTGAGGAGATCGTAAAGGACTACATCGGCAGAAGATCATAAACCGCGGATGAAAGGAAGAAGATTTTGCGTATTTTAGGACTTGACCTTGGGGACAGGACTGTTGGAGTCGCCGTAAGCGACGGACTTGGACTTACCGCCCAGGGCGTGGAGATAATAAGAAGGAACAACCCGTCCGAGCATAAGCAGAGCCTTGGAAGGATAGCCGAGCTCATAGAGGAATATGGCGTGGACACCATTGTTTTGGGCTATCCGAAAAATCTTGACAATACCGAGGGAGAACGCTGCGAAAAAACAAGGATATACAAGGAGTATATGGAAAGGCGATTCCAGAAAATACCCATAATACTCTGGGACGAGAGGTTCAGCACAGTGGCGGCAAATAACAGGCTGATGGACGCCGGGCTGAGCCACGAAAAAAGAAAAGACGTGATAGATAAGATGGCGGCCGTGTTCATACTTCAGGGCTACCTTGACAGTCTGCGCATAAAAAACGAGAAAGAAAAGGACGAAATATAACAGGTCCGTAAAAATAACAAAAACAAGCAGAAGAAAGGAAGAAAACAGATGTCGGATGAATTTAAGGATATGGAAGAGTTTGACGACGATGATATGGAAGTTGTCACAATGATCGACGACGAGACCGGAGAAGAAGTAGAATTTGTAGTAATCGACAGGAGAGAAATGAACGGAATGGAATACATCCTCGTTATCGACAGCAAGGACATTGACTGCGACGAGGCAGACGCTTCCGTGCTTAAGGCAGTGAGCGAGTCAGACGATGAGATAACATATTCGGTTATCGACGACGCAGAGGAGTTCGCGGCCGCGGCCAAGCTCTTTGACGGCGAGGACTACGAAGTGGAATATTAAGAAAACAGGACGCTTTTTTCGCCGGAGAACGCTCCGGGGTTTTAGTGCGCCCGTTTTTAAAAATGGAAATATCAATACAAAACAGACTGTCAAAAAACTAATCCATTGTGAGCGGAAGGGGTACTGGTCAGTACTTTGGCCTTTGGCCAAAGCCGCCTCCGGCGGCGCCCTGACAAAGTTCAGGGCTTTCCGCAGAAATAGGGATTTATTGCCTTAATTTAAACTCGAAAAAGTCCCGAAGGACTTTTTCGACACGCTGAAAAGTCATTAAGGACTTTTATTAAACTCTGAATATACATAGGCCGATGAGCCGATGTGATATAAAAATAAAAGAACAGGAGGTGTTTTTTTGGCTTCAAAAAAACCAAAGTTAAAAGTAATTTCTTTGGGCGGACTGCAGGAGATCGGAAAAAATATGACCGTTCTCGAATATGACGACGACATTGTTATAATCGACTGCGGCCTTGCGTTCCCCGAGGACGACATGCTCGGAATAGACCTTGTCATACCGGATATAACATATTTGACAAAAAATATGGACAAGATAAGGGGCATTGTTCTTACCCACGGCCATGAGGACCATATCGGAGCGCTTCCCTATGTGCTGAAACAGATAAACGTGCCTGTTTTCGGAACGCTCCTTACGCTGGGACTTCTTGAGAATAAGCTCAGGGAGCACGGACTTGACAAGATAGTTACCCTTCACACCGTAGTGCCCAGGGAAAAGGTGAAACTTGGATGTTTCCAGGTGGAGTTCATCCATACTAACCATTCCATCGCCGACGCGGTGGCTCTGGCCATAACTACTCCCGTGGGAGTTGTCGTTCATACGGGAGATTTCAAGGTGGATTATACGCCCATAGACGGAGAGGTGCTTGACCTCCACAGGTTCGCTGAGCTGGGCAAGGAGGGCGTTCTCCTTCTTATGAGCGACAGCACCAACGCGGAAAGAAAGGGCTTCACCATGTCGGAAAGCTCCGTCGGAGGAGTGTTCGACAACATTTTCGGCGAAACTCCCCACAACAGGATAATGGTAGCGACGTTCTCGTCAAACATCCACAGAATACAGCAGATCGTAAATTCCGCCTATAAATACCGCAGAAAGGTTGCCATCATAGGCAGGAGTATGGTAAACGCCGTTAAGACGTCCATAGAGCTGGAATATCTCAATATGCCGGATAACACGCTTATAGACATAAGCGAGATTAAAAACTTCCCGGATGACAAGCTGGTCATAATCACGACGGGAAGCCAGGGCGAGACCATGTCGGCTCTTTCAAGGATCGCGTCCAACGAGCATAAACAGGTGTCAATAAAGCCCGGTGACAAAATAATAATAAGCGCTTCATCCATACCGGGAAACGAGAAGAATATATCAAACGTAATAAACGAGCTGACAAGGAAGGGCGCGGATGTCGTTTACGAAGGCATCGCCGACATACATGTTTCCGGACATGCCAGACAGGAGGAGCTTAAGCTGATGCTCTCCCTCGTAAGACCAAAGTACTTTATGCCAGTCCATGGAGAGTATGTCCATCTTCTCAGCCATAAGGAGATCGCCGTGTCCCTCGGCATACCAAAGGATAATATATTCATTATGAACATAGGCGACGTGCTGGAACTTTCCAAAAAAGAAGCAAAAGTTACCGGAACAGTGCCTTCCGGACAGGTGCTTGTTGACGGCCTCGGAGTCGGAGACGTCGGAAACATTGTTTTAAGGGACAGAAAAAATCTTTCGGAGAACGGACTTATGGTCGTTGTCGTTACCATGGATTCCGCTTCCGGAACAATACTTGCCGGACCGGACATAATCTCAAGGGGCTTTGTCTATGTCAGAGAGGCCGAGGGCCTTATGGAAGAGGCGAGAAACGTAATAAACGACGCGCTTATGAAATGCGAGACAAGGCATATATCCGGATGGTCGAATATAAAGAACATCATCAAGGATACGCTTAAAAACTTCCTCTGGCAGAAGACCCAGAGAAGCCCTGTTATACTGCCGATAATAATGGAGATATAAGGGGAGAAACATATTGGAAAAGCTGAAGAACGCCGTTGACGGACTTATAGCCGCGCTTGCGGGCACCGAGGCATACAGGGATTATATGAGGGCTAAGGAAAGGATCGCGCCCTCCCAGATGGAGCAGATAGATTCCTATAAACGGCTGAGAGGCTCGCTTATGTCGGACTATTCGGCCGAAAACGCTGCCAGAGTCAGGGAAATGGGAAGAAATCTTATGCTGGACAAAACAACGAGAAACTATATCCTGTGCGAGAGAAAAATGCTGAATATGGTTACCGGAGTGTACGACAGTATTGGAGACGGCCTGAAAATAGCCGAAAAACAATAAAAAGACAAAATAGCCTCTTTGCGGGAACGCCGTGAAGGGGCTTTTTATATTGGAGTATATGCAAAACTTGGGTCGTAGGACAAAATTTGTTTTGTAAGAAAATCTTAATTAGGCCTCCTTTGTCTTGCCAACGAAGGCGAAAAATTTTATAATAAATCGAAAAAGGAGCGTATTCGTCGAAAGCGGCGATTGGATCACTTCTTCTGATGTTTGGAGGTGTTTGGCATGACAAAAGCGGCCGCGGTTTTATCCGCCTTTATACTCAGCGTTTTAATGTGCGTTACGGCCTTTGCCGAGCCATACGTTGATACGGGCATACTCAAGCTGGTGAATTTCGCCCACAGGATATCGGCGGACTATGTGCCGGAAATGGTCAGGTTTGAGGACACTTCCTACTATCTTAACGAAGAGGCGGCGGCCTCCCTGTCGAGGATGCTGGATGATATGGAGAAAGAGCTGGGACACGCGCCCTTTGTGGTAAGCACCTACCGTTCATATGAGAGGCAGGAGCAGGTATACAACAGAGACGTAAACAGCGCCGTGGAAAACGGAGTCGATATTGCCGACGCCATAAAGGGAACGAGCCGCTATATCGCCCTGCCCGGGGCCAGCGAGCACCAGACCGCCCTTGCCATTGACCTTTCCAACGACGGCTCTCTTGAGGAAAATTTCATAGAGAGCGAGGCTGGAGTATGGATAAGGGAGAACTGCCACAGATACGGATTTGTGGTGCGTTATCCAAAGGAAAAGGAGGTTTATACCCAGATAGGCTATGAGCCGTGGCACATCAGATATCTGGGACAGCCGTTCTCGGACATACTTTTTGAAAATGACTGGTGCCTTGAGGAATTTATAGCGCATATGAAAAGAAACAGATACATGGTCTGGGAGGACGGGGAAAACATCTGGACTATGTACTTTACCGAGAATCCGGGGGCGGTGTATGATTCCAATACGATGGTGTCGGACACCAACAGCGGAGGTTACATAGTAACAACAAGAAGGAGCGGCGAGTCGCTTATATCCGTTGTGGACGGAGCCGCAAAAACAAGAAAGGACATGCGTATACGGCTTTACGCCATGAACTGCGCCAATATGGCCGCCGGCGCGGAAGATGAACAGGCGGAATAAATGGGAAAGGACAGCCCTGTCGGAAAGGACTGCCCTTTTTTGCGGTTAAAATAAACAAACGGGATTATTTCACGGACTTTATATACGCGAGCTCCCGGAGGGGCTTACCGTCTATTTCATCGTCAATAGTCTCGCCGCTATTGATAAATCCGGATCTTTCATAAAATTTACGGGCTCTGAGATTGTCCTCAAGCGCCCATAACAGCACATTGCTAAAACCCGCGTCTGACAGAGCCTTAAGTGAGGCGTCAAGAAGGACTGAGCCCATCCCCCTGCCCATATATTCCGGAAGGAGATACAAAGAAACAAGCTCCCCATAATCCGGGAACCGGCTGAATCTTGACGGGCAGAACGTGGACACTCCGATATATTCGCCGCCTTCGGTCATAACGAGAACGCTTATGCCCGGGTCGCTCAGATGAGGAACCCATCTGCCCTCGGATATGGAGTCAAGAAAGGACTGGGGGACAATGCCCTTATAGGCGTGCTTCCAGCTTTCCTCATATATCCGGCTTATCTTGAGCTTATCGTCGGAATCGCTTAGAGGTCTGATATCCATGCAAAACACTCCTTGCCAAATACTCTGGATTTTCTTACTTTTATTGATATATACGGCTTTGTTGTGTATAATATTAATTTGAGGTGTTATGCTTGTCAATGAAAATAAATGAAATAAAAGAAATATTTGAAAAAACGCCGGTGGACGACATACCGAAGACGGCGGCCGCCTTTAAGGACGACGAAAGAAGCGGAGTCGTGAAGCTGGTGGAAAGATACGAAAAAAAATACGCCGCCCATCTGGCGGAGCTTGAGAGACTGGCGGAAATATCGGCTTTTGAGAAAGGACTCAGGGAGAAGGGCTTTCGCCTCATCGCCGGCATAGATGAGGTCGGCAGAGGTCCTTTGGCGGGCCCGGTAATGACAGCCGCCGTCATTTTGCCCGAGAACTGCGTCATAGAGGGTATAAATGACTCCAAAAAGCTGTCCCCGGCAAAGAGGGAGGCTCTTTCGGCGGTAATAAAGGAAAAGGCCGTTTCATTTGCTTTCGGCAGCGCCTCGCCCGAGGAGATAGACGAGATAAACATACTTCAGGCCACATACAGAGCCATGAGAAAAGCCATAGCCGCCCTTGATCCTGAACCGGATTTTGTGCTGGCCGACGCTGTCACAATACCCGATATTGCCGTGCCCCAGAGAGGGATAATACATGGCGACGCCAAAAGCGTGTCCATCGGAGCGGCAAGCATAATAGCTAAGGTGGAAAGGGACGCTATGATGGATATTTACGGAGAGCTTTACCCCGGATACGGCTTTGAGAAAAACAAGGGCTACGGTTCGGCGGAGCATATAGAGGCGCTCAAAAGGCTCGGCCCCTGCCCAATACACAGAAAAACATTTATAAAAAATTTCGTTGAGCTATGAAAAACAAAAAAGCAGTAGGAAACGCAGCCGAGGAAGCAGCGGCAGGATGGATAGAGAAAAATAAGGGCTTTGTCATTTTGGAAAGAAATTACGCCGCCAGAGGCGGCGAGATAGATATTATCGCCCTTGACAGAGACACGACCGTATTTGTAGAGGTAAAATACAGGGGAAGCGACGTAAGCGGCTACCCTTCAGAGGCTGTTACCGAAAAAAAGCAGGAAAGAATAATAAAGACCGCCATGAAATACATATCCGAGACGGGGAACGACAATATACGTTTTGACGTGGCGGAGATAATGGACAGGAACGGAAGAAAATACATAAGATATATAGAAAACGCTTTTGAATGGAGGTCCTTCCGATGGAACTGATAAAAAAGGGAGAACTGGAATATTACGTTTTTGAGGGCCTTGAGAAAACGGGAATCGTTGGACACTGTTTCACCACAAGGCTGGGAGGGGTAAGCGAAGGACATCTGGCTTCCCTCAATCTCGGATTCTCAAGGGGAGACAAAAAGGAAAACGTAGACAGGAATTTTGATATAATATGTTCGGCCATAGGTACGGAGAAAGAAAACTGCGTCACCCTCAGGCAGGTACATTCCACAAAAATAGTGAAGGCTGGCAAAGAACTCAGGGGAATGGGCTTTCGAGACGATATGGAAAGGATAGAGGCCGACGGGCTTATAACCAACGAGAGGGGAGTGACCCTTGTGACATTCCATGCCGACTGTGTGCCGCTCTACTTCGTTGACGCAAAAAATAAAGCCATCGGTATGGCTCATTCCGGATGGAGAGGAACGGCGGATAAAATGGCCGTTGAAATGCTCAGGAGAATGAACGCCGAATACGGGACGGATCCAAAGGACGTTGCCGCAGCCATAGGCCCTTCCATAGGTCCTTGCTGCTTTCAGGTGGACAGGCCGGTCGTTGACATATTCAGGGGAAACTTTGATTTCGCCGATAAATATATAAGGGATGACGAGAACGTAAAGGGCAAATATAAGATCGACCTTTGGGGAATAAACCGGGAAATGCTTGAAAGAGCCGGAGTAAAGGCCGAAAACATAGAGGTTGGCGGTATATGCACCATGTGCAGGCCGGACGTGTTTTATTCCCACCGTGTAATGGGAGAGGCCAGAGGCACGATGGGCGCCTTCCTTTTTTTGAAATGAGGTAATTTTTTGGAAAATATCAGCGTAAACAACAAAGAAAATGTTATAATAAGCGTGGAGCCGGGAAGCATAGCCGATGAAATCGGCATAGAGCCCGGAGATGTCCTTGTTTCCATAAACGGCAAGGAAGTGCTTGACGTGTTTGACTACAGATATTTGATAAACGACGAGTATCTGGAGGTCATACTCAAGGACGGAAACGGCGAGCCCTATGAGGCGGAGATAGAAAAGGACTATGACGAGGATCTGGGCATCGTATTTGAGAGCGGCCTTATGGACAACGCCAGAAGCTGCAGCAACAAATGCATATTCTGTTTCATTGACCAGCTCCCGAAGGGTATGAGAAAGACTCTATACTTCAAGGACGACGATACAAGACTTTCGTTTTTGCAGGGTAATTACGTCACTTTGACAAACATGAAGGACAAGGACATCGAGAGAATAATATACTACCACCTTTCGCCCATAAATATTTCCGTCCATACGACCGACCCGGAGCTGAGGAAAATGATGCTCCACAACAATAAGGCGGGAAATATCATGGGGAGAATGAGAAAACTGGCCGACTCCGGCATAGAGCTGCATTTGCAGGTGGTGCTCTGCAAGGGCATAAACGACGGAAAACAGCTTGATAAGACAATAGAGGACATCACGACGCTGTTCCCTCACGCCAGAAGTATGTCGGTCGTTCCTGTCGGGCTTACGAAGTACCGGGAAGGATTGTTTAAGCAGGAGCCGTTCACGAAGGAGGACGCCTGCGCCGTCATTGACCAGATAGAGGGCTGGCAGAGGAAAAATCTTGAGCGGTTTGGCACAAGGATCGTCTATGCCGCCGATGAGTTCTATCTCAAGGCGGAGAGGGAGATACCTGAGCCGGAGTGCTATGAGGATTTTCAGCAGTTTGAAAACGGCGTTGGAATGATATCCTATTTCAGGGGAGAGTTTTACGACATACTTCCCGGTCTGGAATACGGCGGCGAAAAAAAGACCGTGTCTCTGGCGACGGGATACGCGGCCTATGATCTTATGAAGTTGGTGTCCGACGAGCTGATGAAAAAATTTCCCGAAATAGACATACGGCTCTACAGGATAAAAAACAACTTTTTCGGAGAAATGATAACCGTTTCCGGACTGCTTACCGGAAAGGATATAATAGAGCAGCTTAAGGGCAGGGAGCTGGGAGAGTATCTTATTCTTCCCGACAGCCTGCTGAGAAACGGCGAAACGGTGCTCCTTGACGACGTTTATGTGGAGGACATCGAAAGGGAGCTTAAAACCAATATAAAAATAAGTCTCAACTCGGCTAAAAGCCTTGTTGATAAAATATTAGAGGATTGAATACGGAGGATATATAAATGAGCAGACCCATAGTTGCAGTCGTGGGCAGACCCAATGTCGGAAAATCGACGCTTTTTAACAGGCTTGCCGGCGAGAGAATTTCCATAGTGCAGGATACGCCCGGCGTTACAAGAGACAGGATATACGCCGACGTGGACTGGCTTAACTACAAATTTACGCTTATAGACACAGGAGGAATGGAGCCCGGAGCGGAGGATATAATTCTCAGGCAGATACTCACCCAGGCGCAGATAGCCATAGAGACCGCCGACGTCATAATATTCGTTACGGACGTAAAACAGGGAGTTACCGAGGCGGACGCTCAGGTGGCCAATATTTTGAGAAGAACAAAGAAACCTGTAGTGCTTGCCGTGAACAAGGTCGACGATATGCGGAAGGAAAATCTTGACGTATATGAGTTTTACAGCCTTGGCATAGGCGAGGTATATCCAATATCGGCGGGACAGGCTCTGGGACTTGGAGATATGCTTGACGCCGTATGCGCCCATTTCCCCGAGGGAGCGGAAAACGCCGAGGACGAGGACGTAATTAAGGTCGCTCTTATCGGTAAACCAAACGTCGGCAAATCATCCCTTATAAACAGGATACTTGGCGAGGACAGGCTTATTGTAAGCAATATACCGGGAACGACAAGGGACGCAATAGACACGCCCTTTGAGCTTGACGGCCAGAAATATGTGCTCATCGACACGGCGGGAATGAGAAGGAAGTCAAAGATCAAAGAGGACATAGAAAAATACAGCATAATCAGAGCGGTGGCCGCCGTGGAAAGATGCGACGTGGCCGTGCTTGTCATCGACGCCCAGGAGGGCATAACGGATCAGGACGCGAAGATAGCGGGAATCGCCCATGAGAGGGGCAAGGCCGCGATCATCGCCGTAAATAAATGGGACGCCATCGAAAAGGACGACAAGACCATGAACAAGTTTCTCAAGGACATCGCCACGGATCTTGCCTATATGTCCTATGCTCCCAGAGTGTTCATATCAGCGCTCACCGGCCAGAGGGTAATAAAGATGCTGGATACCGTAAAGGAGGTATACGCAAACAACTGCCTCAGAGTTTCGACAGGAGTGCTCAACGACGTGCTCGTGGAGGCGATGGCCATGCAGCAGCCGCCGGCCGAGAAGGGAAGACAGCTTAAAATATATTATATGACGCAGGTGGGAGTAAAGCCTCCGACATTCGTTATATTCGTCAACGACAGGGAGCTTATGCATTTCTCCTACAGAAGATATATCGAGAACCAGCTCAGGCAGAACTTTGGCTTCAAGGGAACGCCCATACATTTCGTTGTGAGACAAAAGGGAGATAAGGATTGATATGTTCAGAATTATATGTCTTGTCATCGGCTATTTCTTAGGCTGTATACAGACCGCCTATTTTATGGGAAAGGCCAACCATGTCGATATAAGCAAAAAAGGAAGCGGAAACCTTGGAACGACCAACACGGTTCGAGTCCTCGGTATAAAGAAGGGGCTGTTTACGTTTTTCTGCGACGTTTTAAAGTCAGCGGCGGCCTTTTATATATGCTTTTTCATATTTAAGCAGGATCCGGTCGTAGCCGGATTTTACGGTTCCGCCGGAGCGATACTGGGACATGATTTCCCGTTTTTCCACGGATTCAAGGGCGGAAAGGGCATAGCGGCCATGCTCGGAATGATGCTGGGGGCATTCCCTTTTCCGGCGCTTATCGTATACATAATAGCCATACTTATACTGCTGAGCGGATATGTGTCCATAGCGTCGCTGTCGCTCTCCGTACTCATACCGGTGACGCTTTACATAAGCGGTTATCCATCGGAGGTCGTGGCGCTTACATCGGCGCTGGCCGTACTGGCGTTCATAAAGCACAGACAGAATATCAAAAGGCTTATATCCGGAACTGAAAGCAGATTTGACATAATAGGAAAGCTGAAGCCCAAAAAGAAGGAGATGTAGGTTATGAAAAAAATATCCGTCATAGGAAGCGGCAGCTGGGGCACGGCCCTCGCGGTAATGCTTGATAAATACGGCCATGACGTGACCGTATGGTCGTGGCAGGAGGAAGAGGCGAGAAGGATACGCGAGGACGGGGAGCACAAGGAATTTCTTCCCGGGGTGCCGATAAGAAAAGAGATAAAGATAGTCACATCGCCGGAAGAGGCTGTAAGGGACGCGGAGATCATCATTGCCGCTGTGCCTTCCAAGTTCGTCAGGGTAAATATGGAGAAATTCGCTCCTTACTTCAAGAAGGAACAGATAATAGTAAACGTGGCAAAGGGGCTGGAGGACGGAAGCCTTAAGACCCTTGCCGAGGTAATAAAGGAGTGCGCGCCGGAATGTGATGTAGCGGTGCTCTCCGGCCCCAGCCATGCGGAAGAGGTTGGAAGAGGAATACCGACGGCCGCGGTCATAGCGTCCGAAAACGAGGAGCTGGCCAAAATGATACAGCACGAGTTCAGCAATCCCGTATTCAGGCTTTACACAAACACGGACGTGATCGGCGTGGAGATCGGGGCGGCCATGAAAAATATAATCGCCCTCGCCGCCGGAATGTCAGACGGCCTCGGCTACGGCGACAACACCAAGGCCGCGCTTATGACAAGGGGAATGGCTGAGATAAAAAGGCTCGGAGTAGCGATGGGCGGCCAGGAGAACACGTTTTTCGGACTTTCGGGCATAGGCGATCTTATTGTTACATGCACGAGTATGCATTCCAGAAACAGGAGAGCCGGCATACTTTTAGGACAGGGAAAATCTTTGGATGAGACGCTTAAGGAAGTACATATGGTCGTAGAAGGCGTAAATACGGCGCAGGCGGCTCTTAAGCTGGCGAAAAAGCATAACGTGAGCATGCCTATAACGGAGGCCATAAACGGAGTGCTTTTTGACGGAAAAGATCCGAGAAAGGCCGTGTATGACCTTATGATGAGAGACAAGATTTCAGAGGCGTAAAATAATAACAACCGGTGGCTTTTGTGACCGTTTGAACAGGCGGACACTGCCGGAAAGAAGAATAATATTTTTAAAATATAATTATCTGAATAAAACTTTTTGAATAAAATTTTCTACAGAATGAGTCTGCTGTCCCTGTGTTTCAGGCGGCGGGCTCTTTTTGTTTGACACGGCCGGAAAAGTGCCGAATGACGCGGACTCATAAGAAAAAGGAGAGCGGTTTTCCGCTCTCCGTAAAATCATTTTATATCCGGTTTTGGTCACTCAGCGTCAGCCGATGAGAATGACTGGGAATAAAGCTCGTTTCCTGCTCCGTCCATATATGTTACAACAACGATAACCTCGTCGTTTGTTACTACTTCCTTAGCCTGCTTAGCCGTGTCGATAAAAGAATCGGCGCTTGCTTCCGTCGAAGCCTTAAGAGCCTCAGCCAGGACTGCTCTCTCGTCCTCGGTTGTTTCCACGTCAGTCATTGTAAATACATAGCGAAGTTCGTCCCCTTCGGCGTACATTTCAGCCTCTATGCCCTCTTCGGAATACTGCTCCTTTGCCGCGTTTACCATTGCCTGCATAACATCGGAATTAAAATAATCCTCCAATGTCATACCTTCGGCCGTATCAGCCGTTTCTGCCGTTTCCGTCTGCCCGGTTGTCTCCTGAGCGGTATTATCGGCGGTATCTCCGCCGCCTCCGCAGGCCGACAGCGAAAGGGCAAGGCAAACCACAGCCGCCATAGAGACAATACGTTTTTTCATCATAAGTTCCCCCCTTCTTATAAATTCAATTGCATGCCATAAGGTATATTATTTTGCATAAATAATTTTAGTTTTTTAAAAAACCAATATGCAAAATACACATTGCCACAGTGGATTCACATTTTGCAATTATAGTTATATTATACATAAATTTTTAAAAATTGCAAGATTATTTTTCTGTTTTGTCATCTTTAATAAGTTCCTTAAAAGATGTGGCAAGCCCGGCAAGGCCCTGTATTTCAGAGGGTATGATTATCTTTGTTGATTTTCCGTCCGCTATTTTCTGGAGAGACTCAAGGCTCTTTATAGCTATAACGGCGGCGTCGGGTCCGGCGGCGTTGAGCATTTTGATAGCTTCGGCCTCGGCCTGCTGCACCTTGAGGATAGCTTCAGCCTCTCCCTCAGCCTTTTTGATCGCGGCTTCTTTCTCGGCCTCCGCCCTGAGTATGGCGGCCTCCTTCTCTCCCTCGGCCACAAGAACGGCGCTTCGCTTTTCGCCCTCCGCCTGAAGTATCTTTTCACGTCTTTCTCGCTCGGCCTTCATCTGTTTTTCCATAGAGTCCTGTATCTCCTTTGGAGGCATAATGTTTTTAAGCTCCACTCGGTTTATTTTTATTCCCCAAGCATCGGTGGCCTCGTCAAGGATAGACCTCATCTTTGAGTTGATTATATCCCTGGACGTAAGCGTCTGGTCAAGCTCCAGGTCTCCGATTATGTTTCTAAGTGTTGTGGCCGTAAGGTTTTCGATGGCTCTCATGGGATTGTCGACGCCGTAGGTATAGAGCTTGGGATCGGTTACCTGCAAAAATATTACCGTGTCGATCTGCATTGTTACATTATCCTTTGTGATGACGGGCTGCGGCGGAAAGTCGGCCACGATCTCCTTAAGGCTGATTTTCTTTGCCACCCTGTCGATTATGGGTATTTTAAAATGAAGCCCTGTGCTCCAAGTCGCGTTGTAGGCTCCGAGCCTTTCCACAATATAGGCGTATGCCTGTGGAACTATCTTTATATTTGATATAACCAAGATTATCAGTATTATAATTAAAATAAAAGGAAGCATAGTGTTTTACTCCTCTCCGGTCTTTTCTTCTATTTTCTCAACTATAACCTTTACTCCCTGGATATCCAGGATTTTTACCTTGTTTCCCTCGTCGATCACCTGATTTTCGTCACGCGGTCTGGCTGACCAGATCTTTCCCTGTATCTTAACCGCGCCTGTTCCCTCAATACCGTTTATCGTTTCCGTAACAACCCCCTGTTCTCCTATTATTGCCCTCGCGTTTGTAACTATAACCTTAGTATGCAGCTTTTTAACCAGCGGCTTTGTCAATATCAAAAGAATTATTGATACAACAAGAAACACCCCGGCCTGGATACCGAAGGATCCCCCAAAGGAAGCGGCAAGCATAGCCGCCAGCGCTCCAAAGCAAAACCATATTGAAACAAGCCCCGCTGTCGCTATCTCCGCTATCACAAAAATAACAAACAATATAAGCCAAATTACATTCATTGGAATAGCCGGCATATAGGCCACCTCCATTTATCTATATATCTACTGTCTTACGCCGACTATTATAACATGGAGACTGTATATTTTCAAATTTCGACAAGCGGTAAATTAAGTAATAGTCAAAGTAAAAATAAAGAACTTATATTTTTTTTGTAAAAAAATTTCCTCTTAGGTTAAAATTATGTCATAAACTCTATCTCATATAAGTTTTGTTAAATTTATTGTTTCCCGGAAGACATTCTGATTTTTTATGTCAAATCTTTTTATTAAAGGCGTAAATAACAAATTTTCACTTTTTTATATTAAATTATTTTCAGACGTTTCTTAGTTACTCGAATTTTACGAATGGATATTATTTATAAGTATTAATTTAACCTCGGCAGACAATAATATAAAAAATATCGTTTATATAACAGGCAGACTGTCAAAAAACTAATCCATTGTGAGCGGGAGGGTTCGGGAGGGCAAGACCCTCCTGAGTTTATTCCGCAGGCGGAATTCATTTCCGCCGAGGAAAATTCTGCGCCCTGACAAAGTTCAGGGCTTTCCGCAGAAATAGGGATTTATTGCCTTAATTTAAACTCGAAAAAGTCCTAAAGGACTTTTTCGACACTCTATATAACAGGATAAACAACTATTTCCCAAAACATATCTCATATTGACGGCAAACCCTTGACAAACAGGGGTGTTTTAACTATTATTAGTCTATATGTATCAAATGCGATTATCGGGAGGAGTATTCCTCGGTATCCAAAAGAGAGCTGTGTCCGAAGGCTGAAAGACACGGCGGGAAATACCGCGGATGAAGGTAGCCCGTCAGCAGTTCCGGTGAGAAAGAATCATTAGCCGGAAACGTCGGCCGCGTTAAGGCCAAGAGCCGTATTGTTATACGGGAATTAAGGTGGTACCGCGGACTTTCGCCCTTTTAGTGGCGCAAGTCTTTTTTATTATATAACTGCGGATTTTTTAATCACGGAAAGGAAAGATATAATGATCCACGAACTTGAAAAGACATACGATCCGAGTATCGAAGAACGCATTTACGGCAAATGGCTTGATAAAAAATATTTTCATGCCGAAGTCGATAAGTCAAAAAAACCTTTTACAATAGTTATGCCGCCCCCGAATATCACAGGCAAGCTCCATATGGGACATGCCCTTGACAATACTCTTCAGGACATTCTTATCCGCTGGAAAAGGATGAGCGGCTATAACGCTTTATGGGTTCCCGGAACGGATCACGCCTCCATTTCCACCGAGGTAAAGATCGTTCAGAAAATGGCAGAGGAAGGCCTTACAAAAAACGATATAACCCGTGAGCAGTTCCTTGAGAGAGCATGGGCCTGGAAAGAGGAGTACGGTTCGGAAATACTTATGCAGCTCAGAAAGCTCGGCTCAAGCTGCGACTGGGACAGAGTGCGCTTCACAATGGACGAGGGATGCTCAAAGGCCGTTCTTGAGACGTTCATCCGCCTCTATAACAAAGGCTATATCTACAGGGGAGAAAAGCTCATAAACTGGTGCCCTAAATGCCAGACAACAATTTCCGACGCGGAAGTCAACCATGTCGATATGGCCGGACATTTCTGGCACATAAAATATCCCATCGCCGGAACGGACGATTTCCTTGAGCTTGCCACCACACGTCCGGAAACCATGCTCGGAGATACGGCCGTTGCCGTTAATCCCGCGGACGACAGATATAAGCATCTCATCGGAAAGACGGCTGTTCTGCCCATCGTCAACAAGGAAATTCCCATCATAGGCGATTCCTACGTTGATATGGAATTCGGTACAGGCGTAGTTAAAATAACACCCGCCCACGACCCTAACGACTATGAGGTGGGCGAACGCCATAACCTTCCTAAGATCAACGTCTTCAACGATGACGGAACGATCAACGCCAACGGCGGAAAATACGAGGGTATGGACAGGTACGAGGCAAGGAAGCTCATTGTTAAGGAACTTGAGGATCTGGGGCTTCTTGTACGCGTTGAGGACATTACTCACTCCGTAGGCGTGCATGAAAGATGCAATGAGGTCGTTGAGCCTATGATAAAGCTCCAGTGGTTCGTAAGGATGGACGAGCTGGCAAAGCCCGCCATAGAGGTATACAAAAACGGAACGCTCCGCTTCATACCCGACCGCTTCGGAAAGGTGTATATGCACTGGCTTGACAACATACGAGACTGGTGCATATCACGTCAGCTCTGGTGGGGTCACAGAATACCGGCTTATTACTGCCAGAAGTGCGGACATATAGAAGTTACAAAGGATCCTTCAGGCCTTGTATGCTCAAAATGCGGAGGAACGGAGTTCAAGCAGGACGAAGATACCCTTGACACTTGGTTCTCATCGGCTCTGTGGCCTTTCTCAACCCTCGGATGGCCCGACGACACGGAGGAACTCAAGCATTTCTATCCTACGGACACAATGGTAACGGGATATGACATAATATTCTTCTGGGTAATAAGGATGGTATTCTCCGGTCTTGAGCAGATAGGCGAATGTCCTTTCCACGACGTCCTTATCCACGGACTTATCCGTGACGACCAGGGACGTAAATTCTCAAAGAGCCTCGGAAACGGAATCGACCCCATCGACGTTATAGATAAATATGGCGCCGATGCCCTCCGTCTTATGCTTGTTACCGGAAACGCTCCCGGAAACGATATGCGTTTCTATTGGGAGAGACTTGACGATTGCAGAAACTTCAACAACAAGCTGTGGAACGCTTCACGTTTCGTGCTTATGAATCTTGAGGACGATAAGGACGATGACAGGCTCCTTTATCTTACAAGCGCCGACAAATGGATACTCAGCAAGGTAAATACCCTTACAAAGGAAGTTACCGATAACCTCACATCCTATGAGCTCGGCCTTGCCGCTCAGAAGATCAGGGATTTCCTCTGGGATGAATACTGCGACTGGTATATAGAGATGGTTAAACCCCGTCTTTACAATAAGGAAGACAGCACAAGAGACGCGGCTTTATGGACGCTTAAGACTGTGCTCATAAACGCTCTCAAGCTCCTTCATCCGTTTATGCCGTTCATAACGGAGGAGATATTCACCCATCTCCAGAGTGACGAGGAAACAATAATGCTTTCCGCATGGCCCGAGTACAAGGCTGAATGGAATTTCACCGAAAACGAGGCCGAGATCGATCTTATCAAGGAAGCCGTAAGAGCCATAAGAAACATAAGAGCGGAAATGAATGTTGTGCCGAGCAAAAAGGCAAAGGTATATGTTGTTACATCCGACAGCGCCATTGCCGATGTGTTTGAAAGAAGCGAGGTATTCTTCAAAACCCTTGCTTACGCTTCCGAACTTGTTATCCAGGAAGGCAAGGACGGCATAGATTCCGACGCCGTATCAGCGGCCATCCCCGGAGCTACGCTTTATATGCCATTCGCCGAGCTTGTGGACATCGGCAAGGAAATAGAACGCCTTACAAAGGAGCGCGACAAAATGCTCAAGGAGGTTGAGAGGGTTGAGAAGAAGCTCGCTAACCAGGGCTTCATAGCAAAGGCTCCCGCCAATGTAATAGAAGAAGAAAAGGCTAAGGGAGTAAAATATAAAGAGACTCTCAAACAGATCGAGGAAAGACTTGAGACGCTTAAAAAATAATAATCGGCAAAACAATAATCGATAAAAATAAACCGGGTGGCAGAGTATTAAAGCCATCCGGTTTTTGATTGATTTACGGTTTTATTTCATTTTTCTAAGCACGTCAACGCCTATGAACACGGATACCACAAAGGATATTACGTCCGCCGCGGACTGGGTGCATTCTATGCCGGTAAGCCCGAACGCCGCCGAAAGAATATACAGGCAGGGAATGAAAAACAGGAACTGTCTTGACGTGGCAAGTATGGACGCCCTTACCGTATATCCTATGGTCTGGGTGAGCATATTGCATATCGTTACCCATCCGAGAAGCGGGAAAGTAAGGCACTGCCAGCGGAGAGTCCTGACGCCTATCTCGATTACATCCGGGTCGTCCCTGAACGCCGCCACAAGATTTGGAGCGAACACAACGCCGAGCGCTGCGAAAATAATAAGCGCAATGAGGGATGATTTAACGCAGAAGCTGACGCCTTTTTTAACCCTGTCATATTTTTTCGCTCCGAAGTTGAAGCCGCATACGGGCTGGAATCCCTGTCCATAGCCGAGCATCGCGGAAAAGGCGAAGTTTACTATCCTTTGTACTACTGTCATAGCCGCTATCGCCGCGTCTCCGTATATTCCGACGGCATGGTTCAGGAATACGAACGAAAGGCTGTTGCAGCCCTGCCTGAACAGAGACGGGAGTCCGCCCCTGAGTATCTCCTTTACATAATGGAGATTGAATCTTACGTTTTTTATGCTTAGAGGTATGCTCTTTTTATTGGTGAACACAACAAGTATGACAAAGCTGATCAACTGGCTCAGCGACGTGGCCATTGCCGCTCCGGCGACGCCGAATCTAAAGGCGAATATGAATACCGGGTCAAGGACTATATTCAAAATACCGCCGGTCATTATTCCGATCATTCCGTAAAAGGCGTTGCCCTGGAACCTGAGTTGATTATTCAGAGTGAACGAAGCCGTCATTATCGGCGCTCCGAAAAGTATGTAGAACATATAATCAAGGGCGTAGGGACGAATGGTGTCCGTGGCTCCAAGAGCCGTTACAAGGGGGCCGCTGAAAATAAGGCCGAAAGCCATTATAAGGAACCCTCCGATAAGCGACCAGAAAAATCCGGTCGAAGCCATTTCGTTGCATTCCTTCACCTTTTGGGCTCCCATCTGCCTTGCCATATAATTTCCCGAGCCATGTCCGAAAAGGAAGCCGACCGCCTGTATAAGCGTCATCAGCGGGAAAATAACGCCGACGGCTCCCGTTGCGCTGGTGCCGATCTTTCCGACAAAGTATGTGTCGGCCATATTGTATATGGATGTGATAAGCATGCTGGCTATTGTAGGCACCGCAAGCTCCAGTATAAGTTTATCCACCGGTTCCTCGGTCATTTTTTTGAATTTCGCGGCCTGAAAATCCTCGCTCATAGCCGCCGTGGAACTTTTGCTCATTTATAACTCCTCTTTTCACGGCCGTTAGGCCATTTTATTCTCTGTTAAATATTTTATCACATATTTAACATTGCAGACTCCGCACTTTATAATTTTTAATGTTTTTTTGCCGGAACACGGATAGACAAACAGTATGCGCATAACGTCATCAAAAGCGTGACGGTCCGTTTGGGCATAACAAAGCGCCGAATAATCATCCGGACTCAGCATCATATAAACAGATAGGGCGTGCCAAAAAGCAGACCAATTATTATGCCGGCAAGTATGTCCGACGGATAATGAACTCCGGAAAGGAGCCTGGAAACGGCCACGAAAACAGAAACGGCCAGCCCGGCGGCTCCCAGATAAGGATGTATGTAGAACAGAGCCATTGTTATTACAAATGAGCTGGAGCAGTGCAGGCTTGGGAAACTGTGGCCGCTGGAGTGCTTTTCAAGAGGCGTAACGTCAAGCACGTCAAACGGGCGGGGACGGTCTATTTTATTCCTGAATTTTGTCACAAGCAGCAGCTCGACAAGGGGACAGGCCGCGAAGGCAAATATCCTCGGATCCAGCGTTAAAACGAGTATGGGCATCATTCCGTAAAAAAGCACCATCATAATTTTGGGCGACAAGTCGTTGACAACTATGACTGGTTTGTGGAGAGACGGATGACTTTTCACAAAGTTATATATACTTAAATATATTTTTGCATCCAAACAAATTTTTTCTGACAAAAAAATCACCTCGGGAAATAACTATTTCTGATGATAGCATATTTTCCGAGGTTTTTAAATGTTTTTCTTTTTGTCGGACAGCCCGAGTATATAGTCGGCCGAGACATGGTAGTATTCGCAGAGCGTTATAAGGTGCCTTAGCGGCAGCTCGTTTGCGCCACGTTCGTATCTGGCGTACATTGTCTGGGACGTGCCGAGGATCTCCGCTATTTCCGCCTGGGTCTTGTCGCTGTCCTCCCTCAAGTTTCTTATTCGCTGAACATAGTCCGCCTTATAGCCTGCCATTTCGCCCACCCCTTTATTTGATGGTATCATTTAATTTCGATTATTATTGACTTTAGTAAATATATTTATTAGGATGTGAGCGAATGAAAAAACGTATGGTTATGGTAATAATTGTTTTATTGTTGTTTTGCCTGTTTTTACGCTTAAGGGCGGAGAAATTTGACATAATCGTTCCGGACAGAATAGAAATAGCCGCCGGAGAGGCTTTCTGCGTGGACGATTTCGTGGAGATCAAAGGAAATAAAAGAGGCGTAACGCTGGAATACAGGGACGACATAGATATAAATTCTCCGGGAACATATACATTGGACATAATAGCGGAGAAAAACGGCGAGACAATAGAGAAAACGGCAACGGTTGTCATTATGGGATAAAATAAAGGCTCACTCTTTCAAAATATGAGTGAGCCGATTTATTTAGGCTTATTTCAGAAACGGCGAGCCGTTCTTTTCCACGGCCATCGCTATTTTTTCCGGAGTTATGGGAAGCTCCCTGAACCTTTCGCCGGTGGCGTTATAAACGGCGTCGGCTATGGCGGGGGCGGAGGTGTTTATGACTACCTCTCCGATGGACTTGGCTCCGAAGGGGCCTTCTTTCTCGTAACTGCTTTCAAAGACGACGTCTATATGCCCGATGTCAAGCCTTGAAGGTATTTTATACTGCATAAACGAGTTTTCAAGCACATGGCCGCTGCCGTCGTAGGTGACGTTTTCCGTAAGAGCCATTCCTATGCCCTGAACTATGCCACCCTCGGCCTGTACTCTTGCGAGATTTGTGTTGACGGGCGTTCCGCAGTCCACGGCCGCGGCGTAGTTTATGACCTTCACCTCTCCGGTCTCAAGGTCGGTCTCAAGCTCCACGGCTCCGACAATAAACGGCGGTGGAGAAATGGATGAGCTGTGGGAATCGGAAGCGATAAGGGCAAGATTGTTGTCCGTGGTGGAAGCCTCCGCCAGCTCAAACAAAGAAACAAATTTTCCGTCTTTTTTGCATATTACCCGTTCGCCGTTAAATTCAGCGTCCTCCGTTTCGCATCCAAGCATTCTCGCTCCAAGGGCAATGATCTTTTCCCTCAGACTGCGGGCGCAGTTTTCCACGGCCTTTCCTGTCAGATAGGTGGTTCTTGAGGCGTAGGAGCCGGAATCATAGGGAGAGGTGTCGGTATCGGCGGGAGGTACGTTTATCATATCGCAGTCACATTCCAGTACCTCAGCGGCTATCTGGGCAAGAATGGTGTCGCAGCCCGTACCCATATCGCCGGCCCCGTGAAGAAGCGTGTAAAATCCGCCTTCTTCCAGCTTTATTATGGCTGAGCCGACGTCTATGTTCGTTATTCCAGAGCTTTGCATGGCCATAGCCGTTCCGACGCTTCTAACCTTTGTTCCGCCCATATATTTTACGGGATATTTGTTGTCCCAGTCTATCATTTTTCTTACCCTTGCCAGACACTTGTCCAGGGCGCAGCTCGTGTTGAGCTGGTCGTAGTAGGCAGGCATAATGTCGCCCTCGTGAACCATATTCTTTTCTCTTATGTCCATCGGATCCATATCAAGGGCATGGGCAAGCTCATTTACGGCCGACTCCACGGCAAAAATACCCTGGGTAGCTCCGTAGCCTCTGTAAGCGCCCGCTGACATTACGTTTGTATATACAACGTCGCAGCGGAAACGGTAGGCCTCTGTCCTGTATATTGGTATGGATTTGTGTCCCGAAAGGCCGACGGTCGTGGGGCCGTGCTCTCCGTAGGCGCCCGTGTTGGAAAGCGTATAGAGATCTATGGCACGGATTGTTCCGTCCTTTGACGCTCCCACACGAACATGGAGCTCCATTTCGTGACGTGGCGATGAGGCCGTCATACATTCCTCACGGGTGAAAACAATCATGGAGGGCTTTTTTGTTTTCCATGTGACAAAGGCGGGATATATTTCGGACACGGAGGTCTGTTTCGCTCCGAATCCTCCGCCGATACGGGGCTTAGACACATGCACTTTGGAATTGGGTATGCCCAGGGCGGCGGCTATTATTTTTCTGCAGTGAAAAACGATCTGGGTGGAGCTGACTACGTTCAGCCTGCCCATGGCGTCTATTGAGCACCATGTGCAGAACGGCTCCATCATACACTGCTGATTGGGCTTTGTATGGTATGTCCTGTCGATGACAACGTCGCAGCCTTTGAGAACTTCGTCCACGTCTCCGTTTGAGGATTCGCTGTGGGAGCAGAGATTCCTCATTCTATCCGCACCAAGAGGACAGAGAAGCTCCCAGTTATCCTCCGGATGGACAACGACAGGATTATCCAGGGCTTTATGGAAGTCAAGAACGGGCTCCAGCACCTCATAATCAACTTTTATAAGGGAAAGCGCCTTGTTTACGCATTTTTCATCCCTTCCGGCAACAATGGCGGCCACATCGCCGACATGACGCATGTGGCGGTCAAGGATGAGCCTGTCAAACGGGCTGGTATTTGGATATGTCTCTCCGGCAAGGGTAAAACGTCTGCTGTCCTGCGGTACGTCTTTCCAAGTGAAAACGGCTTCCATACCGTCCACCTTCATGGCGGCGGAAAAGTCGATATCCCTAATTATCGCGTTGGCGTATTTTGAACGGAGTATTTTAACGACAAGGCAGTCCTTGGGGGCAATGTCCTGAGTATAGACCGGTTTGCCCGAAAGAAGCTGTTCGGCGTCCTTTTTTCTTATCGGTTGGTTTACGAATCTCATTTGCTATTCTTCCTTTTCAAAAATTCCTGTATGCCCCTGAGCTGTCCCTCGTATCCAGAACAGCGGCAGAGATTGCCCGCCAGATATTCCTTTATTTCATCTTCCGACGGCGATGGGTTATCTCTCAAAAGGGCGATGGTGTTCATAATAAATCCGGGATTACAGAAGCCGCACTGCTCCGCTCCCTGATCGGCTATGAACTCCGTAAACTCCCGGGCCTCATCCTGAAGCCCCTCCAGAGTGTCCACCTTCCTGCCGTCGGCTCTTACGGCCAGAACGGAGCAGGACAGCACCGGTTTATCGTCCATCAGCACGGTGCAAAGGCCGCAGTTGGATGTTTCGCAGCCTCGCTTTACGCTCAGGCATCCGTTTTCGCGGAGAAAGTCTATAAGAAGCATATCGCAGGCAATGTCGCGGCTTATTTTTTTACCGTTTAATATAAGCGTTATCAGCATTTTTCTCCACCTCCCAGATCATTATAGGCGCGTTTGGCGAAAACACGCACAAGATGGGTCCTGTAGTCGGCTCCGGCACGGAGGTTGCTCCTTGTCTCTATGGCTTCTGCGGCCTCGACGGCAAGGCTTGCGGCGGAAGAGATCTCCGAAAGACTTTTTTCAAAAATCATCGCTCTGCCCGGCCTCGCTCCGAAAACAAGTTTCAGCTTGTCTCCTGATTTAACGGCGGCACAGTTGAGCACGGCAAAATCCGTTCGGGAGTTCCTTACGGAATAATATCTAATGTCGAGGGCAGTCTTTTTGATTATGAGCCTGACGAGTATGTCCCTGTCAGGTTTCATGCCTATAAATTCGGACAGGGGGATTATACCTCCTTTATGGAGCTCCACAAAGCTGTCCATGGCGGCAAATACCGTCAGCACATCGGAAAAACCGTATCTGCCGTATATGCTTCCTCCGACGGTGGCCAGATTCCTGAACTGCACGCCGACAATGGAGCGAAGAGCCTCCCTCACGGCGCCGCAGGAGTATCTTTCAAGCCCGGGGTGAAGCTCAAGCGCTCTGAGAGGAGTCATACATCCGATTATAAATTCATCCTCATTTTCCTCGATACCGTCAAGCCCAAGATCCGACAGGTCTATGAGTTTATTGATATTAAGCCTTGACATTTTAAGCCACAGCATTCCTCCGACAACACGGTTGGAGCGGATTTGGTTCAGCTCCCACGCTTCATCAAGGCTTTTTGCTTTTACATATTCTCTGGCAGTAAACATTCTGATACCTCTTTAACTATCTGATTTTTTCACTATTTTTTAGTTTAACATATCAAAACGTGGTTGGCAACGAATAAGACCGCCTTTAGTGAGGATTTTAAAGAAAATAGGCGGAATATGTCTTGGACTGGCTGGAAATAAAGTAAATAATGGGAAAAAATAAAAAATTGCGTTCAAAAAGAAAAAATCCGCCCATAATAAGCGCATTTTCGACCGTGGGAAATGATAATGTAAAAAAGGCTCCCGGTTTTATTCGGGAGCCCGGTATGCTTTCAGCAAGCCTTTTGCTCAAGTCTCAGCCTGTCGGCGATAAGGGCGATGAACTCGCTGTTGGTCGGCTTGCCCTTATGATTGTTAACAGTGTATCCGAAAAGGGAGTCTATGGCGTCTATTTTGCCCCGGCTCCAGGCGACCTCAATGGCGTGGCGGATAGCTCTTTCAACCCTTGACGGAGTAGTGTTGCACTTTTTGGCGATGGCGGGGTAGAGCTCCTTTGTGATGTAGTTCAAAACATCCATGTCATTGACTGACATGATTATTGCCTCTCGCATATAGTGGTAGCCTCTGATGTGAGCGGGAACTCCTATTTCGTGCAGTATATTCGTGACCTTTGACTCAAGGTCATAGGCCGCGGATCTATCCGAGCTTCCGGGCTGCACAACGGCTTTCATATTTCCGCCTTCGCCGCCTTTGGAATATTTGAGCTGTCGAATGCGAACCACGAGGGCGTCCATGTCAAAGGGCTTGACGATGTAATATTCCGCGCCAAGCTCAATGGCTCGCTGGGTGATCTTTTCCTGATTTATGGCCGAAAGCATTATGCATATCGGCTTTTTAAGGCTGTCGGCGTGTTTTTGCAGTTTCTCAAGAACCCCAAGCCCGTCAAGGCGTGGCATTATGCTGTCGATGACAGCTATATCCGGCTTAAGCTCCCTTATTTTGTTGAACGCGTCTATACCGTCGTGAGCCGTGGCGACGACCTCTATATCCTCCTGTTTATTGAGATATGCGCTGACTACGTCGCAGAAGTCCTTGTTGTCATCGGCAAGCAGCAGTCTGATTTTAGTTTGATTCAAAGTGATCCCTCCCGTGAATATTCTTTATTATATTGTAAAATATTAGTAAATATGTAATTAATTTACATTCAAGTACATTATAGTCGAGACGAGGGGATTTTGCAATATGCTTTACTGAAAAATATGGCAAAAATTTCCGACAGACGATGGCATAAATCGACGGGAAAGACAGGAAAAAAACGGCGCCGAACAACGCCAAGCGCCGAAAATACTGAGATTTCAGGTTATTATTCTTTTTTTGGCAGTCCGTATAAGGAAAGAGCCGTATTTTTATACCGTTTATCCTCGGAAACGTCATCTCCGAACCAGTCCGGAGGAATGAAGGCCGAGGAACTGTCAAGGCTGTCAAACTCCACCTCAACGGTGAGAAGCCCGTCAAGGCCGCCGTGATAGACGTCAAGCTCTGCCGTGAGCCCGCCGGGGAGCGGAATAAAATATCTTGTCTTTATGACAGGCGGAGTTTCGGCTTTTTTCATAAGGGAGACATACTGCTCAAAGCTGAGGGGAAGCTCAAACTCCTCCCTCGCTATGGAGCCGCTGCCTTTGACGGTAAGGATATAATCGTTATCGCTTTTTCTGAGCCGGATAGTCGGCGATACGCTTATATATGTCTGTTCAAGTTCCCTTTTGGGAAAGGAGCCGAGGCCGGCGGGGATATGCTTTACAAGGAATTTTCTTTCTATTTCCATAATATGCCTCCAAATAGACGCGGTTTATTGTTAAAATTTAGTAAATAACTGCCAAAATTATCCGGCAGATTAAAGTTTTTTGTTTGTTTTGTCAATTATTTGTGTTTGTTATTGTGCAATTTTAAATTATACTATATACTCAGATTATAATAAAAACAAGGGGAGATTCCAAATGAAAAAAGTTTATTTATTTCTTGCTTACGGTTTTGAGGAGGTCGAGGCGCTTACGGCCGCAGATCTTTTAAGAAGAGCCGACATAGAGGTCATAACGGTTTCCGTTTCAAGCAGCAACGCGGTATCGGGAGCTCATTTCATTCCGGTAGTGGCGGACATAAAGCTGGACGAGAGCGGCTTTGAGGACGCCGACGCCATCGTTCTTCCCGGAGGACTGCCCGGAGTGGACAATCTTAAAGAATGTGAAAGACTTAAAGAGATAATAAGGGAAAACCTTGAGAAGGGCAAATATATATGCGCGATCTGCGCCGCTCCCACGATGCTTGGCGAAATGGGCGTGCTTGAGGGCAAAAAGGCTACCTGCTATCCCGGATGCGAGGGAGCGCTCAAGGGAGCGGAATATAAGGAAGACAGGGTTGTCGTGGACGGAAACATCGTAACGTCAAGGGGAGTAGGAACGGCCATTGACTTCGCCTGCGAGATAATAAAACTCCTTGAGGGCGAAAGAAAGTCGGCGGACGTAAGAAAGTCCATCCTTGCAGACTAAGATGTCGGACGCTTGGGAGCTCATATATAGATGTTGCTGAAAAGCGTCTCCAAAAGCCCCCTGTGCAGCCTTTTTACGCCCATATCGTAAAAGGCGCGCCTGACCGTATCAAGATCAATATTATATATGTACGAGATCTGCTCCGGCGAGTAAGAGTCCGTAAGGCCGCATTCCAGCTCGCGCCTGAAGGCTCCGCAAAGTTCGCCGGAGCCGTTTTTCATTATAAGAGTGAGAGTGAACGGCGTAAGACAGCCTATGCCAAGGGCGGACGATATTTTGTCAAATTCGGCCTCGCCCATGTCAAGCACGGCTAAGACGTCCTCCTTAGAATAGGGAGCGGGCTTTGTCTTTATAAAAATATCTATCTCCCTTAGTCTTGAAAGTATGGCGGAACGGTACCGCGCGAGGTACGGTTCCCTTCGCTTTGAGCTGCTCATGGCGGGCCTCCTTGAAAATAAGCGTGAAAAATTATATAATTCATTATAAGCAAATATAAATCAGAGCGCCATAGTAATATATGGTCTTTGAGCGGCAGGTGTTGAGAATTGAACGCGCTGGAAAAATATTTCAGATATCGTCAGAGCCTTATCGACCAGTATGTGAAGGGCGATATGACAAAAAGGGAATATCTTCAGGCAAATTATGAGGCGGTAGTATATAACGATATAAAACCGTTTAAAAATATAGATACGGTGCTTAAGGGCCTTTTCAACTATCAGTATTACAACGCGAGGGCGAAGGAGAAAAAACAGGCCAGCACCATAAAGGATCTGGATAACGATGAAAAAAGAGAATACTTAGACAGCTGCAACTACTTTTACGGCAAAAAGGACAGAGCTACGCTGAAGGTGCTGGAGCTGATGGAGTATAAGGGCGT
The DNA here is from genome assembly GCA_904378045.1 of Candidatus Metalachnospira gallinarum. Classification (GTDB taxonomy): domain Bacteria; phylum Bacillota; class Clostridia; order Lachnospirales; family Anaerotignaceae; genus Metalachnospira; species Metalachnospira gallinarum. The sequence goes on along the minus strand of CAJFHC010000003.1, from coordinate 59,450 downwards.
AGAGGCCTATTTTATTAAGGTCAGGTCAAAGGAACTCAAGGGAAAACTTTTCGAGATCGTTTTAAAGGATTACAATATAATACTCCATTCCACCAATGAGCTTATACTCAAAAGGCTGAGAGAGGAAGAAGTATTCAGCGAGGGCAGCCGGAAATCTCTTATAGACGGATATATAAACCAAAGATATTAGAGCTTTTCCGCATTTATTTCCTTATGCGGAGCCATAATTCCCAATAGGGAGTGATATTATGAAAAGAGCTTATTTTAACGGAAATATAATAACCATGACAGGGGAAGACGCCGGATATGTCCTGTGCGAAAACGGAGTCATAACCGAAACGGGCAGGGGAGAGCCGCCGGCGGCGGACGAATATGCCGATCTTGGCGGAAGGACGCTCATGCCCTCGTTTATAGACGCCCACAGCCATTTTATGTCCGTGGCATATTCGTTTTTGAGGGCAGACCTTGACGGGGCGGCGTCCGTTGACGAGATAAGAAACAGGCTGAACGATTTTATAACTGAAAACAAAAAGCAGGGACAATGGGTCGTGGCCATGGGCTACGACCATAACGGTCTTAAGGAAAAAAGACATATAACTTCGGCGGAGCTTGAGTTTGGGGACTACGCCGTTGTTTTGGAAAACAAGTCGGGACATTCCGGTATATTCAACGCGGAAGCCCAAAGGCTGCTTGGCATTATGTCCTCAAAGGACGGCCTGCTGGAAGAGAACGAGTACCTTGAAAAGCTGAGGCTTGTGCCCATGGAGAATATAAGCGATATTTTATCCGCCTGTGAAAAGGCGGAGAAAAAATATTTTTCCCACGGCATAACGACGGCTCAGGACGGATACGCCATGGGCGCTCTGCTGGACGTATACAAGGCGTTGGCCGCGTTGGGAGGGACGACGCTGGATATCGTTGCCTATCCCGACAGGGACAGCTTTGCCGGATGGCGTGAGGCTTTCCCTGAAAGTATGGGAAAATACCATAATAATTTTAAACTCGGCGGGCTGAAAATAATGCTTGACGGATCGCCCCAGGGAAAGACCGCGTGGATAAGCGGCAAATACGCCGACGGCACATGCGCAGCTCCGTCCATGACCGAGGAAGCCGTGGATTCCGCCGTTAAATGGGCGGCGGAAAGGGATATACAGGTAATCGCCCACTGCAACGGGGATATGGCCTGCGAAATGTTCATCAATGCCGTGGAAAAATATAAGAACCGCAGGGCGGTCATTATCCATGCGCAGCTTTTGAGAAAGGATCAGCTTGAACGGGTAAAAAGACTGGAAATGATACCGTCATTTTTTGTTGCCCATGTGTTCCGATGGGGAGACATTCATATCCAAAATCTCGGCCTTGAAAGAGCGAAGGGCATATCTCCGGCCGGCTCGGCGCTTAAAGAAGGAATAACATTCACGTTCCATCAGGATTCCCCGGTCATAGAGCCGGATATGTTCGAGACCGTATGGTGCGCCGTCCGCAGGAAAACAAAAAATGGCGCCGTGCTCGGAGAGAAGGAGAGGATAGGAGTATATGACGCGATAAAGGCAGTTACTGTCAACGCGGCTTACCAATACTTTGAGGAAGGGAAGAAGGGGATCATAGCCCCCGGAGCCTTTGAGGATTTTATAATAGCGGACAGAAATCCGCTGAGTTTAACGGATAATGACGAGCTGAAGAATATAAAAATATTAAGCACCATAAAAAGAGGAACAAAGGTATACGAAGCGTGATTTTTGCCGAAGCCTGTTTCGGACTTAGGCGTCCGGCGCTAAAAATTATTTGTTATCCGCCATAATATGTGGTAAAATACTATATTAGTATATAGTATGAGGAAGACCGCCGAAACGGCTGATAAAACCTTCGGCGGACCGGACTTTGAGGAGAATTTATATGAAACTTGGCTATCTCGGCCCCAAAGGCACGTTTTCGGAGCAGGCGGCTCTGCTCTGCGCGAAACAGTGCGGAGGGGACTGTGAGTTTGAGATGTTTTTCAACATAACCGACGTCATATCCGCCGTGGATGAAGGCAGGGTGGATATGGGAGTCGTTCCCCTTGAAAATTCCATAGAGGGAACGGTCACAAGCACTGTGGACACGCTTATATTTGACGCCGAGCTTTTTATCCGGTATGATCTTATTCTTAAGATAAGCCAGAACCTTATGGCCAAAAAAGGGACAAAACCGGAGGATATAAGCAGGATAGTGTCCCATCCCCAGGGACTTGCCCAGTGCAGGAAATATATAAGAAGCCTGGGAGTAAAAAACACGGCCGAGGCGGCTTCGACGGCCGAGGCGGCAAGGATAGTGTCCGAAAGCCCCGAACCCATAGCGGCCATCGCCCCCGGACGCGCGGCTGAGGTCTACGGCCTTGAAATACTCGGAAGGGACATTCAGGACGACGGCACGAACGCCACAAGATTCGTGGTCATTTCCAGAGAAGCGACGGAGCTTACTCCCGGCGTAAAGACGAGCATCGCCTTTACCCTTGATGACGACAACTCCCCTGGAAGGCTTTACAAGGTGCTTGACATACTCAACATTTACGAGATAAACATGATAAAGATCGAGTCCCGCCCGGCGAAGCATAAGTTGGGGACCTATGTTTTTTACATAGATCTTATCGCCGAAAACGGTGATGATCTTAGGGACGCGGTCAAAATGATAAAAAGAAAGGTAGCTTTTTTCAAGTTTTTGGGTTCGTATTCTACAATAGAGTGATAACGGGTGTATATTATGGGTGGACAAAATAAAAATAAAATAATTTTTCCGGCGTTAATAATAATCGTCGGAGTAATCTGCTTTGTTATCTTTGAATCCTTTGGAGCTATAGCAGTGGCGGTCATCGCCGCCGTGCTCATGTTCCTTTCGCGCTCCGCTGAGAGAGAGATGCCGGCGTCGGCAGAACCGCCGGAGGAGGACGACGAGCCGGAGGTAATTGTCAAAAACGACATCCCCGTGCCCTACGCCATATTTGACGGCGAATTTGACATCATAGGCTGCAACGAGGAATTTTTGCAGATGATGGGGCTCAAAGCCTTTACGGAGCTCAACATCAAGGAAAAAATGCCTGATTACAACGAGCATCTGAATAACCAGATAGTCAGGCTGGGCGAAAGGTTCTACAGGATTTATTCCTGCCATGCCGAGCTGACCGACGGAAGCATAGCAAACTCACTGTGCTTTATGGATGTGACGGAGATCGAGAAGCTGAAAGAAAATATCGAGAATGAAAAGATCGTCGTTGGACTTATCTACATAGACAACTACGACGAGGTAATGGAAAGCATAGACGATTCCGCCATCCCCATGCTTACGGCCATTGTGGACAGAAAACTGACGGCAATGATACATGAGGCAAGGGGAATACTTAAAAAAACGGAAAAGGACAGATATTTCTTCTGCCTGACGGCGGAGGCGCTTTCTCAGCTTCAGAAGAACAGGTTTGAGATACTAAACGAGATAAGAGCGGTCAATGTCGGAGACCATATACCGGTGACGCTCAGTATCGGCATAGGCATAGGCGAAGTCACCCTTGAGGCCGGAATGAAAAGCGCGAAAGCGGCCATTGACCTTGCCCTCGGCAGGGGCGGCGATCAGGCGCTTATCAAAAACGGAGACAAATATATATTCTACGGCGGAAAGAGCGGCGAAGTTTCCCATAACGCAAGGATAAGAGCGAGGGTCAAGGCCGACGCCCTTTCCGAGCTCATCGTGGAGAGCGAGAGAGTCTATGTCATGGGACATAAGATAGCCGACGCCGACTGCTTCGGAGCGGCCATAGGAATATACAGGATAGCGAAATCCCTCGGAAGACCGTGCTCCATAATCCTTGACGGAGTGCCGTCCACAATAAAAAAGATCACGGCCAGATTCCAGGACAATCCGGATTATGAGGATCTTATAACCGACTCACAGGAGGCTTGGCAGAACATCGCCGAAAACACCCTTCTTGTTGTGGTGGACACCCATATCAACAGCAGGGTTGAATCGGTGGACGTGCTCAACAAGGCGTCAAAGGTCGTTGTTTTCGACCACCACAGAAAGAGCACGGACTTCATAGACAAGGCCGTTATGGTATACCATGAGCCATACGCTTCATCGTCCTGCGAGCTGGTGACGGAAATGATACAGTACATCGGCGAAAAGGTAAGGCTGAAATCGGCGGAGGCGGACGCTCTGCTTGCGGGCATAACCGTGGATACTCAAAATTTCAGCATGAAGACCGGAACAATAACATTTGAGGCGGCGGCCTTCCTTAAGAGGTGCGGAGCTGACGGCATAAGGGTCAGAAAACTCCTGCAGGAGGATCTGGCGGTGTTCAAGGCAAAGGCTATGGCTGTGGCTTCCACGGAAAAAATATACGACGGAATGTATATGTCCGTCTGCCCTTCGGATTACGGAAACACCTCGGTAACGGCTGCCCAGGCGGCCGATGAGCTGCTTGACGTGGAGGGCATAAAGGCGTCCTTTGTTTTGTGCGAGGACGGAGATACGATATTTGTCAGCGCCAGAAGTCTCGGCGAGATAAATGTCCAGGTCATTTTGGAAAAGATAGGCGGCGGAGGACACCAGACCATAAGCGGGGCTCAGTTTAAGGGAAAGACCATCGGCGAGGTAAAGGAAATTGTCAAGGAAGCCGTAAAACAGTATATGGAGGAGAGTAACTGATGAAACTTATATTGCTTGAGGATGTTAAGGGCGTAGGAAAAAAGGGAGATATCGTAAACAAAAACGACGGATACGCCATTAACTTCCTTATCCCTAAAAAGCTGGCTGTAGAGGCGACAAACGCCAATTTGAACGATCTTGAGCTCAAGAAAAAATCGGAAGCGAAAAGAAAAAAAGAAGAGCTTGAGGAGGCTCAGAAACTTGGCGCTGAGCTCAACGACAAGGTAGTGAAGGTAAAGGTAAAGGCCGGAGAAAACGGAAAGGTATTCGGTTCCGTAACGAACAAGGAAATCGCCTCCGCGCTTCTTGAACAGACCGGCATAGATATAGACAAAAAGAAAATATCATTTGACGATCCTATAAAGATGGTTGGCAGAAGGATAGTAAAGGTAAAGCTCCATCCGCAGGTAACGGTCGAGCTTACCGTTGAGATCGCCGGAGAATAATAACAAACCGGAAGGAGAGTCCTATATGGAGCAGAACAATCAAATACAGAAAAAAGTGCCTCATGACGCCGACGCGGAACAGGCGGTTTTAAGCTCCATACTTATGGACAAGGACGCGGCAGCGGAGGCTTTCGAGCTGCTTAAAGCGGATGATTTTTACTCCCCGGAAAACAGGGAGGTGTTCCGCGCCGCTCTCCAGCTTTACACGAAGGGCGACCCAATCGACGTGGTGACGGTCAAAAATCAGCTTGAGGAAAACGGCGTATTCGCCGAGATAGGCGGAGTTGAGACCCTCGCGAACATAGCCGCGGCCGTTGGAAGTTCCGTAAACGTAAAAAGCTACGCAAAGATAGTCGAGGAAAAATCCGTGCTCAGAAGACTTATAAAACTTTCGGGAGAACTTTCGGAGATAAGCTACAAGGGCGCGGACGATATAAACGTCATATTGGACAAGGCCGAAAAGGGCATATTCGACGTTATGCAAAACAGGAACACCGACAGTTTTGCCTCGATTATGGACGTGGCCTATAACACATTTTCAAACATAGAAAAAATCTATAATTCCAACGAGAAAATAACGGGCATATCCACCGGCTTTACGGATTTTGACGCCAAGACCGCCGGCCTGCAAAAATCAGACCTCATTCTTATCGCGGCCAGACCGTCAATGGGAAAGACCGCGTTCGTGCTTAACGTGGCGCAGTACGCCGCCGTCAGGGATCATGTGCCGGTCGCCATATTCTCGCTGGAAATGAGCAAGGAACAGCTTGTAAACCGTATGCTCTGCGCGGAGGCTCTTGTGGACGCCCAGAAGGTCAGAACGGGAGAGCTCAACTCGGACGATTGGAGCAAGCTCGTGGAGAGCATGGGCGTTTTGAGCGAAGCGCCGATATACATAGACGATACGCCGGGAATAACGGCCATGGAGATAAGAGCGAAGTGCAGAAGGCTGAAAATCGAAAAGGGACTGGGACTTGTCGTCATCGACTATCTTCAGCTTATGAGTGGCAGCGGCAGAAGCGACTCAAGACAGCAGGAAATATCTGAAATATCCAGATCGCTTAAGGCCATCGCCAGGGAGATTGAAGCTCCGGTAATTGCCCTTTCCCAGCTTTCAAGAGCCTGCGAGGCAAGAAGCGACCACCGCCCCATGCTTTCGGATCTCCGTGAGTCCGGAGCCATAGAGCAGGACGCGGATCTTGTTGCATTTTTATACAGAGACGAGTATTATTTTCCCGAAAAGACGGAGAAAAAGAATCAGGCGGAGCTGATCATCGCTAAGCAGAGAAACGGCCCGACAGGCACGGTTAACCTGACATGGCTCGGCCAGTATACAAAATTCGCGAACATGGAAAATAGATTTTAAGAAAAGGTCTTGCATTCCGTTTTTTGCATAAAGATGAAAATTCTCTAAATATTAAAATTACTGTTGATATTTTATATGTTTTGATATAGAATATAAAATGAACTTTTTCAGAGGAGGTGTATTCCAATGGCATACCATATCGGTGATGAATGCATCGGTTGCGGAGCTTGCGCAGCTGATTGTCCTACATCTTGCATCGTTGACGACGGCGGTGTATTCAAAATTAATGAGGCAGAGTGCATCGAGTGCGGAGCTTGCGCATCCAACTGTCCTGTAGGTGCTCCCAAACTTGCTTAATTATATGAATATGTAGGTCTACATAAAGAAAGACTGCTGAAGATTCGGCAGTCTTTTTTTAATCCCGGAGCCTGTTGGAATTGCCTGTAAAAAATTACTTACTATTGCTAACGGAAGGAAATTATAATAAAATAAAATATATAATGCGCTGGAAAGAGAGTGATAATAATGACGGTTTTGGTTCTTGGCGGAGCCGGGTACATCGGTTCCCATACGGTCAAAGCCCTCTGTGACAAAGGTATGGACGTGGCCGTTGCTGACAGCCTTGTGACCGGATACAGGGAGGCCGTTGACAAAAGGGCAAGGCTTTATATAGGAGACATAAAGGACGGAGACTTCCTTGACAGCTTGTTTAAAAGCGAGGACATCGGCGCGGTGATACACTTTGCCGCCTATTCCCTTGTCGGCGAGAGCGTGGAAAATCCTCTTAAATATTATGAAAACAATCTTTACGGCACCATGACGCTGCTTAAGAGCATGGTGAAAAACGGAGTTGATAAAATAGTCTTTTCATCCACCGCGGCGACCTACGGCGAGCCCGAACGCGTGCCCATAATGGAGGATGACAGAACCGAGCCGACAAACCCCTATGGCGAGACAAAGCTGGCGATGGAAAAAATGTTCAAATGGACGGCCAAGGCTCATGGACTGAGATACGTTTCTCTCAGGTATTTCAACGCCTGCGGAGCCGACACTGACGGAAATATAGGAGAGGCGCACGACCCGGAGAGCCATCTGATACCGATCATCCTTCAGGTGCCCAACGGAAAGCGCGACCATGTGAGCATATTCGGCACGGATTATCCGACTCCTGACGGCACCTGCGTTAGGGACTATATACATGTGACGGATCTGGCCGAAGCGCATATACTGGCGCTCAAATATCTTATAAACGGCGGGGAAAGCGACATATTCAATCTCGGAAACGGAGTCGGATTTTCCGTCAGGGAGGTCATAGAGACGGCAAGAAAGGTGACGGGACATCCCATACCGGCCGTCGAGGGCGAAAGAAGGGCGGGAGACCCGGCGAGGCTTATCGCCTCCAGCGAGAAGGCGAAAAAAATACTCGGCTGGAACCCCTGCCACGATTCACTTGAGGAAATAATATCATCGGCGTGGAATTGGCACAAAAACCATCCCGACGGATACGGAAAATAATTAATAAGGAGGGAAAATAGAATGAAGTATGAGATAAAAGGCGGAGTTTTTCCTGTGGTAGTATGCAAACTTGAGCGCGGCGAACAGATGATAACGGAAAAGGGCTCGATGGTATGGCAGTCTCCGAATGTGAAAATGGAAACAAAGGGCGGCGGACTTGGCAAAATGTTCGCCAAAGCGTTTTCCGGCGAGAGTATGTTCCAGAACATATACACGGCGGAGGGAGGAGAAGGAATGATAGCCTTCGGTTCCAGCTTCCCAGGAAGGATAGTTCCGCTGACGATTGGCCCCGGTAAGGAGATAATTTTGCAGAAAAGCGCGTTCCTTGCGGCTGAGACGAGCGTTAATCTGGACATATTTTTCAATCAGAAGCTCGGAAGCGGATTTTTCGGCGGCGAGGGCTTTATAATGCAGAAGCTGTCCGGAAGCGGCACCGCTTTCATAGAGATCGACGGCGAGGTAGTGGAGTACGATCTGGCTAACGGCGAGCAGATAGTTGTGGATACGGGAAACGTGGCAGGCTTTGAGCCGAGCGTAAGTATGGATATAAAACAGGTTGCAGGCCTGAAAAACAAGTTTTTGGGCGGAGAAGGATTTTTCAATACGCTTCTTACCGGCCCCGGCAAGGTATGGATACAGACCATGCCCATATCCGGAGTTGCCAACGCCCTCAGACCTTACTTCCCCAGCGGAAACTGATTGACTGAATTATAAAAATACAAAAGATACAAATTAAGCCCGCAGGCAAAGTTTGATGCCCGTGGGCTTGATCTTTATATTTTTTATTTTCCGGACACAAAATATGTCACAAAATATACCGCCGCCGCTATGAGAACCATTGTCGCTCCCGCCGCCGTGCCAGCGTAAAATGATATAACCAGTCCGGCTATGCCGCAGAACAGGGAAATTACGGTGGACAGCACGAGATACTGTCTTGAGTTGGAAGATACGTTCCTCGCCGCTGCCGCCGGCAGTATGAGCAGGGAGTTTATGGTCAGTATTCCGATCTGCTTGATGGAAAGCATTACCGCAACGGCCAGTATGACGACAAATATGTTTTCCGTCAAAGCGTTTTTTATGCCTCGGCTGGCCGAAAGAGACGGGTTGACGCTGAGCAGGAGAAGATCGTTGTATATAAAACACCAGACGATATACGTTCCGGCAAGAACGACAGCCATAAGGCCGACGTATGCCGGCGACACCGTGAGTATGTCTCCGATCAGATATGACGAATATTTGGCGAAACCGCCGCTTCCGGACAGTATGACGATGCCCAGCGCCATGGATACGGAGGAAAAAACGCTTATTACCGTGTCCGAGGACGCCTTTGTGCCGCTTTTTACCTTCCTTATGGCAAGGCCGAAAACGATTCCGAAGGTAAGCATGCACACAAGCGGATCACCTATGCCAAGCGCCACTCCAATGGCTATGCCGGTAAGAGCGCTGTGGCCGAGGGCGTCGGAGAAAAACGCCATTTTGTTGTTGACAGCCATGGTGCCAAGAAGGCCGAAAAGCGGTGTCACAAGAAGCACGGCCAGCAGGGCGTTTTTCATAAAATCGAAGCGGGCGAAGGAAAACGGCAGGATTGTTTCGATAATATCATATATCAATTCCATCTTTTTCCGCCTCCTTCAACGTGTATCCAAAAATATCAAGAAAAGCCTTTGTTTTATATACTTCCTCGGGCGATCCCTGGGCTATGACGGTTCTGTCCATAAGCACTATCCTGTCGGCATAGCTTTTTATAAGGCTCAGGTCATGGGAAACAAGAAGTATGGCCATATGATATTTGTGCCTGAGTTCCGATACCTTTTTATAAAACATATCCAGACCGTTGATGTCAACTCCGGACACCGGCTCATCAAGTATGAGAAGATCGGGCAGAGGGTCTATTGCCATAGCCAGAAGCACCCTCTGAAGCTCCCCTCCGGAAAGATCCCCGATGGGGCGGTCGATTATATGGCCAATGCTGAAATCCTCAAGTCTTTCAAGCACAGCCTGTCTCATCCGCTTTTTATGGCCGAGCCATACGGGCCTTTTTGAAGCCGCGGCGGCCATAAAATCCAGAACCGAGACGGGCGAGCTTTTGTCAAAGGAAAGCTGCTGCGGGACATATCCCGTGGTAAGTTTTTTGATTTTTCCGTCCTCGTGGTCGAGATACGTTATTTTTCCCGTATGTGGACGCTCGCCTAAAATCGCCTTTATGAGAGTCGTCTTTCCCGAACCGTTTTTTCCAATGAGGGCTGTCAGCTCTCCGCAGTGGAATTCCATATTCACGCCGGAAATTATGGCCTCGCTTCCGTCATATACGGACAGATTTTCTATATTCACTCGGCACAGGCCGCAGTTGTTATGGACGCTCATTTATAAACACTTCCTTTTAAAATACGGGCGTTTTCGTTCATAGCCTCCGTATACCTTTCCGGAACGGGATCTCCTGTAAGCACGGGATCAAGGACGACGACTCCGGCGCCGGTTTCCCGGGCGATGGTGTCGGCTACGGTTTTGGAGGCGTCATCGGCGGCGATAAGAAGGTCGATGCCACCCTCGTTTATTTCCGTTATTATTTCCGCCAGCTCCTTTGCCGAAGGCGTTTCGTTCTCATCCATTTCAACAACGGCGGCGACATCAAAGCCGTAGGAAAGATGAAGATACTCAAATGCCTCGTTGAACACGCAGACGCTGATACCTTTTCCGTCAAAGGTTTCTATGCCTGATACGCTTTCCTTGAAGGCGTCGGTGTTTTGACGGAACTCATCGGCGTACTCAGGACATATTTCACTTAAGGCGCCGCATATATTTTCGGCCTGAACTACGGCGTTTTCGGGATACATCCAGTAATGTGAGTTTTCCCCGTGGTCATGACCCGTATGCCCATGATCATGTCCATCAAGGGAAGTGACGCCGGCAGACGTGTCAATGACGTCCAGCTCCGGAAAAAGCTCCAGCGCGTTGTCAAGAAAGCTCTCCATACCTCCGCCGTTTACAATGAACAGGTCGGTATCCTCTAAGGAACGCATATCGGCCGTCGTAAGCTGATAATCGTGCAGACAGCCGGTCTGGGGCTGAGCCATACTCCGCAGATCGATGCCGGGAACTTCGCCGACAACATTCTCGGCGATGATATAGACAGGGTAAAATGAGGCGGTCACTCTTATGCCGGAATGTTCCGCCTCCGAGCAGGAGGACAGAGCGAGGGGCAATAAGACGGCGGCCGCCAAAAAATTTTTCTTCATATATGAAACCTCGGTAATATCTGGACTGCATAACGATAAACGCGAATGGTTTGCGTTTATCAAGGCATATTATAGTTTATCGAAAGCGGCGGTGTCAATATTTTTGTTGCCCGCGGAGCCGGAATGTGGTATATTCTAAAATACGGCGAAAATATAAAAAGCGGTAAAAATCAATATAAAGGAAGTGTTTTTATGGATTACAGATATAAAACAAGCGGAACGTGCTCCAAGCTCATAGAATTTACAGTGGAGGACGGCATACTTAAAAACGTAAGATACACAGGCGGATGCAGCGGCAATCTTCAGGGAATAGCCAAACTCGTCGAGGGCATGAAGGTGGAAGACGTTATCGAAAAACTCAAGGGCATAGGTTGCGGACTTAAATCCACAAGCTGTCCCGATCAGCTTTCAAGAGCGCTGGAGCAGGTGCTTTCGGGAGAAAGAAAAGGAACAAACTGATAACGCAAAAAATCAGGCAGGGAAATAAAAAACGGAAATCTTGGAGTATAAAACAGACAGCCATACGTACGACAAGCCGAAAAAAATCCCGGCGAAGCTTTTTTGAAGCAACTTTTTGTTGACAAAGGCCTGTCCTTGTGCTAACATCGTTATGATTGGCATGGGTATGCTTTATTTGGTACGCCCTTTTGCCTTATAATTTAATAACGGGAGGTGGAAGTTGTGAGAACAAGAATTACCTTAGCATGTACAGAATGCAAACAGAGAAATTACAGTACTACAAAGGATAAGAAGGTACAGCCTGACAGAATCGAAATGAAAAAGTACTGCAAATTCTGCAAAACACACACACTCCATAAAGAAACAAAATAAGATCCGAAGGGAGTGAAACCGATGGAAGAACTTAAAAACACAAGCCCAAATGAAAAAAACGAATCTAAAAAAGAATCTTCAAAGAAATCAAGCCCCGCAAAGGAAAAGAAGGGACTTGGAGCGAAGATAGCCGAAAGCAGGGCCGAGGCTAAAAAAATTATCTGGCCCAACCGCGAAACGGTTAGAAAAAACACCATCACGGTTATTTGCACATCTTTGATAATCGGAGCTATTATCTTCGGTATGGACACAGTTTATACCACAGTTTTGAACCTGGTCATCGGCCTTATGGCCTGATTAAAGAAGGATGATTGTTTATGTCAGAAGAAATGAACAAAAATGCGGAATCTGAAAGCAGATGGTATGTCGTTCATACCTATTCCGGCTATGAAAACAAAGTAAAAGCCAATATAGAAAAGATCGTCGAAAACCGCGGCATGCAGGATCAGATCCACGAGGTGACCGTTCCGGTGCAGGATGTGGTCGAGGTTAAAAACGGACAGAAAAAGACCGTCCAGAGAAAAATTTTCCCCGGCTATGTTCTCATCAAAATGTTCATGAACGAGGATACCTGGTATGTCGTAAGAAACACCAGAGGCGTTACGAGCTTCGTCGGTCCCGAGAGCAAGCCTGTTCCCCTTACCCCCGAGGAGGTAAGAATGATGGGTATCGAGACCGCCGTGGAGAACTTTGACCTTGAGGTCGGGGATACGGTCAAGGTGGCCTATGGAGCCTTTGCTGATTCTGTCGGCAAGGTAAGGGATATCAACGATCAGAAAAAGACCGCTACAGTCGTTCTTTCGATCTTTGGCCGTGAGACTCCGGTCGAGTTTGAGTTTAACCAGATCATCAGGATGTAAATATTCGTTTTTTAAAGCGCGCGGCGTAACAGTGACGCACACGCGCGTGGGAGGGTGCAGTAACCCCGCTAATTACCACATTTATAGGAGGTGCCGAAATGGCAAAGAAAGTAACAGGATATATTAAATTACAGATTCCCGCAGGCAAGGCTACGCCTGCTCCCCCGGTTGGTCCCGCACTTGGTCAGCACGGTGTGAACATTATGGGATTCTGCAAGGAATTCAATGAAAAAACAGCTTCACAGGCAGGTCTTATTATCCCTGTAGTTATCACTGTATATCAGGACAGAAGCTTTACATTTATCACAAAGACTCCTCCCGCAGCCGTTCTTCTTAAGAAGGCCTGCAAGATCGAGTCAGGTTCGGGCGTGCCCAACAAAACAAAAGTGGCTAAGATTTCCAAGGACGAAGTTATGAAGATCGCGGAAACAAAAATGCCTGATCTTAACGCTGCCAACCTTGATTCCGCATACAGAATGATCTGCGGTACAGCAAGAAGCATGGGTATCGTTGTAGAGGAATAAGGAGGGTACGGTAATGAAAAGAGGAAAGAAATATACAGAAAAAGCTAAACTCGTAGAGAGAGCCACGCTTTATGATACAGAGGATGCAATCAAACTTGTGCAGGAGACATCCGTAGCTAAGTTTGACGAGACAGTTGAAGCGCATATTCGTTTGGGCGTTGACAGCAGACATGCTGATCAGCAGGTTCGTGGAGCAGTTGTTCTTCCCCACGGTACAGGTAAAACAGTTCGTGTTTTAGTATTTGCTAAAGGTGATAAGGCTGAGGAAGCTTTAGCAGCCGGAGCCGACTTCGTTGGAGCAGAGGATCTTATCCCTAAAATCCAGGGCGAGAACTGGTTCGGATTTGACGTTGCAGTAGCTACTCCCGATATGATGGGTGTTGTTGGACGTCTCGGACGTGTGCTCGGACCCAAGGGCTTAATGCCCAACCCCAAGGCCGGTACTGTAACAATGGATGTTGCAAAGGCCATCAAGGACATTAAAGCAGGTAAGATCGAGTATCGTCTTGACAAGACGAACATCATCCACGTTCCGGTTGGAAAGGTTTCATTCGGTACGGAAAAGTTACTCGAAAACTTCCAGACTCTTATGAGCGCTATTATTAAGGCAAAACCTTCGTCAGCAAAGGGCCAGTACCTCAAGAGCGTTGTTATCTCTTCAACGATGGGCCCCGGAATCAAAATCAATCCTGCAAAAATTTCGGAGTAATTGTTGACAAAGGATAAGATTTGATTTATAATCAAACAGTTGAATATTGCCGCAGACAGCAGGCGCGAAAGCGTAAAGGACTTTGTCCTGCCCGCCGAGGAGACTTGTATCAGGAGAATTTTAGCCCCTTGTCTGCGCGACACAGGGGCTTTTCTTATATGAGACCCGCCGTTGCTAACAGCAACGGAAAATGGCAATAAAATAATTTTGCTATTAAGGAGGTGTTAAAATGGCAAAGATTGAAGCAAAACAGGCCGTTGTTAACGAAATTAAAGAAAGACTTGACAAGGCTGTATCCGTTGTGCTTGTTGACGCCAGAGGACTTACGGTCGCTGAGGATACAGACTTAAGAAAGCAGCTCAGAGAAGCGGGCGTTGATTACAAAGTTTACAAAAACACTATGATCAACTTCGCTATCAAAGATACACAGTTCGAGGGCTTAGCACAGTTCCTTGAGGGACCTACAGCAGTTGTTTTCGCTTATGATGAGGCTACAAAGGGAGCTTCCATCGTAAAGAAGGTTTCAGAGACAGCAAAGAACCTTGAATTTAAAGCCGGTGTTGTTGAGGGCATCGTATACGACGCTGAAGGCATCAAGGCTATCGCGGACATCCCTTCAAGAGAAGTCCTTATTTCCAAGCTCCTTGGCAGCTTCCAGAGCCCCATTTCTTCTTTCGCAAGAGTTATTTCTCAGATCGCGGAAAAGAAGGGCGAAGGCGCAGAAGCAGCTGCAGAGTAATAAAAAATATCGGATAATATGATCCATTGAGAATTTTACACATCGTTTAAAAATAATTTCGGAGGTGCTATAAAATGGCAAAATTAACAATCGAGGAAATCCTCGCAGCTATTGACGAACTTACAGTTATCGAGCTTAACGACCTCGTTAAGGCAGCAGAAGAGAAATACGGCGTATCCGCAGCAGCAGGCGTTGCAGTTGTAGCAGCAGGCCCCGCAGCAGGCGCAGCAGAAGAGAAGACAGAGTTCAACGTAGAACTTACAGAAGTTGGCGCAGAGAAGATCAAAGTTATCAAGGTTGTTAGAGAGGTAACAGGTCTTGGTCTTAAAGAAGCTAAAGAGCTCGTTGACGGCGCTCCCAAGGTTCTTAAAGAGGGTGCTTCAAAAGAGGACGCTGAGGCTATCAAGACAAAACTTGAGGAAGTTGGCGCTAAGGTTACACTTAAGTAATCAAAATTCAAACTATTTAGGCATAATGTCAGAGCAGACGGAGATCAGAAATGGTCTCCGTTTTTTGTTATTTAAAAAATCTTTGCTTTTGCCTAAATATTGTTAAATAATCCGCAAAAAGGTTGAAATCCTTTTGGGAATGTGCTACTATTGTGCTATAAAACGACACTTTAAGACAAAGGGGGCGAAAACTTGAAGATAGGAGCAAAGATGGTTTTATTCGCGGCCGCCGCGGCGGCGTTTTTACAGACTGCCTATGGAAACGGCATACCAGTCAGGATAAACGGCAGGGAGGTATCCTATGCGGTCATAAAGGAGGAGCGGGCTCTGGCGCCTTTCAGAGCCGTGTTTGAAAGCCTTGGTTATGATGTGGAATGGGATAACGGAAAAATATCCGCTTCTGACGGGGAAAGAATGATCG
The DNA here is from genome assembly GCA_904378045.1 of Candidatus Metalachnospira gallinarum. Lineage (GTDB taxonomy): Bacteria > Bacillota > Clostridia > Lachnospirales > Anaerotignaceae > Metalachnospira > Metalachnospira gallinarum. Next base: position 43,740 of record CAJFHC010000003.1, on the reverse strand, counting down.
AGCTGAACGTCGGCAGCGACATCGCGCTTGTGTACGATGGAGCCGAAGATATTTCCGTGGACTGCGGCGCTGCCGTGAAAATAATAGACGACAGAGCCTATGTGCCGGTAAGGGCCGCGGCCGAAATATCCGGCTGTGATGTGGAATGGGACGGTCAGGCCGTGGACATTTTCCCTTATGAGAAAGCATCCGGCGGAGAACTTAAATATCCTGTGTTTTACTCCTTTGACGAGGGTGATCCGAAATATATACTGGAATTTATACGAAGAAACACTGATCATGACCCTGATCGTTTTAAAGTGTCCGTAAACTCACTGACCGAGATGGACAGACATACGGTCGTAGGAGTTGTTTCGCTGAATTATATGATAAACGGCTTTGAATCCGACTGCGGATATGATTTTTTTGTGCTCAACGGCCTCGCGAAAAGGATAGAGGCAAGGGGAGACTGCGGAGAACTCGAAAATATCGCGCCTCCGGAAAAATCGTATACCGATGGGGAACTTTTGGCGATGGCGGCTGAAAATATTACCATCGGCGAAAACGAGATAATAACGGGACAAAGGGTAAACCGTAAGTACAGGAACGGCAAATATGTCTATTCCGTAGTCACGGAAATAGAAGGAATGTCCTCCGGAATATCAAGGGCGGAATATTTCAGCACGGAGACGAGCCCGCTAAATATATAAAAAATGGCAAAAAACAAAGGGAGGCTCCTTGAGAACGGCGCGTTTTGGTATGGGAAGCCTCCTTTTTTGTGTATAATATCTACACGGGAAAGACGTATGTTTTTGTGAAGAAATTTGTTGGTTTTATACATTTTTTTAGAGTATGTCAGCCTAAAATTAAATATTTTTGCGGATATATAATTTTTTTTGCAAGAACAAAAAAATTGTTTGATAATGTTTGTTTGATTTTTGACAAAAGCGGCTGTCAATGTTAGTGCAACAGAATGGGGGAAACGTCTTAATTTTACTTGACGAAACGAACCGGCCGTTGCTATAATCATAAACAAGCTGAAATTATAAACGGCGTTCAGAGCCCGAAATTTAAGCCTCGGACTTTGAACGGCGAATATAAGGGAAGATGTTTTAATATATTTTTTACATGGCTTTGAGCAGGCCATGTTTTTTCTTTAGATTTTTAAAACTTTTCTTTATGACGCCGGAAAACCATTATTACTATTATATTTTTAAGGAGGCTTTTTTCAATGGAAAGAGTTTATAATTTTTCTGCAGGACCGTCGATGTTACCGCTTGAAGTGCTTGAGAAAGTACAGAGGGATCTTGTCTGTTACGGCGATTCAGGCATGTCGGTAATGGAGATGAGCCATCGATCTAAGCCTTTCGAGAAAATAATCCAGGGCGCAGAGGCTACTCTCCGTGAGCTTATGAACATTCCCGACAACTATAAGGTGCTTTTCTTACAGGGCGGCGGCTCCACACAGTTCGCGATGATACCCCTCAACCTTATGAACAAGAACAACAAATGCGATATCGTTATAACGGGACAGTGGGCAAAGAAAGCAAAATCAGAGGCTCAGCGCTACGGAAAGGTAAACGTGGTAGCTTCATCGGAGGATAAGACTTTCAGCTATATCCCCGAGCTTGACAAGAGCAAATTCGATCCCGAAGCGGATTATTTCTATATTACATACAACAACACTATTTACGGAACAAGATATACAAAACTCCCTGAAACGGGAAACGTACCTCTTGTAACGGATATTTCCTCGATCATTCTTTCAGAGGACATCGATGTAAGCAAGTTTGGTCTTCTTTTTGCAGGAGCTCAGAAAAACGTGGGACCCGCCGGCGTTACGGTCGTAATCGTCCGTGACGACCTCATTGGAAACGCTATGGACATCACTCCCACAATGCTTGACTACAAGACCCATGCCGACAATGATTCCCTCTACAACACGCCTCCCACGTTCTCCATCTATGTGGCAGGACTTGTGTTCGAGTGGGTCAAAGAAAGAGGCGGCGTAAAGGCTATGCAGGAAATAAACGAAAAGAAAGCGTCTATCCTTTACAACTTCCTTGACGAGAGCGACTTCTTCAAAGGAACAGTCGTACCCAAGGACCGTTCGCTTATGAACGCGCCTTTCATCCTTCCTACGGAGGAGCTCAACGCCAAGTTCATCAAGGAGGCTACGGCGGCAGGTTTCGTAAACCTCAAGGGCCACAGAACAGTAGGCGGTATGAGAGCAAGTATGTACAACGCTATGCCTGTTGAGGGCGTGCAGAAGCTCGTTGACTTTATGAAGAAATTTGAAGTTGAAAATAAATGATTCGGAGGAAAAACACAATGTATAACGTATTGACACTCAATTCGATCTCAGAGGTTGGCTTAAGCAAGCTCAATCCTAAAAAATATATTATCGGAGACGATATTAAAGATCCCGAAGGAATAATCTTAAGAAGCTACGACATGCATGAAATGGAGCTTCCTGACAGCCTTGCCGCCGTTGCGAGAGCCGGAGCAGGAACAAACAACATCCCCATCGACAAATGCTCTGAAAAGGGAATCGTTGTATTCAATACTCCCGGAGCGAACGCCAACGCCGTTAAAGAGCTTGTTCTTACAGGTATTTTCCTTTCTTCAAGAAAGATCGTGGAAGGTATCGAATGGGCAAAGGAGCTCAAAGGCAAGGACAACGTGGATAAGCTCGTTGAAAAAGGCAAGGGACAGTTCACAGGCCCCGAAATTATGGGCAAAAAGCTCGGTGTTATCGGTCTTGGAGCTATCGGAGTGCTTGTTGCCAACGCGGCTATAAGCCTCGGAATGGAAGTTTACGGATATGATCCTTTCCTTTCGGTTGACTCCGCATGGAGCCTTTCAAGCAAGGTAAAAAGAGCGGGAACAAGGGAAGAACTTGTTGCAGCCTGCGATTACATAACGATCCATGTTCCCCTCAACGACAGCACAAGAGGAATGTATAACAAGGATCTTTTTGACATCACAAAGCCCGGCGCAAGACTTCTCAACTTCGCCAGAGGCGGACTTGTTGACACAGCGGCTCTTAAAGAAGCGCTTGAAAAGGGAACTATCACGGAGTACATTACAGACTTCCCCGACGCAGAGGTCATCAATCTTGACCACGTTATCTGCATCCCCCATCTTGGAGCCTCAACACCCGAGAGCGAGGAAAACTGCGCGGAAATGGCGGCTATGGAGCTCAAACAGTATCTTGAGTACGGAAATATCAAAAATTCCGTTAACTTCCCCAGCTGCAGCATCCCCTACACAGGAAAGGCAAGACTCGCCATTCTTCACAGAAATGTCAAAGGTATGGTCGGCGCCGTTGCCAACGCGATTTCCGACGAGGGACTCAATATCGACAACATGGTAAACAACAATAAGGGCGAATACGCATATACACTCATTGACGTTGATACATTCAACGGCAAGGGTCAGGAGATCGCCGACAGACTTTCCAAAGTAGACGGTATCGTTAAGGTAAGGATCGTCAAGGAAGCCTGAGAGGGGGCTGAGTATATGGCTGTAATTAGACCTTTCAGGGCCATCAGGCCGACTCCGGACAAGGCGGAGAAGGTCGCTGCCCTGCCGTACGACGTAGTAAACAGCAGGGAAGCCGCCGAGATCGCCAAAGACAACCCCTATTCCTTCCTCCATGTGGATAAGGCGGAAATCGACCTGCCCGATGGAACGGATATATATTCCCCGGAGGTATACGCTAAGGCGAAGGAAAACCTTTATAAAATGATAGATACCGGAGTGTTCATACAGGACGAAAGCCCTCTGCTTTATGTCTATGAGCTTACCATGGACGGCAGGAGCCAGACCGGACTTGTGGCCTGTGCATCCATTGACGAATATCTGAACGGAACAATCAAAAAGCACGAGCTCACCCGTGAGGATAAGGAACAGGACAGGATCCGTCACGTCGATATATGCGACGCCAACACCGGCCCCATATTCCTCGCTTACAGAACCGTGGATGAAATATCATCGGCGGTTGAAAGCGTTAAGGAAAAAACGCCCGTCTATGATTTTACGGCCGACGACGGCATAGGCCACAGGGCATGGGTCATTGACGATGAGAATATGATAAACAGGCTTGTGGAGCTTTTTAAGAATGTTCCCGCCCTTTATATAGCCGACGGCCACCACAGAAACGCTTCCGCGGCTAAGGTCGGCCTTAAGCGCAGGGCTGAAAATCCGGGATATACCGGCGAAGAGGAATTCAACTACTATCTCTCGGTCATATTCCCCTCCGACGAGCTTAAAATACTTGACTACAACAGAGTTGTAAGGGATCTCAACGGAATGAGCGGCGACGAGCTTTTAAATAAGCTCTCCGAAAAATTCACCGTCAGAGAGACAGAGGGCAGGGCTAAGCCTGAAAAAGCATGCGACTTTGGAATGTATATGGACGGAAAATGGTATATGCTTACGGCGAAGGACGAGATACGCTCCGATGACGCCGTTAGAGGACTTGACGTTTCCATCCTTCAGGACAATGTTCTTATACCGATACTTGGCATAGGCGATATAAGAACTGACAAAAGGATAGATTTTGTCGGCGGCATAAGAGGACTTGGAGAACTGGAGAAGAGGGTCGACAGTGGAGAAATGAAGCTGGCCTTCGCCATGTATCCGACGTCGATAGAGCAGCTTATGAAAATCGCTGACGAGAATAAGATCATGCCTCCGAAATCGACTTGGTTCGAGCCTAAGCTGAGAAGCGGACTGTTTATCCATTCTTTAAAATAAACTTTAGATTAAAAACAGTGCTTAAAGCAAATAATAGTGATGCGCCAAAAACGGCGCGTCACTTTTTATTTTGGAGGTGTTTTGAGTGAGCAAATTCGTTGACGGAATGATAATCGGCGGAGCGGCCGTGGCCGCGGGAGCTTATCTGGCGGCTAAAAACAAGGATAAGGGCAGAAAACTGATGGAGGGCGGAAAGGACGTTCTCAACAAAGCCGAGGATTATATCGACATGGCCGAAAAGAAGATGTTTTAACGCTCACGGGTATCAGGACAATGGCCTAAGAGCGCTTTTGGGACAGTTTCGGCGGAAAGAAGGGGCGGTTTTCGGACTGCCCCGAATTTTTATAATAGATATAGGCCGCTGAAATTTATACAAAAATAAGGTTTTTACGGAGCAAATTGGGGGCATTACGGCGATTATTGGGGGTATGGCTTTACATTTTCGCCTGTGGAGTTTAATATAAGTAGAGATAACTTTTTTGGAGGTAGAATTATGGAAATAAGAACAAGATTCGCGCCCAGTCCCACGGGCTATATGCATATCGGAAATCTGAGGACGGCTCTTTACGAGTATCTCATCGCCAAGTCAAAGGGCGGAAAATTCATCCTCAGAATAGAGGACACGGACCAGGAAAGAAAGGTCGAGGGCTCTGTTGACGTTATATACAAAACGCTGGAAATGACCGGCATAAAGCATGATGAGGGTCCCGATGTAGGAGGAGAATACGGCCCCTATGTCCAGAGCGAAAGAATGGGCATGTATATGAAATATGCGCTGGAGCTTGTGGAAAAGGGCAAGGCGTATTATTGTTTCTGCACAAAGGAAAGACTTGACTCCCTTAAAGCCAACAATGAGCACGGAGACGCCTTTGCCAGATATGACAGACACTGCCTGCACCTCTCCAAAGAGGAGATAGAAAAGAATCTGGCCGAGGGCAAGCCCTTTGTTATCCGCCAGCTTATGCCAACCGAGGGAACGACGACGTTTGAGGACGCGGTGTACGGCTCCATAAGCGTTGACAACAGCGAGCTTGACGACCAGATACTTATTAAGTCCGATGGCTTTCCGACTTACAATTTCGCCAATGTCGTTGACGACCATACAATGAAGATAACCCACGTTGTAAGGGGCAACGAATACCTTTCGTCCACGCCCAAATACAATCTGCTGTACGACGCCTTTGGCTGGGACGCTCCCCAGTACATACACCTGCCTCCCGTAATGAGGGACGCTCAGCACAAGCTGTCAAAAAGACATGGCGACAAGTCATTTGAGGATCTTATAAACGACGGATTCCTTCCCGAGGCCGTAGTAAACTACATTGCTCTGCTTGGATGGAACCCCACGGACAATCAGGAAATATTTACTATGGACGAGCTCATCGAGAAGTTCGATATCGCGGGAATCAGCAAATCACCGTCCATATTCGATATAAAGAAGCTCACTTGGATGAACGGCGAGTACCTTAAGGCCATGGATTTTGATAAATACTGGGAGCTTGCCGAGCCGAGACTTAAAGACGCCGTAAAGACGGAAGGAATAGACCTGAGATTTGTCGGAGAACTGCTCAAGACAAGGCTTGAGACGCTCAACGACATACCGTCTCTCATTGATTTCATCGACGAGCTTCCCGAATATTCCACGGAGCTTTATGTCCACAAAAAGATGAAAACTACAGAGGAGATCGCCCTTGACAGCCTTAAGGCCGTTGTACCCGTGCTGGAGGCTCAGCATGAGTGGACAAATGACAGCCTTTACGAGAGACTGATGGAGCTTGCTAAGGAGAAAGGACTGAAAAACGGACAAATACTCTGGCCCGTTAGAACCGCGCTTTCAGGAAAACCCTCATCGCCCGGCGGAGCGACCGAGCTTGCGGTTATCCTTGGAAAGGACGAGACATTAAAGAGGATAGCAAAGGGCATAGAAATGCTTGAGAAGAAATTGGGCTGATAAAAAGCAGATCTTATATATCAATAAGGCCGGAATGTCAATGTTGACTTTTCCGGCCCGTTGATTATACAATAAATTTGGCAGAGGCTTTGATTATCGAAAAAGCCCGTGGGCTTTTAATTGCCGCTCATAAAAAATAACTGCAGGGCTTCGACCCATGACGGTTATAGCAAATAATAAATCTCAATGTTATAAACAACTCAAGCCGTTTACCGTATTATTCTGATTGTAATATATTGCCGTTCCAAAGCCGATGTAAGCTAAAGACTATTATCGTACCCTATTATCTGATTATGCCAAAACCGTTTCCAAAGTAAAAATTACTGAACATATAACCACGAAAGGCGGGATAATATGAAAATACAGAAAAACGACAGATCAAGGCTCATCGCGGCGGCCATGGGACGCATACCCTGCGATCTGACGGTCAAAAACATAAGGCTTGTTAACGTATTTACCGGGGAGATATATCCCGCGGAGGTGGATATACTTGACGGAAGTATTGTCAGAGTGAGACAGGCCGGGGAAAAAGCCCCTCTTGAGAGCGGCGGCGTTTATGACGGCGGGGGAAACTTCCTTATTCCCGGATTTATCGACACCCATGTGCATATAGAATCGTCAATGATGATACCGGAAAACTTCGGACGCGCGGTTGTTTGCTGGGGAACGACGACGGTATGCACCGACCCGCACGAAATAGGCAACGTAATGGGGATGGACGGAATCAAATTTATGCTGGAAAACGGACGAAAGACAGCGCTCAGGCATTTGGTACTCGCGCCGTCCTGCGTTCCGGCCGTGCCGGGGCTGGAAAGCTCCGGAGCCGTGTTTAAGGCCGGAGACATCGCCGAAATTCTTGATATGGACGATGTTGTGGGAATAGCGGAGATAATGGATTTTGTCGGCGTAATAAACGACGATGAGAGGATACATGACATAATCGATGAGGGAATAAAAAGAGATATGTTTTTGCAGGGGCACGCTCCCCATGTCGGAGGAAAGGAACTGGCGGCCTATATCATCGGCGGGCCGAAGAGCGACCACGAAAGCACCAACGCCGCCGAGGTAAGGGAAAAGCTGCGAAACGGAATGCATGTCAATCTGCGCTCAAGCTCCATAGTTGACGCCCTGAAGGAACAGATGGACGGTATTTCAGGACAAAAGTGGCACGATAACGTCTCTATATGCTCCGACGACATCCATGCCAAAGATCTGCTCACGTCGGGAAACATAAACTCAGTCATAAGAAAACTGGTCAAAAACGGCCTTGACCCCATCGAGGCCATAAAGATGGCAACAATAAACGCTGCCAAAGAGTATAAGTTCGACGATCTCGGAGCCGTTGCTCCGGGCTATGCCGCCGATATGCAGATAGTTTCATCCCTTGACGGGGAAAAGCCGATGGCGGTGTTCATAGGAGGAAGGCTTGTGGCGGAAAACGGTAAATACATGGCGCAGGATGACGAAACTCCGATTGATATGCCTAAAAACACCGTAAATATGCCTCAGATAACGTCTCCGGATGATTTTGTCCTGCGTGCTCCGGAGGGCTGCGGCGACAGGGAAAGGATAAGGATACTGACAAGAAACGGCGGAAATACGGCTATAAAGGAAGGCCGATTTGTGGAACTGCCGGTCAAGGATGGCAGAGTATCCATTGAGGACGAGCCGGGACTGCAGTTTGTCTGCGTGGCAAACAGATACGGCACGGGAGATAAAAATATCGCCGTTATGGACTGCTTCGACCTGAAAGAGGGGGCTATGGCAACAACGGTTTCCCATGACAGCCACAACTTTACGGTGTTTTACAGGGACGAAAAAAGCGCCTATGCCTGCGCCGAGCATTTGAAAAAGGTCGGAGGCGGCATGTGCGCCGCTAAGAACGGAAAGGTAATCGGCTCTCTGGATCTGCCTGCGGCCGGCCTTATGAGCCTTAAGGACTGCGAGGGAGTAAGCGGCGACATAGAGAGAATGGAAGAGGTATTCAGGGATATGTGCGGAAAAGACTTTTACCTGCTTATGCTGGTCGTATTCTCGCTGCCGGTGCTGCCCGGACTTACTCTGACCGATAAGGGAATGATCGACGACCTCACGCAGACGTTCGTAGATATGTTTGATACAAGCGAGTGAGCGTAAAAACAAGGCCGCATATATCCGACGATTCTGCTAAAGCCGCAAAACGGCGCTTTTGAGATTTGGAATTTTTTACTTTTATCTTAAAAAACGCCCGTAAGGTTGACACAATTACCATTGGAATGTAAAATAAGATGATAAAATAAAGTACAGTGGAGAATTATGCGAACGAACATAAGTTGACACCATATATTACCGGAGGGATAATAAAAACATGGACGAAAACATGAACAACAAAGGAAATGAAAACGAAAATGTTGACAGCTCTTTCGGCTCAAGCGAGTATTACAAAAAACTCTACAGCGATTTTCCGGAGGACGTTGCCGAAATGCTCATAGACACTCATCCGCTTATGAAAAAAGAAGTAAGCGAGGAGCTCACGCACAGCATAAAGATAAAATCGGCAAGGGAAAAGAACCGCAGAGCGGTCAGCGAAGATTTGGAAGCTGAGACAAACAGCGCTCCGGCCGAGGAGGCTGAGGAGACGGCTGCTGAAAACGTATCCGCTTCAAAGGATCCCGTCGAGGAGCCCGAGGAAAGACAGGATGACGATGTTGACAGCCTTATGGGAGATCTGACGAACTTCACGAAGGGGCTTGTCTCATCGGCTAAAAAACACAGGGAGACTCTTAAGGAGGAAGAACCCGCTCCCGCGGAGGCGGAAGAAAAGAGCGAGGACGACATCACGGCGGAAAAGGTTGCCAGAATGCTCGGAGGAGTTGACCTGGAGCCGGTCGACGAAGATGAGATGGACCAGATGGAACAGTATGAGGAGCCTGAGCAGGAGGAAAGACCTGTTAAAAAGACAAGGAAAGACGACAGACCCATCAGAAGGAAAAAACAGCGCAGAAATATTGATGAGAAGGATCTGGAGCTTTCAAATATCGATAAGCAGGCCAGCCTTAACGAGCTTTTCCGCGAGGACGACGATTACTATGACGAGAAACATTCCGGAAGCAGCGTGGCAAGGATAGTTATTATAATCGTAGGCATAGTTGTGCTTGCGTTCTTCATCTATAAGGTGGCTTCCCTTTCGGGACAGGTATCAAAGCTCAATGAGCAGATAACCACATACCAGACGATGGAGACAGAGTATGAACAGCTCAAGCTCGACAACCTCAGCCTTACGGAGCAGGTAGAGGATCTTCAGGCTCAGCTTGGAGGAGGAACAACGGATGAGACATCCGGCCAGACATCAACGGATACCACATCAGGCGAAACAACAACCACCGGCGGTTCCACAACTGCTTCCTCATCCAGCGGAACAAGGACCTACACAGTTCAGGCCGGAGATACTTACTGGGGTATCGCCACAAAGATGTATGGCAACGGCTCTTACTACGACAGGATACTTGACGCCAACGGTCTCAGCGAGAACGATACGATAAGAGAGGGTATGACTCTTACCATACCCGCCGCGTGATCGGGAGGAATATAATGTATCTGGATCTTGAAGGAAAAACGCTGCCCGAGCTTCGTGCGGAAGCGAAAAAACTTGGAATAAAAAGGGTCAGCGGTATAAAAAAAGACGAGCTTTTAAAAAGCATTAAAATAGCTATTCACGAAATCAATCTTTCGGAGGCGGCGGAAAAGGCTCAGAACAGAGAGCCCGAACCGCCCGCTCCCGAGGGCGAGGAAAGCGAGGGTATTCTGGAAATAATGGCCGACGGCTATGGTTTCCTGCGTACTCAGAACTTTGAACAGGGCGACAACGATATATACATATCCCAGTCCCAGATAAGGCGTTTTAACCTGCGAACGGGAGACAACGTCAAGGGAGTTACAAGACAGGCCAGAGAGGGCGAGAGATACGGAGCGCTCGTATATGTTAAAAGCGTAAACGGCGACAACCCCCAGATGGCCGTGGGCAGACCTCTGTTTGAGAATCTTACGCCCATCTATCCGTCTGAAAAGCTGGTGCTTGAGACGACTCCGGACGAGATAAGCGGAAGAATAATCGACCTGGTGGCTCCCATAGGAAAGGGTCAGAGAGGAATGATCGTCGCTCCGCCGAAGGTCGGAAAAACCATACTCCTTACCCAGATGGCCAACGCCATTACAAAAAACCACAGCGAAGTCAGCCTTATTATGCTCCTCATCGACGAGAGGCCGGAGGAAGTAACGGATATACAGCGCTCGATAGAAGGCGAAAATGTGGACATAGTTTATTCCACGTTTGACGAGAAGCCGGAGCATCATAAGCTGGTGGCGGAGATGGTTCTTGAGAGAGCCAAGAGGATGGTAGAGCAGGGCAAAGATCTTGTCATACTGCTTGACAGCATAACAAGGCTTTCAAGAGCCTATAATCTTATAGTACCGCCCAGCGGCAGGACGCTCTCCGGCGGCCTTGATCCGTCGGCGCTTTATTTCCCCAAAAAGTTTTTCGGCGCGGCAAGAAACATTGAAAACGGCGGAAGCCTGACGGTGCTTGCCACGGCGCTCATAGAAACGGGAAGCAAGATGGACGAGGTAATATTCGAGGAATTCAAGGGTACAGGCAATATGGAGCTTGTTCTTGACAGGAAGCTGTCGGAAAGAAGGATATTCCCAGCTATTGACGTAAATAAGAGTGGAACGAGAAGGGAGGAGCTTCTCCTTTCAAAAAGCGAGCTTGAAGCTATGTACGCCATGAGGAAAATGGCGGGAAACGCCAACGCCTCGGAATCCACGCCCTTTGTCATAGACCTTATGAGAAAGACAAAAACCAATGAGGATTTTGTGGAAAGAATTTTGCAAATGGAGAAAAATATTATCAAATAGTATCTTGCAAGATATAGGACTATATGATATAATCTGTTTGTTGTCTATAAATAGACCTGAAACGAGTACTATTGATCAACAATATATAAAATGAGGTGAAAAAAATGAAGAAAGGTATCCATCCCGATTACAAACAGGTAACGGTTAGATGTCATTGCGGCAACGAGTTCGTAACAGGCTCAACAAAAGACGAGATCACCGTCGAGGTTTGCTCAAAATGCCATCCGTTCTATACAGGAAGCCAGAAGCTTTTGCTTGAAAGCGGCGGACGTGTTGAGAAATTCAACAAGAAATACGGCAGAAAGTAATATTAAAATCAAGGGGAGGCGTAATTTTAATGCCGCCCCTTTTTCAATCTTGTTTGTTGATCTCCCATTGATCATATAAGGAAGTGTTTGGATGAGCAAAAATTATAAAGCAAAGACCTATTACGGAGGACAGGCTGTCATAGAGGGCGTTATGATGAAGGGCAGAAACGTCTACGCCACGGCGGTGCGCACTCCGGAGGGCGATATAGCCGTTGACAAGAGAGGAAACTCATCTATCCTCGGCAAATATAAGCTCTTTACGCGTCCGATATTCAGGGGAATGTCGGCTTTTTTGGACTCACTCATAATCGGAACGAAAATACTTATGCAGTCGGCTGTGATCGCCGGAGAGGATACGGAGGAGGAACCCTCGGAGTTTGAAAAGAAACTTCAAAAAAAATTCGGGGACAAGCTGGATGATTACCTTATGTATTTCAGCGTGGCTGTTTCAATCGTCATCGCTCTGCTGCTCTTTTTTATGCTTCCCGTATGGCTTGGCAGCTTTTTTGCCAGGTTTATGACCGGAACATATATGCTCGGCGTTGTTGAGGGACTCATAAGGATAGCGATTTTTCTTATATATATATATCTTATTTCCAGAATGAAAGACATCCAGAGGGTGTTCCAGTACCACGGGGCGGAGCATAAGACCATAAACTGCTTCGAGGCCGGAGAGGCGCTTACGCCCGAAAATGTAAGAAAACACACAAGGATGCATAAGCGCTGTGGAACGAGCTTTCTTCTCATCGTTATGGTCGTGAGCATGGTCGTTTTCGTTTTTATCCGTACCGACGACATAGTTATGAGGATGATAAGCAGGATAGTCCTTGTGCCTTTTATTTCCGGAATAAGCTATGAAATAATAAAGTGGGCCGGAAAGAGCGATTCGGTATTTGTAAAGATCGTGAGCGCTCCGGGAATGTGCCTGCAAAAACTTACAACCGCCGAGCCCGACGACGACCAGATCGAGTGCGCCATAGCCGCCCTTGTAAGCGTGCTTCAGGAGGAGGAGCCCGAGGCTGTGCCCGTACATTCGGGAGAATGGCGCTATCTTGCGCCGGAGGCCTGATATGAAGATACGGGAAATGGTAAAGGCAGGCGCTGAAGAGCTTAAGACAGCCGGCATAGACGATTGCAGATTTGAGGCCGAGTACATGCTTTCCGCCGTCCTTGGCTGGGAAAGGATAAAAATACTTACCGAGGGAGAGACAGAAGCCGGGGCAGAGACCGAAAAAAGATTTTTCGATATGATAGACAGAAGGGCAAAAAAGGAGCCCGCCGCCTATATCGTCGGCCACAGGGAATTTATGGGGCTTGATTTTGAGACGCCGAAGGGCGTGCTTATTCCCCGTCCGGATACGGAGACGGTTGTGGAGGAGATTATCTCCAAAGCAAAGACGGAAAACTTTAGGACCGCCGTGGAGATAGGCGCGGGCAGCGGATGCATTTCCGTCAGCATAGCCAAATACGCCGGCATAGACTGCACGGCGACGGACATAAACCCGACGGCCGTGGACGTGTCCAAAAGGAACGCGGAAAAAAACGGCGTCGGGGACAGAACGACATTCATACTCGGCAGCCTTTTTGATGGAGTGCCCGAGAAAAAATACGACCTCATAGTTTCCAATCCGCCGTACATAAGGAAGGCCGACATGGCAGCCCTTATGACGGATGTCAGGGACTATGAACCCGCCGAAGCCCTTTGCGGAGGAGAGGACGGGCTGGATTTTTACAGAAGGATAGCCGCCGAGGGCAGAAAATACCTGCGGGATGGCGGAATGATATTTTTTGAGATCGGATATGACGAGGCCGCGGAGGTCAGAGATATACTGGCCGCAAACGGATTCAGCGGCATAGAGACAGTCAAAGACCTGAGCGGCCTTTACAGAGTCGTCAGCGCGCGCCGGAGGGATAATGATGTTTGAGAGACTTTCCGAATTTGTTAACAGGCATGAGGAGCTTTCCCTGCTTATAAACGATCCGGACATAATCGCGGATCAGGGGAAATGGCGCGCCCTCATGAAGGAGTACAGCGACATAACGCCCATTGCCGAAAAATATACGGAATATAAAAATACAAAGAAGAATATAGAAGAAGCCATCGAGATGCTGGAGGAAAAGCCCGATGAGGAACTTAAGAGCCTGCTTAAGGACGAGCTTACCGAAAACAGGGAAAGGCTGGCGGAGATAGAGGAGGAGCTTAAGATGCTTCTCATACCGAAGGACCCCAACGACGATAAGAACGTAATTATGGAAATAAGAGGCGGAGCCGGAGGGGACGAAGCGGCTCTTTTCGCCGGAAGCCTTTTCAGGATGTATAATAAATATGCCGAGAGAAACGGCTGGAAGGTTGAGCTGATGAGCGCCAGCGAGAGCGATCTGGGCGGGTTTAAGGAAGTCTGTTTTATGATAACGGGCCGAGGAGCCTACAGCCGCCTGAAATACGAAAGCGGCGTCCATCGAGTGCAGAGAGTGCCGGAGACCGAATCCGGCGGCAGGATACACACGTCCACGGTAACCGTGGCCGTACTTCCGGAGGCTGACGAGGTGGATGTGCAGATCGATATGAACGACGTCAGGATAGACGTTTTTAGGGCGTCGGGCAACGGAGGACAGTGCGTAAATACGACGGATTCTGCCGTAAGGGTGACGCACATACCAACGGGCATTGTCGTTTCATGCCAGGATGAGAAAAGCCAGCTCAAGAATAAAAATAAGGCTTTAAAAGTGCTTTATGCCCGTCTCTATGATATGGAGCTGAAAAAACATAACGAAGAGATCGCCGGAGAGAGAAAAGCGCAGGTAGGCACAGGCAACAGAAACGAGAGAATAAGGACATATAATTTTCCCCAGGGACGCGTCACTGACCATAGGGTGAATTTGACGCTTTATAAAATAGATAATATAATGGAAGGGGAACTGGACGAGATAATAGACGCGCTGACAGCCGCCGAAAGGGCGGAACGCCTGAGCGAAAAGCCTTGATTTCCGCTTGAACGAGGCGCGAAGCGCCTTTAGCCGGAAACAGGCGGAAGTAAATTCCTGCGGAAGAGGAAAGCTGTGAAACCGGTTTCCGGAAAAATGATGATGTTCGGCAGGAATAATTAGACGGCTGATCAGACTTTAGGCTTGTATAAACCTAAAGATAAAGCCGCTTCTTTTGATTCTGCCTGCGCGCGATCTCACCCGTGCTTATAGGGACATCTCCTGATGGCATATAATGGATATATATGCCGTTTTGGGAGATAATAAATGAATAAAAAGATTCGAGATATGGTCAGGGGAGCCTGCGGCGGCGCGCTTATTTCCGCCGGAGCTTTTTTCGCCATAGAATATATGGAAAACGGGGTTTTTCCAGCCATCCTTTTTGTGGCTTTTGGAGCGGCTGTCTGCATAGCCGCCGAATATGTTTTAACGGGAACGGCCGCGCTTTGCGTTATTGCCGCCGTGATGACGGCCTGCGGAGCGCTGACGGATATACGGCTTATGAGATACGCCGCCATGGGAGCGGTGATCTACTGTGGCTGCGCCCTTGCCCTTCCTGAGAGAAACGCCGCTGACGACGCATTGACGGCGCTTTCCGCCGCCGCAGGATTTCTTGCCGCGTCGGCGCTTATGCTTTATGTTTGATTATGAATAACTGATTATGATTAACTGAAAATAACAGGTTTTGTTTGCAATTCGAGTATGATCGGAGGATCGCTGATGAATGATTTTGTTTCAAAAGAGACCATAAAAAACGCCGTTGTCGACAGCCTTAGAAACCTTTTCAGAAAAACCGTCGATACGGCCACTGACGTGGAGATATACGAGGCCGCCGTTTACGCCCTTAGAACGGTGTTTACGGAAAAATGGATAAAGACCCACGACGAGTACAGGGAAAAGGACGTCAAGGTCGTGTACTATCTTTCTATGGAGTTTCTTATGGGAAGATTTTTCGGCAACAGCGTCATGAACCTTATGATGTATGATACGGTAAGGGAAGCCCTTGAGGAGCTTGGATTTGATTATAATTCCATCGAAAATACGGAGCCCGATCCCGGACTTGGAAACGGAGGCCTGGGCAGACTCGCGGCCTGCTTCCTTGATTCCCTTTCAACCATGGAATACCCTGCCTATGGCTGTGGAATAAGATATCACTACGGCATTTTTGAGCAGAAGATAGAAAACGGATACCAGGTGGAAAAGCCTGATAACTGGCTTGCCAACGGTGATTTCTGGTCCATAAAAAGGACTGAGTACGAGGCTGAGGTAAAATTCGGCGGAGACGTGCGCACGGAAATAAAGGACAACGGAGAACTGAAGTTTATACAGGAAAATTATTCTTCCGTCATAGCCGTGCCCTATGACTACCCTGTTATCGGTTACGGCAACAATACGGTAAACACCCTCAGGCTCTGGGAGGCGAGACCGAAAAACTTCTTTGACCTCCAGTCGTTTAATGCCGGAAATTACGCCAAAGCCCTTGAGGAACAGAATATAGCCAATACGATCACCGAGGTGCTTTACCCCGCCGACGAGCACATACAGGGCAAGGAGCTGCGCCTCAGACAGCAGTATTTCTTCATATCCGCTACGGTTCAGAGAGTGATCGCCAGATTCAAAAAAGACCATGACGATTTCAGCCTTCTGCCTGATAAAGTTGCGTTCCAGCTTAATGATACCCACCCCAGCATAGCGGTGGCCGAGCTTATGAGGGTGCTGGTTGACGAAAACGATGTGCCTTGGGACAAGGCATGGGAAATTACCACAAAGGTCTGCGCCTACACGAATCATACGATAATGTCAGAGGCTCTTGAAAAATGGCCCGTGGAGCTGTTCAGCAGACTTCTGCCCAGGATATATATGATAATCGAGGAGATAAACCGCAGGTTCTGTATCGAGCTTGTGCAGAAGTACGGCAATAATCCCGGAAAAATACACGATATGTCCATCATTGCCGACGGACAGATAAAAATGGCGTATCTTGCCATCGTCGGAAGCCATTCGGTCAACGGCGTGGCGAAACTCCATACGGAGATACTCAAGAAGCAGGAGTTAAAGGACTTCTATGAGTTCTATCCGGATAAATTCAATAACAAGACCAACGGAATAACCCAGAGAAGATGGCTTCTCCATGCCAACCGCCCTCTGGCCGGACTTATTACCGACACCATCGGCGACGGATGGATAAGAGATCTTGACGAGCTTAACAAGCTGCTGCCTATGGCCGACAACGGGGAGTTCCGCGAGAAATTTATGGACATAAAGAGAGCCAATAAGAGAGCTCTGGCGGAGTATATCAAAATGACGAACGGTGTTGACATCGATCCCGAATCCATATACGATATACAGGTAAAAAGACTCCATGAGTACAAAAGGCAGCTCCTTAACGTCCTGCATATAATACATCTTTATTTCAGGCTCAAGGCCGAGCCCGAAATGGACATAACGCCGAGAACATTTATATTCGGCGCGAAAGCCGCCGCGGGTTACAGGATGGCAAAGGACATAATAAAGCTCATCAATTCCGTGGCCGAGGTCGTCAACAATGATCCGGACGTAAACGGAAAGATAAAAGTCGTATTTATGGCGAATTACTGTGTGTCTCTTGCCGAAAGGCTTATACCTGCCGCCGATGTCAGCGAACAAATATCGACCGCGGGAAAAGAGGCTTCCGGAACGGGAAATATGAAGTTTATGCTTAACGGAGCCGTTACCATCGGCACGATGGACGGCGCCAATGTGGAGATACACGACGAGGTAGGAGAGGAAAACATAATCATATTCGGCCTTTCCTCCGAGGAGACGGCAAGGATGAGCCGTGAGCACAGCTATAATCCGTGGGATATGTACCACAGCGACGAGAGGATTAGAAGAGTAATGGATTCTCTTGTGGACGGAACATTTGCTCCCGACAATCCGGAGCTTTTCAGGGGAGTGTTCAATTCCCTGCTTGGAAGCGACAGAAGCGACGAGTATTTTGTTCTCAAGGATTTCGCTTCATATGCGGAAGCGCAGGAAAGACTTGAGCGCATATACAAAAACAAGGACGAATGGTCAAGGATGGCCGTTATTAACACGGCAAAGAGCGGCAAGTTCTCCAGCGACAGAACCATAAGGGAATACGCGAAGGAAATTTGGAACTTAAAGCCTATGCGCATAGAATTATAAGCACTTTGACACGCCTGAGCGCATATAATTAACATATAACGCTTTGGGAGCCGGTATATGTATAGCTATGGCAGAGATTTTGACGATAGAATGGATGTAACCGGTATATTCAGGGAATATATCGATGGAAAAAGAGATGAAGGCTTGACGGACGGGGCTTTTGAGGCTCTGTCCGGCGACGGCCTTGAGACGCAGAGAAGGGTTTTTGAGACGGTAAGTCTCCGTCTCATGCCCTTTGTGAGCGCCGCCGTAAACGGCATAGAGGCCGCCGGGCTTTTGGATATAGAAAACGCTTCGGACAAAAGGCTTATCGATGCCGCCGCCTCCGACGCCTGTGACGCGGCGCTGGGCTTTTACGGACAATTTGAGGAATATCGGGATCTGATGAGAGCCTTTGGCTCCAGACGGTTCCTGCTTGAAAAAATATGCTCGGAAATGACCGCCGTGGAGTTTCTGAACAGAATAAACTGCGTATGAGCGCCCTTAGCTAAATGGATATAGCGTTCGGCTCCGGACCGGAAGGCTGCGGGTTCGATCCCCGCAGGGCGCAGGATGTAAAACCCGCTGAAAGCCTTGATTTTACTGGGCTTGAGGCGGGTTGTTATTTTTTATCAAATGACGGGTTGACCGTTATTTGACGCAAAATAACGCTGTTTTTATATAAGCGTCTCGAAAGGCGAGAACGCTTCGGAAAACGGCTATTTCAACCCCAACGACGGAAAGATATACATAAATTCCGGCAGTAAAAACGCCGTGGCTCAGATAATAAGCCACGAGCTGACCCACAGCATAGAAACAAGCTCATCCTACGGGAAGTTGTCCGGCCTTGTTTTTGACAGGCTCAAGGCCACGGGCGAGGACATAGACGCCCTGAGAACGGCAAAAAGGGAGCTGTACGAAAGAAACGGCGTGACCCTTGCCGACGAGACAGCCATTGACCAGGAAATCGTTGCCGAGTATGTGGAAAAGAACCTGCTTACCGACGAAAAGAGCATAAGGGAGCTTGTTACGCGAAAAAGAAGCCTCGCCCAGAGGATATCCGACTGGATAGACAGCGTATTGGCAAAGTTGGGAAATAGGGACGCCGGGGAAAGGGCTTTTCTCAACAGGGCCAAAAGACTGTACGCCAAAGCGCTGAGGGAGACTGAGGTGGACAACAGGACAGCGAAAAGCGACGCTGATATCCAGTTTAGCTTGAAAAATAAAAATTTGGACGTCAACAGCAGGATACCGTTCACATATTTAAAGGGTTATATAAGCGTCTCGAAAGGCGACAACGCTTCATTAAGCAAGCTGGAGACCACCGTTAAAGGAATAAAAAGAGGAACGTATACCAACAAGGCCACAGGATATAAGGCGGATATAAACAGCGCAACTATTAGTAAAGCAATTTATCCGACAAGCGGAAAATTTAATAAGTTTTCCACGTATCATATTAATAATCTGACCGCTATACAGGTTTTGCCTGAGCTTTTTGAAAACGCCGTTTACGTTGACTCCAAGCCGCCTCAAAAAAGTAAAAATATTGGGAAAGGGATTCAGGAATACCATCATTTCGTGGCTCCCCTGTATATGAATAACGGTGAGTATCGGGCTTTGATAACTGCGAGGGAAAAGACAAACTCAAATACTCTTTATGTATTAAAAGTTGAGGCCTTACAAATAAAGAAGGCAACCCCAGCAGCAGCTCAGCAAAATGCCGTCTCCTACTCGAACGGGTTACCTTCCAATATCAGTATAGCAGACTTAGTAAACGGCGTCAACATATATGATTACGCGAAACAAGCGGCGGATACCTACGGAATACAGGATCTTAAGTTCTCCATCAGCGAGGATGAGGAAATAAAGGAGCTTGGCGAGGAAGAACAGAGGCTGACGACCGAGCTGTCGGAAATGGAACAGGAGTATCTTATCGCCCAGATAGAGCAGGGGAAAAAGGACGCGAAGGAACTCAGAGCTGAAAAGAATAAGTTTAAAAAGCAGATAGAATCTCTTGAAAAGAGAAGCAGCCGAAAAGCGAAAACACAGCTTAAACAGTATCAGAGAAATCTTGACAAGATGGCTGACAGGATAGCCTATAAAGATGAACAGCTTAAAGCTCTTAGGCAAAACAAAAACGATTCTGTTCTTGCGGCGAGGATAGCGGAGGGCAGAGTGTGGAGTGAGAAATACAACAAGGATGTATCAGAACTTCAGGAAAAAATCAGCAGGAAAAACACCGAGCTTAAAGCCGTCCGCCAAAGACGGGATGAGCTGCTTGCGAAAAAGGATGAGAGATTCAGGAAATACAAGGAAACAAGGCGCAAGTCCATACTCAGGGGTCAGATAAAATCCCTTGTGAGAGACTTTAACGCCAGACTGGACAGGCCGAACCAGAAAAAATACATTCCAAAGGAGCTTGTAACAGCCGTTATTGACCTGACTTCCGCCATAAATGTTGAAAACGACTCGGCTTCTCCTAAGATACAGGAGAGGCTGGAGCATATGAAGGCGGTATATGACAGGTATGAGAACGACAAGGCGGTATAAAATATTGGAAAATATCCGCCAAAAGGAGGATGATTTTTTAAAGCCTTAAAAATGTATTTTATTCAGTGCAGTTTAAAAGGCGTTTAAGTGGATAGCTGATTTTATCCTGCTAAAGTGTCATAGTAAGTGCATAATTTTGCGTAAAACGAATATTTATACCGTTATTATAAGTTAAACAAGAATAATTATTACTTCGTTAACAAATTATACATTGACTTGTTTTGATTTAAACTTTATAATTAATATATTATAGTGAAATAATCGGATAATTGTATGTTTAATACATTGGTTTAGAAAGGCAGGCGATAATATGGCGGTTAAAGAAAATGTGCTGGATTTTACGTCAAAATACGGTGAGGTGTGCAGAAAGGCGGATTACATTGACCAGAGTCTTTTTGACGAGTACGGCGTGCAGAGAGGTCTCAGGGACAAGAACGGAAACGGCGTACTGACCGGACTTACTAATATCTCAAGGATAGAAGCGTTCAAAAAGGTT
The DNA here is from genome assembly GCA_904378045.1 of Candidatus Metalachnospira gallinarum. Classification (GTDB taxonomy): domain Bacteria; phylum Bacillota; class Clostridia; order Lachnospirales; family Anaerotignaceae; genus Metalachnospira; species Metalachnospira gallinarum. The sequence continues at coordinate 22,670 of CAJFHC010000003.1, read as the reverse complement.
GACGGTAAAAAAATTCCCTGCGATGGACGTCTGTGGTACAGGGGTTACGATGTTATTGACCTCGTAAAAGGATTTTATAAGAAAAGATACGGATTTGAGGAAATAGCATATCTGCTTATTTTTGGGGAACTGCCTACGGAGAGTCAGCTTGCTGAGTTCAAGAGCGTTATGGGAGCATGCAGAAAGCTGCCCACGAATTTCGTCAGGGACGTTATTATGAAGGCTCCAAGCAAGGACATTATGAACTCCATGACAAAGAGCGTCCTCACGTTGGCGGCCTATGACAAAAATATCGGCGACCAGTCCATCGAGAACGTGCTCAGACAGTCGCTTGATCTTATAAGCACATTCCCTATGCTGGCCATATACGGCTATCAGGCTTACAACCACTATGACTGCGACGACAGTATGTATATCCACCGTCCCGACGAGAATCTTTCGGCGGCGGAAAACATCCTGCTTATGCTCAGGCCCGACAGGAAATACAGCCAGCTTGAGGCGAGCGTTCTTGACATTGCCCTTGTGCTTCATATGGAGCACGGCGGCGGTAACAACTCCACATTCACGACCCGTGTCGTTACGTCTGCAGGCAGCGATACATATGCGGTAATAGCGGCCGCGCTTTCATCCCTTAAGGGCCCAAAACACGGCGGAGCCAACATAAAGGTAGTTGAGATGTTCAACGACATAAAGAAAAATGTAAAGGATCTTAACGATGAGGACGAGATAAAGAATTATCTTGGCAGGCTTGTTGATAAGGAAGCTTTTGATAAAAAGGGCCTTATCTATGGTATGGGACATGCCATCTATTCCCTTTCCGACCCCCGTGCCGAGGTATTCAAGGGCTTCGTAGAGAAGCTGGCGACGGCAAAGGGCAGGGAGGATGATTTCAGGCTCTACTCTATGGTGGAGAAACTGGCGCCCCAGGTGATCGCCGAGAAACGCCGTATTTACAAAGGGGTAAGTATGAACGTGGACTTCTACAGCGGATTTGTTTACAGCATGCTTGACATTCCTCTGGAGCTCTACACGCCCATATTTGCCATAGCCCGTATAGTCGGCTGGAGCGCTCACCGTATAGAGGAGCTCATAAATATGGACAAGATCATCCGTCCCGCTTATGACAGCGTTATGGAAGAAAGGCAGTATGTTCCGCTCGAAGACAGATAAAAATGTAATTGCTTATAAAGGTGATGACGTATATGGGAGCAAAAATATCGCCCATAGAAAAAGAATGGAACGATCTTATTAAAAAAGAAAATAAATTTCTGCATTCAAGGGCAGGGGCAAAGGCTCCGATAATAAACGAGAAGCTGGATTCTAAGCTGCCGCCCAAACTGAGGGAAACGCTTAATCTGGCGTTCAATAAAGCCTTTGAGATCATATTTGAGAAGGGATCGCCACTCATAGAAAAGACGTTCAATAAGGAAAAGTATGAGCTTGACTTTAAAGTAAACGACTATGCCTACGGCCTTAAAAGCGATAAAAAAAGGCTTAAAAAGTTTGGAGGCAGGGCAAGGACGGCAAAGGCGGTCAACATGGCTGTTTCCTGCGCTTCGGGCATAGGGCTTGGAGTGGCTGGAGTAGGCATACCCGACATCCCCATATTTACGGCGGCCATTTTCAAAAGCGTCTATGAGACGGCGCTGAGTTTCGGATACGATTACAATAGGCCGGAGGAAAGGATGTTCATACTTCGCCTTATTGAGGTGGCGATGAAGCAGGGATATGATTTTGCCGAAAACAATAAGGAACTGAACGAAATCATCGACGGCGGACTTTCCGTTGAGGGAGACTTTGAAGAGCAGAAGCAGAGAACGGCGCAGTCCATGACAGACGCTATGATATATATGAAATTTCTGCAGGGAATGTTCATCATCGGAGCTGTCGGAGGAGCGTGGGACATGGTTTATATGAACAGGATAACAAACTACGCCATACTCAAATACAAAAGAAGATTCCTCGTCAAAAAGATGGGGAAAACAGAGGATAAAATTTAAACTGACCGGGGCTTGCGCTCCGGTTTTCTTTATGTATACGCGGCTTGTCAGACTGAAATTTCGATGGAAAATAAGGCCGGAAAAATATCGCACAAAAACAATGTTACATACTGAAGTCACATTGTTAAACTTTTGTTGTTTTAAACGGATTTAAGTAAAAAACAGGTTAATTTACAATTAAAAGGGAAATTTTTACCGGTCAAATGCGCTAATAAAAACGGCTTAATTTGGTGGAAAATATATAAATTATTTTTACCAGACGAAGATTATTGATTGTTTTATAGGATTTGTATAAAATAACGGTATAAATATGCTAAACGCTTCTATAAAAACGTCAAAAAACTAATTATTGTTAAAAAATGATTTAAAATAGTTGCATATTTTATCCTGTAGTGATATTATTATTAATGTGATAAAGGTTATGGACAGGCCGCCGGTGAAACGGCGCCGGTTCTGCAGTTATCGCGTAATTCAGTCTATGTCCTTGCGATCTGTCGCCTCGCAGGCAGGCCGGAAGGATAAGCGCCCCGGATGGTGGGACGCAAATATATCTAAAAATGAAAAGGAGATAGGAATTATGGGACAGTTAGATGGTGTTAAAATTGTAGACTTATCTACATATATCGCTGCACCTTCATGCGGTAGAATTCTTGCTTCATACGGTGCTGACGTTATCAAAGTAGAGTCACCCAAGGGCGATGACCTTCGTAAAGCTCAGGTTAGCTACGGATATCCCGCAGAGACAGATGAGTATAGCTGGGGTATGGACGTTCAGAACGCTAACAAAAAAGGACTTTGCCTTAACTTAAGAACACCCGAAGGTATCGAGGCTATGTACAAACTTCTTGAGACGGCTGATGTATTCCTTACAAACAACCGTGTACAGGCTCTTGTTAAGATGGGACTTGACTGGGATACATTACATGCAAAATTCCCCAGACTTATCCACGCTTCTATCCTTGGATACGGCGAGAATGGCCCTCTTAAAGACAAACCCGGTTTTGACTACACAGCATACTTCTCAAGAGGAGGTATCGCTAACTCACTTATGGAGAAAGGTACAGCACCCGCAGTTCCCGTATCAGGATTCGGCGATGACTATGCTGGTATCGCTCTTTCATCAGGTATCTGCGCAGCTCTTTACAAACAGGCTAAGACAGGCAAGGGCGAGAGAGTAACAGTTTCACTTCTTGACGCTGCTGCTTACGGCCTTAACTGGATGCTTGGTGCTAAAGACTACGGCTCAGAGCTTCCCGCTTCAAGAACAAAGACAAACAGTGCTGTATGTACAACATACAAGACAAAAGACGACAGATGGATCCAGCTTGCTCTTATTCAGTATGACAACTGGTTCCCTAAATTCGTTAAAGAAGGTCTTAACGCTCCCGAGATCCTTGAGGACGAGAGATTCGCTACATACGCAGCTATGCTTAACAACATTCCTGAGCTCGTTGCAACTCTTGAGCCCTACATGGCTCAGAAGACTCTTGACGAGTGGGATGAACTCCTTACAAAACTCGACCTTCCTTTCGAGAGAGTTCAGACTATGGCAGAGCTTGCTGACGACCCTCAGATGTGGGCTAACGACTCTATCTTCAAGAAAGCAACTCCTGATGGAAAGAACATCTACTACATCAGAACACCTATCAAATTCACAGTTGATCCTATGCTTAAGGAAGAAGAAGGACGTGGAAGAGGACCCAAACTTGGTGAGGATTCTACAGAAGTTCTTAAATCAATCGGATACGACGACGCTACAATCAAAGAGTATATCGAGAAAGGTATCGTTGTTGAGAAGAAGTAATTTAAGCTATCAACTTTGCGAGAGAAAGCTCCGGATTTATCCGGAGCTTTTTTATTGCGAAAAAACGGTAAGCAATATATAATGAAAACACCGGAATCACATAAAAAGAGGTGAAGAGTGACATGGCTTTTGATTTTAAAAAGGAGTATAAAGAATTTTATATGCCGAAAAAACGTCCGGAGATCATAGATGTTCCGCCGATGAATTATATCGCGGTGAGGGGAAAGGGAGACCCTAATGAAGAAAACGGAGCGTATAAACAAGCGATAGGCGTTTTGTACGCCGTGGCGTATACTTTAAAAATGAGTTATAAGACCGATCGGAGGATAGAAGGCTTTTTTGACTATGTCGTGCCTCCGCTTGAAGGATTTTGGTGGCAGGATGGCGTAAAAGGCATAGATTATGACAAAAAAGACAGGTTCAACTGGATTTCCGTTATTCGCCTGCCTGACTTCATTAAAAAGGATGATTTTGAGTGGGCGGTAAAAACAGCCGCCGAAAAGAAAAAGATCGACTGCTCATCCGCTGAATTTATAACCGTGAACGAGGGGCTCTGCGTGCAGATAATGCATATTGGTGCCTTTGACAGTGAATCAGAGAGCGTGGAACTGATGGATAAGTATTTGGAGGAAAACGGTTACGAAAACGACATATCCGACAAGCGCCTGCATCACGAAATATATTTGTCGGACGCGAGAAAAGTCGTCCCAGAAAAATGGAAAACAGTCATTCGTCATCCCATAAGAAAAAAATAAGGTGTTATTGCGGCGGAATAATAACAAAAGAAAAAGACGGACATTGCTGTCCGTCTCGTTTTGTGAGTGCCCAGAACCGGAATCGAACCAGTGACACGAGGATTTTCAGTCCTCTGCTCTACCGACTGAGCTATCTGGGCTTATCGTTTCACACAACGAATATTATACATAATACAAAGGTTCTTGTCAACAGTTTTTTTACATACCAACGGTTTTACATACCAACGGTTTTACATTATCAACGGTTTTACATACCAACGGGAAACCGATGGAAACGTGAAACACAGATAAAAAACGGGCTTCCCGCTTTTGGGGAAGCCTATATTATCATGCCTGAACAAATTCCATACCGGTTCCAAAGCCGTCCGAGAAATACATATTTCCGTCGTGATCTACGAATATGGCTTCAACACCGTCAATGCCGTTTACCAGTTCCATACCGTCTTCCAGACCAAGAACAAAGCAGGAGGTGCTGAGAGCGTCTCCATCGGTGGATCTGTCGGAAATAATGGTGACGGAAGCAAGTCCGTTATCTGTAGGATAGCCTGTTTCGGGATCGAGTATGTGATGATATACCTTGCCGTCCTGAACAAAAAAGCGCTGATAGTCACCGGATGTCACAACGGATTTGTTTGAGATCTCAACATAACCGAGGATGGCTCCGCCTTCTCCCGCGGGATCCTGAACGCCGATTCGGAACGGCCTGCCGTCCGATGTGCCGATGGCGTATATATTTCCTCCGAGGGAAATGATGGCCGACGTCACTCCGTTATCGGTAAGATACTCCACCAGTCTGTCGGTTATATAGCCCTTTGCGATGGCGCCAAGATCAATGGCTTTGGCTGGGGGCTCAAGGGTAACTGTGCTGCCTTCGACCCTGATTTTTGTGTAATCAACCGTTTTCAGCAGCTCTTCTATCTCGCCGGCCGGGGGCACCGAAGGAGCGTCGCCCTCAAAATCCCAAAGTATTGACAGAGGGGCGGTCGTTATGTCAAAGGCTCCGCCGGAAATTTCGCCGTAACGCACTGCCTCGCCAATGATATCCGCCGTGTCGGGAGAGACCTCCACAGGCTGGCCGTTTGAGTTGTTTATGCGGTCGATGTCGCTGCCTTCTATGGTGCGGCTGAACATATTTTCATATTCCTCGCATAGGTCAAAGGCGCCCTCAATTATTTCCTCGGCGCTTTCGTCGGGATTTTCCTCGGAATATACGGTCAGGGTGCAGATGGTATTAAAAAGAAACCTTGTGCCGTCCACGGGTTCCTGCGAGCAGGATGTGGTGAACATACAGCAAAGAAATATCAATCCGGATAAAAATAATTTTTTCATTTTCTTTCTCCTTAAAAAGTGTATAATATATTATGTACTACTTTGGTTATTTTTTCAATAGCAATCGGAGAGAGAAATTTATGAAGAAATTTGACATTATAATTATTATAGCGATACTTGCCGTTGGACTTGGGCTCTATTTTAGCGGTGTATTTACGCCGGACGATGAGGGGAAATATGCCGTCGTTATAACCGACGACACGGAATACGCCCGCCTGCCGCTTGATGAAGACACGCAAATTCGGGTAGAAACGGAATACGGATATAACGATATCGTAATAGAGGACGGATACGCCGACTGCGTGGACGCGGACTGCCGGGACGGAGTATGCGTGGATCATAAGCCCGTAAATATGAAGGGCGAGACTATCGTATGCCTGCCTCATAAGGTTATCATAAAAATAGTCTGAAAATATGACGTATTAAATAAAAAGGCCGCGGTCAGCAGCGGCAATTGGAGGATATATGAGTAAAAAAGTCGCTTTTTACGGAGTTTTCGCCGCTTTGGCGATATTGATGGGATATGTGGAATCGCTGTTTCCGCCGCCGGTGCCGGTTCAGGGAGTAAAGCTTGGACTCGCCAACGTCATTGTGCTTATCGCCCTGTATTTTATGGGAGCGAAGGCGGCGCTTGGAATAAACGTCATAAGGGTAGTAATATCGGCCTTGCTTTTCAGCGGGTTTTCAGGATTTTTATACAGCATAGCCGGAGCCGGAGTGAGCTTCATCATTATGGTTCTGGCGAAGAAAATAAAATCGTCGGGCATTATCGGCGTCAGCGTTTTGGGAGGAGTAGCCCATAACATAGCGCAGATCGGAGTGGCCGCGGCGGTGCTCAATACGCCGGGGTTGTTTTATTATTTGCCGGTGCTGATTATTTCCGGAGTCGTAATGGGCGTGATAACCGGAATCGCTGCAAGATATTGTCTTACCCATATCGAAAAGTCTGGCTTTAAATATTGACAGCCTGTATAATTTCCCTGCTTTTGCATATATTGTTTGTGGATAGACAAAATTATGCACAAAGGGAGGAACGGGTTGTGAAACGAAGCGCCGAAACGGAAATGATAAGGGAAGGAAAGGCAATAATAGCGGCCATAGAAAGGATAAAGGGCGAGCTTGAGGCTGCCAGAAGCAATTTTGAGATGGCAACCGACGCCGCCCTGATCGACAGTTATATATATGAAATATCGGCTCTCAACAGCAAGTATAATTATTTTCTGCAAAAGGCCAAGGGGTGCGGCCTGACGGCGGAAGGCTTTGACGGCGTAACGGCTTAAGGAGGGAGCGGTATGGACGGAACGGTTTTTATAACGGCAATGATAATTATATGCGTGGCCGCCGCGGCGCTTATGCTTTTGGCGCGTCCGATAAGATGGCTTCTGCGGTTTCTGGCGGGAGCTGTTCTGGGGATGGCGGCGGTATACGCTTTAAATGTGTTTTTTCCGGCAGTCAATGTGGGCATTAATCCGGTGACGGCGGCGGTGACCGGATTTCTCGGTTTGCCCGGCGTAGCGGCGCTCATTGTTGCCGGTCTTTTGTTATGAGAACAAGATATCTTGACAAAAAGATAGTTAGTTAATATAATTAAATTTAGAATAATTTGCTGAAATTTGTTATATTTTATTGTAAATTATGAGTAAACTTAATATTTTAGCAATAAAACGTAGTTATTGCCAGAAAAATCCTCGATAAGAATTATGCATTTTAAACAGTCAAAACTTTTGCCGAGTCGCGCTTGATTCGGCAGGGACGGAGTTGATGCCTTTGTTTGACGAATTTTTGAAGAAAACGGCGGCCGTTCTGTCCGGACGGCATTTTGAGCTTATTGGCGGAGGAAACGGCGCCGCGGCTGTTTTCATAAAGGACGAGTGTCCGGTTGTATATATCGTTTCTTTGGCGGATTTTTCCTCGGTTGAGCCGGAAAGCTATGAAAAATTCATGACCGCCGTGGCCGAAAGCGTGCTGAAAAAGAACAGGGACATACTCAATAACGCGGTCTGCGTGAATGTACTCTATTCGCCGGATGGAGCCGCGCAAGAATTTATCGACGGCAGGGACAGCCTGAGACAGAATGGGGTACATAATATCTGGTGGATGACCGACGGAAAGACTCTGACATTCGGCAAAGGACAGCCAGACCGGGTATTCGGCATAGAAAAAAGCGTTAGGGACGCCCTTGAAAGCGAAGCGGAGGACAGGGAAAGATCCGTCGGTGAAATAAGCCGGGAAAAATTCGAGCAGGCCGCCATAAGGCCGTCGGACAGGTTTCCGGTATTCGCGTCCGTTTTGATAGCGGTCAACACGGTCATATTTCTGATCCAGTATTTTTTGGGACTGGAAAATGAGTTTATCAGCCGGTTTGGCGTAAACGCGGAGCTCATTTTTTCCAGGGGACAGTATTACAGATTATTCACCTATATGTTTATCCATTCCGGATGGGAGCATATTCTGGCGAATATGTTTTTCCTTTTTATATACGGTTCAAGATTTGAAAAATATTTTGGAAAGTATTTTTTGCCGGTCTATTTTGTTTCCGGCCTTTGCGGAGGGCTGATGTCGGCGGCGCTCAATGGTGGCAGCTTTGGCGTCGGAGCATCGGCGGCCATATTCGGAGTGCTTGGAGCCCTGCTTGTGATACTTAAAAAATCGGGGCAGAGACTTGGCGGCATAGACTATATGACAATGCTTGTCATAGTTGTTTTTGAGATAGGTATGGGTGTTCTTACTCCGGGAGTGGATAACTTCGGACATGCCGGCGGACTTTTGGCCGGTTTGGTTTGCGGATTTATCGTTTGCGGGATTTTGAGTCATAAAAAAGACGGCTTCGGGAATAATTAAGTATATTTGATTATACGGAGCTGATGACGATGATAGTTGAGGAAAAGGACATTTTTGAGACATATGGGGAGATAATCTCGGGATGCTACCCGCCGGAAGAGGCCGCCGTAAAGCTGAGGTGCGCGAAATATTTTAGCGAGTACCGAAAAAGGAAGGCCGCCCTCGTAAACTTTGGCGCGACGAAGTTTTTTACAGGATATTTTATGAGATGGCTGCCCGACAAGGTATGCATGGAGGAAAACAGCGTCATAGACGCTTTCTATCCGTCGGCGGATGAGTTCGTGAGGCTTTCGGACACACTTACGGGAAGTTCCGAGTACGACGCTTTCAAAATGATAGACAGAAGGGTAAAGTACGAAAGCGCCAGGCTTATGCACCTTAAAAAGAACATTATGACATTGAACAATAGCTTTATTATTTCAAAAATACCCTGTATAATAGATTTTGACAGGTACAGGGAAAAAAGGAACAGTTCTCCCGCCGAGAAGGACAGCGGACTGTTCAGGGTCGCGGAACTGTTTTCGGAAAACTCGGCCGTGCTTGACAGACTGGACGGCGGATATTTTATAAGGCTTTTCTTTGACGCCTCGGTGATGGGGCTTATAAGAAAGGGCGATCTGCTGGACATCGACATTGGCAGGAGGGAAGGCGGGCGATGGAGGCTTGAGGAAATCAAAGCCTGTTATGCCCCGGAGAAGTATGACAGAATCATTGAGTGAAAGAATAATATCGGCCTGCGAAAGGGCTTTTCCGGATAAAAAGCCGGTCCTTGGCGAGGGAAGCCCAAACGCCCGGCTTATGCTTATCGGCGAGGCTCCGGGAAGCGAGGAGGAAAGACTCGGACGCCCGTTTGTCGGGAAGGCCGGAAAAAATCTTGATTCTTTTCTGGAAATGACGGGTCTTGACAGAAAAGAGCTGTATATTACAAACACGGTCAAAATAAGACCGGCAAGGCAGAGCGGGAAAACCGGCAAGCCTGTTAACAGGCCGCCGAACGTCTGCGAACTGGAATTTTTTATACCGTTTCTTATGGAAGAGATCGGGACTGTATCTCCCCGGCTCATCGTTACTTTGGGGAATACTCCACTGAGGGCGGTGACCGGTAACTCGGGAGCTTCCATAGGAGGCGTTCACGGAAAACTTATTTCCGTCGGTGACAGGAGACTGTTTCCGCTGTATCATCCGGCGGCTGTGATATATAACAGAAGCCTTGAGGAAATCTATATTGAGGATCTGCGGAAACTTAGGAAAGTTTTGTAAATTTTCGGGAGGGGTAAATAAGTAAATGGTAAAGATGAATCAAATGCTGTCCGAGAAGGTAGCTGACCAGATATTAAAAATGATAACCGTTGATAAGAAATTCAACATAGGAGACAAACTGCCGAACGAGAATGAACTTTCCAGCGAGCTTGGCGTAAGCCGCACGACGCTGAGGGAGGCTGTCAAGTTTCTCATAGCACATAACGTGCTGGAAATAAAAAGGGGCAAGGGCACCTTTGTGGCCGACAACAGCGAGCTGAACGAGGACTATGGTCTGAGCGACCTTGACAATCTGGCCATAAACGGAATGGACTTCTTTGAGACAAGGATAATGCTTGAGCCGACTATGACCAGCTACGCGGCTTTGAGGGCGACAAAGGAGGATATAGAGGAGCTTTGCCGCATCGACGAGCTTATAAATCAGAATCTCTATGACGTGGAAAAGCGCACTCAATACGATATCGAATTCCACTATGCCATTTCCAGGGCGACAAAAAATGAGTTTATCATAAAGATACTTCCGGTCATATTCGCCGGAATGGATATGTCAAGCATTTTCAGGCGTGTCAGCGAAGAAGTGGTGGATTACACGGTCAACGACCATAAGATGATACTTGAGTTCATAAAGAAGGGCGATTCCGCCGGAGCGGAGGCCGCCATGAGGATGCACATACTGCACGCCTACGGCCTTGCCGAGAGCATTAAATCCAACGTGGGCAAGGGAAAATAAATACATATCCCACAGTAATAGCTAAAAAAACACATCCGTTACGGAATTTTATCCGTTACGGCTGTGTTTTTTATTTGTCATTTTCCGAATAAAAATTTTATTTTATCGAAGAAAGTTTTTTTCTCCGGCTCGTCGCTTCCTATGAACGGAGGATTGTCTATATAGTACCGCTGGGCGTCAACTCGCTTGGAACCCTCGCCGACGATCGGCCTTACATAGTTTCCGTCGGGAAGGAGAGTCCTTGATTTCACGTTATCGTTTATGAGCAGGTGTACATATTGGGTGATAAAATCCTTTATATGACTGTCGTATACGGGACAGGCGATCTCGACCCTGCGGGACTGGTTCCTCGTCATTATGTCCGCCGAGGATATATATATTCTTGAGTTTTCGCCGCTGCCGAACATATATATTCTTGAATGTTCAAGGAATCTGCCGACGATGCTGGTCACTGTTATATTTTCCGTCTTTCCGGGAACGCCCGGCACAAGACAGCATATGCCCCTTATTATTAGATGTATCTTTACGCCCTTCTGGGACGCTTCGGCCAGTTTGTCGATGAGCTTTCTTTCGGTTATGGAATTGGCCTTGATTATTATTCTTCCGTTTTCGCCCCTGGAAGCCTCGGCTTCAATAAGTCTTATGATGGAGCTTCTCATTGTCGAAGGAGCGACAAGCAGCTCGGAATAGCTCCCGTAAAGCTCGCCGATGAGCATATTTTTAAAGAAGTTTGAAGCGTCGGCGGCTATTTCGGCATTGGCGGTCATAAGGGAAAAATCCGTATATGTTCCGGCGGTTTTTTCGTTGTAGTTTCCCGTTCCTATCTGAGTTATATATGAGAAAGAGTTTTTGTTCTTTAATGTTATAAGACAGATTTTGGAATGGCACTTGAAGTTTTCTATTCCGTAGATGACGTTGCATCCCGACTCCTCAAGCTGTTTTGCCCATTCGATGTTGTTTTTCTCGTCAAACCTTGCCCTCAGTTCCACGAGCACCGTGACTTCCTTGCCGTTTTCGGCCGCTTTGCACAGGCTTTTAGCCACGGCGGAGTTAGAGGCGAGCCGGTAGATCGTTATTTTTATGGATATGACGTCGGGGCTGACGGAAGCCTCCTTAAGCAGGTCGATGAACGTCTGCATTGAGTGATAAGGATAAAACAGGAACAGATCTTTGTCCATTATCTGCCTGATAAGCGATCGTCCGCTCTCTATATAGGACGGGCGTGCCGGCGTGAACTCATCGTAATAAAGAGAACTGTCAAAGTCCTTAAGACCGAAAATATAGTTTGTCTTGAGAGGACAGGAGCAGTAAAACACCTGATTCTCGCCGAGGCCGAGCCTTTCGGCCAGCATATGGGCAAGCTCGCTCTTCTTGCCCTGTATTTCCAGCCTGACGGGGGCAAGGCGATCCCTCTTTTTTAGTAAAGCCGACATATATGAACGATAGTCGTAGTTCTCCTCGTCAAAATTTTCCTCGTCAATGGTCAGATCGGCGTTTCTGGTGACGGATATGACGGCGTGGTGCTCCGGCTTGAATGTGCCGAAATAGTCGTTTATATGGGCGGAAATGATCTCCTCCGCCCTTATATATCTTCCGCCGTTTTCTATCCTCAGAATGGGCTCCACCGTATCGGGCACGCCGATAATGCCAAGAAGCTCCCTGTTTCCGCTCTTAAGCACGGCCGCGGCGTACAGAGCCTTATTTTTCAGATGGGGGAAGGGGTGGCTCTTGTCGATGATCTGGGGCGAGAGCACGGGAGCGATGTAAAGCCGGTAATAGTTTTCGACAAATTTCTTTTCGCTTTTTGAAAGCTCGGAATACTTCAGATCAGCGATGCCGTAATGTTCAAGCTCGTGGCAGAGTCCGCTGTATATTTCGTCCCTGTATTTTATGAGCGGCTTTACCTCGTCGAATATGGCGGCAAGCTGCTCGGCCGGCGTATCGCCGCTTTTGTTGTCTATATCGTCCGGAGTCATAAGGGAAAGATCGTGCAGACTGCCGACCCGCACCATGAAAAACTCGTCGAGATTGTTAGAAAATATGGCGAGGAATTTCAGCCTTTCCATAAGAGGCGTGTTTTTGTCAGTCGCCTCCTCAAGCACTCGTTTATTAAATTTAAGCCAGCTCAGCTCACGGTTCTGGGTGTAGCTGAGGTCGTATTTCAAATCATTTTTTGGCACAAATATCCCTCTCTTACTCCATATCTGCTTATGATAATGTTTTTAGCCCCTAATTTTTTGGCAATCTCGTTGGTGACAAGCATACCGGGAATGATGGTATGGATACGGTCGGGGCAGTTTTTAAGTATCATCTTTTTGGCAAGATCGTCTTTTTTGAGTATCATTTTTTTGAGCTGTTTAAATTCGGCGCTTGTAATCGCCCTGTTTCCGGCGGGCTTTTTGAAATAGGCGTTGGCAAGGGAAAGCAGAGCGCGGTTTGTGCCGCCGATGCCGCATATGGTTTCGGCCGGTTTATCAAAAACTGCCGGTGAAAGAGCTTCCGTTATTCTTGCCTTTATGTTTTTCTGTTCCTGCTCAGTGGGCCATATGTTTTTTACAAAACCGGTGAAAAGATTAAGCGAACCTATATCGTAGCTGTCGGCGAAGAGTATTTGCTTGTTCTCAAAGTTCACGATTTCCGTACTGCCGCCGCCGATGTCGAAAATTATTCCACTGTCAAGATCGGCTCCGGTCAGGGCTCCGTAATAACCGAGACGGGCTTCCTCCTTGCCGGAAATGACATTTACGTCCTCGCCTGTTTTTTCCTTAATATATGCTACGGCCTCGTCCCTGTTTACTATATTTCTGAGTGAGGCGGTAGCAAAAATGTTAAGATCGCGGATATCGAACTGGGCGGTAAGACGCTTGAAATCAAATATTACGTCGCAGGCCTTATCGAAGCCTTCCACGGACATACGTTTATCGGATATATAGTTTACAAGACCGGCCGTCTCTTTTTCCGAAAACAGCAGAGAAAAGCTGCCGTCCTCATACACTTTGTAGACGGAAAGTCTGATGGTGTTTGAACCAAGATCCACAAGGGCTTTCTTCATTTTTCCTCTCTCCTTAAAATTTGACAGTCTGATTATATATTATCAACGTTAAATTAGTTTGCGGAATTATGTTAAATGTATGTAATAAAGGAGCAAAATGAGAAACAAATCAAAACCCCGAAGTTTTGAGCTCCGGGGATGGAAATCATATATTAAGATGACTGCCTGATGGATTGCCGGCGGTTTAGACCGGCGGTTCATCGTGACTTATTTCATTGATTTAAGATACTCGTCGATGGCGGCAGCGGCTTTTTTGCCGGCTCCCATAGCGAGTATAACCGTAGCGGCTCCGGTAACGGCGTCGCCTCCGGCATAAATTCCCTCGCGGCTTGTCTGCATGGTGTCCTCGTTTACAACAAGACAGCCATGACGGTTGACCTCGATGCCGGGAGTTGTTGTTCTGATGAGAGGGTTGGGAGACGTTCCGAGAGCCATGATGACCGTGTCGACCTCAAGCTCGAATTCGCTTCCCTTTACTTCGATTGGTCTGCGCCTTCCGGAATCGTCGGGCTCGCCAAGCTCCATTTTTATACACTCCATAGCCTTTACGCCGCCCTGTCCGTCGCCGATGATCCTTGTAGGATTGTTGAGAAGGTGGAACTCAATGCCCTCTTCCTTAGCGTGGTGGATCTCCTCGTTTCTTGCGGGCATTTCTTCTTCGGAACGTCTGTAAACGACATATACGTTTTCCGCTCCGAGACGCTTCGCGCATCTTGCCGCGTCCATAGCCACGTTTCCGCCGCCGACAACGGCCACGTTCCTGCTCTTTTTGACGGGCGTGTCATAGTCTTCCCTGTAGGCTTTCATAAGGTTAATCCTTGTGAGGTACTCGTTGGCTGAATAAACTCCGGCGAGAGCCTCGCCCTCGATGCCCATAAATGAGGGAAGGCCGGCTCCCGTACCGATGAATACGGCTTTATAGCCCATTTCAAAAAGCTCGTCAATGGTAAGCACCTTGCCGATTACCATATCCGTCTTGACCTCAACTCCACGGGCGATAAGACCTTCGACCTCGTGCTGAACGATGGATTTGGGAAGCCTGAACTCGGGAATGCCGTAAACAAGCACTCCTCCGGCAGTGTGGAACGCCTCGTATACCGTCACCTGATATCCGGCGTTCGCAAGGTCGCTGGCGCATGTAAGGCTTGAAGGGCCTGAGCCGACAACGGCCACCTTAATGCCGTTTGTTTCAGGCTTAACCGTTTCGACTTTTACGTTTTCCATATACCAGTCGGCTACAAAACGCTCAAGGCGTCCGATGGCAACGGGCTCGCCCTTTATTCCTCTTACGCAGTGCATCTCGCACTGGGTCTCCTGGGGACATACTCGTCCGCTGATGGCGGGAAGGGCGTTAGTCTCTGCGATGACCCTGTAAGCCCCCTCAAAATCGCCCTCGGCAACCTTTGAGATGAAGGCGGGGATATGTATGTTTACTGGACATCCGGCCACGCAGGGCATATTTTTACAGTTGAGACAGCGCTTAGCCTCGTTGACGGCCATCTCCTCCGTATAACCGAGGGTGACCTCCTTAAAGTTTTTATTTCTAATATCCGGCGCCTGTTCGGGCATCGGAGTTTTTTCCATAGCCATATTTGCCACTGTCAAGTCCTCCTTATTTTATAAGCTCGTTCGCGAGAGCTTCCATTCTGCATATATGAGTTTTTTCCGTTTCCTGTTCCTGAGCCTTATAGGCGGCGTTTCTGTTCATCAGCTCGTCATAGTCAACTTGATGTCCGTCGAAGTCGGGGCCGTCAACGCAGGCGAATTTGATCTTTCCGCCGACGGTGACCCTGCATCCGCCGCACATACCCGTGCCGTCAACCATGATGGGGTTAAGGCTTACGATGGTCTTTATGCCGTAGGGCTTTGTGGTAAGTGAAACGAACTTCATCATGGGGATGGGGCCGATAGCGATTACGGCGTCATACTTGTTTCCGGCCTCAATGAGCTCTTTGAGCTTGTCCGTTACGAAGCCTTTTTCGCCGTATGAGCCGTCGTCGGTCATAATATAGTAATTTGTGCTGTTGGCACGCATCTCGTCCTCAAGGATGATAAGATCCTTGTTTCTGAATCCGGCTATAACGTCTACCTCGCGGCCGGTCGTGAAAAGCGTCTTTGCCTGGGGAAAAGCGATGGCGCAGCCCACGCCTCCTCCGACAACGGCTACCCTCTTGAGACCGTCAAGCTCAGTGGGAGCGCCCAAGGGGCCGACAAAGTCAAGAATATAATCTCCCTCGTTCTTTTTGGCAAGAAGCTCCGTGGAGAGTCCGACCTTCTGGAATATGATCGTCACGGCTCCGGTATCCTTGTTCGTGTCGGCGATGGTCAGGGGGATACGCTCGCCCTCCTCGTCCACACGGAAGATAATAAACTGTCCCGCTTTGGCCTTTCTGGCGATAAGGGGAGCCTCAATATCCATCAACGTAACTGAAGGATTAAGTTCTTTTTTTCTTAAAATTTTAAACATGGCATAACCTTCCTATCACAAATTTATAAAAGTCGAAATTATTAATAAACAAGTCAACTTAAGTAATTATACTATAATAGATTTTGTATGGCAATTAAAAATTATATCAGACAGGCCTTAAATTGAGGAAAAATAAGCGTTTGAGACAAACTTCGGATGATTTTGGCAGGGGGCATGCTTTTGGGAATATGGAGGTGAAAAGGCTGACGGGGCTTTTTTGTCCGAGCTTTATATGCTATTATATTGAAAGAAAGAGGTGATAGTATGAGCGACAGCTTTGAGAGACTTTTGAAAATAACGGACACGCTGAGAGGGGGAGGAGGATGCCCCTGGGACAGACGACAGACTCCAGAAAGCATGAGACGCTACATCATAGAGGAAGCCTGCGAGGTGGTGCAGGCCATCAACGACGGGGACAAGACCGAACTCTGCGAGGAGCTGGGGGATCTGCTTTTTCAGGTCGTTTTCCAGGCGAGAATGGCAAAAGAAGCCGGTGACTTTGATATAGATGACGTAATAAACGGCATAAGCGGCAAAATGGTAAGCAGGCACCCGCATATATTCGGCGGTGAGGGAGCCGACGATTTCAAACAGGATGGAGCCTTTAACGGCGAGACGTTCCTTGGAAAATGGGAGGACAGGAAAAAGGCTGAAAAAGGCTATTCCACCCAGACCGAAGTCCTCAGGGCCATACCAAAGACGCTGCCCGCCCTTATGAGAGCCGAGAAAGTGCTGTTCAAGGCCGAAAACGCCGGTATGGATATGGCGAAAGAAGACGCCGCCTACGAGGACGCGGAGGCTTTAGCGGAGGAGATAAAAGCCCTTCCGGGGGCGCCGGCGGAGGAACTTGAGGAAAAATTTGGAGAGGTGATGCTCAAAATGGTGAACATTTCAAGGAAAATGCAATTAAATGCCGAGTTTTCCTTGACAAAAGCCACAGAACAGTTTATAAATAGATTTGAATATATTGAGTCATCAGCTGAAGAATGAGAATATACAACTGAAGGTTATGTCGGGAAAGGCCGTAGTGTGGCTTTTAAAACCGGATGTACGATCGGCTGCAGATGAAATAAATTTTAGTTACATTGAGGAGGACGAAAAATGAACAAGACTGAGTTAGTTGCGGCAATGGCTGAGAAGGCTGAATTAAGCAAAAAGGACGCAGAAAAGGCTTTAAAAGCGTTTGAGGATGTTGTTACAGAGGAACTTACAAAGAACGGTAAGGTTCAGCTTGTCGGCTTCGGAACATTCGATGTCGCTGAAAGAGCTGCTCGTGAGGGACGTAACCCCCAGACAGGCGCTCCCATGCCCATCGCAGCTTCAAAGGCTCCCAGATTCAAAGCCGGAAAAGCATTAAAAGACGCTATCAACGCTTGATTTTTTGAATTTTGATTTAGCATCAGACCAAGGCCGTCCTTTTATCAAACAGGGCGGCTTTTTTTAGAGGTGAAGGAAATGAGACTTGACAAATATCTCAAGGTTTCAAGGATAATAAAAAGAAGAACGGTGGCCAACGAAGCCTGCGATGCCGGAAGGGTCACCATAAACGGAAAAGTGGCTAAGGCCGGCTCGGAGGTAAAGGTCGGGGACATAATAGAAATAAAATTCGGCTCCGGCTCCACCAAAGTCGAGGTGCTCGACATAAGCGAGACACAGAAGAAGGAAGCGGCCGCCGCCATGTACAGAAGCGTCCAGTAATACGGACGGACATAAACGGTAATACAAATTGCTTTGAGTCTATATATTATTATAGGCTCTTTTTTATTTTATTTATTAAAACATTTCTGGACTTTGAACAGTCTTAAGGACGGAGGGACGATTTATGGCCAACGGCACTTCCGGCCCCGTGCCGGGACACAGGATCTTACTTGAGGAAAGGAGCAGGCTCACCATCACCGGAGTGACGGATGTTTTGTCCTTTGACGAGGAAAGCGTCACCGCGGAGACCGATCTGGGAACGCTCACCGTCAGGGGAGAAGGACTGCACATAAGCAGGCTGGATCTTGACGAGGGGCTGCTCAGGATAGAAGGCTCCATAGACGCGGCGGATTACGGCGGCGGGGAGAGACAGCCGGGAGGAGGATTCCTGTTCGGCAGGATATTCAAATAGGCGGGAGGCGTGACACTTTGATACTTTCCATCGGCGAGCAGGCGGAGCTGTTTTTATCGGTTTTTTTAGCGGGATGCGCCGCAGGCGTGCTCTATGATATAATAGAGGCGGTGAGGGAGTGCTTCCCTCATTCGAGAGCGGCCGTCTGCGCCGGAGATATAATTTACTGGGCGGCGGTCGTCATACTTTTTTTCCTTTTTCTTTTGGAAAGGAACAGGGCGGAGATAAGGCTTTTTGACATATTTGCCTTTTTCTTCGGTATGTTCCTCTACGGCCTTACTCTGGGCGGATTTGTCAAAAAAGCCCTGCGGACTGCGCTGGGGCTCATTAAGGCGGCGGTTTTTCTCCTGACGGAAATAATGCTGACGCCGTTAAGGCTTTTATGGCTTCTCCTGTCGCCTCCGATCATAAAAATAATAGGCTCGGCGAAGGTTTGTTCAAAAAAAGTGTTGCATTTGAGCGGCGTTTATGCAAAAATTAAAGTAACAGGACTAAAGGATCAGCTCCGCTTAAAAGAGCGGAGGAAAAAATGAGGTTTTAAAAATGCCGGATCGGAAAAAGGTCAAAAAGGAAAAGACAAAAAGATCGGGTACCTCCAGATTCGTGGCCGTCATACTTCTGGCGCTCAGCGTCTGCGTCGTTGTAAACGTGGCCATACAGCTCAATACATACGTCCTTCTGAGAGGACAGGTGGAGGATCTCGAAAAGCAGATAGAAGAAGAAAAACAGAAAAAAGAAGAATACAGCAACCAGATGGAGTACTACAGTACGGATGAATATATAGAGAAAATAGCGAGGGAGCAGCTGGGGCTCGTAATGCCGGATGAGATCGTTTTTAAAGTCGACAATAATTAATTTTAAAAAAAGTAAAAATAAAGTTAAAAAAGTTGTTGACAAATGGCGATGGAGCATGTATAATAATGCTTGTTCAGTGATTCGGCGGAGTAGCTCAGTTGGCTAGAGCACACGGTTCATACCCGTGGTGTCGAGGGTTCAAATCCCCCCTCCGCTATCGATCCTGGCCGGTTGGTCAAGCGGTCAAGACGCGGCCCTCTCACGGCTGAAACAAGGGTTCGATTCCCTTACCGGTCATTTTTCTTAATATTCTTTTTATAAAAGTGGGAGTTTAGCTCAGCTGGGAGAGCATCTGCCTTACAAGCAGAGGGTCATAGGTTCGAGCCCTATAACTCCCATTTTTGTTTTGCGCGAAACTCTCGGAGTTTGTTTGAAAACATCGGAAGCTGTAATTCGGCTTCCGTTTTTTTTATTTTTTGGATTGGAGGACTGTTTTATATGGTAATTATGGTAGTGGACGGCCAGGGCGGCGGAATAGGAAGAGTCATAATAGAGAAGCTTAGGGCCGGCATAGACGAAGGACACGAGATAATGGCCGTCGGCATAAACGCCATGGCGACGATGGGAATGATGAAGGCCGGAGCGAAAAATATCGCCACGGGAGAGAACGCCGTCATTTTCAACTCTAAAAGGGCGGATATAATAGTAGGAAGCATCGGAATAGTAGCGGCCAATTCCATGTTTGGGGAGCTTACTCCGGCAATGGCCAACGCCATAAGCGAAAGCCCGGCGATAAAGGTGCTCATACCGCTGAACAAATGCGGACTGAGAGTCGCAGGCGTGTCTGCGGATTCCCTTCCGGCAATAATAGACGACGCCGTAAGGCAGGTGGCTAAAATAATCGACAGCAGCACGGGAGCGGGAAGCGACGAAGTGTGCCGTTAAGAAAAATATAACGGCTTAAAGCCGCCTTTATACGGAGGTTACATGGAGGGAGGAGAAGGTTATGGAATTTATATTCAATATTGACGACAAAACTATTAGATTCATCAACGACAATATGCGCAGCGAGTTTCTGGACAGGGTGATGAGGAAAATATCGTCCGCGGGAAACTACGGCATAATATGGTTCGCAGTCGCCTTCGCTCTCATAGCCATGGGCGGAGAAAAAAGGAGAGCCGGACTTTTGATGATTTTTTCCCTCGGAGTTGAGGCTTCGGTATGCAACCTCATAATCAAGCCTTCCGTCAAAAGGGTAAGGCCCAACGACGCCCACGGAATGGTCATTTCCATAGACAAACCGAAGGATTATTCTTTCCCGTCGGGGCATACGGCGGCGGCTTTCGCGGCGGCCTACAGCCTCTATTTGTCAGACAAGAAAAAAGGCCGCGGACTGCTTCTTTGCGCGGCGGTTATGGGCTTCTCCAGAGTATACCTTCTTGTCCATTATCCGTTTGACGTGATTGCCGGGGCTGCCCTTGGAATGATCTCTGCCGGATTTGTGCACAGAAAAAGTGAGGAAAGATAATTGTTGTCGGACAACATAAGCTATAAACAGCGCTAATCTTCGCGTTTTGAAAAAAGTTGTATAATATTAATCCTGATATATTGCATTTTTTATATAAAAATGCTATTATGACATTGGGTTATTAGATGAAAATCTATGGGGATTAATTGTAAAATACGACTTTAAACGAGGAGGTTAGTTTTTTTATGGCAAATTTCAGTTTTAAATACGGTGATGGGCACATGGATTTTTCCTTCCCCGATGAGGATATCCTTAAGGTCATCGAGCCCGCTCATATCGAGGTTCCCGAGGGCGCGGAGATCGAAAAGATAACAGAGGCTATTGAAAATCCCATCGGAACGCCTAAACTTGAGGAAATGATCAAACCCGAGGATACGGTGTGCATTCTTGTTCCCGATATGACAAGACAGTGGGGCAGACCCGCGGAGATACTTTCCGTGCTTGTTCCCAAACTTGAGGCGATCGGAGTAAAGGACGAGAATATGCTTATCGTTTCAGCCGTTGGAACTCATAAGTTCCAGACTCCCGAGGAGCATGCGCTCATTGTCGGAAAGGACATTTACGACAGGGTAAAGGTAGTTGACCATAACTGCGACGAAAACCTTATGTATGTCGGAACATCATTCAGAGGAAACGAAATATGGGTAAACAAGACCGTTATGGGCTATGACAAAAAGATCATCGTCGGCTCAACGGTATTCCACTTCCTCGCCGGCTTCGGAGGCTCAAGGAAATACGTTCTTCCCGGAATCGCCGGAAGGGCTACCATAATGAACAACCACTCCCAGTATTTTGCCGAGGGTGGAGTAGGAAGCGGACAGAATCCCCTTGTCGCTCCCGGAAGATATGAGGATAACCCCGTAAGTATAGAAATGTTCCAGGCAGCGGGATTTGTCGGAATCGATTTCAACATCACAGGAGTTATAGGACCGGATAAGAAGATCAACTTCTGCTATGCCGGAGATATGCACTTAAGCCATGCGGCAGCCGTTGAAAAATGCCGTCTCTTTGACGGAGCCATTGTTGACGAGCCCGCAGATATGGTAATCGCCTGCGGTATGGGATATCCCAAGGATATCAACCTTTACCAGACGGCCGCAAAACCTATGAACAACTCCGTGGGAGTCCTTAAAAAGGATCCCAACGCGGTAATGATCGTTGTTTCGGAGTGCCGTGAGGGAGTAGGAAGTTCCGATACGGACAGAATGCTCCACGACTTTGACAACGCCTATGACCGCGAGGTATACACAAGAGCAAATTACACGATAGGACTTAACGTGGCTTACTTCCTCACGCAGTATGCCGAGGATTTCCATGTTATACTTGTTTCATCCCTTGATGCTTCGCTTTTCAAGAAGACCAAGATACATACGGCAAAGGATGTGGATGAGGCCATTGCCCTTGCCAAGAAGCTTTCAGGCAATGAGCATCCCAAGACATATATCATGCCTTATGCCGCAAACACCTGCGCTTCAGTCAAGCATTGACGACGCGGAAAACTCCGATGGGATAGGAGTGTCTGTTTTTCAAGCGGTTCGTGCGCCGGCCATATAAATATAGCCTGTTTATATAAAAATAAGGAGCATAAAAGCCTGTGATATGTAAATAAGCTATAAAACAAGGCGTTGAGAGGGATGAAGAAAATATAGTTTGTTGACAAACCAAATGGCAGACTGTATTATAGAATGACAGGCGTTAATATTATTTATATATTATTATGTAAATTATCAATATAAAATATAAAGGAGGATCATATTTAATGGCAAAGTACACTTTTAAGTACGGCACAGGCACGGTAGATTTTGACTATCCTGAGGAGGACGTTCTCAGAGTCATTGAGCCTGCGGAGCTTGAAAAATCAACACAGACAGAGGAACAGATAATAAGAGAGGCTATCGAAAATCCCATCGGAAGCCCCAAACTTGAGGAAATAGTTAAACCCGGACAGTCCGTATGTATCGTTGTACCCGATGTAACAAGACTTTGGGCAAGACCTTCC
>CAJFHC010000002.1 GCA_904378045.1 Candidatus Metalachnospira gallinarum | reverse complement strand
CTTATTGCAATTATACAAAAGGAGGTTTATTTTTTCCCCTCATAGCTTAAGCTTCTTTGAACTACCGGCATAGCCGGTAGTTTTCGTTATACAAAAAAACCTCCGTCCACAATAAGGGACGAAGGTATATTTCCGCGGTACCACCCTGATTCCCGCCAAAAAAGCGGGCTCTTATCAACACTGCTTTTAAACAGCGTGTCCGCGTAACGAGCGGAAAACGCGTTCGCCTACTTCAATGTTCAGCGGACGGGCTCCGGCGCGAACTTCATCTGCAAATTGAAACAAAAGCGATTTCAGCCAACCGTAACACGGAGACGCTTTCTCTCTGGGAACAACCATACAGACTACTTTTCGCCTTCACAGCCTTTAAATATATAATAACAAACATATTCTAACACATTAAACGATATTGTCAAGAATAATGTATGTAAAATTCTCGCCCATATCCCTGATCCAAACAGACCTGAACGGGAGCGAAACATTTTAAAATATCCTGTTGAGCGCGAGCATATCTATGAGGGTTATAATTCCCATCGCCCAAAGATAATAGGCAAATGGCCTGAACTTTCCTCTTGCGGCTATTCTCTGCATAAGCCTGATAGCCACGACGGACGCCCCAAAGGCCATAATGAAACCAAGTATCATCGGTATTGCCCCGAATACGTCAACGACGGCGCTGTCGGTATTGTTGTATATCATCATCAGGTCGGCGAATATCCTGCCAAGCATTGCGGGGATGGACATAATATAGGCGTATTTAAGTGCTGTCTTGCCGTTGAACCCTCTCTGGAGACTTCCGCAGACGGCCATACCTGTCCTGGACACGGCCGGTATGCAGCCCACGGCCTGAAAGGCTCCTATTATCAGGGCGTCTTTAATGTTCATATTTTTAAATTTCTTTTTGCCGGGCGAATACATGGTCTCATAAAACAGTACGGCTCCGGTGAAAATAAAGCAAAGGCCAATGGCTTTTGACGAAAGAAAGAAGCCGTCTATCTTTGTCTGGAATATTACCGAAAGCACGAACGCGGGAGCTATTCCTGCGGCGACCATCTTGTTGAAATGCGAAGTAAGATTTTCCGACATGGCCCGAAGATCCCTGAAATAAATAAATATCAGCGCTCCAAGGCACGCGGTGTGCATAAGTATATCAAACGAAAGCGTATACGCCTCTATATTAAACAGATTACTGAAAAAAAACAGGTTTCCGGAGCTGCTGACAGGCATAAATTCCGAAAATCCCTGTATTAGCCCCAAAAGCATAGCCCTTAAGATCTGCATAAATGTTTCTCCAATCCCAATACATTAACCAATTATTACAAATTGCCTCTAAGAATTTTAAATAATTGTTACAAAATACGACAGGTACATTATAAACTAAAAAATATAAGCTGTCAAAACCCGCGTTATGTAAAAAATTAATGGCGCTTGTTCAATTTTTACGAAAATTTGCGCTTAAAAATGTATATTTTTCTTGAAAAACTTTTCTTCCGCTGATATAATGGGTTCATTTGCGGGATAAAGACTATATGATAACGAAAGGAATACTATGGAAAATCTTAAATTTGAAGAAATGAATATATCGGAAGAGCTTGTCCGCGCCGTCAAGGATATGGGCTTTGAGGAAGCTACGCCCATACAGTCGCAGGCTATATCAATGATAATGGAGGGGCGTGACGTCATAGGCCAGTCCCAGACCGGCACAGGAAAAACCGCCGCCTTTGGCCTTCCCTGCCTTGAAATGATAGACCCCGATGACAAAGCGCTTCAGGCTCTTATTTTATGCCCCACAAGGGAGCTTGCCATCCAGGTAAGCGAGGAGTTCAGAAAATTTCTTAAGTACATGGAAAACGTAAAGGTCCTTCCCATATACGGAGGCCAGCCCATAGACAGGCAGATTGCCGCGCTTAAAAAGGGAGTTCAGGTAGTTATAGGCACTCCCGGAAGGGTAATGGATCATATGAGAAGGCATACTCTCAAGATGGGCACCGTAAAATACGTTGTGCTTGATGAGGCCGATGAAATGCTTGATATGGGGTTCAGGGACGATATTGAGACAATAATGCTCAAAATCCCCGATGAAAGACAGACGGTAATGTTCTCCGCCACCATGAGCGAGGAGATCCTTGACCTTTCCAGAAGGTATATGAACGAGCCCGAATATATAAAGGTCACAAGGAAGGAACTCACCGTTCCAGGCATTGAGCAGGCGTATTTTGATGTAAAGGAAAAGACCAAGCCGGACGCCCTTTGCCGTATAATAGATATGTATTCTCCTAAACTGTCCATTGTTTTCTGCAATACGAAAAAACGTGTCGACGAGGTCGTGGAACAGCTTCAGGGCCGCGGATATTTTGCCGAGGCGCTCCATGGCGACCTCAAGCAGGCTCAGAGGGACAAAGTAATGCAGAAATTCAGAAACGGCACCATAGAAATACTTGTGGCCACCGATGTGGCTGCCAGAGGCATTGACGTGGACGACGTTGACATTGTTTTCAACTATGACGTGCCCCAGGACGACGAATATTATGTCCACAGAATAGGCAGGACGGGAAGAGCCGGAAAAAGCGGAAAGGCGTTCACCTTCTGCGTCGGCAAGGAAATATATAAGCTCAGAGACATCATGCGTTACACAAAAACAAAGATCATCCAGAAAAAACTTCCTTCATTAAGCGACATAGAGGAAATCAAGACCGCCTCATTCCTTGAAAAAGTAAAAGAAATAATAGATGACGGAGGCCTTGGAAAATATATCGACATTGTGGACAATATGGTCAACGATCAGGACGTGGCCGCCACGGACATAGCCGCCGCCCTTCTTAAAATAAGTCTCAGCGATCTTATACCTGGCGACGCCGAGGATCTCGATTTCTCCGGAACGGAAATATACGGCGACTCCGGTGATGATTCGGTAAGGCTTTTTATAAACGCCGGAAAGAAAAACAAGATAAGGGCAAAGGATATTGTAGGCGCGTTTGCCGGAGAGGCCGGCGTTCCCGGAAATATGATCGGCCATATCGACCTTTACGACGACTATACATTTGTCGATGTTCCCGCCGAGTATGTGAGGGACATTATGTCCGCTATGAAAAACAGCAAGATCAAGGGCAAAAAAGTAAATATAGAAATAGCGAAGAAAAAATAATAAAACGATTAGTAGCCCCCGCCGCTTTAAAGCGGCGGGTATTTTTATGTATTTCACTCGCTGAATATTTTTATTTTTGACAGCGCTTTTCTCAGTCTGTATTCGTCAAACGGCAGATATTCCGCTATTGTAAGGCCTGCAATATCGCAGTTCTCCGATATAAGACCAAATATCTCCTCAAGTTTATCCATCCTCATCCTTCCCCCGCCGGAGCCGTCGCCGCTGAGTGTTGGATTAGCAAAATATGTTGAATGGAAAATTTTTTCATCCAATACGTCGACATCAAAATGCACTAAAATATGATCGAACCGATCTATAAAATCTTTTATCTCTCCATCGGTCACAAACTCATCCGTTTGTATTCTATAACGCACGCCATGTCTATCCAAAAAATCCCTCTGATAATTATGCAGTCCCTGTCAAGTGAATAATAACACAGGAGGGCTTTTTAGGCAAACCTTTACTCCCCGCTTTTTATCTGCCTGCCGTTGACGTCTATAGTATAGCCGTCTCTTATTATGAGCTCAGATATCGGCACAATCTCATATCCCTTTTCTTTCAGCCCCTTTATTATGCTGTCCAAAGCCTCCGGCGTGTACTTAGCGTCGTTGTGAAAAAGTATTATTGAACCATTTTGCAGGTTCTTGTGCCCAAGCACCCGGCTGATCTCCTCGTTGGCGCCGTATTCCTTCCAGTCGAGGGAATCAAGACTAGATGCTAAAATGCATTCAATTTAAATCTTATAATCTTGCTTGTTAAACTTTTTTAATTTTATGGCTAGTTTGTCTAACAATATGGCAAAAAGACATTATTTATTTTATTTTGACCTTGAATTAATAGATTAGTTATAATATTAAATTTTCCAATTAAATACCTCTTTAATCATTTTCTTAATATGTAAATTATTTGTCTTTAAGTAGCTTGACCTAATTTTACTGCGTACAGCAGCATCATCTCCCCTCAAATGTAAACCATCATTATAAAGAGGTTGTAAAAGAAAGAAAAGTTCCGGTACATCAATGCCTTTTGCAAGCGCATAATCAAGTTTATTTATAACCGTGTGTTTATTAATATAAGGTTCTTTATTTTCTTGATCAAGCTTATGGTATATAATTTCTTCAATTTTTATTCTTAATCCTGCTATAACAGTTATTGGATCGTATTCTCTTTCTAATAAGTATTTTTCTTCTATTTCTGTATATAATTTTTCTCTAAAAGATATATTATCATCAGAAAAATTACTATCTATTTTTTTTAAAATTTTTTGATCTAGTGTATGCTGCTCATCAATATAGTGAAGATAATATTTTGCAATTTCATTCTTTTCTTCTTTTTCCAATTCATCGTTTTCACGCAGACGTAACATTTTAATCAAATCAGACTGTATATCTATTGTCGCTGATAATGATATGTAGTGTATTTTCTTTTTGTTAAAGTAATAATTAGAAAAAACCGCAGGATCTAAGTGAGTAAAGATAATTGGGAATAATATTTTCCCTCTAACTTTGCAACTTTTTATTAATTCAGTTAAGTAATACTGTACTGCTAGCATATTGCTACCATCCAAATAGTCAAATACTTCATCTATTATTAATACACCTACCTTTTTTTTAAATAAAAGTTCAAACTTTATAACATTTACAACAAAAGACAGTATATCTCGTTCTCCATTAGATAGTGACTCTGCTCGTTCAAAATTCACAACTAACTTTCTATGATCTTCGCGGGTTTTTATTATTCGTCCTGTTGTATTAAAATCATTCAGACGATTATCAATAATTTCTCTAACCTTTTTATACTCTAAATAAGAATAAGTATCTTTAATAATATTATTATCCCCATCATTATAGTGTTGTTCAATAATATAACATAATTGAATTGCTGTAAATACAACATCAATCTGTTGCCATTCCTGTGGTTTTTGGTCCATTTTGTAAATACAATCGAAAAGAACAGCTATATTTTCATTGTTCCTTAACAGCGTAATTTGATCTAAAGAAATTGAATTTTTAATATTTTGTGCTGAACCTGAATTTGGACATGAATTTAAAAAATTAGTAAAGCTACTTTTTATTCTACTTTGTGATATACATTTATTAAGACTATCTTTTATTTCTACAAGCAATCCTATATTCTTATAGCTTAAAAGCATTCCTGAAATATTAAGAAATAGTTTTCCGTAAATTCCAAACTTGTCTTTAATCTTGTTATATTTATATTCTATTGTTTTCCTTTCAGGGATAGTTGAATAAATCACTATATCCTCAATTCTCAGATCAGCAGTTGAGGCAGTATTCATAGAAAAATGTCTTGTTGTATTTTTAGCATACAAAGGATTATTTATTACTCCAATTGAAATATTTGAAGAAATGTTTCTTTCAGTTTCTGACGATACATATTCACCTTCATATTCGCCAACAAATTTTATTTCTAATTTTGGATGATTATCAGGATTCTGTTGGTATATATCTCTTCGATCTAGTTTTAATGTACCATGTTGGGCTGCCTTGAAAGCTGTAGCTATTGTACTTTTCCCATAACCATTAGGAGCTACTACAATATTAGGCTGATTAGCAATTAAATCTGTAAATGAAACTTCAAAATTCTTTTTGCCCTTAATATTTTCAATTTTTATTTTTTGGATTAAATACATGTATAATACTCCTTGTTAATATAATTAGTATAGTAGTTTTTTAATATCTAAAATTTAAAGCAAAAACCATGTAGGTTTAAGTGATGGTAATTAGATTTAACTGACCATCATATATATTATACTATATTTTAACATTATATTCATAAAAAGCATAATAAAATTGCAACTTATATATTAAAGACTCTGCTATTTATATCATAAAATAATAAATAAAGGCTCTCAAAACTAATATAATTAATTTTGAGAGCCTTCCCCTTTCCCAATGAACATCCCTGCTTCATACTACTCCTAGGAATGCCCATTTTTCTATCCTATTAAAAATTCTTTATTATAAGTTCCTTATACTTTTCTTTATTATCCCCACTTGATGACAGAGTGCTGCTCCTTTCAACTCCAGATACATCATAGCTGCCATAGAGCTTTCTTATGAATTCATCATCATTATATGAGAGAATGAACCTGCCTTTGACGTTATCAAGGAGATCTTTTAATCTGTAATGATCTTCCTCAGTAAAGAGCTGCCCTTTACTAGTCTTATAATAGTTTTCTGTGGTATGGTAAGGCGGATCAATATAAAACAGGGAATCCTCCTTATCATAAAGCTTTATTATATCCTCAAAATCTCTGTTTTCAATGATTACCCCGGAGAGTCTTTTCTGTATCTCATCAAATCGATCCATCACACGATCCAGACGTTTAGGCCTGGTGGCAAAAGTGTCTTTTTTACATCCAAAGCTTATTTTTATGAGATAAAAATATCTGGCTGCTCTCTGTATATCTGTCATTCCCCTCATAAAACACTGCTCTTTAAAATCATAAAACAGCTCCCTGGAAGAAAGTATGCCTTCCAGTTCCCTTTTAAGCTCCTCAGGATGGTACTTAATACATCTATATAAATTTATAAGGCAGCTGTCTCTGTCGTTAAATACCTCCATCTGTCCGGATACCTTCTCTTTCCTAAACAATACCCAGCCTGCTCCGCCAAACACTTCTATGTATCGCTTAGGTGCTTTCTCTGGGAAATTCGATATGATAACATCCCTCAGAGCTTTCTTTCCGCCTACCCATCCAATAAAACTATCCATAAAATCAGATCCTTTCCAATGAACTTTAGGGGATGTTCATCAGAAATTCAAAAACTTGATTAAAAAATTTTTTTATTTAGTATGGAAATTTTCAATTCTCTATCCATACTTAACATTTTAGCCTTATCAAATATTGGTAATATTATCTCTACGCAACTCTGCATATATTTCAAAAATTCTTCTTCTGAAGTTGCGCTTTCAAATTCCTCTAAAAATTCTTTATTTAGCTTTTTTATGTCTATCTCTTTACATAATGTAAAAGGTAATCTATTTAAGCTATCATTTAATTTATGTAAGCTATACTTTGCTATTATAAAAAGCTCGTTCCAATCCTCGTCATATGGATAATAAATAGTATTTTTATATTTAAGTTGAAACAAAATACCATTTATATTGTTATATTCTTCGATTATTGGTCTTAAAGAATTAACTTCCTTTTGTAGCAGACCCATATTATTTGCCCTTACATTTGAAAGAAAATAAAATATTAAGCCTGTTAATATTCCTGTTCCTATAGCAAGGGTTAATTGTGAAAACCATTCTTCTTTTGTTAATTTATAAGAAAGTACAAAAGATGCTATCATTAATAATATCGTTAGCAATACTACTTTTGTATTATCTAATGAAAACATTGCTTTGTAATAGTCTTTTTTTAATTTTCTGATAAAAAATTTTTGAGTTTTATCCATTTTTACCTCCATAAATTAATAAACTATAGAAACAAAACTAATATAAAAAGGCAGAATATCCGTTCAGTAGAATCACTATACCTGACCAACTGGAATTTTCTGCTCAATTCATTTTAACATGATCTATATCGCAATGTCCATCAAAATCTATAGGCTGTAAAAATAGAATAAATAAACATTTTTATCTTCTTCCCAGCACCACAAACACCCTAACCATATCCTCTGACAGGTCCAAGGCTTCAGGATCAGCAAAGCAGCCATCATCTATAAGCTCTTTAATGGCTTCTCTGCCCCATTCTGGTATTTCATCTATTGTATTGTATCTCTTTTCACCGGTCATATTTTTCTCTACCTCTCTTCTAAACCATTCCCAATCCAGGTCATTTTTTATATATCTCTTGTCGATGAGGATCCTTGGGCAATCCTTATCTGTCCAGTCAAAATGCCTTACCATATCTCCAACGGTAAGATCCAGCTCCATCAATTTATGCGCCGCAAAAACGGCAGCATTTTTAAGGGTTTTAAGCCTGTCTCCGCTTTCGCATATTTCTACACTTAAGGAAAGCCTGTTTCCATTGGTATCGCCGCAGTGCCAGGCTTCCTCATTATCAGGTATGGCCTGTATTACTTCTGTTTCATCGACTACATAGTGCCAGGAGGCTTCCCTGGTATTCGTTGGATTATCCAGCCAGTTTCTTTCTCCCCTTGCGGTACTGTATGGATTACCCGTTGAACGAATGGTGATAAACAGTTTATTATAATTACCGCCGGGGCGGCATCTATGATCCTTATTTAAGAAATCCTGTATTATTTCCATCGTCATCACCCTTTTTCTTAAGCACTTCTATGGCATCCATTATAGGCTCCGGGATAGGCACTCCCATAAGACCGCCGTTTTCAACTCTTCATCTGCCGGCAGGTGCTCCTGGTCGATTATTATGACCTTTACGGTGTTGGGACCATTCCAAAGGGGTATAATATAGGCGTCTGATACGCCCACAACTTCCTTTGCCCAGGCTTTATAATGGGCTATATTACCCGATGTGGGAGGGTCTCTTACATACTCAAGATATCTGTTTAAAAGCTCACTGTCTCCTTCGGCATCATATCCGCCTGTCATGGGTTCGGGATTTGTGCATTCATTTATGCCGGATATGGTAACGGGCATATTTATGACGCTTTTAGCCGGTACATTTCCCTTAAGCCCCTCTTCCCTTGCCGTGACCGCTATGTCCGCCTCACCGTCCACATCACAGGCCTCATCGGCGGTAAAACCTATAAGACCGTCGGTTTCAAACAGGTCTCCCGCATTTACCGTACCCTTTCCCTTTACCCTGACAAATCCAACGGCACAGGCGGCCGGTTTCCTTGATATTCCTTCGTTTCTGTATGTATAGTTTTCCAGTTCATCACCTGTCAGGTTGTAAATATCAAGTTTTAAAGCGTCCTCAGCTACTCTGTCTGAGGTGTCTTTTAAAGCCATAGCTACACCCTTTGTTATCTCCCATAAGAAATACCCCTTGGCCTTTTCGTAAATATCACTTATGCCGTTTAATATTTTATTTTGTATATCGCTTACGGGTCTTTTTTCATACATGGATGATCACCGTCCTTGATGCCTTTTCTCCGTTAATTAGCCTGCAAGTAAACTCCACCGACAGCTTTCTGCCCTTAAACTCATAAAAATAGTCCTCCACATAGTCCACATATTTATGGGCCTGTATCTGCTCTGTTATCTCCCTTTTAAGCTCCGAAGCAAAATAATCGGGAGGCAGATATTTCTGGCCGAT
Source organism: Candidatus Metalachnospira gallinarum (assembly GCA_904378045.1). GTDB lineage: Bacteria > Bacillota > Clostridia > Lachnospirales > Anaerotignaceae > Metalachnospira > Metalachnospira gallinarum. The sequence continues at coordinate 64,848 of CAJFHC010000002.1, read as the reverse complement.
ATATTTATATACGGATATGCCGAAATCTCCGTCCTTCTCAACGGTATAAACCTTATATTTATCCAGTTCGGTCCTGAGTATATGCTCGATATACTGGCATACGGCCTCAACGGGAGTACACTCCACGAATCTACCGTCGGTAAGGACGTGGCAGCCCTTTTCATAATCAAATTTAAGGACCCTGCCAAGGACAGGCTCATCTCTTTCAGCCAGATCCTTTACAGCCAGGCTGAGGTCCGCTTCTATCTCAGGAAACATCACAGACCACCTGCCCTTACAGCTTTGCCAAGTATAAAATAATTCTGATTGTCAGAAGAATAAACAATGACGGTATCGCCGGTCTTAAGCTCATCCAATGTTGCCACGTCCGTATCGGGTATGCCTGCCGTAACGACTTTATGGCTGTGGGATCCGTCGGAGCAGGAGGCTGAATTTGTGCTTCCCTCGGCAGCGGCGGTCTTTATATTTACTCTCCTTGTGTATCCCTTTAAAAGATAGTCGGCTATATAGGCATTTTTAATTACTATCTGCCCTTCCATAATGGATACTGCTAAAGACGGAGGCGGTGATATGACCTTCCCCGTTACCATTCCTATCATATTCGGATTGTCCCTGTCTTTTATGGCCTGTGCCATATCGTCTGCCCATTGATTTTTAATATCACTCACCCCACTTTGTCATATCCGCTGACAGCGTATGTATGCCGTCCTTTATGGTGTGCCTGCAGTTTGTTATGAGGTATTTTCCGAAAATATTGTTCTCCTCATCTTCATAGGTTATTATCCTGCCTGAACGCACATTGTCAGCTCCGGGCATATCGGTCGTCAGCGTTCTGTTTATGCTTCCCTGCTCCTTAAGTCTGTTTTTGGCTATATTTGCCGCCTGGCTTATGTTCTTTTCCTCTATGACCTCTACGGTCTGCCTGAGCCCGGAGACGGATATATCCTTATCGTCCCTGGCTTCGGCTATGATGCGGTAACTCTCTGCCGAACCGGATACCACCACAACGGAATTGCTTATGCCTGATATGCTTTCGGTGATAACAGGTGAAGAAGGAGTATTTGCAACATCAAATTCCGCTATGTTATCCGCCGGCTTAAAGGTACCCGTGACCTCAAAGGGCAGATATATGTAAAATACAGACCCTCTCATCTCCATATACAGGTTTTGGGCATTTTCGCCCTTATCCTGGGAAACGATGTCCTTTATGATATCCGAAAGGTGCTCGTTAAAGTACACTTTCTTTATAACAGCCGTCATTTCCGTAAGTATGACACAATCAATGCCGCATCTTGAGCATACCTGTTTCACCGCCTCATCGGCCCTTACCGAATTAAACTGAATTATGATGGTGCTCTTACCCATAAAATACGCAAAATCATAGAGTCTGCAGGATACGGTGCCGTCAAGGGGGTCTGTGGCCTCCGATACTATACCTCTGAAAAGCTCATCCTCCTCATTCCTTAAAATGAGAATATCCTTTCCCTGCACCTTGAAGTCCGCCCCGGTAAAAACAGTAAGGCTCATATCTGCTCCGATGCTGTCGGTGCTGTCGCCCCATTCCATATCTCCTGTTATCTCCGTTATGTCATAAAGCTCACTGCCCCTTGCGTCATAAATATGATAGCTCACTGTCCCAGCCTCCTTACCTTTACAAATACATATTCCTTAAGCTCTAGACGATAGGATACGTCCAGGTTTCTCATCACCTGCCAGGTAAAATTCTGTACCGTGACAGCCATATTCAGTATTTCTCTGTTTGTATCGGTTATGACTATCCTGATGGGCTTTCTCTCATCTGCCCATTTTTCAAAAAACCTTATGTATGAGCTATAATCGGTGCTGCTTCCGGGTCTCATAAAGGGATAGCGCCTGCTTGGAAAAAAGCTTTCCAGTGTCAGGCTCCTTAAGCCCTTTACGCCTATGAGATTAAGCTCTCCGTAAAGGGTATTTATGGATGATGAGCTGTAGCTCTTATCCACTTGGGGCAGGTCCTGCGGTATGACAGGTATTATTTTTATCTCCTCATTGTTGTTTGCGGAAAATATGATATCCATTTTTATTCCCCGTTTCCTGATGTGTCTTTATCTTTACCTTTGGTTATGCCTTAGCAAGCCTGAAAAGCACTTCTTTTGCTATGTATTCACCAAATTCCTTTTTGGCGCTGTCATTGCTGTAGAGGTTCCCCTGTACAGTAAGATACACGTTTATATTGTTTCCGCCCTTTGGCACCCTGTCGGAGGGAGTTATTTTAGAGCCCGAAGGCAGGGTCAAAAGCTCAGGACCCCTTTCTCCCACCCATGTGGTGCCGCCACGCCAGTATTGTGTGCCCAGGGCGTTTTTACCCGGACTTTTATCGTTTCTTTCATCCTTGACGGTTATTTCCGCCTTGGCTCTTCCTCCGCCAAAGAGATTTTTAAGCCACTGGGGCACAAGGGAGGATATGGGCGATATTATATGTTCGCTGACCCACTGGGACATACTCGAAAATACTGACTTTATCCCTTCCCATACGGCTGAAGCCTTCTCTTTTACGGCATTTACCATATTTCCCAGATTGGTCTTTATTATCTCTATTTCACCGCTTATGAAGGATGTTACTTTATCCCAGTTCTGATAAAGCAGATAAAGGGCCGTAACAACTGCAGTTATGCCAAATACGACCATACCAAGGGGAGTTAAAGCCATTGTGCCGTTTAAAAGTCCCCATACCACCTGTACACCGGTTATGGCGGTCTTTATCAAACCGGCTGCCTTAACGGCTCCGTAAAATGTTGTGACCGCCACAGCCAGGGTCTTTATACCTTCCTTATGTTCCGATACAAAGGACGCCACAGCCGATACACCGCTTTCTATCACCCCGAAATAGTGAGCGGCTTTTTCAGCCAGACTGTCAAAGGTGCCGTCCTTCTGCCACTGCTGCATCTTTTCGGATACGGCCTGCAGTTTATTCCTTATGAGGTCCAAAAGATAGCCTGCCTTTACGCTTCCGTCCTCCTGCATACCCATTATTTTGGACAGTGCGCTTTTGGTTATGCCTGTGATGGTCGACCACATACCCTTTGTGGTATTAGCCATCTTTTCCATACCGCCGCTGTATTTTTCCTCCATAAGGTCCACTAAGGCCTCATTGAATTTGGCAAGGTCCGTTATGCTTCCGCTATTATCTACCACCTGGACCCCTGACCATAGTTCATTGGCCCTCTCGGTAACCATATCCTTTGTTATTCCAAATTCCTTGAGCCTTTCCAGTTCCCCTGTCTGGGCATCGATTAGAGCTTCCGTGGCCTGTATCAGGTCTTTATTTGTGGCGGCTGCCGTATCTCCCGATAAAGAAAGCCATTTATAGGCATCCATTCCCATGGATTCAAACTTTGAGGCCGCTTCTATCATCTGTCCGCCCTCATAGGGAGTTTTGTTAGCCAGATTTATGGCATAGGTCATTATGTCGGCGGCCTTTTGTGTATCCTTGGTGGCTGTCTCAAGCTGGGTCCTGTAGCCCTCCAGGTCAAAGGCTTCACTAAGACCTGTTTTTACCGCCAGTCCGCCCAGGGCGGCTGCGGCTGCCGCTCCGAGCTTTACGGACTTTCCTATCATCTCATCGGCGGACTTTTTGAAGTTTTTGGCTAAAGAGACCATGCTTTTTGAAGCGGTCTGGGCTTCCTTTGACATTCCCTTTATGTTTTTAGATGCTTTTATGAGCCCTCCGGACATATTGTCCCTGAGGGTCAGTATGGTGCTTATAACCTTTGTGGACATGCTATTCACTCCCCGTCAGCGGCCGCCTTTTCCATATAAACCAGAGCCGCAGCCGTCATAAAACTCTTTTCCAAAGGTGTCCAGAGAGCCATTTCGCTGAGGCTGTGCCCCTTAAGCGCCCAGAACATATAAAGGTTTAGGTCTGGTTCTCCTTCTTCGATGGCTTTTTTAACGATTCGGCCCTGTCTCTTTTATTTATGTCAAATTCACTGTTGAGTTCCGCTCCTATCTCAAATACGGTCTGTGCTGAGAAAAGCTTTCCCACCACATCATAGGGGTCCTTTATATCCAAAACTTCATGCAGCTGTGTATCGTGTAAAATTGGGCAGGTATCGTATATGAGATGGGAATAGGCGTCATACTGTTTTTCGGCGCTCTCGCCAAACTCATCAAAAAACCTCAAAAACTCGTCCTGGGTGGGAGTTCTGAATTCAAGGGACCTTTCCAGAAAAGGTATATCGATCTTAACGGTACGCTCCTTATATTTTGACTTCCACTCTATGGACCTGAGAAGGTCGTCCATTGACGCATTTTCATATTTTCCCTTAGTCATCATCTCACCCCTTTATTGTTTCCAGGTTTTCGGCGTGGGAGAATTTTATGGGGAAACTCTCCTAAATGGTTTTCTGTGCCTCAAACTTGGCTATGGACGCTTCGGTGAATACAACGCCTGTCAAAGCCCATCTTTCGGCCTGTCCCGTGGCACGGTTCTCCACCTTTGTGATTATTTTTGTGTCAGGTATAACGCCGCTTCTGAAACCTTCGGCCGTTTTTGCCGCCAGTGAACTGTTCATCTTATAGGTCTCAAGGGTGCCCTCACCGGCATATCCTTCGTATGCGGCATAGGTGGCAGGGTCTCCGCAGCAGGCAATATCCGAAAAGTTTCCGGTGAGCTTAAAATCCACACTTTTGACATTACATAAAAGCTCACCGTCCACCCATACGTTCCCGCCGATACCGTTTAAAAGTTTATTCCTATCCATTTAAAAACCTCCTCAGGCCAGATTTGATACAAATTCCAGATCTTCCATGGCCCCAAGTATTTTTATACTGTTTGAAAGAAAGACCTTTCTCTTAAAGGTCATATTCCTTACCTTAGCCTCATCCCAGGAAGCCGCCTCGCTCTTTCCCGAGGCAAGCCATGCCGAGCGCTGTTCCTCCACATCTACACTGCAGAGATTATCATAATTTTTATCCAGCACATTCTCATCAGCCAAATCCCTGAAATATCCGTTTACCGCCGAAATAAAAAGAACCTGGTTATCATACAGGTTTTTGTACTTTCCGCAGTAATCATCACCCCAGGTGGAAGATATATCGTCCTTTATAAGGTCCATGGCCTCGACTATATCTATGAATCTCATATCCTCGGTTTTTGTGGAGCCGTCCAGAGTAGTCAGTGAGTTTATGCCCCTGGCTGCCTTTACACTCTCATCATCGTTATAGAGAATGAACTCTCCCTTATCAAGGGCGGCGTCCCTGTCCTCAACTTCCTGGACGTATGAAAGATTTGAACACAAATATCCGGTCGCACCCTGCTCAACATTGCATCCTGCAAGCATTCCTGCCAGGGACGGCGTATATTTTTCTCCTCTGACCTCTCCTCTGTCGTCGTTAAATGTCACCTTTTCATTTACCAGATTGACTATATGCATACAGTCAGGAGCCGTAAGTCCAAATACTACGGCCTTATAGGTAAGGTTCTAGGCCTCCTGGGATACTATCCAGCTTTTAAGCTGTTCAAACTCCTCTTTTGTGCCGTCCGCAATGGTTATCCAGCCGGTGGTGAGCCTTTTTTTGATGGCAGTCAAAGCGTCGTTTATGGCACCCTCAGCCGGAATTTTTACAACATAGACCTCCTTTGCCTTAAAACTTAGGGCATCGGTTATGTAGAGCATATTGGCGGCGGTATAATATGCCTTATCAGCCGAAGCAGCGGCGGCATCGGTGTATTTCACAAAACCTGCTCCTTCGGTATCATCCTTTATTATTAAAACAGCCGTCCCCCTTTCACTTCTCTGAATGAAAGTCAAGGCCAGCTGTCTGAATTTTATTTCTATGGCGGGCATGGTAATGCTCATTTATATCATCTCCTTATCTGCGCTGTCCGTATCCTCCGTATAGTCCATACTGTCAGTGCAGTTTATTATGCTGTTTTCCAGCTCCTCCGCAAGGGATATATCTTCCTGAGGTATTTCCTCAAGTATGGAAAAATCAAAACTGCACAGCATATTGCTGCCGTTTATTTCTGTCCGGACATTTTCCGGGTATATAACAAAATCATCGGTTATAAAAAGCGGCTCCAGCAGTTTTGTTTCTAAAATGTCAGCTATTTGCAGGGCTTCCGTGCGGTACTGCCTGGCATCACTGGTATAAAAATATATTTCACAGTTTATCTGCATAAATCTTGAGCAGGCGGATATGACCGTTCTTTCCAGATTGTCGGTAAATATCCTGGCAGATGGTCTTTAGGGTTCCTTTTCATCGTTCGATTTGACCCTTATTTCCCTGCCGTAGACTTCCGCTGCCGTTTCCCTTACAAAGGAGACTAAACCCTCATTTATACGGCTCATACTTATCATCGGGCAGCCTCCTTTGTTATTTTTTCTATGAGTTTGTCCAAGTCGCTGTAAAATGTATTTTTAAAATCATCGGAAGCCGCTCCGAATACATTTCTCCCCGCAACGACGCCTGTTTTTTCTCCTTTTCTTGCACCCCTGTTTATCACCTGGTCGTGTCCCAATTCAAGGAGGTGGGCCTTTCTGTCCTCACTTTGAACACCTCCGGAATATATGCCTTTTTTCTTAGATAACTTTCTCTTTTTTATGGAAGAATGGTACTTTCCGCTTACTTTAAATACCGCCTTTACGGCTTCACCCTTTGTTTTAGAAGTAAGTTTTTGGGATTCTCTGTTTATGAAAAAGTATATTTCTCTGGGCATTGTCTTTTCCGCTGTTTCAAGGAGGTTCTTTGAGAACTTGTCAAGCTCTGAACCGTCTATACTCTGTGCCACTATTTTTCCTCCCTTCTGCAGTATATCTGTATCCTGTCACGCTGTTTGAAATATGGGTACACATACATAAAATGATACTTTTCACCGTCAAAGACAAAATACGGTTCCCTGAGATTTTTGGGAAGGGCTGCACTTCTGACTATGAACAGATGGGTTATCTCACTGCCTTCCATATCTCCGGCGATATTTACGTTTTTTTCCCGACGACGGCGTTATGCCTGCCCACAGGGTGCCTAAATACTTAGGCACATCGCAGTCCTCGCCGATCTCATTCACCGAGGGCTCTGAAGCATACAGATCCACGGGATATTTAAGCTGGTTTACAAGATCATTCATAATCTTCATCCTCCAGCTGAAGCTGCAGAAGCAGGCTTGAGTTTATCCAGGACAGCTTCTCATTTGTCGTATCGACACTATAGAGCCTGTTTTCATACATGGACGCTGTAATATTGAGAAACAGGAGCTTTACCCTGGGGTCTTCGGCGTTAAAATCTCCCACCGCCGACTTTATATAATCAGCGGCCGCCTGCATTATGATTTCCAGTATTTCATCGTCACCGTCAAAGTCTATCCTAAGATACTTTTTGACACTCATAAGATTCATAAGCTCCATGGCATCACTCCCTTATTCCCATACTTTCCTAAAATCAGACGCCGGCTTCACCGTTTTCATCAAGTGTCGCCATTGCCGCCGCTGCCGGAGCTGAAAGAAGTCCATAAACATAGCATTTGTCGCTTTTATCCGTCTGTACGGCATCAATGAGGGTTATTATCCTGCCCACAGTCCTGTTTTTCATAAAGCCTACGGACTTATCAAAATTGAGGGAGTCGCTTTCCGCATCCACAAAATAAACTCCGCTTTTTAAGTCCCCAATGAATATGGGCGAACCGTTCACCGACTCTCCGCTTACGTTGGGAAGTATATCGTCGGAGACGTATCTTATGGGATGTCCCTTTAAAAGCATCCTTGTGGGCTGTGTGGGATCAGGCTGGAGTATGGGTCTGCCCATCTGGTCCTTTTCGTTATCCAGTATGTCAAATCCGCTCTGATTGGTGAGGTAAACGCAGTTTAATGCTGCCGCCGGGTCGAGGGTCTTATTTACGACGCTTTTAACTCCCGAATAGCCCTCCACCGCCACTCCTGTCTTATTTTTCTTTGCGGCTTCAAGGAGCATCTTATTTTCCGTAACTGCCTTTTTTCTGGCAAATATTGATGAGATATATGAAAGAAGGTCCTCATCGGTGAAGTTTAAGAGTATGTTTGAAATACTTATGAAGCCGGCCTTAATCTTGAGGGCATAGGACACATTGGAGAACTTGATGTCATCGATATCCTTTCCGTCGGCGCTCTCATCCAGATCCACCAGCTCTGAAATGGTCTCATAGGCTTCTACGGCAAAACTTCCCTTAAGGGCTGAGGCTTTCATATATCCGAAAATATCCCTTACGGAGCCATAATCCCTCACAAGTTTTGTTATGGTAGTTCTTACGTCCACAGGAAGGATGTATCCTTCACCGTTTTCTCCGTTGGGTGATGATGTGGTAGGTATTAAAAGAGCATTTTCAGCCTCGGTAAGATCGTGGCCAAGGCATCTTTTAATAATGGCTCTTACTCCGCTTGACGCTCTCTTTGCCTCGGCAGGAGGGAGCTTGTCTATTTTATCCCTTAAACCTGTCCTTTCGGCGTTTTCCAGCTCCTCCTGTATGGATATGAGAGCTTTATAATCATCTATTTCCTTCTTTTTGTTTTTGGCTTCCTCAAGTCTGCCTTCATCAATGAGGTTCTGGCATTCGCCTATCATGGAATCCAGATTTTTGAGCATCTCAACTGATTTTGTCATATTCGTTCCTCCTTAAAATAAAAAAACAGACATTATGTCTGTTGTAAGCTGTGGTTAAATTAATTTTTGCGGTCTTAAACTATCAGAAAGTTTTTTGATCCTTAGTTCATTCTTAAGCCTTTCACACGCCATCTGTAAACGCATTTCCTCTGCCTCATTTTCATCTGCTGCTGACGGCAGTATGATATCACCGGGAAGCCTGTTAAAATATTTCAGCATTTTATTATCGATGCTGTCCGAAATATATGCCCTGGAATTATCCAGAACGGCATTTTTAAACATAGCACATACATCTTTTGCTGTAAGCCACGTTTCCTCATTGAGCATACTGTCAAGGAGCGATGTGTCAAAGCTGTCTGCCGCCTTTTGGCTGTATACCTCTATGATGGTGCCCTTTATCATATCCAAAGTGTCGGCAGCCTTTCTCAGGTCCTCGGCTGTACCCCATATCTGCGTGCTTGGATTATGTATGACCATATAGGAGCCATCGGATATATGCAGTTCGTCATAACACATGGCTATGGCTGAGGCTATGCTTGCCGCAAGGCCGTCTATATATACTCTTTTATGGCCCGTAAGCCTTGAGAGCATATTCCTTATGGCTTCTCCGGCAAATACCGAACCGCCTGCCGAATATATGTGTATATCGGCATTTCTGCTTCCCACACTTTCGATGGCATTTTTAATATCCAACGGGCATACATCGTTTTCAGACCATTTCTCCCAGTCAGATGAAACTATATCGCCGTATATGTATATCTCGGCTCTGTCATCGGTCATATTCCTCACACTGAAAAAACTGTTCCTGTTCATTTTCGTCCTCACCTCCTTTTACTTTCCGTCATACTGAACGCCTATCTGGTCAAGCCATACGGAAGCTCCGTTATATGCCAGCAGTCTGTCTGTGCCCTGAATAAAGGGCATATCCTCCCTGGCCCTTGCCTCGGCAGGCGTTATAAATGAATTTTTTATACCTGCAGCATAGGCATTATATCTGGCTTCTATATCCGCCCTGAGCAGTGCGTCAATGTTGAACTTTGAATAGAGATTTTTCTCCCTGTCCTCTCCCGTCAAAAGCTTATAGTCTATCTCCTGTTCGTATTCCGTCAAAACTCCCTGGAGCGTATCGGAATAAAACAGTCTGTTCTGTTCGTAAATACTGCTGTAAGAGCTTTTTTCCAGGTCATTGAGCTGGAAGCTTTTTACACCGAAGGCATTGGATATATGCCTTGCGGTCAGTCCCTGCAGCTCAAAGAACTGATTATCCACCATTTTCGTGCTGAGCTGGGATACTCTGAACTGTGACGGTATGGGTATTACCTTTCCGGCATTTCTCACCCCGCCCAGATTTTCAAATTTTCTTTTTATTTTGGTCTGCTTAGCCTCGTCCAGGTCTCCTATGTACTCCACGATGACGGGGTCCTGCATACCGTTTTCATATTTCCCATAGAGTATGGAGCCTGACATCTGCTCATTAGCTATTACCGTCTCTATATACCTTTTTACCGGTATGCCCTTTATGCCGTCCAGGGAGAAATTTTTGAAATGGAGAAGCGCATCTTCGGAATATACGCTGTTTCCGTTGTAAATGTAATAAACATCGGGTTTGCCGTACAGTCTGCCGTATTCGTCTACGACTATCTCCATTTTGAGGCTGTCCAGAAGATAGATCTCCTTGAGCCTGCCCCTGCTGTCATAGGACGGCAGCCAAAAGGCATTGCCGTATTCCAGCTTCTGAAACTCCGTGGCAAAAAGAAAATCATATATTCCCATAAACCTGTTGGGCCTGAGCCTTAAAAGCGAGTAAACTTCATTGTCAGATACCAGCTCGCTGCCGCCCTTATCCAGATGTCTCATAATCTTTAGGGGCAGTTTTGCTATGGAGTCACAGCGTATGCGCATACAGGAATAATAGGTGATGCTCTCCAGGGAGCGTCCCTTCCTCACATTGCGAGACATAAGAAGCTGCAGCCAGTCAAGGCCTCCTCCGTCACTTCCCTCTGTACCTGTCAAAACGTCACCCGTATTTTCCTTGCTATCAGTCAGAATATTGAAAAAGCTTTTTAAGCCCATTTGTTTACACCTCCTTTCACCTTTGTCATTCCTTTACCATTCATCGGATTCAAGCCATTTTTCCTCATCAAAACTGCTTTGTCCGCAGTCATAATAAAGCGCCAGCTTAAAGGCACACAGTGCCGCATCCACCGGGTCTATCCTCTTATCCGAGGCATCCTTATCTATCTTTATAAGACCGTTGTTTTTCCTTACCACAGCGTTTGACATGGCGAAGTTTAATACCGGGTTTGGAAGATAGAAAATATTCTTTTCATATACCTGCTCCCTGAATCTGTCCGTCATTTTATAGTTATGCAATATTACCATATTTTACATAATTCATATTCTGTTAAACATTCTTTTTCGCCTCATATAATGTAGATGTTTTTTCGAGAGGTCCGTATTTGACACTTTCTTATTAAATCAAATATCCTTTACAAAGAAAGCCTTTCAAGGGCATTATTTATCTCATCGGCTGTAACTCCGATATATCTTTTCGTATAGTTCACATCATCCTGATTAAGCACCAGCATTATCATAGTAATATCAACTCCCGATGAATAAAGCTCGTGTCCCAGAGTCTTTCTCAATGAATGGCAGCCTATCTTATCCCTGTATCCAATCTGAGACGCTGCCCTGTTTAATATGTTCCAGTACTGCTGTCTGGTTATATGCCTGTCACGGCTCCCTTTAAGAGGCGCAAAGAGATAGTCTTCTCCGTCCATATCGGCACAGTAATCTTTGAACACCTTTTTGAGCTTCTTATTTATTTTGAGGTAAGCTTCCTTGTTCTTTTTGGACTCACGGAAATAAACATACTCTCGGTCCTTGACGTCCTTCACCTTTAAGGGAAGTATGTCGGATATCCTTCGGCCCAAATATATGCCCGTAAGAAACAGCACATAATCCCTCTCCGAATAGGAACGCAGGACTTGCGCAAATTTATTTATGGTGTTTTTTCCCCTTATGGGCTCCACTGAGTTCATTAGATCACCGCCAATAAAAAAGAACGTGGAGAACACGTTCTTAGTTATTAATTATATTTCAATTGGGTCTGATAAAATTAGATTACCTGCATTAGTTGTAAATCCTATCGATTTCTTATCTCTATATATCATAAAATTCAAATTTTGTTCATAATTAGCATTACCGTATGTGTTTTTATATCTCATTCGTATTGATATGTTTTGTTCAAAAAAGTTGTTTCCAAAATCTATAAATACTTTTATTATTTTTGAATTATTTTTAGGTAAAGAAAAAGCCTTAACACAATTAATCTCATTTATATAAAAAAATATAGAAACAGCATTATCAGCACCAACATTTTTTATGTTTAAATCCATATAATAGCATTTTCTAAAAAAATTCACGTTACCTATTTTGGTAATCTCAGATACTAATTTTGAAGGCAATTCACCTATGCCTATATTAATATCTGGCTGACCTAATACTATATATATACATTCATCATTTTGACCGCATACACTTACTTCATAAAAATTTTGCTTTGAAGTTATTTCAAGACAAGGTTTGACTCTCTGTTTGTCATATTCCGTTTGCTTGAACTTTGAATAGTCCAGGGTGTAATAAACGCCTAGAACCGCTGCGGCTGCCGTAAGTATATTGCCATAAAAGGCAAGCAGGTCACTTCCATCCCAGACAGTCACATATCCTCCGGTCTTATATGCCCAATTTATAATAAATGGTATTATGGCCGCTATCAATGCTACTATCACAATAAATAGGACTTTATTTTTCGTCCAATACTTCTTCATATCCTCACCCCATAAAGATTATAAATAAATACGCCAAAATAAGCAATCCTTAAGGGCAGGACCTTTATTTCCACACTACCACATTACCATAAAAAAAGTGTCATTTAGTCCCAACTTCATGTTTTTTTGAAATTTTCCATAAGTTTTCTTATGGCTCTGTCGTGGATCCTGAACACCGTACTCCTGCTGCAGTGCATTCTGGAGGGCAGTCCGCTCCATCTTATGTGCCTTATGTATCGCAGATCTATTACTCTGTATTCCTCATCATCCAGGCAGGAAAGCAGTTTTCTCATCATTTCCCGCATTTCATATATTTTCGTAAGCTCCGACACCAGGTCTTTTATATTCATTTCCACCCTGTCGACTATCTTTATGGCTGCACCGCATACCGGGTCACTCAGGCCATTTGTATGGGGCATACCGTCTATTTTTACTGCCCCAATATCCCGCATACTTTCCTGGGTCTCCTTCTGGAGCCTTATCTGAAGGTTGATATCTTTTATACGCTCATCGGCAGTTCCGTATTCCCAAAGCAGACGCTTTATCTGTTTTTCATCTTCAGTTATCAATCTGTCCCGCCTCCCCTTTACTTAAACAGGCTTATCTGTTCCGAACATTTTTTATCGTATTCCTCAGCCATATTTTTAAGATCCTGTTTGAGCTTTTTAAGATGTTCTTCCAAATGGTGCGGCTCTTTCAATATCCTTTCGTATCCCTTATATATGGCTTCCATCCTTTTATACTCGTAAACACAAGCTTCGATGTACCTTTCCTCATCTTCGCCCGTCAGACCCTTAAGGCCGTCATTCTGCCTTTTAAAGAAATCCTACCAGTAGTTTTCGTCCATTCTTTTAAAGGCATCAGCTATCCTTTTCAGCCTGGATCCGCTGAAACCGTCAGTACTTATATCTTTTCTGCCGGCAGTGATCTCCCTGGCCTTTTCCTGCTGTTCTCTGGCTTCGATTATGCTTCTGGATTCGGTCTTAAGCCGTTTTATGGCATCATCAACGCTCATACTTCCACCTTCATATCATCAAATATTCTCAAAAATTCTCAAACCTTGTCATTTCCTTTATGAACCTAAGTTCAAAGCGTCCTGTGGCACCGTTTCGCTGTTTGGCTATCTCGATATCGGCGATGCCCTTATTTTCGCTTTCCGCCCTGTAATACTCATCCCTGTAAATAAATATGACCACATCGGCATCCTGCTCGATGGAACCTGATTCTCTCAGGTCTGCCAGGGTCGGATGCTTATCGTTACGGCTCTCCACCGCCCTGCTCAGCTGGGATAAAACTATTACCGGACATCCAAAGGTCTTTGCCAGATTTTTAAGTCCTCTGGTTATCTTGGCTATCTCGTTGTTTCTGTTATCGCCCGGAGTATTTATAAGCTGCAGATAATCAATGGCGATGAGACCTATATCCTTTCCTCCGCTGTATTTCAGCTCGTGGCACTGCATATATATGTCCTCTATGCCTGTCACCATATCGTCATTAAAGTGCAGGCAGTCCACTGCCTTTAAAAACTTATCCGAGTATTTTTCTATTTTTCTGAAATCCTCACTCTTTAACATACCGCTCCTGAACCTTTCGTTTCGTATGTTCAGTGCCGAAGAATACATCCTCATGGCTATCTGCTCACTGCTCATCTCCAGGGAGAAAAATATGGCGCATTTATTATTCTTTTTAAGCTCCGGAGCGGCGTTTTTAAGTATATCCAGACAAAGGGCGGTCTTTCCCATGGACGGTCTGGCGGCTATGACTATAAGGTCCGAATCCTGCAGTCCTCCGGTCATTTTGTCAAGTTTATCAAAACCTGTCCTAAGTCCTGAGTAGGCCGAGCCGGATGCTATCCTTTCATTTACCGTTATGAGTGCCTTTTCCAGCGCCTCGGATATGGGCAGGAGCTTTCCGGTGGATACATAGTTTTCCTTCTGCCTGTCAAGTACCGATACTATTTCATCAATGGTTCCGCTTTTAGCCTTCTCCTTGAGCTCATTGGCAGCGGCTATGGTGGCTCGTCTGTATTCCTTCTCCTGCAGCACCCTTATGTACTCTTTTATATTTACCGATGTACCGATGCTTGAAGCTATGTCAGCCAGTATCCTTACCCAGTTTTCATCCGGGTCCCTTTGGGAGAGCCTGTCGGAAAGCACCACCACATCTATGCTCCTGCCATTCTGGGCCAGCTCCTTCATTACTTTGAATATTCCCCTGTAAAGTCCCGTATAAAAGCTTTCTTCCCTCAATGAACTAAGTGCCATCTGAGCCGAATCACTATCCATAAGCATACAGGAAAGCACAGCCCTTTCACTTTCTACGGAGCAGGGAATTTCCGTTGACGATGTGCTATGTGTTCCTGAGCTTTCCTTCCTCTCTGATGTTTTATCCTTCATCTGCCCGCCTCCATTTCCTGCTCAAGCTGTCTGAAATATTCCTCCGTCTGGCTTTTTCTTATATCGTTTTTCTGCTCATTTTTCTGACCTCTTCTGCCTGAAACCATTTTTACATAAAGGTTATCGAACTGCTTCCTCAGCTTGTCCGCAGAGCGTATATTCTGTCTCCAGAAATCGTCCTCAAGGGCAAAGTCCAAAACGTCCAGTATATCATTCTCGCTTCTTTTATCCAGCCTTATCATCTTGTCTATTATCTCCGCCCACTTATTGAGCCCCTTATCATCAGGCATCTTCTGCTTCGGGAAAAGCCTTAATGTACCGTCTCTCAGCCTTCTGGCTGCTTCCATCTGGAAGCTGTCTGAAGGAAAGCTGTTTTCTTTAGTTTTCTTTTCTTTTATTTTATTTTCTTTTATTTGTTCATTATTGGCGTCATTAACTGAGTTATTGACGTCATTTACTCCGTTATTTCCGTCATTAACCAAAAAGGACAGAATACTGCTATGGGTGGATATGGCTCTCATTTCCTCCTCGGACAGCAGCCATATCTTTCTGTTTACCGTCAGTCCAGTACGCTTAAGTGTGGATCTGTAATAAATGTCCTGTATGCGTTTGGATGTCAATATTTTTGATCTGTAGAGGTCGCCGCTGAATAGTTCACACGCCACCAGCATCTCAATCACACCCTTGACGGTCTCCGCTTCGGGCTGATATTTCCCCTGAAGCATCTCCATTATGTCCCATATAAGATTTTCCTCATCACGGCAGTCACAGTAGTATCCGTGGTCGTCATAAATGATGCATAAAAGACATATATACACCATTGTGGCCAGGTATCCGTATTTGAGCTTGGCCGGACGCAGTTTCCTATCCCTTATAAGTGTTGTATAGAACGGGAAATAGTCCAGTCCGGCCTTAGTCGGTGCTGCCATAGGCCTCACCCCGCTTTCTTTTTACGGTGCTTGTCCAAACTTTAGCATATGTAAAGGATTCTCTCCATCCGTATTTTGTGTTTATGGCAGTTATATGAAACTCATATATGCCCTCTATCACATATCTTTGGCCATCTATATTTATTTTCTGACCAGGCGCCATATTCAGCCACGCTCTTATGCCTTTTAGCCTTACTGCCGGATATGGCAAATATACCGCCCTTTCTACTTTTGTCCTCAGGTCCACTTCAGGCCTGCCATTTTCCATGGGCGCACCTCCTTAAGTTTATTTATAGACCTATCTTTCTCTTAAAATAAAAAATCCATCTCTCACCGTAAATACAGGTGTCAAGGGGACATTCCTCGGGTCTCACTTTATCTTTCCTGCTCACCAGCAGTTCATCGCCTTTAAATGCGGGAGCGTATATCTCGCATTTATCAAACTCTGACCAGTCCGTCTTTATACGATGTTTACAGTTTCTGCAAATTCTGTTGTCACTTATTTTAACTATTATCCTTTTCAGTTTACATCCCGCCTTACCTGCTCAATCCGAAATACCGATCTCTACTATGCCTGTCCAGTTCCTTAAGTTTCGGATCATATCTGCCATACTGCTTTCTTCCATATCATACTTTCCATAGGGCGATACCCTGTGATATCTTACAGAGGTAACTACCCTTGGTGAATGCAGCCCTGCACTCGTCTGCTCCTCTACTACTATCCCGCTGTTATCCGGGAAGGAACATCTGTAATAATTAACGCCGAGGCGCGGTTCGTAAAACCATACGCCCCACGCCTCATAATTATCTAAAAATGCGCGTCTCAGTTTATCATTTGTAAGTTTTACCTTCATAGTAAACACCTTTCCTTGTATTCCTGCCTTCTCTTAAACGCTTGTTTTCTTCCTTGAGCCTGGTATTTATGATGCGTATTTCAATATGTTTAAGCACTGCATAGCTTAAGGCATACCATCCTCCCAAAAACGCCAGCTCAAACAGTGTAAGTTCCATAACGCCACCGCCTTAATCTACTGTATCTTCCGCCAGCTCCCAAGCCATATACTCCGGGTGATCCCTCAAAAACTGCTTTGTCTTTTCACAGCCCGCTTCATCACCGATCTCGTCTATGGGTATCTCTCTTATGGGCTTTGGCTTGTAGTTCTCATCTACTATTTTGTAGAGCCCCAGCTTTACAAATATGGGCATTACCTCCTCCATATATTTCGCCTGCTCCTCAGGCGTTCTCCTGGTACAGATATTTATTACCTTGTAAATTCTCTTCGGCCTTACTCTGGGCATATGTATCACCTCTTTGATCTATTGGTAAATTGTATGTGGCAGGGGTTGTACATCTTGACAGGTTATTTATCTATAATCCGCTCATACATTGGGTTTGCCAGTGTCATAATGATTTATCCCAGTTTGAGCTCAATTGCCATTGTCTCATTCTTCCCCTTCTCCATCTGTGTAAAATAAATAGTCAAATTTGCATTTAAATAATTTACAAAGACTTTTAATTTCCAGTGTTGTAAATTTTCCGTTTTTCTTTTTATTTTCGTAAGAGACCCTTGATATACCGAGTTTTTTGGCTACATCGGTATTTGTATATCCAAGTCTTGCCTGTTCTGCCTCAAGATTTCTGAACATTTTATCACCTCCACTTCTTAAATTTGCATATTGCAAACTATAATTATAATATAATTGCATATTGCAAATTTATCAATAGATTAATTTTCATTTTGCAAACTTTTTGTTGACACAATGAAAACGCAAATATATAATCAAAAATATAAAGGAGGAGTCAGCATGGGCGAATTATTTCATGAAAACTTAAGAAAAATAAGGCTTCAAAAAGGGTTGTCACAAAAAGACGTTGCAGAGCAGATCGGTGTGGCAAAATCCACATATTCATTATATGAAAGCGGAAATCGTGAACCTAACGTGCAGACAATAAAAAAAATAGCTGATGTTTTAAATACATCTGCTGATACTTTACTTGGAATAGATGACTATGATTCTTCAACGCTTGCCGCTCACTTTGATGGTGATGACTATACAGCAGACGAACTTGAAGAAATAAAAAGATTTGCTGAGTTTGTAAAAAACAAAAGAAAATAAAACTGCCTTTGGAGGTGGTTATTATGGATAAATTATACGTTTTGTATAATCATGCTGACATGGAAAATGTCCAGGTTATTGAATATAAGTTTAGTAACAGAATTAAGGGGCTATATTGTGATGGCACTATCGATATAAACAATAAACTGAATGAGGTCGAAAAAACCTGTATCCTGGCAGAAGAACTTGGACATCACCACACCACCGTTGGAAACATTATTGATACCTCTAAGTTTAATAATATGAAGCAAGAAAAAGCAGCTCGTAAATGGGCTGTTAATCGGCTGATTACTATTGAAGATCTTATTAAAGCAAGCAGGTCCGGCTGCGAATATATATCTGATGTTGCCGATTATCTTGGTGTAACTGATAAGTTTCTTCTTGAAGCCATCGAGGTATTCAAAAATACTTATGGCATCATATACAGATATGATAATTATGCTATTAGATTTAATGATGCAGGATATAGCGTCGAAGAAATAGAAAACATTGAAAATGGAAATATTTGTTAGATATTTTTTGTATTAAACTATGAGGCATTACTATGTTAAAATATTTTAGGGAAATAATTGATAAAAATCCAGTTTTGATACTTTTGATTGTATATGCAACTGTAATAATTTATAAAGTTCTATGTCTTTTTATACCGCTTGACTCCCACGTTGATTTTTTTATAGCGTATGTGTGCACCATAATAGGAGCAGCCGTTACAGTAGCAGGTCTTGGCTGGACTTATATATATGAGAAAGACAAGGATAAAATTATTGCTGAAAGAAACAAAATACCAAACATTATAATTTCAGCTAAACCTAAAAAAGTTAGTAATGGTATGCTGGAATCACTTGATATAAGTGTAATATCTGATGGACCTGGAACAGCTCTGAATGTATTTTGGGAATATATTGATGTTAAAAATTACCCTAACTATAAAAGACAATATGTAGGTTCTCTTACTGCAAAGAGCAGCAAAAGTTTTGAAATTGAATGTGATAACCGCATATTAAATAGCGACTTGTATTTATATTTTACTGATATAGAAAATAAGAGCTACTATAGAAACATACTTGTTTCAACTTTAAAAGATTGTACGGCCATCGACAATAATATTGAACTTTATATACATCACTCAATTGCTTTTCCTGGCGGAATTTCTACTGAGGACAGCAATATAGTTTTTATTCTTGACTGTAATCCTCTTTCAGAAAGGGACCGCTATATTATTTATCATCAGTTAAGACATACATTTTTTGATTATTCTGTTCCTTTGGAAATTGAGGAAGTAAAAGGAACAGATATATACTGTATTACAAAAAGTGATTTTTCTAAAAAATTAGCTTATGATTTAATCAAAAATACCATAGGCATAGAAGTTTTAAAATATGAAGTAGTTTCCGGCGATGCAAAATTACTATAATTTATCCGAGGTGATACCAATGAATTTTGAAAAACTCGATATTCTATCCGAAAAACTGAAAAACGCCCGTCCCCTGTCACAGGCGGAGCTTAAGCGTTTATCGGAAGAATTTATGATAGAAAACACATACGATTCCAATGCCATAGAGGGCAATACCCTGACTTTAAGGGAAACAGCCCTTATACTGCAGGAAGGCATCACCATAGCGGAAAAGCCCCTTAAGGATCATCTGGAAGCCATAGGACATAAAGATGCGTTTTTATATATGGTCGAATTGGCTGACAGGAAGGAACCTCTCACGGAAAAAGCCATCAAGGATATACATTCACTGGTGCTTATGAATGACGCCGTAAACAGAGGTGTATATAGAAGACTTCCTGTAAAAATACTCGGTGCGGAGCATAATCCGCCCCAGCCCTATCTTGTGCCTGTTGAAATGGAAAGGCTGATAATGGACTATGACCAGATGAAAAAGGAGAAGCACATTATCGAAGCCATAGGACTGTTCCATATTTTATTTGAGGGTATACATCCCTTCATCGACGGCAATGGAAGAACCGGAAGGCTCATTCTTAATCTGGAGCTTATAAAGGCCGGACTGCTGCCTATAAATATCAAATTTACGGACAGACGCAGATACTATGAATGTTTTGATAATTACTACGTCAAAAATGATAATGGCGAAAGTATGATAGAGCTCATAGCCGGATATGAGATAAACGAACTGGAAAAAAGGCTTGAGATAATTGAAAGCATATAAAGCTATCCTCAAGTATTGCTAGTTAAATTAAAAAATCCCCTCCTGCGCCAACAGGAAGGGACGAAGCGGTTTGTATATGATACAATCCACCCTAAGCAAGTGTATTGTATCATAAGACCGCCTATTTTTCCATACAATTTTTTAGAAAAAGGAGGTCTTTTTTTATGTCAGCTGCGATCTACACCCGTCAGTCCATTGAGAAAAAGGACAGCGAAAGCATAGATGTCCAGATAGAGTATGCAAAAAAATATCTGGACCCCGACGAACCCTATGAGATATTTTCCGATCCGGGATATTCAGGGAAAAACACAGTGCGCCCAGATTTTCAGCGAATGCTCAAAGGGATAGAAAACGGTAAATTTGATAAAGTCATAGTATATAAGCTGGACAGGATAAGCAGGCGTGTATCAGATTTTTCCTGGCTTATGGAAATACTGAATAAATACGGCTGCTCTTTTATATCAGCAAAGGAAAACTTTTCGCTGGACACCCCTGCCGGCAGAGCTATGTTATATATGACATCTACCTTTGCCCAGATGGAGCGAGAAAGTACCAGTGAGCGTGTAAAGGACAGTTATTATGAGCGTCTTAAACTGGGTGCCATTGGAGGAGGCCCTGCACCCTTTGGATATGATAACAGTTCTGTCGTTCTGGACGGCAAAAAGCACTCCATATATATTAAAAATCAGGATGCTACCATTATACAGGAGATGTTTGAGGTATATAAAAATCCTCTGACCACCCTTTCTGATGTTCAGAAGATGCTCAAGAATAAATATGATATTTCAATGCAGACTTCTGACATATCCAGACGGCTGCATAATCCTGCCTATGTTATGGCGGATCTGTCCATATACAATTACTACTATAAGAGCGGTGCCAGGATCGCCTCCCCTATGGACAGCTTTGACGGAGTCCACGGCTGCCTTCTGGCCGGAAAAAGACAGGCAAACGAAAGAAAATACACCAGCGTAAAAGACCATACCCTCACAATGGGCAGGCACGAAGGCATAATCGACAGCCAGACATTTTTATACTGTCAGGAAAAGCTTTCAAAGAACCGCCAGATCAAGAACTCCCATAAGGGACAGTATACCTGGCTTTCAGGTCTTATAAAGTGCGGTGAATGCGGATATGCGATGGTGGTAAAGAGGTATAAGCGAAAAGACGGATATGTTGCGAATTTCTACTGCAGCAATCAGACGGGCCATAAAGCCTGCAGTCCGCATACACATCTTGTGAGCGACGTTGAGGACTATGTTTATGATGCTATGGTTAAAAGAGCCTATTCCATTGAAAAGGCAAAAAAAGAAGGCAAAACAAATATAAATCAGAAACTATCGGAGATACACAGCCAGATCGAGGATATAAATGCCAGGATCGAAAATCTTGTCCTTAATCTCGAGCAGGCAGGCGCTGTGTCATTAAAGTATATAAATAAACGTATCGAGGAATTAGACGCCGAGAAGGCAAAATTGGAGGCAGAAAACGGTACATGGAGTTTTGAAGCGGATATGCTGGCTGTCCCATCCCTCTATGATTGGGAAGAAAAGAGCCTTGATGAGAAAAAAGCTGCAGCACGCAGTATGGTCAAAAATGTGGTAATTACGAGGGAAAGTGTTATTACAGTTGATTGGAGAATGTAGTTTTCAGTTTAGTGTCTAATGTATCCACATCCCACTGTATTGTATAATATCCCAGCTCTTCGGCCGTGCTTATGACATCGTTTGTATACTCGCCGAAGGGTGCCCGGAAAAGCTCGCTCTTTACGCCCGTCAGCTCCTCTATCTTATTTCCGGTCTCTTTTATCTCGTCCGCGATCTGTTCCTTTGTAAGCTTGCTCATATGCGGATGGGTAGCGGAATGGTTTCCGAGGTCATGGCCGGCTTCTGCTATTTTTTTGACCTCGTCCGGATATTTGTCTATCCAGTACCCGCACATAAAAAATGTCGTTTTTACATCATTATCCTCCAAAATCTCAAGCAAAGTGTCCGTATCGTCCGCTCCCCAGGCGGCGTCAAAGCTGATGGCTATTTCAGGCTCTTCAGTCTCTACGCTGTATATCGGCAATAACCTTTTTTCTCCGGAGGCTATTGAAAATACCGCTTTTGCCGCCGGAGGGGCAGCCTTGACCGCAGCCGCGGCGACAAATGTCAAAACGACGGCCGCAGCTATATTTTTCGCTCTCAGCCTGAATGTTTTTATAATCATTATGTATCACCCGTCTAAAATCTTTATTAAATGTATATTCGCCCGCGCCGCTGTAAATTCTGATATTGACGGCGGTACGGAGCCGGCGGTATAATTTTAGCGTATTAAATACAAAACCGAGGTGATATTATGTCAAAAATATATAACAATGTTCTTGATCTTGTTGGCGGAACGCCAATTATGGAACTTCATAACTACATGAAAAATTTTGATATAAACGGCAGGATCCTTGCGAAACTCGAATATTTCAATCCCGCCGGAAGCGCGAAGGACAGGGTCGCAAAACAGATGATATCTGACGCCGAATCATCGGGAAAACTCAAAAAGGGCTCCACCATAATCGAGCCTACCAGCGGAAACACAGGCATCGGTCTCGCGTCTGCCGCAGCTTCCCTGGGATATAAGTGCGTGCTTGTTATGCCGGACTCCATGAGTGTGGAAAGGATTAATCTTCTTAAGGCGTACGGCGCCGAGGTCGTGCTTTCCGAAGGAGCCAAGGGTATGGCGGGAGCAGTCGCGAAAGCCGACGAGCTGGCGAAAAACATCCCCGGAAGTTTTATTGCCGGCCAGTTTGAGAATCCCTCTAATCCAAAAGCGCATTATCTGACTACCGGTCCGGAAATATGGGCCGATACCGACGGAAAAATAGATATTTTTGTAGCCACGGTCGGAACCGGCGGAACTCTCACCGGAACGGCTAAATATTTGAAGGAAAAAAATCCCAACATAAAAATCGTGGCCGTGGAGCCGGCTTCTTCTCCCCTGCTCTCCGCCGGTAAAGCGGGTCCTCACAAAATACAGGGTATCGGGGCGAATTTCGTTCCGGAAATACTTGATACGGATCTTTATGACGAGGTGCTTACCGTCACCGATGACGACGCTTACAAAGCCGCCAACGCCATCGCCAAGCTGGAGGGCATACTTGTTGGAATATCGTCCGGAGCGGCCGTATCCGCTGCGGCTAAGATAGGAAAGCGTCCGGAAAACGCCGGTAAAAATATTGTTACGGTGCTCCCCGACTCGGGAGACAGATATATGTCCTCAGGCGTATTTACCGACTGAAAATAAGATATTCAAAGCAAAAGGCTCGATCCTGCCGTTTCTTTAAAACTCGGTAAGGATTGAGCCTTGTTTTATCGTATGTTATTTATTGGAATTACATATTTATTCCTTTATCTCTATCTCCTTGATCCCGGCGTCCACAAACCTGAACATAAGCTCCGCCAGTTCCCTCTCAGACATATCGTAGCCCGAATCTATCCACAGCCCTATTGTGTTGATCGCCCCCATAATTATCATGGAGAAAACATATTTTTTCCCTTCATCCTGGATTTTAGGCTCATATTTTTCGGCCATAACCTTTTCCATAGCGACTTTCATCATATTTATTCGGAAATCCGTATCACTGTTTTTGTCAAGCAAAATACGGAAAGTATCTCCGTTTGCCCTCATATAGGCAAGAAACTCCTCAAGCAGAGTGATTTTTTTCTCATCGGAGCTGAGGTTTTTCAAAAACTCCGAGGTCTTTCTCAAAAGCTCGCCTTCCACGTCCTTCACCAGCATATACTGATCGCCGTAATACTTATAAAATGTCGTCCTGTTGACGTCGGCATTGGCGCAGATCTCCTTTATAGTTATTTTATTGAGCGGCTTTTTTTCCATCAGCTCAAAAACGCTTTCTTTGAGCAATTTTTTCGTCATTTGAGTTCTTCTGTTTTCCTTCATAACCATCCCTCGCAAAATTCCGGCTATATATTAACAAAATATTAAAACAGAAATAAACATTTTTTGATTTTTTGTATATTTTGATTCGTTAAGCCAGGATTTGTTGCTTGCAAATCTTTCTGTTTTGTATATAGTTAATTATAGTAGATTATAGTAACTTAGTCAAGATAAAGGAGTTTCAAAAACTATGTCATATAAGATAATTTTAGATAGCTGCGGAGAGCTTACGGAAGCTATGAAAAACAGCGGAAATTTTGAAAACATCCCTCTTACGCTCAAGGTTGGGGAAAAAAGCATAATCGACGATGAAACCTTCGACCAGGCGGCGTTTCTTGACCTCGTCGCCGCTTCATCCGACTGCCCTAAATCAGCCTGCCCTTCTCCTGAGCAGTATATGAAATCATACGAATGCGGCTGCGACAGAGTATATGTTGTCACTCTCTCCGCCGAGCTAAGCGGCTCTTATAACAGCGCCTGTCTCGCGGAAAAGCTGTTCAAAGAAGCCGACCCATATACAAAGGTCTATGTTTTCAACAGCAAATCGGCTTCGGCCGGTGAAACTCTCATTGGACTTAAAATCGCCGAATGTGAGGAATCCGGTATGGATTACGATTTGACGGTCAAGACCGTGGAAGAATACATCGAAGCTATGACAACGACCTTTGTTCTTGAGGATCTGACGTTTCTTGAAAGGAACGGCCGTCTTACCGGATTAAAAAAAATAGCGGCCAACCTGCTCAACATCGTGCCCATACTCGGAGCGACACCAGAAGGCACGATATGCCAGCTTGATAAGGCCCGTGGTATGAAAAAGGCGCTTTCAAAGCTCATTGACATTATTCTTGGCTACTGCGAGGAGCTTAAGGCTGAAAGACTTGTCATATCCCACTGCTGCGCTTCGGAAAGAGCGGTCTATGTTATGGAAAAAATAAAGGAGCGTTTCCCCAATATAACCGTTTATATAAACGACACCCGCGGCGTGGCAAGTCTGTACGCCGGAAGAGGCGGAATCGTCGTATCTGTGTGATAAATAACAAAATTAATTGACCCATTTGTGTATATGAATGGGTCTTTTATATTGCGAGCCTGCATATTCGGCGGGCTGAATGTATAAATTTCCCATACCGTTCCTAAACGGCGTTTTCATACATATACTGTTATAAAACATTTGTGAGGCCGGAATGATGAACAAAACAGACAGGGATTTTTACGCCCTAATAACCGAGATAGCTTCTTTGAGCGAAAAAGAACTTTATCACCGTATGCGAACGGCATACTCAAGCGTTCCCCGTGAAACACGAAAAAGCTGTATAGATTTTTTCCGTCAGTTTGACTACTGGGGACAGATAGATGAAGAAAACGGAAACTATGAAGAAATAGAGCTTAAACAGGAAGCTCTTAGCGCTCATCTGGATGATTTTCGGGGCGTGTATGAAAGGCTTTCTGATTTTCGTTCAAAAAGAACTCTTTATTCCATTTTGAGCAACTGGTACAGGTACGATTTTGTTTCCACATCGGAAACGAGGGAATATCTTTTTGACGACTATTTTGACCACGATCTGCTTAAATGCGGCTCTGCCGAGGTGATCGCCGATCTGGGCGCCTATACCGGAGACACGGCTCTCAGCTTTTTTGAAAACTACGGAGTCGAATCCTGCAAACGAATGTACTGTTATGAAATGACGCCCGATACTTTTGAAATACTGAGGAAAAATCTTGAGCCCTACGAAAACGTCCTGCCTCGTCAAAAGGCTGTTTCCGACCGTCCCGGGGTCATGTATATAAAACAAAATTCCGTAAGCTCTTCGGCAAATACGCTCGGGGAGGCGGGAAGCCGAGAAGTTGAGGTCACCACTCTCGACCTTGATATAACCGAGCCCCTGACCATAATAAAAGCCGATATTGAGGGCTTTGAGCGAAAGGCTCTGCTTGGTGCGGCGAAACATATAAAAAATGACCGCCCAAGACTTCTTATATCCGTTTATCATAACAACGAGGATATATGGAAGATACCGGAAATAATCGATGGCATACGGGATGACTACAGCTTTTACCTCCGGTATAAGGGTTCACCCATATATCCGACGGAAATAACGCTGTTTGCCATATAATATTCTCCCAGCAGCTTATATCAATATTTTTCTCCGGGATTTACTATCTGCATCGCCACGCCGTCCGTCATCCTTTTAAAGCCAAGCCTTTCATAAAAAGGGGCGTTTTTGCTTTCTTCCTGCATGATTTCGACGTAGAGGTAATCCCGGTACTTTTCCTTTACCATCTCAACCATTTTGCTCGCTATCCCCTGCCCGTGATATTCGCCATTTCATGGCGCAGTGTTCCATATCTCATTGTGCCCTTTTCCGCCAGCACGCATATTATTCTTGATTTCCACTTCTTGCCGAACAGATCCAAACCGTATTCAAGAGGACAGCGGATGTCCTTTTCCAGCTTTGGCTTATACATATATATCGCCCCCGTTTTTTATTAAATTATACACTGAGCCGAGACTTTTACAAGTAACTATCAAATTTAATATCACCGTTATTCGTCTATGGCAAACGCCGCGTAAAGAGGGACGCTTTTTATATTATTCTCAAAGCCGAAATTTTTTGACGATATTCTCAGGGCTTTTTCTATGCTATATTTTTTCATAAAAACACCAAGGCTCTTCGCCCTTACGTTATCAGCAGCCTTTACCTCAACGGGTATGACCTCTCCTTCCGATGACTGGATCACAAAGTCAACCTCCGCTTTTCCGTTGGCTTCCCAGTAATACAGGTCATATCCTATGGTTCTTAAAGCGGAAGCTATATAATTTTCGGTCAGCGCTCCCTTAAAATTATCAAATGTGTTTGTCTCGGTTAAAATCATTTTGGGCGGAATGGAAAACTTAGAGCATAAAATTCCAGTGTCGGCCATGTATATTTTAAATGATTCATTTTCAACAAATATGGACAGCGGCATTTTGCCGTCTTTTACTTTTACGCACTTGTTAATAACTCCGGAAGCGTTAAGCCATTCAATGGGAGTCTCATACTCGTAGGCCCTTGCTCCTGACTTTATCACTCTGTATTGAAACTTTCGGTTTTCTTTTGAAAGCTGCGCCGGTATGCTGTTGTATGCGTTCATTATTTTTGTAGTTTCATTTGCCGTCGCGTATTTTGCCATATCCGCAATATATGAGTCGTTAAGGCTTTTTTGAGAAGCCGTTACAAAGTTATAATCGTTTGTTTCAATATAATCCAATACAACTCTCGGCATTCCTCCGACAAGCAGATATGTTCTGTAATATTTCATAGCCGTATCATGAAGAGAAAACATCTCATTTGACAAATAATGCTCCCTTATCATATCGGCCAGATCCCGCCTGCCCAAAGCCCATAAAAACTCTTCAAAATCCATAGGGTACATATTAATCATATTGACCTTGCCAACTGGGAACGAATATTTTTCCCTGTTTAAAGCCACGCCAAGCAGGCTTCCCGCGGCAATAATATGATACTCCGGAGCTTTTTCACAGAAATATTTTAATGATAACAGCGCTCTCTCCGACGCCTGTATTTCATCAAAAATTATTAACGTCTCGTTTTTAAAGATTGTTTCTCCGCTTCTTATTGAAAGCTCAGCAATAATACGATCCGTATCAAAATCTTTTTCAAATATGCTTACAAGCTCCTGCGAATCTTCCATATTAAAATAAACAGTATTTTTATAGTATTTTTTTCCAGCCATAAGAGCCGTATATGTTTTTCCGGTCTGCCTTGCTCCTTTGATAATGAGAGGCATTCTTCTTACGCTGTTTTTCCAATCAAGTATTGCTTTTTCTATTTTACGTTCCATAAAGTGTAATCACCTCACATTTATTTTAACATAAAATTGTTGTCGTCTCAACATTATTATCACCATTTAATAAAAATATAGTAAGATTCCGAAAATAAAATCTCCTCGTTTTTCGAGCCTAAAAACAAAGCGGGAGTGGCTCCGCTTTCGCTTTGCCGCTCCCGATAATCGCTGCTATGTTTTACGCGCAATCAGAAAATACGCGCCTTATAAAAAATTGATATATGTAGAAAATTTAATAATATTTTTCAAGACATCAGTTGTCATAGTTATATCTTATTTCAGTTTCCTCAACTCCGTCTGTTGTGACTGTAACAATAAACTCCGCCCTTGCAACACAATGAGGTGTTAACTGCGTTTCATCACTTAATATAAGCACTCCTGTATTTTTAATAGAGCGAGTAAATGTGTCAACTGTTACCCAATCCTCAACGTCATCGTCATATTCCTGGATATTTACTACAACATCGATATCGCTAAATTCTTTAGGGTAAACAGTAATTCCAAAGCTTCCAACCCAGTCACCATCGATTTCAAAGGCTCTCATAATCATAAGAATATTCTCATATCTCGGCGATATGCTTTCTTCCACTTTCTCGTCAACTTCGGCGGCATGGGCAGGAAGCGCCGAACCGATGCTCATTACAGCCGCCAATAAAGCAATTCCTAATTTCTTTTTCATAACAATACCTCCTAAAATATGTTCAAAATTTATTTACATGTATAAAACCTTTGAACACAGGATGGTATCACATATAGGCGGGAATTTTTTCGCCTGTTTTTTATATGCCCGCCGCGTTGAACAATATGTTTAAATCAATTATTGTTTCAGGATTATCTGCCTAAAATCTGAACATTTTTTATTATTTGCATTATTTCGTCCTTATCCGCGTATTCGGAGGAAACTTTGATATACATATCGGTCACCTTATATACGGCCGTCTTTCTTCCGTCATTCTCGGCGTAATATATATTTTTTCCGTTGTAGCCGATATTCTCATACTCGTCAAAGTCAATATCAATATCTCTGTATAAATCGTATTCAATGCTTTCCTCATCGGAATTCGTAAACACTATATGGATTTCCTTATCGTCGCTTTCAAGGCCGGCAACCGTATAGCCTCCCGGCAAATATTCAGGAACATATATATATTCCCAGCTTTCCGGTATGGCATATAGGCTGTAGTCCTGATTCATATCATATTCAGTAATATGCGTGCTGTCTTCGTTAAATGTGATAAACAGGTTTTTGATGATATTTCTTATGTCGGCTACGGAACTTATACTTAAGATGATAATAAAACAGGCGCATAAGGCCGCTCCGACAAAAAGTTTTCTTCCCCTTTTTTTCTTTGTGTCGTATATTTTCTTTCCGGCAAGTTTGTTGATGAACCGCTTATATTCATCGGAATAATCCGGCTCCACGGCATACCCGCTTTCTTCTTCAAGTTTCCCGGATGTTTCTTCCAAATCATTTTCGAGCAATTCTTTAATCATTTTTTCAAAATATTCGTCCGAATATTTATCAGAATTATTCATCTTTTTCATCTCTTTTTAAAATTATTTTCCTTACGCTTTCCTTCGCTCTCGAAATTCTTGTGCTCACATTCGTCTCGGTTATGTTCAGTATCTCGGCTATTTCCTTGTTTGTAAAGCCATACAGCAGCTTGAGCATAAGAGGCGCTTTATATTTTTCGTTGATATTTTTGACCGCCGAGAGCATCTTGTCCGTTTCTATCTTTGAAATAACATTGTTTTCCACGGACTCCGTTCTCTCGCTGAGCATGGAATCAATATCGTCTATATCTACGGTTCTTTTTCTTTTATTATAAATATCGATTGCCGTATTTTTCGCTACCATCCATATAAAGCCTATTTCCTTCTCGTAGCTCTGATCCTTTATTTTATGAAAGTTTTTCATTACCTTAACCCATGTTTCCTGCAGGGCGTCCTCGGTATCATGCTCATTCTTCAAAATGCTGTAAACCCTTTTATATATCGAAGCATTTATCTTTTTATATAAAAAGCAAAATTTTTCTTTGTCATCGTTGTTATCAAGAATCAAAAACATTTCAAACACCATTTCTCTTAGATCTTTAATCCGTTTATAATATCCCGCAACACTTTAATTGTTATAAATAATAAGCCCTATTGGGCGTATAATTTTATACTGCTCACTATTTTGCTCAATTCATCCTTATCAAGACCTCCTGAAATAGAAAAGGAATATCCTCCCTCATAATAGATAAATAATGTCCTGCCACCTTCCTCTGAAAGATATCCATCTGTATAACCAAGTTTAGTTTTATGAGTCGCATAATTGCTGTTATCTACATCAGATGGTGCATTAGAATATCTCATTTGTGTAAAAAATATATAATCTGAATCATTTGCAAACATAGCTGATACTATCTTCCCATTTAATTCAACATTATTCACCGTATACCCTTCCGGAATATAAGTCGGCAAATAGACAGTCTGGCCATATGTTTCAAAATCCGGATATTCTATATTCCCTCCCGTTTCCGCGTTAAGCCCAAAATACAGTAATGATGCCGAAATCAATACTGTAGTCATAAGGGCGTATTTTTTAGTTTTATGCATCAAATATCCTCCGTCCGCGATGGGCTTAAGCGACAATATTTCCCCGTTTTTTAAAGTGAACTTTATTAACAATTTACCATATGAACTGTCTCGTTGCAACATAAAATTTATGCCCAAATTTTGAAACGGCAAAAGGCCCTGCTTAAAAGAGCAGAGCCGGCTGCTTGGCTATGACCGTAAAAAACGGTTTGTCAAAGTAGACATAGAACGCCAGATAAAAAATAATATCTCTTGGCGCTCGAATGTCTTTGATTTGTGCTCCTATATAATCCATGACCAATCCTCTGGAAACAATCGTGTCCCAGCACAGGTTTGACAGGCGCTCTATTCGTCTGGCAACGGCTTTTGGAGTTGATGCTTCTCCTGATCTTTTCCTGAAATGTTCGGCTGCCTTAGGATAAATATCATCAGTGACAAATATGTCGTCCATCGGTATGCCCTGAACAAACATAAGATCAACGGCCGTATCCACGGCAAAGGCCAACGGACGTATATCCACTCTGACAGCGCCAAGGATGGAGCGAATCACAGATTCCGATTTTGTCATGCATAATCATCCTTTTTAAAATGATGATTATATAATAAAGGCTTAGGATGGAACCCTGACGTTGTGCAATTAAATTCGACATATTTTCTATATTTTCCCAGCAATAAATTAATAATTAACTGCTTACAGGTTCCGTCATTTCAGCCTATTAGAGAGTTAATAAACTAATTAGTTTTTCGTATCACCGGCATAAATCTTTCAGCTCCCTCATCACGCCGGCGTTAAATCCGAAGCGGAGCCCGCTTCTTTTTTGTCTCGCATATATTCTATAAATTTACATTTTTTTCTTGAGCTATCCTTAATAAATAACGGCGGTATCAAATATTTTGTCACATATTTAACCATCTGTTTTTGACAATTAATATGCTATTTCTAAAATTTTTTACAAGTCTTTCCCGCGAAAAAAAACAGCCGTTTCACAGCTTTTCCCGTCCGGGGCTTAGCTATAAAATGGCTGTTGGTTTGTTCCTGTCCTGTAGAGCCAAAAAGGCTTGGCATTATTGAGTATATATCTTTTGGGCTTAGTATGCCGCTGATTTCTTTATAAACCGGCTTTCGGAAATGATTTTCTGTAGGCAAGCGGCGTCGTGCCGGTTTTGCTCTTAAATTTTTCTATATAATAGCTTGTGCTTCCAAAGCCATACTCATAAGCGATACGGCTTATGGACATTTCAGGCTCGTTTATGAGGGCGTTCGTGCTCTGGGTTATCCTGTAGTCTGTAATATACTCAAATATGGTTCTGTTCATCCTTTTTTTGAAATACCTGCAGCACTCGCTTGGACACAGGTGTATCTCTTCCGCGAGTCCGGAGAGGGATATTTTTTCGCTGTAGTGATCATGTATATATGTAAGTATTGATTTAAGCCTTTCGTATGTTTCGTTTTCGCAGACCTCCGCCGGCGTTCTGTTTTGCAGCATATCCTTCCAGCACATAGACAGAAGCGAGGCCACCTCTATCTCATATCCGAACGAGCGCTCCGCCGACACGTCATGCGCGCGTTTAAGCCTGTCAATTACAGCCCTTCCGTCTTCGTCAAATATCTCAAACGAAAAGGAAGGATCGTTTATATATGGCAGAACATATTTTTTCCCTATGGCTCCGCAGCCGATTATCTCGCTGGAGGCGTCTATACATATATATGCCGCGTCGTCCGTCATCGGCTCGGCCATATGAAGCGCTCCGCTGTTTATAAATATACCGCCGTCTTTTTCCACGACGGCCGAAAAAGAATTGACGCAAAACCGCACTCTCCCGGCCGTTACATAACAAAACTGTATTTCGCTGTGCCAGTGCCAGTCCACAAAGCCGAGTATGTTCTTTTTCAATATTGTTTCATATATGGCGACCGGAAAATCATCGGTTTTATGGGAGGTCGTCTCCATTTTGTTCTCATTTATGTCAATATCGTATATTTGCATATAAATACCTCAAAATAATTATATTTTACGCTTATATTATTATATTTTTAAGCTAAAAAATCAATATAATTTTATATATATAAAGGAGGTTTTAAAAATGGACGTAAATGAATATAAAAATAAGCTGATTGAGTTCGCTCAGGAAGCCGTAAGAACAAGGAGCTATTCGGACGAGGAAGGCAATTTCGCCGCTCTCATAAAGAAAACAATGGAAGAGCTCAAATACGATGAGGTATTGATCGACTCCGTAGGAAATGTAGTCGGCAAAATCGGAAACGGCTCAAAGATCATACATTTTGACAGCCATATGGACACCGTAAGGGTCAATGACGAGGAGCTCTGGCAGGTTCCGCCCTTCTCCGGCGAGATAAGGGACGGAGTTCTTTGGGGACGAGGCTCGGTAGATATGAAATCCGCTCTCTGCGCCTCCGTTTATGCCGCGGCTATGGCAAGGGACAAGGGATATCTTGAGGGAAAGACCGTATATGTTACGGGAACCGTCTGCGAGGAATACTGCGACGGAGAAAATCTCAAGCATTTTTATAAGGAATTTGACCTTAAGCCTGATTTCTGCGTTATCTGCGAGCCCTGTGACAATACGATAACGCTCGGACATAAGGGAAAGGCACAGATAAGGATAATCACAAACGGAATCTCGGCTCACGGCTCCGCTCCCGAAAAAGGAAAGAACGCGGTATATGAGATGGCTGAGATAATCCAGAGAGTTGAAAAGCTGAATGAGAAACTTTCATCCGAAGGCGCTGAACACGGAACCATAGTCCTGTCCGATATAAGCTGTGAAAGCGCGTCTCTTAACGCCGTTCCCAGCCAGTGCAGCATTTATCTTGACAGAAGGCTTGTGCTCGGCGAAAGCCTGGACAAGGTAAAAAAAGAAATGGACGAGCTTATCAAGGGCAAAGACGCAAGATGGGAAGTCGGAACGCTTTATCATACGTCATGGAACGGCGGAAAGCTCGTTTACGAGCCCATGCATGAGCCGTGGAAAATAGATGAGGACGCCCCCCTTACCCAGGCTCTCAGAGAGGCGTATAATACCGTTTACGGAAGTTATCCTGATAAGTATGATTTCTGGGATTTTGGAACAAACGCCATAACGCCCGTCGCGATGGGAGTTCCTACTATCGGTTTTGGCCCCGGAGAGTATAAACTTGCCCATATGAGAGACGAGCACTGCGATGTTGAAAAGATAAAAGAAGCTATGATGGTCTATGCCGAGCTTATTAAAAATTTATGATACGCAATATTTTTAAAAATATCTTTTAAATTACGCGAGCGTGCCGAAGGATAAAAACCTTTTGGCGCGCTTTCGCTTTTCGCGCGATTTATAACGTCCCGCTTTACTTGTTTTCCCGTAAAGTGTATACCGTTTATAAGAAACACCGGCTTGCCTTGATATATGGCTGTTTGCCATATATCATACGGACAGGCCTTAAACCCGGCGGAGCAGTAAACGGATCAAAAAAGAAGGACACAAATTGAATAATTACGGATTGGACAGCGATTTAAGAAAAGCGATCGCAAAGCAGCTTTAAGGATATACCGTTCTTTCCGGAGCGTTTATGGCCTCTGACGCCGCATCCGCTGGAGATTCATATACCATGGAGCTTGACGGATTCCCCAAACTGACGATCAAATTCGTCTGAAAATCCGTCTCCTTTTCAGGCGTGTTGTCTTGGCAGGCGCGTTATCCGTCCGGAAAACATAGGTTTTCTTTTCCGGCAATATAAATTTTTCTTGAACTTGCGCCCGAAAAATGATAAAATATTTTGTAATTTAAAATTTCCAGGGGGGTAACTTTAATGTCCGGACATTCAAAGTTTGCTAATATTAAGCATAAAAAAGAAAAAAATGACGCCGCAAAAGGCAAGGTATTTACAATGATCGGCCGTGAGATCGCCGTTGCCGTAAAAGCCGGTGGACCCGATCCCAATAATAACGGAAAGCTCCGTGAGGTCATCGCAAAGGCAAAATCCAACAATATGCCTAACGATACTATTGAGAGAAGCATCAAAAAGGCCGCAGGCGGCGGAGACGGCGTTACTTATGAATCCATTACCTACGAAGGATACGGCCCTAACGGTGTAGCCGTTATCGTTGAGGTACTTACGGATAACAGGAACAGAGCGGCTGCCAACGTGAGAAACGCCTTCACAAAGGGCGGCGGAAATATGGGAACATCCGGCTGCGTGTCATTCATGTTTGACGAGAAGGGCCTTATCGTTATTGATAAGGAAGAAGTCGAGATGGATGAGGACGAGCTTATGATGCTTGCCGTTGAGGCAGGAGCCGAGGATTTTGGCGTTGAGGACGACAGCTACGAGATTACGACGTCTCCCGATGAATTTGAAACCGTAAGGGAAGCCCTTGAAAAAGAAGGAATCCCTATGGCAAGCGCCGAGATAACCATGATTCCTCAGACGTATACGGTTCTTAATAACGAAGATGATATCAAAAAGATGAATAAGCTCCTTGATATGCTCGACGATGACGATGACGTAAAGAACGTATATAACAACTGGGACTCTCAGGAGTAATAGAAAACAAATATTAAAAGCAGCGTAGATTTGAACTGCGCTGCTTTTTTTATATCTTGATTTTAAATAATCTTAGCAAAATTGGCTATTTCAATAAATATCTCAGAACCTGCGTTATCCAATCCATCTGTTTACGGCAAAAGGCTGACAGTTTTTCAAAAATATTATTTATAAATTTTATTCTCCGGATGCTGGCGAAAAGCTAACGAATTGTTTAACGCAAAACTCTATAGCCGTCATAGCCACTTATTCGCCATTTGATTCATTGTATGCGGTTATATTTTATATTAAGGCAAAAATCCCCGCCAAACGCCATATAACAGCGTCTGACGGGTAGATTGTTTTGGTTATTGCCGTTCTCTGCCGAAAGCCTTAATTTTTATAAGAACCGTATGACGCGGTTTATTATTTTTCCGCATAGAAGTTTATAAGACATCCATCAAGTATTATTTGTCTCTCATCGTCAGTAATATCGCCCATTTTAAGCGTGAACGGAACAAGTTTTCCGTCTTTGACGATATATGCCGGTATCTCTTTTTTCTTTTCGTCAATGGCCTTTCTTATTCCTGGAACAAAAATATAATCTCCGTTTTCAAACGGCGGCTCCTGTTCAAATATAAAGGGAAGCATTCCCCAGTTGATAAGGTTTGAACGGTACCTCTTTGTGGCGTACTCCTTAGCTATGTTCGCCCAGCCTCCGAGCACCTTCTGGCAGCTTGCGGCCTGCTCTCTGGCGGATCCGTCTCCGGGCTTTACGGCGTATATCGTACTGCCAATGCCTGTCTTTCTTATATCAAAATCGGGATATTCCTTCTTTATAGCCTCATTTACGGCTTTGAGCTCACCAAAGGCCTCCACGGGGTCTTTTCCGTCAAGCCTTGCCTTTTCAGCCTTCTGCACCTCTTTCGCGCGGCCAACATACGCGGGATCCTTTCTTGAAAGGGCGAACTCGGCCAGCTTGAGGGGATTTGAACGGTATGACGACGTTTCTCCCGAAGGTATGAGCTCGTCCGTAGTTGTAACGGGATCCGTAATAAGTGATACGACTTTGAGAACTATATCGTCCGTAAGGGCGCTCATGGCGGGCCAGTCCGTAATATTGGGGCCGAATCTAAGCTCTGCCGTTGGATCAGCTTTTCCGTATCCATTATAGCATCTGTTTTTGTATACTTCTCCGTTGAAGAAGTATTTAGGCTTTGTATAGTTTACGTCAAGATCTGTAGCGGGAGTGATAACGCCCTTATTTATCGCTGTGGCGGCGATGGAGCGCGCGTCCATAAGAGCCACGGACGCGATCTGTCCGCTGGTGATCTTGGAGCCCTCGCGGTTGGGGAAGTTTCTTGTTGAATGCCTTATGCTCAGGCAGTTGTTAGCGGGAACGTCTCCAGCTCCGAAGCAGGGGCCGCAGAATGCCGATCTGACAGTCGCTCCGGACATCATTATATCGGCTATCTTTCCGTTTTCAACAAGCGAAAGGAATACCGGCTGGCTTGAAGGATAAACGCTGAGAGCGAACTCTCCGTTTCCTATGGAATTGCCTTTTATAATATCAGCGGCGTCGCATATATTCTCGTATGTTCCGCCGGCGCATCCGGCTATAACACCCTGCTCAACTATGAGCTTGCCATTTTTCACCTTGTCCTTGAGCGAGAACTTTATCGTGTCGTTGTCAAGCTGTTTCGCTCCTGTTTTCTCCACCTCGTCAAGTATATCAAGCAGATTGCCGTTAAGCTCCTCTATGGTATATATGTTGCTTGGATGGAAAGGCATGGCTATCATGGGCTTTATGGTCGAAAGGTCGATATATATAAGTCCGTCGTAATATGCTATCTCCCCGGGGTTCTGTTCTTTGAAGTCCTCACTTCTTCCATGTATATCATACCATTCTTTGACCTTAGAGTCGGTACGCCATACGGATGAAAGGCAGGTCGTTTCCGTAGTCATTACGTCTATGCCGTTTCTGTAGTCAACGGAAAGTCCGGAAATGCCGTCGCCGACAAATTCCATTACTTTATTTTTCACATAACCGTTGTCAAATACGGCGCCTATTATCGCAAGAGCGACGTCCTGGGGTCCTACGCCGTCTTCCGGTTTTCCGGTAAGATATACGGCGATGACCTGCGGTCTGTCGATGTCGTATGTTTTATTAAGAAGCTGTTTGACAAGCTCCGGACCGCCCTCTCCCATCGCCATGGTGCCAAGCGCTCCGTAACGGGTGTGGCTGTCAGAGCCAAGTATCATTTTTCCGACTCCGGACATCATTTCACGCATATACTGGTGGATAACGGCCTGGTGAGCAGGAACATATATTCCGCCGTACTTTTTGGCGCAGGAAAGTCCGAAAAGATG
Source organism: Candidatus Metalachnospira gallinarum (assembly GCA_904378045.1). GTDB lineage: Bacteria > Bacillota > Clostridia > Lachnospirales > Anaerotignaceae > Metalachnospira > Metalachnospira gallinarum. Next base: position 27,537 of record CAJFHC010000002.1, on the reverse strand, counting down.
GTCGTCCTCGTTTATAGTGCCTCCAACGGCGCAGAGGCTGTTATGGCAGTTTGTAAGAACATAGGGCATGGGAAATTTCTCAAGTCCGCTGGCTCTTGCCGTCTGGATTATACCGACATATGTAATATCGTGGGAAGCCATGGCGTCAAATCTGATTTTCAGCTTGTCCATATTCCCGGAAGTGTTATGGTTGCTCAAAATACCATAGGCCATAGTATTTTTAGCAGCTTCTTCTTTTGAGATAGTCTTTCCCTTAGCCTCGGTCATCGCCCTTCCGGCATTTTCGTTATCTTCTATTATCGTTTTTCCGTCAATAAGAAAAACGCCTGTATCATATAATTTAACCATTTGTCGACCTCCAAAATAAAATTTTTTATATTATAACGCTTTAGCACGCTGATGTAAATACCCAATACGTTCAAAACTAATATATTGCGAGCCTGAAAATGTATTTTTTTCATTCATTGAACTATAGAAATCAGCAGTGCCGCAAATTTCCGTCCTAAATAAACATAGTCACAAATTTCATTACAATCGGCATTGTAACCATACTGCAAAGGGTCGTAACTATAAGGCCGGCGGTGGCGTATTCGTCATCGGATCCATTCTGAGCCGCAAGCATACATACGACAACCATCGACGGAAGCATGGACAGAGTCGTTATCATCAGAAGCTCCTCGGATGTAAGAACGCCGAGCGCCTTCAGCACAAAGAAAACGACTATCGGAGCGATTATGAGCTTTATAGGTATTGTAAGAAATACCTTCGGACGCTTAACTATGGATTTAAAGCCCTTTCTTCCTATGTCGGCTCCAATATATATAAGAGCGAAAAACTTGCTTGTGGAGCCAACATCCGTGACAGTGTTCCAAGCCGTATTGGATGGATGAATATTGAGCGCGATGAGCGCAAGCCCCACAAGAAGCGAGATAAACGGAGGATTGATAAGTTTTTTCAGGCTTATTTCCTTTAGTGAGATCTGCGGCTTTGTAAGTACCGGAACGATGGACCAGAATGTCACCTGATCGACGATTACATATACCGCCACGGCAAGGGCTCCCGTTTCGGGAAACATTGCCAAAAGCAGCGGATATCCTATAAATCCCGTATTTGGAAAACCTATTACCGCCATATTTATGTAACTTGTGGGAGGTCTCATACGCATAAGCTTACTGCTGACAAAAGCTATGACAAGCAGTATGCCTATCATAAGAAACGAACAGACAAAAAACGGTATTTTCCCAACAACTCCCTCAATGGTGGCTCCATTTACGACCGTAGTGCATACCATGCAGGGCAGAATCAGCCTGACAACCATATTGGACATGGCGTCTATGACCCCGTCGCTCAGAAGTTTTATCCTTTGCGCCGCAAAGCCTATGGCTATGAGCGTAAAAAACACAAACATCTGATTAAGTAAAATATTAAACTGTTCTCCCATATTTTTCCCCCTGTCAATATTAAAAAACTGCTTTCTAATATAAAGATAAAATGTTAAAGCGAAGTTGTCAAACAAAAAGTTATATAATCAGACAAAAATTATCCTCATATTCAAAGCACCGGTTTAAACATAAGATCTATATCTTGGATTCTAATAATAGATAAATGGAGCCTGTTCCATATTCCGCCAATATCATCCATAGTTATTTTTTTGATTGGATAATCCAAATTTGCTCTTATGCCCGTTAGTCAATTAAAGGCTGTTAAAAACTCACAATATATATTTTTTACAATAATTGTGCCGGAATAATTTTTGTGCAATATAACGATTTCACCCCCCCGAAAAAATATTTTTATTCAAATTATTGTATAACAAAAAATTCCTAAGTATAATTATTATATCAATTATACAGTATTGCCGGATTATTAAAAAGGAGGGATAACCATGAAAAAACGCAAGCTAATTGCCGCGGCGCTGATCTCTCTTCTGACCTTTGGTTCGGCGCAGACGGCTTTGGCTGAGGTAATTTACCATGACATTAATGATACCAATGACTCCTATATCATTGATGGCGCATATGTAATAGGCACAGATGATGATGAAGATGATGATGAGCACATATTCTTCACCAGCGGTGAAAATAAAACTTTAAATTACTCTATTATCGTAAATAAAGGTGTAATCACTAAAATCGTGCTGCAAGGCGTAAATATCGAAACCACCGATAAAAGCGGTATATCCATAGGTTCAGGCGCCGATGTCGTGCTTGAGCTTGTCGGCGAAAACAGCATAACGGTAAACTCGGGTGATGGTGATGATAAAGCCGGAATAAATGTTGCCGATGGAACACTCACCATAACCGGCGAAAACAGCGCCAGCCTGAATGTCGCGTTTGAAGATGATAACACTTTCAATGACGCAGCTGCCATTGGCTCCAATGATAAAGAAGACTTCAAAGGAACAATAAACATTGAAGGCGGAAAAATAACGGCCGCATCACAATTTGGCGCCGGTATCGGCTCCGGCGATTATGGCGAGATGTCCGGCACCATTACTATCTCCGGCGGAAAGGTAAACGCTTCTTCGAAATATGGCGCCGGTATCGGCGCGGGAGACACTATGTCTGGCACCATTACTATCTCAGACGGCGAAGTAACCGCCTCTTCCAGCTTTAGCGGTGCGGGGATTGGATCGGGAGAATCTAGCAATATGTCCGGTGAAATCAACATTTCCGACGGTAAGGTAAATGCTTCTTCCATATATGACGCGGGGATTGGATCCGGCACGAATGGCAATATGTCCGGTACCATCACTATCTCAGGCGGAGAGGTAACTGCTTCTTCTGATTATTACGGCGCTGGGATTGGATCGGGCGCGGGGTTATACTCTGGCAGCGCTCCTGAAATGTCCGGTACCATCACTATCTCAGGCGGAGAAGTAACCGCCTCTTCCAAAGGTGATGGTGCGGGGATTGGATCGGCTATGGATGGCAATATGTCCGGTAAAATCAACATTTCCGGTAGTAATGTAAACGCATCTTCAGGCTCTGAAGGCGCAGGGATCGGCACTGGAAAAAATGGAAATATAGACGAAAACGGCTCGATCACCATTGGCGGCGACGCTACTGTTACGGCAAGCTCAGAGGTCGGTTCGGGTATAGGCTCCGGTGACAGCGGCAATATGAACGGAGACATCACCATAACCGATGACGCCGACGTGGATATTACCCTCGGAGATAAATCAAATGAGACGGGTATCGGAGCGGGAAATAAATTCGACGGCACAATCAATATCCTGGAACACGCCAACGTGGAACTGAAATATAAAGACCCTGATAATGGAACGCCAGCCATTGGCTCAGCAAACGGGGATTCTAATGGAAAAACCACACTTTCCACGGGAGCCAAGATAAACGAAATTCCTGCTTCTGATATTGATAAGCTCAAAGATGAGGGCATACTTAAAAATTGCGGCGAAATAACAATTGTGGATCCGACTCCGGAAAAACCCGAGGAGCCGGAAGAACCCGAAAAACCGGAAGAGCCGGAAGAACCCGATGAACCGGAAGTCAAGCCTGACAGCCGCAGCACCTACTCTCTCAAGCAGCTTTATATTGTTCAGCGTATCAATAAGGCCGATGACGGCGACGTTGTAACCGTTTCCGAGGAACAGCTCAGCAAGGGCAAACTCCCGGCCTACGTCCTTGAAGCTCTGGCAAAGAAAGAAAATGTCACTCTGGCCATACTCTGTGAGGAGTTCGACATACTTATCCCCTCCGAGGATGCCGTGGCTGATGCAGGAGATACACGTTTATACACCATTGACGAGCTTGTTAAAATGTATGAGTAACTTTTTAAACTAAGGTTTTAAAACGGCAAAGTTAAAGCCACCGGATTTAAGAGCGTTGTTTTAAGAAAACAGAGAGGGACGGCTGTATGTCGTCCCTCAAAAAATTTTTTATCTCACCGCGCCTTTATCCGGTGGCTTTTTTACAGGCTTGATAGACTGGAAAATACATAGAATAGACCTTAACGCTGCTGCTCAATAGATAAACAATCAGATAGAAAGCAGTTTCACTACCTCGTAATACTCGCTGTCTATCTTCTTTGTCATATTCAAAGCGTCATTTATGTCAATGGCTTCATATCTTCCTCTGTTATAGGCGATTATCTTGTTTCTGTCTCCCTCAAGTATATGCTTTACGGCAAGATATCCCATCATAGATGCGTGCATACAGTCAACGGCGGTGGGTACTCCGCCTCTCTGGAGGTGTCCCAGCACCGTGGCTCTCGTCTGTATTCCAGTTATATCCTGTATCTTCTTCGCCAGTTTGACGGTTCCGCCAACGCCCTCGGCAACGACAACAAGATTATGCCTCTTGCCACGGCTCCTGTTCATAAGTATCTGCTCGATCACCATATCGTCCGTGATTATTCCTTTGCTTTCCGGTATGAGAACTTCCTCGGCTCCTCCCGTCATAGCGCACCACATGGCGATATATCCGGCGTCTCGTCCCATCATTTCCACAACCGAGCATCTCTCGTGGGAGCTTGACGTGTCACGGAGCTTTCTTATGGCGTCAAGTCCCGTATTTACGGCCGTGTCAAATCCTATGGTATATTCCGTGCAGGAAATGTCCAGATCAATGGTTCCGGGGATACCTATAGCATTTACTCCCCTTTCCGAGAGAGCCTGACAGCCTCTGAATGAGCCGTCCCCTCCAATCACGACAAGACCATCAAGTCCAAGTATATTGTATATAGCCGCGGCCCTTGTAACTCCTTCCTCGGTCATCATCTCGGGGCAGCGAGCCGTATGTAATATGGTGCCGCCCCTGTTCATAATATCCGAAACGTCCTTGGACTTAAGCTCCGTTATATCGCCGTTTATAAGTCCGATATATCCCTTGTGTATTCCTATTACCTTGCAGTTTTTATTTATTCCCGTCCTTACGACCGCCCTGATGGCGGCGTTCATTCCCGGAGCGTCGCCTCCGCTTGTAAGAACTCCTATTTTAAGCTGTCCGTTTTCCATAATAACGCCTCCCGTTTATCTGTACTTTACAACGATGTTTTCACTTCCAAGAGCCTTTTTTAGTTCGTCAATAGTATCACCGTCGACGTTTACCCAATAGCTCTTGTCCGCCTTGTATTTTCTGCCATTGGTTATATCATTTATATATAAAGGCACATTGCCGCGGTTTTTTTCTATAATATTTTTGACGGAATCAATTTCCGTTCCTTTATCAAGCACTATGCCCACGCTTACGGGCTTCCGCGCGGAATTTATCTCCTCAAACGGAATCACGTTTTCGCAGACTATCCTCGGAGTTTCTCCCTCGGAAATGGCGGCGCGTCCTTCAACTATTATAACCCTGTCCTCAAAAAGATATTTATTGAACTGGTCAAAGGTTCTTGGGAAAACGATTATTTCCACATTTCCGGTCATATCCTCAAGCCTTATGAAAGCCATTTGAGTATTGTTTTTCGTAAATTTCACGCTTTTGTCCGATATAAAGCCGCCTATCTTGACCTTTTTTCCGTCATAAATATCGCTGAGGCCATCGTCGATATTGCTTTCAAGAAAATCCGCGCAGTGGACGCTGACCTTTTTTTCAAGAACGTCTATATATTCCGCGAGGGGATGGCCGCTTATATATATGCCGAGCACAGCCTTCTCGTTTTGGAGCCTTTCCTTCTCGGAAAATTCCTCAATGTTTGGGAAATTGTCGGCCGAAGCCGCGCTGTCATCCTCAAAGGCCAAGTCAAAGAGGTTCATCTGTCCCTCTATATTATTCTTTTTGGACTGAGCCGCTCCATCCATGATGGATCTGTAGACGCTTACATACTGCCTTCTTGTTCCGCCGAAGGAGTCAAACGCTCCGGCATATATAAGGCTTTCCACCATTCTTTTGTTTATTTCCTGTCCGGTCAGCCTGTTGCAGAAATCCGTAAGCCCCTTAAACGGCCCGTTTTTCTCCCTTTCGCCGACAATGGCTCTTACTCCGGGACGGCCCACGCTTTTTATGGCGGCGAGCCCGAATCTTATCATTTTTCCGGAAACTGAAAATCCGGCGAATCCTTCGTTTATATCAGGCGGAAGAAGTTTTATTCCCATATGCTTGCAGTCGTCGATATATTCGGCGATCTTGGCCGTATTGTCCATAACCGATGTCATAAGGGCCGCCATAAACTCAACCGGATAATGGCACTTTAGCCAGGCGGTCTGGTAAGCAACTACCGCGTAGCAGGCGGCATGGCTTTTATTGAAGGCGTATTTGGCGAAATCAGTCATCTCGTCAAATATTTTTTCGGCCGTCTTTTCCGGAATGCCGTTGGCAAGGCAGCCCGGCACCTCGCCCTCTATGCCGTAGACAAAGTTTTTTCTTTCCTGCGCCATAACGTCGGCCTTTTTCTTGCTCATCGCCCTGCGCACAAGGTCGCTTCGGCCAAGGCTGTAGCCCGCCAGCTCACGGACTATTTGCATTACCTGTTCCTGATAAACTATACAGCCGTATGTATTTTTAAGTATGGGCTCCAGCTTTGGAGAAGTATACTGTATCGTCTCGCCGCTGTTTTTTCCCCTAACGTACTTTGGTATGAAATCCATAGGCCCCGGCCTGTAAAGGGATATTCCCGCTATAAGATCCTCCAGCCTTGACGGCTTGAGTTCTTTCATAAACTGCTTCATTCCGCCGCTTTCAAGCTGGAAAACGCCCTCTGTCTTTCCCTGGGAAATAAGCTCGTAAACCTCCGGATCCTCGTCACCGATATGGTCAATGTCCACATCGATACCGTGGGTTCTCTTTATCTCCCTTACGGCGTTTTCCACCACAGTAAGCGTACGCAGGCCAAGAAAGTCCATTTTAAGTATTCCGAGTTCCTCCAGTGTTGTCATTGTGAACTGAGTCGACACGCCCTTATCGGACATATATAAAGGAACATACTCAACAACGGGCTTTCCGCATATAACGACTCCGGCCGCATGGGTGGAGGCATGTCTTGGAAGTCCCTCGAGCTTTCTGCTCATATCAATGAGTCTTTTTACGTTTTCGTCATTTTCGTATTCGCTTCTGAGCTCCGGATTCATCGCAAGAGCCTTGTCTATGGTCATATTGAGTTCCGCCGGTATCATCTTAGAGATCCTGTCGGCTTCGGCGTAAGGGACGTCAAGGGCTCTGCCCACGTCCTTTATGGCGGCTCTGGCGGCCAGCGTTCCGAATGTTATTATCTGCGCAACCTTTTCAAAGCCGTATTTTTTTGTTACATAGTCAATGACCTCCTGCCGCCTTTCATCGGAAAAGTCCACGTCTATATCCGGCATGCTGACACGTTCCGGATTCAGGAATCTTTCAAATATAAGGTCGTACTTTATCGGGTCAATGGTCGTTATATCCAGGGAATAGGCGACAACGCTTCCGGCCGCGCTTCCCCTTCCCGGGCCGACGGTTATTCCGTTGTCCTTGGCGAATTTTATATAATCCCATACTATCAGGAAATAATCCACATATCCCATGTTTACTATGGTATCAAGCTCATATTCAAGCCTTTTTTTCAGCTCATCGTCCGCCGAGGGGTATCTTTTCTCAAAGCCTTCATAGGTTATTTTTTTCAGGAATTCTTCCGCCGTATATCCGTTGGGAACGTCATATTTAGGCAGCTTAAGCTCATGGAAGGTAAATGACACACTGCATCTTTCCGCGATTTTGTTCGTGTTTTCCAGAGCCTCGGGAACATAGGAAAAAAGCTCGTACATCTCATCCGCGCTCTTTAAATGATAACAGTTGCCCTCGTAGCGCATCCTGTTTTCGTCGTTCACCGTCTTTCCGGTCTGGATGCAAAGCAGAACGTCGTGGGCTTCCCAGTCCTCCTGCCTTATATAATGAACGTCATTAGTGCATATAAGCGGTATCCCCGTTTCTTCGCTCATTTTTATAAGTCCGGCGTTCACCGTTTTCTGTTCGGGTATGCCGTGGTTCTGAAGTTCAAGGAAAAAGTTTCCCTCTCCGAATATATCCAGATATTTGAGCGCCATATCCTTAGCCATATCATAGGAACCCGTCAAAAGCATCCTCGGCACGGGCCCGGCAAGGCAGGCGCTGGAGGCGATGAGCCCTTTATGGTATTTTCTCAAAAGCTCCTCATCCACCCTCGGCTTATAATAAAAGCCTTCCGTGTAGCCGAGGGAAACCAGCTTGATAAGGTTCTGGTATCCTTCGTTGTTTTCGGCCAGAAGGACAAGGTGATAGTAGCTCACGCTCTCCCTGCTGTTTTTTTCAAACCTGCTTCCCGGAGCCACATAAACCTCGCAGCCTATTATCGGTTTTATGCCCGCTTCATTGCAGGCTTTATAAAAGTCCATAATTCCGAACATAGCTCCGTGATCCGTTATGGCAAGACTTTTCATGCCAAGCTCGGCGGCTCTTTTAACAAGGTCCTTTATTTTTGCCGAACCGTCCAGGAGGCTGTATTCCGTATGAACGTGCAAATGCGTAAAATCTGTTTTTCTGTTTTCCATATACCCACCTCCCGAATCAATAGAATTATTATAACACAAATCTTATTTATATGGTAAATAATTTCATAAGGCGCTAATGCAATTACTTTTGGCATTTATCATATAATTTAATAAACTACCGTCAGGAGTGTCTTGTTTATGCTCATAAAAGAAAAAATCACTCTTAAAGCTCCACGCGCTGATTATTATACCGGCCTATCGTATCATAAAGAAACAACCGCCGGTGAGAAAACCGTTTCTCCGGCGCCAAATCCCGCTTCACGCAGGATCTTTAATTTCGTAAAAAGATAAAGTCTGTGGTCTGACGGCTTCTTCCGTCTCCGCGCCGTTTGCTTTTTCGCCATATGGAGACGCATGGAGCCGTTTGTTGTATGACAACAAACGGCCGTTTTTTCCTGTAAAATATGCCGAAAAATCATCGTTCAAACGGCTCCATAAATGTCTTTGGAATAATTTATCGTAAAAAAGTGAACAGTTAAATCATAAATCAAGTCTTAAAATTTGTCGAATTTATTTTGAGTTGGCGATTTTATAAAAATCATCCCCTTTTAAATCAAATTAACATAAAATTTTGTGAAATTAGCATTAAACTTGTTTTAAAAAATCCTGATATATACAGGCTTTGGCACGGCTTGTGTGACAACAAAAATTTCCCAGCGAGGTTGATATGGCTAAATTACTTTGCTATAATTTATTTGTATAAATTCGTTTAAACAATGTCAGATAAAATTAAGGAGGATTCGCAAATGTCTAAAGTAATGAAAACTATGGACGGTAACGAGGCCGCCGCTTATGCTTCCTACGCGTTTACGGAAGTAGCCGGCATTTTCCCCATCACACCGTCATCTCCTATGGCAGAGCACACAGACGACTGGGCTGCCAACGGAAAGAAAAACCTCTTCGGCCAGACTGTAAAGGTTATTGAGATGCAGTCAGAGGCAGGAGCCGCAGGTACAGTACATGGCTCTCTTGCTGCCGGCGCACTGACAACAACATATACAGCCAGCCAGGGACTTCTTCTTATGATCCCCAACATGTACAAGATCGCCGGTGAGCTTCTTCCCGGAGTATTCCATGTAAGTGCAAGAGCTCTCGCAAGCCATGCCCTTTCTATCTTCGGAGATCATTCAGACGTTATGGCTTGCCGTCAGACAGGTTTCGCTATGCTCTGTTCAAACTCCGTTCAGGAAGTTATGGACCTCGCATGTGTAGCTCATCTTTCAGCAATCAAGGGAAGAGTTCCTTTCCTTCACTTCTTTGACGGTTTCCGTACATCACACGAGATCCAGAAGGTTGAGTGCATCGACTATGATGAGCTCGCTAAGATCATTGATATGGACGCTGTCAACGCTTTCAGAAGAAGAGCTCTTAACCCCGAGCATCCCGTATTAAGAGGTACGGCTCAGAACCCTGATATCTTCTTCCAGGCAAGAGAGGCTTGCAACCCCTACTATGAGAACATCGTAGGCGTTTGCGAAGACTACATGAAAGAGATCAGCCGCATCACGGGAAGAAACTATCAGTTATTCAACTACTACGGAGCTCCCGACGCAGAAAGAGTCATCATCGCTATGGGCTCGGTATGCGAGACTATCGAGGAGACAATCGACTACCTTAACGCAAGAGGCGAAAAAGTAGGTCTTGTTAAGGTTCATCTTTACAGACCTTTCTCAGTTGAGCACTTCCTTGGAGCAATTCCCAAGACTTGCAAGAAGATCGCTGTTCTTGACAGAACAAAAGAGCCCGGAGCACAGGGCGAGCCTTTATATCAGGATGTATGTACAGCGCTCTTTGACAAGGCTGACAGACCCGTTATCGTTGCAGGACGTTACGGCTTAGGCTCAAAGGACACAACACCCGCTCAGATCATCGCTGTTTATGACAACCTTAAGGCAGCAGAACCCAAGAACCACTTCACACTTGGTATCGTTGACGACGTTACATTCCACTCACTTGAGACAGGCGCTCCCGTTGACGTTACAGAGGGCGACGGAACTATCCAGTGCAAGTTCTGGGGACTTGGCGCTGACGGTACTGTAGGTGCAAATAAGAACTCTATCAAAATCATTGGTGACCATACAGATAAATACGCTCAGGCATATTTCGATTACGACTCAAAGAAATCAGGCGGTATCACACAGTCACATCTTCGTTTCGGAGACAAGCCTATCCGTTCCACATATCTTGTAAACAAGGCTGACTTTGTAGCATGCCACAAACAGTCATACGTTCATATGTATGATATGCTTTCAGACCTTAAAGACGGCGGAACATTCCTTCTTAATACAGAATGGTCTGTAGACGAGCTTGACGAGAATCTCCCCGCTTCAATGAAGAGATATCTTGCTCAGCACAACATCAAGTTCTACATCATCAACGGAACTGACATCGCCGCTCAGATCGGTCTTGGAAACAGGATCAACACTGTTCTTCAGGCAGCGTTCTTCAAACTCGCTAACATCATCCCCATCGAGGACGCTGTTAAATATATGAAAGAGGCCATCAAGAAAACTTATGGCAAGAAAGGCGACGACATCCTTAACATGAACTACGCCGCAGTTGATAAGGGCGTTGATGGCATCGTTGAGGTCAAAGTTCCCGCTGAGTGGGCAAACGCTGTTGACGCAGAAGCTCCCGCAGCTAAGGATGAGCCCGAATATGTTAAGACTATCGTTACGGCAGTTAACACTCGTAAGGGAGATACTCTTCCCGTAAGCGCGTTCAAAGGCATCGAGGACGGTACTACTCCTCTTGGAACAGCCGCTTATGAAAAGAGAGGCGCAGCCGTTAATGTTCCCGAGTGGGATCCTGAAAAATGTATCCAGTGTAACCAGTGTTCGTATGTATGTCCTCATGCTACGATCCGTCCTTTCCTTCTTACGGCAGAAGAGGCTGAAAAGGCTCCCGAAGGATTCAAGATGGCAGACGCTAAGGGAGGCGCAGCATTCGCCGGACTTAAGTTCGCTATGCAGGTATCCGCTCTTGACTGTCTTGGATGCGGAAGCTGCGTAAACGTATGCCCCGCTAAGGAAAAGGCTATCACAATGAAACCCCTCGCTACACAGGAGAAGGAAGCAGCAAACTGGGAGTACGCTTTATCACTTTCAGCAAAGGCTAACCCTATGGGCAAGGATTCCGTTAAGGGAAGCCAGTTCGAGCAGCCCTTACTTGAGTTCTCCGGCGCATGCGCAGGCTGCGGCGAGACTCCTTACGCTAAACTTATAACACAGCTTTTCGGCGACAGAATGTATATCGCCAACGCTACAGGATGCTCATCAATCTGGGGAGGTTCAGCTCCCACATCGCCTTACACGACCAACAGAGAAGGCAAAGGCCCCGCATGGAGCAACTCACTCTTCGAGGACAACGCTGAGTTCGGTCTTGGTATGGCTATGGCCGTAAAACAGATGAGAGCAGGCATCAAACAGAAACTTGAAACACTTAAGCCCATGGCTTGCGACGAGCTTGCAGCAGCTATCGATAAATGGATCGCTGTTATGAACCTCGGTGAGGAGTCAAAGGCAGCTTCCGCTGAGCTTGTTGAAAGACTTGAAGGATTTAAGACAGAAAGCAGCGAGGCTAAGGCTATTATAGATTATGTTCTTGAAAACAGAGATCAGCTTGTTAAGAAGAGCCAGTGGATCTTCGGTGGAGACGGCTGGGCTTACGATATCGGATACGGCGGAGTTGATCACGTTCTTGCTTCGGGCGAAGACATCAATATCTTTGTATTCGATACAGAGGTTTATTCAAACACAGGCGGACAGGCTTCAAAATCAACACCTGCCGGCGCAGTTGCTCAGTTCGCGGCAAGCGGAAAGAGAGTTAAGAAAAAAGATCTCGGTATGATGGCTATGAGCTATGGCTATGTATACGTTGCTCAGGTAGCTATGGGAGCAAACCAGGCACAGCTTCTTAAAGCTCTCAAAGAGGCTGAGGCATATCCCGGACCTTCACTCATCATCGCTTATGCTCCTTGTATCAACCACGGTATCAAGGGCGGTATGGTCAACGCTCAGACAGAGATCAAGAAAGCCGTTGAGTGCGGATACTGGCATATGTACAGATTCAATCCCCTTCTTAAGGAAGAAGGAAAGAATCCTTTCACTCTTGACTCAAAGGATCCTACAGGCGACTTCCAGGCATTCATCAAGAATGAAGTTCGTTACAGCTCACTTCAGAGAACATTCCCTGAAATCGCTCAGGAACTCTTCACAAAGACAGAGGAGTACGCTAAGGAAAGACTTGCAGGCTACAAGAAGCTCGCAGGAGAGTAATTTAAGATATTTTTTGAGAGGCTCGATTTTCGAGCCTCTTTTTTTGTTTTGAAGAAGTTTCTGAAAAGCCCTTCCCCATTTCTTAAATTTTTATAAATATTTTTTGAATGTGTCAATATATGCGGAAATATGTTATAATTGTAATATATAAACTCAGAGGAGGTATTTTTATGAAGAAAATTTTAGCCTTAACATTATGCTCGGCTCTTGCCCTTTCGGTATTCTCGACCGGATTCAAACTTAACGACAATACTGAAAGAGAGCCTGTCGGAGATCATGCCGTTATTATCACGGACAACGATAAGCCAGTTGATTATTCAAAAGATCCCCTTGCGGCAAAGGGTCTTGATGTGATCGCGAAAATGGCTATGCTTGCCGGATCAACGGAATATCTTGAGGCGGCTTCTGCAAACGAGGATTTCAGCGCAATATTATCGGAGATCGCTTCCGGTGATTATTCGACACCCACAGCTGTATATAAAATTGCCCTTCCCGAAGGCACAGCTTCCGAGGCCGTAGGCGTTATTATTGAAGATTTTGACGAAGAAATCAAATCTCTTGTAGATGACAGATTCCTTTCCGCCATACCTTCACAGATAAACGGCCAGGAAGGAGTCAACACTCTGGCGGCTCTTACGCTCACTTCCGTTGGAACAGCGGCAGCCGTTGAAGGCGTTGAGGACAACCAGCTTTATCTGTTCACATATGATAACGGATACTCGGCTATCGTCATCTTTATGCCTCAGGAGGAGAATGTTGTAAGCATTTCCGCAAGTTTTGTTAAATCAGACGTTTTGTCAAACCTTGCTTCCGTAGACGAACTTAACGACCTTGTTAAGGAAAACTTCAACGCTGAGCTTGATCTGGAATTTGAGCTTGTAAAATAAAACCTATGTAGCTAAAAGCACGGTGCCAAAGAACTACTCTGCGTCTTTATCCGTGCTTTTTTATATAATTTCAATAATAGAAAGGGAGTGAATATATGTCAAAAACCAGATTTACCGTTCTTCTTGCGTTATCACTTTCTTTCTTGCTGTCTTTTAGCGCGCTTGGAGCGGAAACACAGCAGGATTCGATTCCCGAAAAATCTATATTTACCGAGAATAATGCTGATATGCAGGTATATAGAACCGATTTCGATGATCTATATCAGGTAAATGTTGATAATGGAGCTAAAACAGAAATTTTTTATGAAAAATCAACGAATGGGAGTATATATGCACTTATGGTAAATGGCAGTTTTGTCCCCTACCCTTCCTTACTTACATCAGATGGTACTTTGTATATCTCGGCTGATAAGCTTTCGTGGCTTATAGGTAATGAGGCTGATTCTGAAACCTTTGAGCGCAATACTTATACGTTTGAAAAAAACGGCAACAGTATACAGGTCAATTCATATTCCAGATCAGCGGTTATCAACGGTGTGGAAACTGAGATCGAAGCCTTCTCTTCCCCTTTATACAATTACGACGGGAATGACGAAAATATATACGTTCCTCTAAGACATATCATAGAGGCGCTGGGCGGAACTGTAGAATATGTACAGGATTTTGAAAAAACTTATGGTGATGGATTGATTGGAAGCTATGACACAGCGGTTAATATGGCAATAATCGAAATGCCTCCATATAATGACGAAGTTTATACCATTGAGGAAGGTCTGGAGATTCTTATGGATTCCTCAAAGGAAACTTATGAGTACGTAAAAAGCTACTTGACAGAAACCGGAAGGTCTTTCAGTAATGTTGATCCCGACTATGATCCCACGGACATTAAATATATAGGGAATATGGGAAGATATTATGTATATCATCTCAATAATTTTGAGGGGCTCCCTCTTATGATCAACAAATATACCGGAGAAATGTTCAGCGGAAAACCTGGACTGCCCTTTGTCAATATATCTAAAGGCTTTCCAAATATAGGCTGGCTTTATCAATAAATAAAGTATGCAAATATCCCCGGTGGTTGAGCCGGGGATTCGTTTTTTCCTTATTTATTTCCAATATTTTATCAGAGCTTTATAAGCTCATATTCCTTTGTTCCGATACCGATCTTTTCGGCGTGGTCAACACAGGCCTTCCAGTCCGTCACGGGATGGGCGTCAGTAAAGTGGTCATGGTGGCACTGATCCTTGTCGGCAAGCATGCTGTTAGGCATTACAGGCTGGGCGTTTACGGCGTCGGCACAGGCCATATCAAGGGCAACGGGGTCAAATGAAGCGAACATTCCGACATCGGGAACGATGGGCACATCATTTTCCGAATGACAGTCGCAGAACGGTGAGACATTGTTCACAATGCTTATATGGAAATTAGGTCTTCCGTCAAGTACAGCCATCGAATACTCCGCTATTTTCTTATTGAGCACTTCGCTGGAGTTGTCGTCCACCGAAACCATAGCGTCAAACGGACAGGAGCCTATGCATCTTCCGCAGCCGGCGCATTTGTCCTTATCTATGACAGCCTTTTTATCGATTATTGAAATGGCGTCATGGGCGCAGTTTTTCTTACATGTACCGCATCCTACGCATTTCTTTTCCCTTACTCTGGGGCCGCTTGAGGAATGCATATCCATTTTTCCGGCGCGGGAGCCGCTTCCCATACCGATGTTTTTAAGAGCGCCGCCAAATCCCGTAAGCTCGTGTCCTTTGAAATGCGTAAGGGATATGATTATATCGGCCTCCATTATTTCCTTTCCTATAATGGCTTTTTCGCAAAGCTCTCCGTTTCTTACGGGAACGTATACCTCGCTGAGCCCCTTAAGTCCGTCGCCGATTATTACGTTGCAGCCCGTGGAAAAAGGCGTAAATCCGTTCTCGTAGGCGGCGTCAATATGCTCAAGGGCGTTCTTTCTTCTTCCCACATAAAGCGTGTTACAATCTGTAAGGAAAGGGTATCCTCCCAACTCCTTCACAATATCGGCAACTACCTTGGCGTAGTTCGGTCTCAAAAACGCGAGGTTTCCGGGTTCTCCGAAATGCATTTTGATGGCCACAAACTTATTTTTAAAATCGATCTTTTCTATTCCCGCCTCTCTTATAAGCCTGTCTAACTTGTTAAGGAGGTTCATTCCGGGCTTAGCCCTGAAATCAGTAAAATAAACTTTTGATTTTTCCATTTTCATCTCTCCCAAATCTATAAACTTTCACATAATATTATTAAACACTATTTAAACGTCTTTGTAAATAAGCAAACGTATATTCGTATATCCTTGACAAAATTTTGATTTTCATATATCATTATATAGTTATGATTTTTATTATTTGCGATTTATTCTAATATTTATAGATTTCAGCGGGTGTATATATGGTTAAGTCAAACTCAAAAAAACAGTATAACGACGAAAGCATTTCCTCATTAAAGGGAGCCGACAGAGTTCGTTTAAGGCCCAGCGTTATATTCGGTTCCGACGGTCTTGAGGGCTGCGAACATACGGTTTTTGAAATTCTAAGCAATTCCATAGACGAGGCCAGAGAGGGCTTCGGAAAAAAGATAGAGGTCTACAGATACGCCGATCATTCGGTCAGAATAAAGGACTACGGCCGCGGCATACCCGTCGATTATAACGCAAGGGAAGGCCGTTACAACTGGGAACTGGTATTCTGTGAGCTTTACGCCGGAGGAAAATACAACAACAATTCCGGCGAAAACTATGAGTTCAGCCTTGGACTGAACGGTCTCGGAACCTGCGCCACGCAATACTCTTCGGAATATATGGATGCCGTTATATACCGCGACGGATATAAATACAGCCTTCATTTTGAAAAGGGAGAAAATATCTCCGGACTTATTAAGGAAGAAGCCGATAAAAAACAGTCCGGTACGGATATAAAATGGCGGCCTGATACCGAGGTCTTTACGGACATCAACATTCCATCGGAATATTTTAAGGATACCCTTAAAAGACAGGCGATCGTCAACGCCGGGCTTGTTTTTGAATACTATGACGAGGAAAGCGGAGAGCACGAGACCTATGTGTATGAAAACGGCATAAGGGATTATATAAAGGAGCTCGACGACGGCAAGGGCTTTACCGGCGTATGTTATCTGGAAAACGAGACAAGGGGCCGCGACAGGGAGGACAAGCCGGAATATAAGCTGAAATTTGAGGCCGCCTTCTGCTTCAATAATGAGATCAACTCTATCCAGTATTATCACAACAGCTCATATCTTGAGCACGGCGGTTCCCCAGACAAGGCAGTAAGAAGCGCCTTTGTGACAGCCATTGACAAGTATATTAAAAACAACTCGCTTTATAAGAAAAACGAAAAGAAAATAACATTTAACGATATAGAGGACAGTCTTATCCTTGTAATAAATTCATTTTCCACCATAACAAGCTATGAGAACCAGACGAAAAAGTCCATAACCAACAAGTTTATCCAGGAGGCTATGACCGACTTTTTCAAGCAGCAGCTTGAGATATACTTTATAGAAAACAAGCTGGAAGCCGATAAAATAGCCAATCAGGTGCTTGTCAATAAAAGAAGCCGTGAAACCGCCGAGACAACAAGGGTAAATATAAGGAAAAAACTCACCGGAAATATCGATATGAATAACCGTGTCGATAAATTCGTCAACTGCCGTACAAAGGACGTAAACCGCAGGGAGCTCTATATCGTAGAGGGAGATTCGGCTCTCGGCTCCTGCAAGCTCGGAAGGGACGCCGAATTTCAGGCTATCATCCCGATAAGGGGAAAAATACTCAACTGTCTAAAATCCGACTATGACAAAATATTTAAAAACGATATAATAACCGACCTGCTTAAGGTTCTTGGCTGCGGCGTGGAGATCAAAACAAAACACAGTTCAAACATAAACTCGTTTGATCTCAGCCAGCTTAAATGGAACAAAATAATAATATGCACCGATGCGGATGTTGACGGTTACCAGATTAGGACCCTTGTGCTTACAATGCTCTACAGGCTCGTCCCTACCCTCATATCGGAAAGAAAGGTATTTATCGCCGAGTCGCCGCTGTACGAGATAAACGCCGGAAAAAGCACATATTTCGCCTATTCCGAAAACGAAAAGGCAAAAATACTGTCCGGCATTAAAGGCAAATATACCATCCAGAGGTCAAAGGGTCTTGGCGAGAATCAGCCGGAAATGATGTGGGAGACTACAATGAATCCCAAAACGAGGAGGCTGATACTTGTAACTCCCGATTTGGCCGAGCTTACAAGGGATAAATTTGAGCTTCTTCTCGGAGAAAATCTTAAAGGAAGAAAAGAGTTCATCGAAAGCGACGGTTACAGATATCTTGATCTGGCGGACATTTCCTGATTGTTCCCGCCGTTTGTAAAGAGGTTTAAAAATGGCCAGAAAAACTAAAGAAACAAACGAAAACGAAAATATTATAATAACCGAACAAAAAATAACTGATACCCTTGAGGTCAACTATATGCCCTACGCCATGAGCGTCATCGTGTCAAGGGCAATACCGGAGATAGACGGATTTAAGCCTTCTCACAGGAAACTGCTCTATACCATGTATGATATGGGACTCCTTAAGGGGGCAAGGACAAAATCATCCAACATTGTCGGCCAGACCATGAGGCTCAATCCCCACGGAGACGCCGCCATATATGAGACGATGGTAAGGCTTACGGAGGGAAACGGCTCACTGCTCATCCCATTTATTGACTCTAAGGGAAATTTCGGAAAGCAGTATTCCAGAGATATGGCCTACGCCGCTCCAAGATATACCGAAGCGAAGCTGGCTCCCGTCTGCGAGGAGATATTCGGGGATATAGACAAAAATTCCGTGGACTTTGTGGACAACTTTGACGCTTCGACTAAGGAGCCGGTGCTTTTGCCAACGACCTTCCCCAATATACTTGTCAACCCCAATCAGGGAATAGCCGTAGGTATGGCAAGCTCTTTCTGCAGTTTCAATCTCGTGGAGATATGCGAAGCTGCGACCGCGTTTATGTCCAATCCGGACTGCGACATCTCCGATTATATAAAGGGGCCTGATTTTCCCGGAGGCGGAGAACTCATATATAACCCGGAGGAAATGAACGCCATATACGAAACAGGACGCGGAAGTTTCAAAGTCAGGGCAAAATACCGTTTCGACAAAAAAAACAGCTGTATAGAAATATACGAGATCCCCTACACCACCAATGTGGAGACCATTATCGACAAAATAATCCAGCTCGTCAAGGGCGGAAAGATAAGAGACATAACAGACGTCAGGGATGAGACAGACCTTAAGGGACTTAAGATAGCCATTGACATAAAAAGGACAGCCGACGCGGATATGATAATGACAAAGCTGTTCTCCCTTACTCCGCTTTGCGACTCATTCAGCTGCAACTTCAACCTCCTTATCGACGGAAGACCAAAGACAATGGGCATAAAGGGCGTACTGGGCGAATGGGTGCGGTTTAGAATGGGCTGCGTAAAGCGCCGTCTTAAATATGATATGGACAAAAAAAGCGCCAAACTCCATCTTCTCCAGGGTCTGTCCAAAATACTTCTTGATATAGACAAGGCAATAGAAATAATAAGGAATACCGAAGTAGACGCCATGGTAATCCCCAACCTTATCACAGGCTTTGATATTGACCAGAAACAGGCGGAATATGTGGCGGAGATAAAGCTCCGGAATATAAACAAAGAATATATCTTAAACCGCATACAGGAGATCAGCGAGCTTGTGGATTCCATAGCGGATCTCAACGCCACCCTTTCAAGCGATATGAAAATAAAAAAGCTCATCGCGAAGGAGCTTAAAAATGTGGCTAAAAAATACGGCGAACCGAGAAGGACATCGGTAATATCCGATACGGAGACTGAAACTCTTCAGGCTGAGGATCTTATCGAGGATTACGGAATACGGCTTTTCCTCACGGCTCAGAACTATTTTAAGAAGATCCCCCTCACCTCTCTTCGGACAAGTCCCGAGCAGAAGCTGAAGGATGACGATGAAATAATTTATGAGTGTGAATGCACGAACCGCGCCGACATACTGTTTTTCAGCGACAGGCACAATGTCTATAAGCTGAGGGCCAACGACGTGGCAGACTGCAAGGCGTCCGGTTTCGGTGAGTATCTCGCTAATATCCTGAATCTTGAGGAAGACGAGCGTATCATATATTTCACTTCCACAACGGATTATTCCGGATATATGATATTCGCCTTTGAAAACGGAAAGGCGGCCAAAGTAAACCTCGACAGCTATGCCACGAAAACGAACCGCAGGAAACTTGTCAACGCCTATTCGGCCAAGTCTCCCGTTGTGGGAATGACATTTTCCGAAGGCGACAGGGACATAGTCCTTCTGAGGGATACGGATAAGGCTCTGCTCTTCAACACCGAGCTTATACCGCTTAATATAAACAAGTCATCCGGCGGCGTGCAGGTATTTACAATGAAAAAGAAAAGCGTCATAACAAGGATGTTTACAAGCGATGAGTTTATAAGCGATGACATTGAAAGGCTTAGGATCAGAAAGCTCACTTCGTCAGGATATTCATTAACTCCCGATGAATCCGAAAAAAATAATATTCCCGGGCAGATAAAGCTATGAAAAATGCCCCTCCCAGTTTCCGGAGTTCTCTCCGATCCGTGGGAGGGGTATTATTTTAAAACTTAACTTTTACCGTTGTGCCCTTTCCAACCTTGCTTTCAAGGGTTATAACGGCGTTATGGCTCGCGGCGATATGCTTTACTATGGCAAGTCCAAGTCCGGTGCCTCCGCTCCTTTTGGAACGGCTCTTATCCACCCTGTAGAACCTCTCAAATACCCTTTCCTGATGCTTTTCAGGTATTCCTATGCCGTTATCCTTTACTGCAAGCTCTACGCCGCCCTCGGGGCATTTTCTGACGCTGACCCAGACATTTCCTCCGGGCTTATTGTAGCTTATGGCGTTATTTACAAGATTGGTAACAAGCTCCTCAAGCATGGAACGGCTTCCGGTAACAATTGCCGTTTTGTCACAGTCAGTCTCAATGGAAATATCATGGCGGACGGCGTTCTCCTTAAGTATATCCATACAATCGTTGACAACGTCGGCAAGCCTCACATCCTCATAGACCATCTCCACACTGTCCGAATCAAGCTCAGAAAGCCTGATTATATCGTTGATAAGGCTCAAAAGCCTGTCGGAGTGATGATGTATCTCTCCCGCGAATCTGACCGTAGATTCCTCATCGACCATCTTGTTTTCTATAAGCTCGGCATATCCGGAAATTATCGTCAGCGGCGTTTTAAGCTCGTGGGAAACATTGGCCGAGAACTCCTGTCTTACTCTGGCGTTGTTCAATATGTTCTCGTGCTGTTCCTTGAGCATATTTACGACGGGTATAAGCTCTTCATATTCCGGCTGATCCTTGAAGCTGATGTCATCGGCCATTCTCTCAATCGGCTTTATTATCCTGTCCGTCAGCACTCTTGTTATAAGCAGGCACAGAACCGCCACTATTATAATTATTCCGGCGACGGCCGAGACGCTTTCCCCATAGAGCGAATAAATGCTGTCCGACTTCGTTGAAACAATAAGTATATTCCCGTTTTCAAGGGCGCGCAAATAGCAGTATTCCTTTTCGCCGTTTTCCTTTTGCTCGGAAAAGTGTTCTCCCTTTACTGCCGTTTCGGATATAACTTCCCGGCTGTACGGCTCATTTATTCCAAGGCTGTCGTAAATTATGCCTCCGCCATCGTTGGTCACGGTCACTCTTGTGCCGCCGAAGTTAAAATCTCTGTAGTCGTCATCAGACGACACGATAACATCGCTCAGGTTTTTCAGGTCTTTATTGATCTGACGGTCTATTATTCCGTCAAATACGGATAATATTAATACAGCCGTTGCCAAAACGGCAATTATGGCAACGGCTATCATATACATATTTATTTTCTTTTTCATTCGGTTCCACCGCTTTCTTACAATTCGGCGACATAACCGACATTCCTGACGGTTTTTATTATGTTTCCGGCTTCTCCAAGTTTCTGTCTGAGGGTCTTTATATGCATATCGACTGTTCTTGACTCGCTCTCAAACTCCACCCCCCAGACCTTTTCCATTATGATCTCACGGGTAAGGACTATGCCGGCATTAAGAGAAAGCAGCTTAAGCAACTCGTATTCCTTATAGGTAAGCTCGCATTTTTCATCGGCCACAAATACTATCCTTCTGTAGTCGTCGATAAAAATGTCACCCAGGCGGATGTATTTTTCCTTTCCGGAGGCTTTTCTTTCCTCCTCCGTCCTTCTGAGCAGAGCCTTGACCCTCGCTATGAGCTCCATTACGCCAAAAGGCTTTGTAATATAATCGTCGGCGCCTATCTCAAGCCCCCTGACCTTATCAAGCTCCGTTGATTTGGCGCTGATAAGTATCACCGGTATTCTCCTTGTGTCCGATTTGGAACGTATTTTTCTTAAGATTTCAAGTCCGTCCTCATCGGGCAGCATTATGTCAAGGATAGTAAGATCCGGCCGGTTTACGGCGAACCTGTCGTAAAAAGACTTCCCGTTTTCAAAAGTCTCGACCTCATGACCGCTGTTTTTCAACGCGATCGCCTCTATCTCACAGATATTGGCATCATCCTCAACAATATAAATAAGCGCCATCGCTGCACACCTCTGATTAATCGATCATATATTTTTTCTTAAATCCGATATATTTCTCCTGGAAATCCTTATTTCCCTCTATACCATGCTGGAGCAGGAAATTGTGGGGATCCATTTCCTCCTGATCCGCCTGCATAACATATATCGCTATGTTGGAACAATGATCGGCAACTCTCTCAAAGCTGGTAGCAATATCGGAAAGAATAAAACCGAGCTCGGTCGTACATTCTCCCGTTCTCAAACGCTTTATATGCTTTTCCTTTATTACTATATTAAGATCATCTATTACGTCTTCAAGCGGTTCGACGGATGAGGCTGTCTCCTTATCCATATTTTCGAACGCATTCATCGTAATGTCAAGTATTTCTTTTACAGCGTCAGAATAAACCCTGATCTCGTCCGAACCTTTTTTGCTGAACGCCAGTCCCTTGTCGTTGAGTTCCCTCGCGGCGTCAAGGATATTCACGGCATGGTCGGATATTCTCTCAAAGTCGTTGAGCGAGTGAAGAAGCATGGACACCGTATGTCCTTCTTCTATGGTAAGATTTTTTCCGCTGACCTGAACAAGGTACGAACCGAGCTTGTCCTCGAATTTATCTACCTCGTCCTCTGTTTTGACTATATCGTCAGCGATCTTCTCGTCATATTTCTCAAGCAGGCCAAGCGCGTTGTCAACGGCGTTTTTAGCAAGCTCAGCCATTTTGTTAACGGTCTTCTGGCACTGCATAATCGCGTATCCGGGTGAGTCAAGGAACCTGTCGTCAAGGAGCTGAAGGCTCTTTTCAAACTCCGTAGCGGGAAGGTTCTTGTCCCTGATCGTTTTGACAGCCAGCTTTTCAAGCTGATTGCCGAAGGGGAACAGAAGTATTGTTGTAATGACGTTGAATGTGGTATGGATGGTAGCTATTCCCGCGGCGTTTATTGTATTTTCCATAAACGAGAAGTCCAAAACAGCGTTCAGAGAATAGAATACTACCATAAATATCATCGTGCCGATAAGGTTAAAGTACAGATGAACGGCAGCCGCCCTCTTTGCATCCCTGGACGCTCCTATACTGGAAATAATGGCCGTTATACATGTACCGATGTTCTGACCCATAATTATGGGGAACGCGTTTCCAAATCTGATTACACCGGTAAAACAGAGAGCCTGAAGTATACCGACAGACGCGGATGACGACTGGATGACCGCCGTTACGATCGCTCCTACGGCAAGTCCGAGTATGGGGTTCGAGAATTTAGTGAAAAGGCTTGTGAATTCCGGAACATCGGCAAGGGGCTGAACCGCCGTGCTCATGGTGTCCATACCAAACATAAGTATGGCAAATCCGAGCATTATGCTTCCGATGTTTTTCTTCTTGTCCTTCTTGGTAAACATAATAAATATTATACCTATGATGGCAAGAACCGGTGAAAATGACGAAGGTTTAAGTAACTGTAAGAAAAAGCTTTCTCCATCAATGGCAGTAAGGCTCAAAAGCCAGGCCGTCATAGTCGTACCTATATTGGCTCCCATTATGATACCAATGGCCTGATTAAGCTTCATTATGCCGGAATTGACAAAACCAACTACCATTACGGTCGTTGCTGACGACGACTGGATTATTGCCGTTACGCCAGCTCCGAGGAGAACGGCCATCAGTCTGTTTTTGGTAAGTTTCTCAAGTATTCTCTCGAGTTTACCTCCGGAGAGCTTTTCAAGACCCTCTCCCATAAGATGCATTCCGTATAGGAACAGGGCAAGTCCGCCTACCATTGTCAGAAAGTTAAATATGCTCATTATAAATCCCGCCTATCTTATTTATTCATTTAACATTTAACTCCATAGTGAACAATAATATATGATTGTAAAATGTAAATGCGTCTAAAGTAAAATAAATGTAAAATCTGCAATAATGACAATCTTCTACAAAATAAGTAGCCAAAAGCCAAAATAATTGTTTTGATTAAAGCAATATGCCGTATATGTTCGGATTTTAATACACTTTTTTATGCGATTAACTTAAATCCAATCGTAAAAAATGCCATAGACTACTATAATATTGTCCTTAGAGCTGAAATTTATGGGACCAAATCGGGACAGTTTTTGACATATGCATAAAAATTCAATTTTTATAAGAAAATACTTGCAAATATGAAAAATTAAGAATATACTAACCTCAAATACAATTAATGACAGAGGCGCGGTAAATCATTAGTAGGCGGAGTGTTACGGCCTTCGCAGGGTTATCTGTCTGAAAGGGATCGCCGCCGAAGGCTGCCGAGGCGCAAGGCTGACCTGGGTAAGCGGAACAATATCCGTTTAACTGTCGCTATGTAAGCGGAGTGCTGTCTCGTTTTTATAATCTCAACGGAACGACAGCTTCTTATTGAATGAACAAAAAGCTGTTTTTTTATTTGAATTTTACAGTAAAGGAGCCTTCATCATGATCTGCAGCAACATTGGAATAAACAAAGCTGGCCATCTCACCTTCGCCGGTCAGGACACCGTCGAGCTGGCTCAGAAATACTCCACTCCCCTTTATCTTATCGACGAGGACAAAATACGGGAAAAAATGCGTATATATGTAAAGGCGGTAGCCGAAAACTTTCCTTCCGGCTCCATGCCTCTTTACGCGAGCAAAGCCCTTTGCTTTAAAAAGATATACGGCATAGCTAAAGAGGAAAATATGGGCGTTGACGTCGTTTCTCCCGGAGAGCTTTATACGGCCGCGCAGGCAGGCTTCCCGATGGAAAAGGTATTTTTCCACGGAAACAACAAAACCGACGAGGATATAGAATTTGCCATTGAAAACCGCATAGGCTGTTTTATATGCGACAATCTTGACGAGCTTGACGCCATAGACGAAACAGCTAAAAGGCATGGTATAGTCCAGAAAATACTTTTAAGGCTTACTCCCGGCATCGATCCTCATACCCATGTAAAAATATCTACCGGCAAGGTCGACTCAAAATTCGGTATCGCCATAGAGACCGGCCAGGCCGACGAGGCTGTCAAAGCGGCTCTTGAAAAGAAGAACGTGGCTCTTCTCGGCTATCATTGCCATATCGGTTCCCAGACATTTGATATAAAACCCTTTGTTGACGGTGCGGAAATAATGCTCAAATATATCGCTCATATAAAGGAAAGTCTCGGGTACGAGGCTGACATACTTAATCTCGGCGGCGGTATGGGCGTCAGATATGTGGAGGACGATCCCGAGATCGACTACGCCGCGAACATAAAAGGCATAGCCGATATGATGAAGTCCAAATGCCGGGAGCTTGGCATAAAGCTGCCCGTAGTTCTTATGGAGCCGGGAAGGAGCATCGTGGCGGACGCCGGAATGACTCTTTATACGGTAGGCGGCACAAAGGAGATACCGGGATATAAAAATTATGTTTCCGTTGACGGCGGAATGACAGACAATCCGAGATACACGCTTTATGAGTCCCCTTATACGATCGCCCTGGCCAATAAGGCCAATGAGCCGGCGGAAAAGAGATATACTGTCGGCGGAAGGTGCTGCGAAAGCGGAGACCTGATACAGGAGAATGTAAGCCTTCCAAAGGCGGAAAAAGGCGATATTTTAGCGGTAATGACAACAGGAGCGTATAACTATTCCATGGCGAGCCACTACAACAGGATACCTAATCCCCCCGTTGTAATGCTCAAAGGCGGCGAAAGCTACGTTGCCGTTAAAAGAGAGACCTACGCTGATCTTATGAAAAATGATCTTTAACAGTCCTGATCTATAAAAACTACTTTAATAAAGGAGAAAATAATATGGCAGTCAAAGTATTAAAATTCGGAGGAAGCTCCCTTGCCGACGCCGAGCATTTCAAAAAAGTAGCCAACATAATAAAAAGCGATCCCTCAAGAAGATATGTAGTCGTGTCCGCTCCCGGAAAAAGGACGCCCGATGACCAGAAGGTAACGGATATGCTTTACAAATGCTACGAGCTCACGAGAGACGGTGAAGAGATAGACAGCGTGTTCGTATGCATAATACGAAGATATGAAAAGATAATAAAGGATCTTGGCATATCCCTTTCCCTTGAAAAGGAGTTTCAAAGGATAAAGATGGCCATACTCCATCACGCCGGCAGGGACTACATCGCCAGCCGAGGCGAGTATCTCAACGCCATTGTTTTGGCGGCATATCTCGGATTTGATTTTATAGACGCGGAAAAAGGCATATTTTTCAATGAGGACGGATCGTTTGATTCCGAAAAAACGAACTCCGTTCTTTCCTCCATACTCGCCAAACACGAGTACGCCGTAATACCGGGATTTTACGGCTCAATGCCAAACGGAACAATCAAGACTTTCTCAAGGGGTGGTTCAGACTTTACAGGTTCGGTCGTCGCGAGGGCGGCGTCAGCCGATCTGTATGAAAACTGGACGGACGTGTCCGGAGTTCTTATGGTTGATCCAAGGATCGTAAGGGACTCCAAGGTTATTGACGTAATTACATATAAAGAGCTTAGAGAGCTTTCATATATGGGAGCGTCCGTGCTTCACGAGGACGCCATATTCCCTGTAAGGATAGCCGGCATTCCGATAAACATTAGAAACACGAACCGCCCGGAGGATAAGGGCACTATGATCGTCAAGGACAGCGAGGTCGGACCCGGGGGCGACATAATAACGGGCATAGCCGGCAAAAAAGGGTTCTCCATCATCGTACTGGAAAAAGATATGATGAACTCGGAAATCGGTTTCGGCAAAAAGGTTCTTGAAGTCCTTATGAACAATAAAATATCATTTGAGCATCTTCCTTCGGCAATAGACGCCATGTCCGTAATTGTCGATACCGAGGACATCAAAAACAAAAAACTTGTAATCGCTGAGGAAATAACAAGAGCCGTCCATCCCGATTATATATCAATAGACGATGGTATCGCCCTTGTAGCGGTCGTTGGACGAAACATGGTAAACGGTATCGGTACAGCCTACAGAGTATTCAAAGCTGCCGCCGACAGCGGAGTCAACATACGAATGATCGACCAGGGTTCAAGCGAGATGAATATTATCATCGGCATAAAAGAAGAAGATTATGAAACCGTTGTAAGAGGCATATATTCCGAATTCACTAAATAAAAACGCAAAGGACGCTTGTAAGTCTGAAAGACTTACGAGCGTCCCAGCGTGTCGAAAAAGTCCTTCGGGACTTTTTCGAGTTTAAATTAAGGCAATAAATCCCTATTTCTGCGGAAAGCCCTGAACTTTGTCAGGGCGCA
>CAJFHC010000001.1:43905-182390 GCA_904378045.1 Candidatus Metalachnospira gallinarum | reverse complement strand
GAAAGCGGTTGGCAGGCTAATTCAAGGAGCCTTAAGGCTCCAGCAAGTATCATGCCCTTATAGGGCAGAGCAAACTACCCGCTAAGCGGGTAGTTTTGATTGCCTTAATTTAAACTCGAAAAAGTCCCAAAGGACTTTTTCGACACGCTGAGCCCTCCTGAATCAGGAGGGCTTAGCCATAACCGTTTATTCATCTCGTATTCTTTTGTATCGTCAATACGGAGCTCAGCAGGTTTTTTGTTACAATATTTTCCGGAGAAGATAATATTTTTTCCGTCCTGCCCGTCTCGGCAATCTTTCCCCTGTGTATTACGGCTATCCTGTCGCACAGGGCGGCAGTAAGCGGTATATCATGGGTTATAAAAAGCATGGAGGTTCCCTTTTCTTTCTTGAGCTTTTTTAAAAGGTCTATTATCTGAGCCTGCATAAGCACGTCGAGGGCGCTTGTCGCCTCGTCGCATATGATGAGCTTCGGAGAACATATAAGTGCTCGGGCTATGGCCGCCCTCTGGCATTCTCCGCCGCTGAGGTTGGCAAGCCTGACATTTGAATATTCCCTTTTAAGCCCAACATAGTCGATCATTTCAAGAGCCTTTTTTTCAAGCGTTTCCCTGTCCCATATTTTGTAGGACGCCGCCCCCTGCATAACGCCTTTCAAAAGGGTGTCACGCGGGTCAAAGGAGTCCTGCGGATTCTGAAATACCATCTGTATTCCCCTTCCGACCGGTTTCAGTCCAAAGCCGGAGCTTATATTTTTACCTTCAAAATATACGGCTCCCGCGTCCTCCTTTATAAGCCTCGCCAACACGCCGGCAGCGGTGCTTTTGCCGCTTCCGCTCTCCCCCACAAGGCCGAGACATTCGCCCTCATTGATCTCAAAACTTATATCGTCAAGGGCATAAAATGACGTTCCCGCTTTTTGATATTTTTTTCTTACATTTCTCAATTCGGCAAGCGCCATATCATATATCCCCGCTTTCGGAAAAAAGCATACAGCCCACATAGTGTCCGTCCGTGGCTTTTTTCAAATCAAACTCAAATTTACGGCATTCGTCCTTTCTTTCGGCACACCTGTCATAAAAAGGGCATCCCAAAAGTTCCTTGGTAAATGACGGCGGTTCTCCGTCAAGTCCCTTTGAAATATTCCCTTTCATGTCCGGTACAGCGTCGATAAGCGCCTTTGTGTACGGATGCAGCGGAGAAGAAATAAGCTCGTCCTTCGAGGCTGTCTCCACTATCCTTCCGCCGTACATGACCGCGATCTCATCGGCAGCGGCGGCCACGACTCCCACGCTGTGCGAAATAAGTATAATGCTTACGCCGTTTTCGTCTCTCAGTCTTTTAAGCTCCTTTACAACCTCTGCCTGATTGACCGTATCAAGGGCGCTGGCGGGCTCGTCACCAAGTATGAGCGACGGAGAATTTACCATAGCCGCGGCTATGGCGATCCTCTGGCACATTCCGCCGCTGAGCTCAAACGGATATGATTTAAGCAGCCTTTGAGTGTTTTCCAGCATAAGGCTCTCCATTATGGCGGCAGCCCTTCTGTCAGATTCTCCCCTGCTTCCTTTGAATCCATGGGATCTGAGCGTTTCGTAAAACAGCGACGATATCGTCCCGGTCGGATCCATAGCCGCCGTGGCGTTCTGCGGAACCATGGACATATCCCTTCCTCTGAGTTCTCTCAGGCTGTTTTCATCCATTCCAATGATCTCGCGTCCGTTGAACAGGACGCTTCCCCCGTATCTTTCTCCCTTTGTTCCAAGCGCCATAAGCGCCCTCAGGAGAGTTGTTTTTCCGCATCCGCTCTCGCCGACTATTCCAAGTATTTTTCCCCTTTTTAGCTTAAGGGAAACATTCCTAACTATCGGAATATCGTTATAATAAACATAAAGATTTTTTGTCTCAATAATACTTTCATTCATTTCTTTCAGCTCTCGTTACTCAAGATATACATTTGCGTCAAGCAGATAATATTCCGAAGGGTTTGTCTTGAGCCCTTTTACATCCGAGCCCATCACATAAATATATTTTGAATGTCCGATAACAATAAATCCGGCGTCCTCCATTATGGCGTCCTGTATCTGTCCGGCAAGCTCCGTTCTTCTTTCCGTGTCAAACTCCACGTCAAGCTCGTTTATAAGCTCATCAACTTCAGAATTGGAATATCCGCCGTAATTGCTGCTTCCGCCTGTGCGGAAAGCTATGTCGGCGAAATACTGGGGATCGCCTGTGGGCGTCATAACAAAGCTGACAAGAAGAAGGTCAAAATCGCCCGTCCTCTGCTGTTCGTTCACCGACTCATACACCTCCGGAATTATCTCGATGCCGATATTTTGGGCCGATGAGGCTATGACGCTTGAAAAATTGGCAAGCTCCGCCTTAGTGCTGTATGTAGCCAGTCTTATGGATATTTTTCTGCCGTTAAGCTCTCTTATCCCGTCTCCGTCGTTATCGGTTATTCCCGCCGAGTCAAGCACAGCTTTCGCTCCGTCCGGATCATATTCAAGCTCACCGTCTCCTCCGAAATCCATAAAATCCGGATAAAGTCCGGATGCGGCCACGGACGCTCCTTTGTTGACTATATCGGCGAGGCTCTTTTTGTCTATGCACATATTTACGGCCTCTCTCACGGCTCTTTCCTTCAAAAATTCATTATCAAAATTTATAAACAGTATCTCTCCTCTGGAACCGGCCACTCCGTCCACATTATACTTGGATGTGTCCGAAAAAAGCTCAAGGCTTGTCGAGGGCATGCTTACGGAAACATCGGTTTCTCCGTTTTGCTGGGCAAGGGCAAGGGTGCTTGTATCGCCTATTATATTTATAACGGCTCCGTCAAGCTTGGGCTCTCCACCCCAATATCCGTCGTATTTGACTACCTCCGCTCTCGTTTTGACCTCATATCCGGAAGCCATAAACGGGCCTGTCCCTATGGGATTTACCGCCGGATCCTCATCCGCCGTAACGTCTATAATGCCCGTAAGCGGGTCGCAAAGGCTGTTCCTCAATGAAGGCACGGGTTTCTGTGTCCTGACCGTAAGCACATTTCCGTCAGCTTCCATGCTGTCGATATATAAGGTTTCATTGAATCTCGCGTTTATCTCCGCCGTTCTCTCCCAGCACAGTCTGACGCTTTCAGCCGTCAGCGGATTTCCGTTCTGGAATGTAACTCCGTCCCTCAGAGTTATAACCCATGTGTTTTCGTCCGCCATTTCACAGCTTTCGGCAAGAAACGGCTGCGGTTCCAGCTCGCCGTCCAGCTTAAAAAGAGTCTCCGTTATTCCCCATCTGGATGTGTACCAGCTATTCCAGCTTTCAGCCGGATCGAGGCTTGTGGGGCACTGGGTGTCGGCGATGACAAGA
This sequence comes from Candidatus Metalachnospira gallinarum, assembly GCA_904378045.1. Taxonomy (GTDB): domain Bacteria; phylum Bacillota; class Clostridia; order Lachnospirales; family Anaerotignaceae; genus Metalachnospira; species Metalachnospira gallinarum. The sequence continues at coordinate 179,024 of CAJFHC010000001.1, read as the reverse complement.
ATATTCTCTTTCTCCTCCGTATTTTCTCCCGCAGTTTCCGATGACGAGCAGCCGGCAAAGGCAAGCATACAGCACATAAGCGCCGATATATATTTTATCTTTTTTCTGATCCCGTTTTTTATATAATTTTCTCTTTTCATTTTATCCTCCGTATATCATTTTATCCTGTCCCTGAGCTTCTCTCCAAAAAGATTGAATACAGCGGCGGCGATAAATATGGCCGCGGCCGGTATAAGCACAAGTTTTATATCCGTCTGCATATAATTTCTTCCGGCGTTCAGCATGGATCCCCATTCCGGAACCGTATCCTTTACGCCGACTCCAAGATACGATAGAGCGGCTATTTCCATTATTACCGACGCTATGCCAAGACTCGCGTTGATAATAAGCGGGTATATTATATTTGGTATTATTCTCAGGCAGATTATTTTCAAATGGCTCTCGCCGCAAATTCTTGCCGCTTTTATGTAGTTCATGCTTTTTTCGGTGAGCGTAAGGCTTCTTGCCATCCTGGCAAACTCCACCCACCCGACGGCGCAAAGGGCGATTATTGTGTTTTTGATCCCTATTCCCAGAAGTCCGGCTATGGCGATGGCAAGAACGACTTTCGGAAAAGCCTGAACGGCCGTTATTATTTTCGATATGACCGCGTCAGTCCATCCTCCGCAATAGGCGGAAAGCACTCCTATAAATGCTCCTATGGCAAAAACGATGACCGTTATCAGTATCGATGAAAAAACAGATATCCTCGCTCCATAAAGCACACGGGAAAGAAGGCAGCGGCCGAGCTGGTCGTTGCCAAGCGGATAACCCGGACTCGGAGCCGCATTGGCAAGCAGCATATCGGCGGCGTTCGGGTCGTTTGGAGCGAGCAAAGGCGCTAAGGCGGCTATGGCCGTTACGGCAAGTATAAAAATCACCGACAGTTTAAATCCTATGTTGTTTTTTCTGTTCTTCACACTGAAAACCACCTTACATGCGTCCGTATTTTATCCTCGGGTCTATAAGCGCCGACAGTATGTCCACCGCCAGATTAACTATAAGATACGAAACGGCGCACCAGAGGACAAAGCCCTGTATCATATTATAATCGAGATTATTTACTGCGCTGACGGCCAGTTTTCCAAGGCCGTTGACGGAAAAAATACCCTCTATGACCGTGGAGCCCCCAAGAAATATTCCCACATAAATGCTTACGCATGTAAGAACGGGGGCGGCGCAGTTTTTGAGTACATGCATGAAAAGTATGTCCCTCATACCGACTCCCCTTATTATGGCTCCGTCAACATAGGGCTGTCCCATCTGTTCAAGAACAATGGCTCTGACCTGTCTTATCATTTTCGCGCTGCACTGTATAACAAGTACGCTTATGGGAAGTATGAGCCCCTTTATCCCATCCGGCGCTATGACGCTGACAAAATTCAGCTTTATGCAAAATACCCATAAAAAAATAAGGGAAAGCACAAACGACGGCACGGATATCCCTACAAACGAGTATATTCTTAAAATATTGTCAATGGCCCTGTCCCTGTATACCGCGCAAAGTATTCCGAGAGGAACGGAAACGGCTACCGTTATCCCAAGGGATATGAACGTCATTTCCAGCGTAGGCCCCATATGGGATAATATTTCCTCGGAAACGGGCTTTTTGCTTGTATACGACAGGCCAAGATCGCCTCTGAGGGCGTCTGACAGCCAGCTTAAATACTGCTCGGCAAATGGTCGGTCAAGACCCATTATGCGCTCCTGCTCTCTTATGGCTTCCTCGGATACAGTTCCGACATTTCCGTCAGGCCCCGCCAGCCAAAGCTCAGCGGGGTTTTTAGGCGAAAAATGCATGATTGAAAATGTCAGAAGCGTAACTCCGAAGAGAACCACGGCAAACTGCAATATGTGGGAGCATATCCTGCCGAGGAAGGCGGCCGCCCTTCCCATCAGAGTTCCCTCCTGACAACGGCGAGAAATTCCGGAAACATTTCATACTGCATCTGTTCCTTCTCGTTATAAACATAGGAATTAAGATTTTCGTATACATCAAATGTATATCCGTCCTGTCCGGCCCAATATTCCCTGTCCCAGATCGGTCTTGTCCTGTACGTCATCGGAAGGTCAACGGCAAGGCGCTCAAGATTTTCCGATTTGCTGTATACAAATCCTCCCTTTTCAATAATGTCCTTTCGTTTCTCCTCCCAGAGCCTTCTGTACTCTCCGTTTCTAAGGTAATAATACCATTCAGCGTCAAAATAAAGCATAGTTCCGCCTTTTTTCAGTTTGTCCGCCCAGTGTCTGAGCTGATTTTCCGGCTCCGTAAGCGTCCATGTAACGTCCCTTGATATGATAAGGTCAAAACTTTCGTCCTCAAACGGAAGCGTCCTTCCAACCTGGACAAAATTTATGTCCGCACCTGTTTTTTCCGCGTTTTCCCTCGCCTTTTCGAGCATATCCGGACTCATGTCCGCCGCCGTTACTCTGTGTCCTCTCAGCGCCGAAATGATGGCGAAAAATCCCGGGCCCGTTCCTATATCAAGAATATTCATATTCTTTTTTTCATTTCCGTGATAAAAAATAAGATTCTCCCAAGCCGCCCTTTTTTCCGAAAAAAGCTGAGCCATATTTTGATCGCTGTAGCTTGAGGAGCGCTGCTGCCAATAATTATTCATACCGCTTTCAAGGACCGCGCTTCCATCGGCGCAGGGCTCATATCCGCGGTAAATTCCGGTCTGTTTTTCAAGCAAAGTAAAAGCCATATTTTTGTCCCTTTCTTCTATACTAAACTCAAAAATTAAACATAAAAAGGCCACTAAAAACGGGTCTACCCGCTTTTAGTGACCTTCTTGATCACTGTGAAATCATAAAAAAACGATTACGGCTTCTGCCGGAACAATATATTTCTATATATTGTGTTTAATTTATTATAATATATCAAGTTATATTTGTCAAATTTTTAATTTTTGATCGTTTTTGGCCGCGTCATACTCAAAAAATGACGGATTACAGACGGAAGGCACAAAAAGCAAAATTATTTTTTATTTATCTTTTTTATACAAGCTCGCTCTTATTGTTTGACAACTGTATACAAAAGATGTACTATAATTACAGCTATAAACACAAAGGAGTGAGCATTTATGCCTAAAGTATCAACAGAAGGTAAAACCGTAGAAGAAAAAATGGCCATGGCCGCAGAGATAAGCAAAGGATATTTTCGTGTAGGTCTTAACTGTTCAGAATGTATTCTCAGGACTTTCCTCGATATGCATGACACCGATCTTCCCGAAAGCATAATCCGTCTTGCGTCAGGCTTTGGCGGAGGTATGGGACACACGAAAAACACCTGCGGAGCCATTACGGGAGCAGTTCTTGCCCTTGGCATCGAAAAGGGACGCGACCCCTTTGACAGAGAGGACGTAAGCGAGCGTATCAAATATCTTCAGGGAAGCATCTACCCTATTTTCGGAGAAATGGTCAACGAAATGAAAGAAGAATACGGCACGCTTATTTGCAGCGAGCTTTCAAATCCCTTTGGCGACTTTGAGTGCAAGGCTCGTAAAAAGAACTGTATGCAGATGATCGCTTACTGCGCTTCCATCGCCGAAAAATACGCTAACAAATAATAATTTTTGTGGTCGGAAAACAGAAACAGAGGGTCTCACGGAAACATCGTGCCACCCTCTGTTTTTTATTTAAGCGTCTATTCCGATCGATGCAAGCATTTTATCGTAACACTCAGAGCAAATGTCGAAACTATCATTTCTTCCGTCCTTATCGGAGTGATAACCCCATTCCTTTTCAATGTGGAAGAAATCGTCAAATTCATTATATTTGTTTTTCTCTATTTTTTTACCGCAGGCGTCACAGATAACGCAGTCGATCACAGGAATCTTTTCCGTCTCAAATTTTGTTTTTATCATTTACGCCTCTCCCCTTTCGTATTTTACGACGTAATTATACAATAAATTTTTTGTCCGGTATACAGGTATTTTTATGTTGGAAACAATTAATATCTGTTATAATATCTGCGAGGTGTTTATATATGGATTCATACAAAAGCTGCACTTTATGTCCCAGAAACTGCCGCGCCGACAGGACAAATGGTCAAATCGGATATTGCAAAATGACTTCCGAGGTAAGAGCCGCCCTCGCCTCCGTCCATAACTGGGAGGAGCCTCCCATAAGCGGAACAAGGGGATCCGGCACTATATTTTTTTCCGGATGTTCCCTTAGATGCGTATTCTGTCAAAATCACGACATCAGCGCCAATAATTTCGGCAAGGAAATAAGCGTCGGGAGACTTTCTGAAATAATGCTGGAAAGACAGGCCGCTGGCGTCCATAACATTAATCTTGTTACGGGAGCCCACTTCGCGCCGTCCATAATAAAGGCCGTTCAAGCGGCAAAGGATAACGGTCTTAAAATACCTGTCGTATACAATTCCGGAGGATACGAAAGCGTGGACACCATTAAGGCATTGGAGGGCTCCGTTGATGTATACCTGCCGGACATAAAATATTATTCATCCGAGCTTTCGGCGAAATATTCCAACGCGCCCGATTATTTCAAATACGCCTCGGAAGCCGTAAAGGAAATGTACCGTCAGACAGGCGGTAATGTTTTCGATGACGAGGGAATACTTCAGCGAGGAGTTATAATAAGACATCTTGTCCTGCCATCCTGCAAAGGCGACTCCTTTAAAATACTTGACTGGATAAGGTCGGAAATAGGTTCTGAGGCTTATGTTTCCCTGCTGAATCAATATGTCCCTGTTTACGGCGCGTCAAAATACAAAGAGATAAACAGAAGGCTTATGTCCCTTGAGTATACGAGGGTAATAGACCATTTCTTCGATATAGGCCTGAAAAACGGTTATATGCAGGAAAGAAGCTCGGCCTCGTCAAGCTATACTCCTCTTTTTGACCTGAGCGGTTTGTAACCAACATACAAGTCTGTAAATATAATATATAAACTTGAAATCAGGAGGTATTAATGTTGAAGCCCATAGTTGAAGCCGAAAATATCAGCTTTAATTATCACAGTCTCGGCGGCGAGACCGAGGCGATAAAAAACGTCTCCTTCAGCGTTGAGAGAGGCGAGTTCATAAGCATAGTCGGCCCATCGGGATGCGGTAAAGCGCTTCTTCATTAAATACAAATTTATTAAAACAGCCGAAAGGAAAAAACGATGACTGAAAAGGAAAAAATGCTCTCCGGAATGTACTACAACGGTGAGGACAAAGAACTCGTAAAAATGAGATCAGACGCTCGTCTGCTTACCCATCGTTATAACCTGACTTCCTTTGACGATATGGAGCAAAGGGAAGAAATCCTGAAAAAACTATTTAAAAAATGCGGCAAAAATGTCTTTATCGAGCCGTCTTTTAGATGCGACTACGGCTCAAATATAACCATCGGCGATAATTTTTACGCAAATTTTGACTGCATAATTCTGGACGTATGTCCTGTCAACATAGGCAGCAATGTTTTCATCGCTCCAAGGGTCTGCATTTTTACCGCCACCCACCCCATTGACGCGGCCATAAGAAATACAAGGCTTGAATACGGGAAACCCGTAAGCATCGGCAATAATGTATGGATAGGCGGAAATACGGTCATAAATCCCGGCGTTGTCATAGGCGACGGCTCAATAATCGGTTCCGGCTCGGTCGTTGCAAAGGATATTCCTCCAAACGTCATAGCCGCCGGAAATCCCTGCCGTATCATAAGGGAAATATCGGAGGCGGACAGAAAACTGTGCTCCGAAATGTATAAGCAGTATCTTGATAAATAGCAAAAGGCCGCGGAGTCAAAATCCACGGCCATAATTTTTATGATTTATCAGATCTTTTCAATTACCTCGGCGATGCTGTCAAGGGGTGAAACGTCAAGGAACTCGATCTCTCCCTTATCCACGCAGGCTGCGAAATTGGGATCGATGGGAAGCCTTACATAATTAGGGATCTCAAATGTCGCGGCTTCCTGAGCCACATGGCTCTTTCCGAATATGTCATATTCTTTTCCGCAGTCGGGACATTTGAAATATGACATATTCTCCACAAGTCCAAGGATCGGAATATTCATAAGCTGAGCCATCTTTACAGCCTTTCCGACGATCATAGTAACAAGATCCTGGGGGGATGTGACAATGATTATTCCGTCAACGGGAAGTGACTGGAAAACCGTAAGGGGAACATCGCCCGTTCCGGGAGGCATATCAACAAACATATAGTCTACGTTGTCCCAATGGCACTCCGTCCAGAACTGCTCAACCGCTCCGGCGATTACAGGGCCCCTCCATACGACGGGATCCGAATCGTTTTCAAGAATAAGATTGGTTGACATAATATCTATACCCTTAACTGTCCTTGCGGGTATGATGCCATCTTCGTCAGCCTCTACCCTTCCCTCTATGCCAAAAGCCTTTGGAATGGAAGGCCCTGTTATGTCAGCGTCAAGTATAGCCGCATGATGGCCTCTGTTTGCCATATTAACCGCAAGCATGGCTGTAACAAGGGATTTACCTACTCCTCCCTTTCCGCTGACTACGCCTATCACCTTTTTAACGCTGCTTTTTTCGTTCAATGGTTTTATCATACTTTCCTTGTTCTTTGTTGAACAGTCGGAACCGCAGGATGAACAGTCATGTGAACAACCCATTTTATAACATCTCCTAACAATTTAATCTACTATTATATTACTATGATATATAGTATAACACAAATTTTTAAATACACAATATTTTTTGTATTTAACGTCGAAGCGGCAAATCGACTCTGTTATCGATTATATGCGGACTGCTTCCCTGCGAGGAAGGACGGCTTATTATAAACTCAAGGAGAAAAGTCGGGTACATGCCCCAGAGAGACCATCTTTTTGAATGGCTGACCATATTTGACAACGCCTGTCTCGGACTTAAAATACAAAAGCAGCTTTCCGGCGAATCAAAGGAATATGTAAGGTCGCTTTTTGACAAATACGGACTCTCCGGTTTTGAGAACCGCCATCCGTCCGAGCTTTCCGGCGGCATGAGACAGCGCGCCGCCCTGATACGCACCCTTGCCGTAAAGCCGGAGCTTCTCCTTCTTGACGAGCCGTTTTCCGCCCTTGACTACCAGACAAGACTTTATGTTTCCGACGAGATAGGCTCAATAATAAAAAACGAAGGGATAACGGCCATACTTGTTACCCACGACATATCCGAGGCCGTATCCATGAGCGGACGCGTCATAGTTATGTCATCAAGACCAGCGACAATAAAGTCGATACACAGGATAGTTCTTACATGCGAAAAAGACACTCCAATGGGCAGGCGCAACGCCCCGGAATTCAGGGAATATTTCAACCAAATCTGGAGGGAGCTCGATATACATGTATGACACCTCTGATAATCAAAAAAAATTTGTCAGGGAATTTAAGCGCAGAAAGGCAAAGGTATCCTTTTTGCGTCTGTTTATTTTTCTGGCTCTTCTGACCGTATGGGAGATTTCAGCAAGATACGGGCTCATAGACGAGTTTATATTCAGCTGTCCGTCGGCGATGGCCGAAGCCGTGGTTTATATGGCAAAGGACTATTCCCTGTTTTATCATATAGGAATAACCGCCGCCGAAACCGTTGCCGGATTTCTCCTTGGCACGGCTATCGGAACCGCCGCGGCCGTTCTTCTTTGGTGGAACAGGACAGCCTCCGATGTTTCCCAGCCGTATCTGGTCATATTGAACAGCCTTCCAAAAACGGCTCTCGCCCCTATTATAATCGTTTGGCTTGGAAACAACACAAAATCAATTATACTTGTAGCTCTGCTGACATCCGTCATTATTACAATCATGACGGTTTTGGGCGGCTTCAACGGCACCGATGAGGATAAGATCAGGCTGATAAAAATTCTCGGCGGAACAAAGCGGCAGATACTTACCAATGTCGTTATACCTTCCAATGTTCCCGTAATTTTTAACGCCCTGAAAATAAACGTCGGCCTGTCCTTTGTCGGCGTCATTGTCGGAGAGTTCCTTGTGGGAAAGGCCGGTCTTGGCTATTTGATCGTATATAACAGCCAAATATTCAAACTTACAAATGTTATGGTCAGCGTGTTTGTTTTGGCGGTAATGGCCGCGGTAATGTATAAAATTGTGGCCTTTTTAGAAAACAAATATATAAAGTAGGAATTTTTCAACAAAATCCCAAGCCTTCGCCTGTGTATAATCCATAAGCGGAGGTTTTTAATTTCCATGGATTATTTGTCCTTTTATAAAATTTATACAAAATCCATAGAATGACTTAATAGTTATTCCAAAAAACAGGAAATGGTGATATAATACTTTCGATAAAATCTGCGCATTTAATTTATATTGAAAATTATATTCAAGCAACTTATTTATGGCATTGTCTTTTATTCGAGTTCAGTCTTAAAAGACGAGAAAATGGTGATGATAATGGGCAGGAAATTAAAAGATTTTTTTACAATTCCATCTGATATTTTGCCTGAATTTTGGCATGTCGCTTTTAACAGAAACCGAATATCGCTTTTGGTCATATGTATTATGATACTCGGTATGGAGCTTTTTAATATGGCCCGTGTTCTCTTATGGTCGAGTTCCGGTCTTGGCACGCTCAACAATCGGATCTATTTTGGGTTTTACTGTTCTCTTTTCGTCGTTGCGGCCATATATCTTCTCTTTGCCTATCTGCCAAAGGCGCGCAGGCCGAAAATGGAGTTGGTGCTTCAGTATGGTTCCGTGCTTTTTTTCCTGCTGTGGCACGTCTCCATAAATTCCTATGATTTGATCAGAGACGCCAATGCCGAGATTGGCATATACTATACGGCAATACTCGGGATTTCCATTTTTATTCTTATGACTTCAAAGCTGGCTGTTATAATGTACCTGTCGGCATATGTACTTTTTATGATACTTGCCGGAGGAATTTTAAGCAGCGGAGACAGGATAAATATAACTTTTACATCCATAGTCGCCTTTGCCGTTTCCGTTACGAACTGTCATCATTATGCGACTAACATATCTCAGCGTATGGAAATAAGCAAAATGAACGAAAAACTGCAAATTCTTGCCCAGCGTGACGCTTTGACCGGGCTTCTCAACAAAGCCGCTTTTGAGCATTGTGCCGAGTCCCATTTGCAGAGGGAAGGCGTTGTGCTTCTTATCGCCGATCTTGATAACTTCAAGTCGGTTAACGATCTTTACGGCCATCCCTGCGGAGATTTTGTTCTTAAGGAGACAGCTCTAAGCGTTGAGGCCGCCTTTCCCGACGCCATAGGCGTCAGCCGTATCGGCGGCGATGAGTTTGCCGTTTTGCTCAATCCCGTTGACGAAAGCTATTTGAAGGAAAAGGCTGACAGCCTTATAAGCTCCATATCAAAAATAACTTGGCACGGCATTGACGTTAGTTCCGGATGCAGCATAGGCGGATGCAGGATTGGAGCAAACGGAGTATCGTTCGGTTATCTTTACGCCAAAACGGATAAGGCTCTTTACAGAGCCAAAGCCGAAGGCAAAGGAAGGTTCTTTTTAACGAAGCTATAATTTTTTTACTTAATACAGCTAAAAAATCCGTACCAAATATGGTACGGATTTTTTTAGCGTGTCGAAAAAGTCCCATAGGACTTTTTCGAGTTTAAATTAAGGTAATAAATCCCTATTTCTGCGGAAAGCCCTGAACTTTGTCAGGGCGCAGAAATACGGGATTTTCCTTGGCGGAAATGAATTCCGCCTGCGGAATAAACTCAGGAGTCCCTTCGTTCCCAAGTACCGGAAAGATATCCGGACGCCGGAGGCGGCTTTGGCTGTAAGCCAAAGTACTGACCTCTACCCTCTCGCTCACAATGGATTATTTTTTTACATGCACGGCGGGTTTTAAGCATCGCTCAGGCAAGCTCCGTCGTGTTTTCATTATTTTTTCCCTTGGATGTTCCAAGGCTGTCGATTATGGTTATTACAAGTCCCCTTATGCTGTTTTCCGTTGTACGGTATGGAGCTATACGGAGGGTATAGCAGCGTCCGTTCATCGCCGTTACCTCACGGTCAATCGATATAAGGTTCTTTAAAACGGTGCGGCAGTCATTTTCTATCGCCTCATCGGGGAAACTGTGCGCGAATATCTGTATCGGACGTCCAACGTCATGCTCCATAAGCTGGAACTCACGGCCGACATATTCCGTAAATTTTCTTATATTCAGGTTGCTGTCAACGAACAGTATACCTATCATTGTCGATGAAAGGAAGTTCGACATATCGTTTGTCATCATCGTCAGCTCGTCAAGTTTAAGCTGATGCTCCGTATTTACCGTATAAAGCTCCTCGTTAACGGACTGAAGCTCCTCTGTTGAGCTCTGAAGCTCCTCGTTGGCAGTAAGCAGTTCCTCGTTGGCAGCCTGAAGCTCTCCGTTTACGGTTTCAAGTCTCTGGATGGTCGCTCTCAGGTCGCTCTGGGAAACCTGAAACTCTCTTTCAAGGTCGGCGATACGTCTTGCGGCCGTGGCGTCAAGGTCATATTTTTCCGTTATTCCGCCGTCCGCCTTTGACTTATTCTCCAGGAAAAGCACCGCGTACATATTGCTTTCTTCTCCGGACACGCCCGAGACGGGCTGTATCGTCATATCAATGACCTTTCTTCCCGACGGAACGTCAACGGCTATGTCGGTATATGTTACCGCCGATTTTTCAGCGCGGCAGCGGCTTAAGGCTGTAGCGGCAACAAGGCTCAGATCCTTATTAAGCATGCTGAAGAAATTAAGCGTAGCCTTTCCGGGAGCTATGGTCAGATAGTCCTTATAATTTCCAAAGAAGTGCAGTACCGTATCCTCATCGTTTATTATAACCGACGCCGGCAAAAATCTCTCAAGGAACTTGGTGTAAAGGCCCTCGGCAACACTGTCGTCGTTCTGGCTCGCGCCCGCTCTTATGCTTCTGGGTGAGATTGCCTGTATGTTCGGTATTGTAAACGTGGGAGGCGTAAGGTCCTCCACCTTGCCCTCTACCTTGTGCAGATAAATTTTCTCGGCGCTGCATACCGGCTTGAACAGGCTGACATACTCGCCTGCCGTCTCACTCTTGCCAAGGAAAAGATATCCGTTGTTCTTGAGCGCCGTATGGAATATGGCGAAAAGTCCGCGGCGAAGCACCGGCTGGAAATATATCATTACGTTACGGCAGCATATAAGGTCAAGTTTTCCAAACGGAGGGTCGGAGAACATATTATGCGTAGCGAAAACGATCATACGGCGTATATCCTTGGAAATCTGATACTGATCGTTCAGTTTAAGGAAAAACTTAGCCAGACGGTCGGGCGTTACGTCATCGATTATATTTTCCGAAAATACGCCCTTTCCGGCCTGTTCTATGGCTCGGCTGTCCACATCGGTGGCAAATATCTTTACGTCTCTTTTTACGTTAAGCTCCTCCATTACCTCACGGAACAATATGGCGATGGAATACGCCTCCTCGCCGGTGGAGCATCCTGCGCTCCATACCCTTATGGGCTCGTTCTCGTTTGCCCTCTCGACTATCTTATATATGGCGTTGTATTTCAGCTTTTCAAAAAACGCGGGATCCCTGAAAAAGTTTGTTACTCCGATAAGTATTTCCTTCACGAGTATATTCACTTCTTCCGCGCTGTCGCCCAGCAGTCTCGCGAAATCGTTAAGCGTAGCCGTATGGGTGACGAGCATCCTTCTCTCGATGCGCCTGAGTATCGTCGAACGCTTATAATATGTAAAATCAATGCCGCTCGCGTTTTTCAAAATAGTATAAATATGCGAAAGCGTTTCTTCCTCCGAGAATATTACCTCCTCGTCCGAGAAAAGGCCGTCGCTCTTGGGAGATTTAAGCAGTACCGGCGTATTGGAGAAATTGAGTATCTCCTCGGCGATCTCCTCGGGAGAAAGCACGAAATCGGCCAGCCCAGTATTGATGACGCTTCTTGGCATTCCGTCAAATTTGGCGCTCTCCGGAGCCTGAGCGATAACAAGTCCTCCGTGCTCTTTCACGACCTTTACGCCGTTTGTTCCGTCGGAGCCTGTTCCCGAAAGCACGACGACAATGGAATGTTCCTTGCGCTCCTCGGCCAGTGATGAAAAGAATATATCAATGGGGTGGTTGAGCGTTCCCGGAGCGTAATCGGACAGTATGAGCTGATTGTTTTTTATTGTCATATATTTTTTCGGAGGTATGAGATATACGGTATCAGGCTCGACTATCATTCCGTTTTCGGCCTGATATACGTTCATCTCCGTGTGCTTGCTTAATATATCCGCCATAAGGCTTTTGTAATCCGGCGAAAGATGCTGGATCACCACAAAGCTGAGTCCGCTGTTTGACGGCATATATCCAAAAAACTGCTGAAGCGCCTCAAGTCCTCCGGCGGAAGCTCCAATGCCGATCACAAGCGGCGTCTGGTTAGCGGCCATGTTTTTCGGCGCTTCATTTTTTTCATCTGTTTTGCTCATATTCAGTCCCCCTCATATTCTCCGGTTTGATCCCGTTTTTTCTCTCAAGTATTTTTCTTCAAATTCTTTCGCCGGCATAGGTCTGCCGTAATAGTAACCCTGAGCGTAGCTGCATCCCATATTAAGCAGCGCGTCCCTTTGCTCCTCCGTTTCCACGCCTTCGGCCACGCAGGTTATCCCATAGGTGTGGCATATCTGGATAAGGTCGCGCACTACCATATGATTTATCGGATTCGTGGCAAGATCCGTTATAAGACTTCGGTCAAGCTTAACCGTGTCAAACTTTACGTTCGTAAATATCGGAAGGTTGGCATACTGTGAGCCAAAGTCGTCAAGACTTACATGCAGCCCGCAGGAGCGGAACTTTTCGACTATTTTTCTGAACTCCGATGTTTCGATTCCGCCTCTTTCAGTTATCTCAAGCTCCAGCGCGTCCGACGGCAGTTCCGGATACCGGCTCTGCACGGCCAGCACCGACGCAAGCGTTGACGGGTGAACCAGCGTGACCCTCGAAAGATTGACTGACACCGGCACAACGCCGTAACCGTCGTTCTTCCATTTTTCCATCTGCGTCAGGGCGCCGTCAAGGACAAAATTGTCCAGATCCCTTATCATACCGTTGTTTTCAAGTATCTCGATAAACTCCGCCGGGCTTATTACGGCTCCGTCCTCGCCGGAACCCCTTACAAGGGCTTCGGCGCCGCACATTTTTCCGGTGCGCATGTCTATTTTCGGCTGATAGTACAGCATAAACTTTCCAGCGTCAACGGCCTCGGAGATAGTCCTGAAATCGTTTATTCCGATGGAATCTATGGTAATGCCGTCGTTGAGATTCGTTTTTTCCGAGCGCATCAGCGCCTTTGCCTCGTCAACAAGATTTTTACCGATAAATTTTCCGTCGGACCAAGTATATCCTATCCTCACCTGCTTAGGATATCTTCGCTGAAGTATCGAGCGCAGACGTCCGCATCTTCCCAAAAATACCTCTCTTGTCGTATTCGGAAGAAAAACTATAAACTCCGAATCCCACGTTCTGAACAGCAGAGATGGATCAAACAAATCGCTGAGAGTTGTGACAACATACCAAAGCTGCTTGCTGCCGTACTCAAATCCGTTTCGGCTGTTTATTGTCGCCATATCGGGGATGTCAAGGCATATTACTCCAAGCGAACTGAAACGGTTTGAATTAAGAGTATATACGGCTTCCATATAGGCTCTCAGATCCGGCAGACCCATAAGCTGATCGGCCGTGCTGGCCGCCTTTTCACCGTCCTTGAATCTCTGTCTTTCACGGAGCATATGCGGTATCAGCTTGCTGAACAAAGCCGCGTCGGCAGGATGTTTTCTCGCGTTTTCAATGCAGAGGAACCCTCCCACGTCCTGGCCGTAAATAAGCGGGAATACTGTAAAATGCCATTCTTCCCCGGAAATGCCTATGCCGGCCGTTTCGTTGAGCTTCCTTGTCAAAAATATCGGAGCCCTTTCTTCTATGCATCTTTTCAATATGGGGAACCTGTCAAGTCTCATACCCGATACCGCCTGCTGTATGCTTCGTTTATTCGGTCCCGTCCATTCAAAACTCATTACAACGGAATGTTGGTTCTCGACCAGTATAAGAGTGTATACCCTGTCCGCCTGATAATATGTTCCTATGCTTCTTAAAACTCCCATCAGCGACGCGTCGAGGGATTTAGCGTTGAGCATTGTTGACACACATTCAAGCGCCACGTCTTTCTCGCTCTCTGACAGGGGCCTGTCCATTTCCGATGAATGGACGCATACTTCATCGTCGTCTTCTTTCGTCTGCGTCTGCGCGATCGTAAATTCATCGGATTCCTCGGCAAACGCCGTAATATCCGTCGGCGCGTTCCACCAGAATTCGCATACCTCCAATGCCTGATAAAGCATTTTCACATAATTGGCCTCAACCGACGGCGACAGCGATATTCCGACAATGAATCTCAGGCTGTCAAACGGGACGTCTCCAAGCTCGATCCTGCGGAGATATGAAACGGATTCTTCAAGCCTTCTTCTAAGTTCTTCCTTGCCGATAACGGACGGGAATACAATAATAATCTGGTTCGCGCTGTATCGTCCGAAAAAGCAGCTTCCGCCAAGCACAAGCGACAGCGCTGTCGCAGTCTCCCTATACATAAGCTCGGCGTCAAATCCTGCTCCAAACATCTGATTTGAAAGTCCGTTTATCTGAAAAACGGCTACCGCACGGTTTCCGCTTTGGTTCTCGGAAAACGCTTTTTCTGATATAAGGCGTATGCTTTCCTTTTCAAGCAGATGACTGGACTGATCAAACTGTATCTCATCCGCGAAGGATATCTCAAATTTATATTGTGTATCAAGCCGTATGAGGTAAACATAAATATATATCTGCTTTGACTCCGGATCTTCGCAAATATAGATTATGTGCCTTACCCATCTTATATTTCCAACGCTGTCCACCCTTCTGTACTCGTAGGACAGCCAGCGTCTTCCGCTTTCATAAAGATTAAGCAGTCTCTCGCGGTCAAAGAAGTCCGCAAGTTCTTCCAAGTCGGACTTGTTGAAAATCTTTTCCCTCTCCATCTGCATTATCTGAGAGCATCTGGTCTTCTGCACCTGACTGCTGAGATCAGAGCCTTCTATCCACAGCGATTCGACCGTGTCCATATCAAGGTTCGCTCTCATGCGCACGATAAGATCGGCCAGAAGGCTCTCCGGCATGGGAAATCTTAGAGAGCCGGTTTTTTCGTTGCTGTAAAAGTTCTGTGAAAGCTCGTCCAATACGCCGACCGCCCTCACGGCATGACCGACATCATCAAACAGCATCCTGTATGATATGGTCACCCAGCTGTAAAAGCCAGTATCTTTATTCCTTATGGCGAAATTGCCATAACCCTGGGCGCGGCCGTTAAGAAGTTCGGCGGCAAACTCCTTGAATCTTGAGACGGAATTTGGATGTATCCATCCTCCGTCTATCAAATGCTCGGGGAAATACTCCCTTTCCTCTCCAAGCACATGGTATTTTCCGTCCCTTGTATATGCTCTGAAAATCCTTGTCTGAAGATCCACGTCCCAAAGACGCTTTGACGTCTGCTCAAAGGCGGTCTGAAGTCTTTGATTCATCTCCTCCAGACGTATCTCGGATTCTTTAAATTCGGAAATATCAGTAGCGGTAATAAGCATAACGGGGTGTGGATTATCATATTCAACCCTTATCGCCCTAATGTGCCACCAAAGCCATCTGTCGCTTCCAAAGGCGGCGACACGATCGATATTTTCCACGCTTTTGCCGCTTTCCGCTCCGGCTTCAAGCTCCTGTTCCAAACCCGCCATATCATCCGGATGAACAAACTTGTCCAGCGGCATAGGAAGCGGATAACCGCCGTCCGCCGCTCCAACAATACGGCAGAAGCTCGGACTTACATATATGATCTGCGGTCTCGTCCCCATTTCAACAAGGGCGACTCCGCTCTCCATATTTTCCAGCAGTCCGTTGAGCGGGATAGTGTTTATCGGACGAAATTCTTTGTCTTTTTCTTCCTTATAGCTTTCATGATCCTTTATGCAGAACCTGTGTTTTCCGGCCTTTTTCGCTTTATAAAGCGCCAGATCGGCCGACTGGTAAAGCCCTTCAAATTCCTGGCCTTTGCCGGCTAAATACACGCCTACGCTGGCCGTAAGACTGACAGCGTTTTGATCGCCCAAAGCGATTTGCACGCTTTCACATATTTCCGCCGCCTTTTCCCTGACAAACTTGTCAGTTATCATGCCGCTAATAAATATAACAAACTCATCCCCGCCAAGACGTCCGACTATATCATTGGCGTGAAAAAGCCCGGACAATATCCTGGCAGACTGCCGAATGGCCTGATCCCCAGCCTGATGACCAAGGGTATCGTTTACGCGTTTGAAATCGTCCAGATCCACAATGAAAAGAGCGCACGTCTCCTTTTCAGACATATTCCGTATGCGTTTCTTTATAAGCTCTTCGGCCGTAGCCCTGTTAAGCAGTCCGGACAAAGCGTCCTTCGCAGCCCGCTGTCTAAGTTCCTCTATTTTATTTTGGTAGCTGTCTTCGTCGGATATTGCGCGTTTTCTTCTTCCCATACTAAAACTTCCTTAGTTTTTCAATATTGGTTTATGTTAGCGGCATTTATAGTTTATAGGCATTTTATTCTGATATAATTATATTTTACTCAAATTTTTATGTTTTTCACTACTTTTTTTGCATTTTTTTCATTTTTTTGTTATCATCGCTTTATAAGACGCTCAAGGGTCTGCTTAAGAGCGTCAAGATCTATGGGCTTGGATATATGCGCGTTCATTCCTGCCGCCGTTGTCGCGGAAATATCTTCGGCAAAGGCATTGGCGGTTACGGCGATGATCGGCACCTTTCCGGCGTCTTCGCGCCGCATCGCTCTTATCGTTTTCGCCGCTTCGCATCCGTCCATCCTCGGCATCTGCATATCCATAAGCACGGCGTCAAACTCAAAAGGCTTTGAGCTGCTAAACGTCTCAACGGCTTCCTGTCCGTCCCACGCCTGAGTAACAATATAGCCTTGGGACTTGAGTATCTCCGTTGTAATTTCCATATTTATCTCGTTGTCCTCGGCAAGCAGAATACGCAGTCCGTCCGCTTTTTTATCCGGATTGTCCCTCTTTGCGTCGCTTTCTTTATTTTCGGGCTTTGTTTCCGCCGGCTCGTCCACGGTAGTAAGCGGAAGTATGACGGTAAACCGGCTTCCCTTTCCCGGCTCGCTCTCCACATTTATCTCTCCGCCCATCTGCGATATCAGATTTTTAGTTATGGACATACCAAGTCCGGTGCCGGAAGCCTGCCTGTCGCTGAAACGCATTTCTCTCGCGTAGGGCTCGAAAATACGTTTTAAAAAATCCTTTGACATTCCTATTCCCGTATCGGAGACGATAAACTCATATTTGGCGTAGTCTCCTCCGTCAAGCTGATGAACAAGAAGAGATATCGTCCCGCCCTCGGGGGTAAATTTAAAGGCGTTGGAAAGCAGGTTATTGAGCACCTGCTGTATGCGGAATGAATCGCCCATCAGCACCGTATTATCGGCTTTAAGTTCCTCTGCAAGCGTCTTTCCGCTTCTTTCGGCCTGCATACGGAACGGGGAAACACATTCCTCAAGGCACTCTCTCAGATCAAACCGTTTGTTTTCAAGCTGAACCTGTCCCTGCTCCATGCGGGCCATGTCGAGTATATCGTTTATCAGGCCAAGCAAATATCTGCCCGATGTGTCTATCTTTGTCAGGTAATCCCGTATTTTTTCCCTGTCGTCTATTTTTTTGACGGCAAGCTCACTATAACCAAGCATGGCATTCAGAGGAGTTCTCATATCATGGGACATATTTCGGAAAAACGCCTGCTTTGATTCCTCGTTCTGCCTCGCGAGCTTAAGCGATTCCTCAAGAAGTTTTCTTTCCTGAAGCTGTCTCTGTTTTTCCTGCTCCACCTCTCGGAAACAGAGAACGACCTCCTCAGGGGCAAGAGCCGAGTCAAACAATATCCTTACGCTTACCCAGCGGTACTCGTCTCCGAAAAGCCTTAAAAACTCTCCTCCAAAGTCCCTGACCTTGCGGTTTACAAGCTCACGGATATTATCGCAGGAAAAGCTCTCCGTAAAATCCTTGAAAGCCTCGGCCTCTATAACCTCTCCCGCCGTTGTTAACAGCCTGTCATAGGAGCCGGAGACGGGTATGCGGCTTCGGACATATTCTGAGCCCTTTATCATCTCGTAGGTCTCTCTTTCATAGTCGACCCTGTAAAGGGCATAGTATGTATTTCCAAGCACCTGCGACGTCTCGTTTGCTCTTCTTATACCCTCGTTAAGACGAACTTCTTTCCATGTAAAAGCCATCATAGCGATAAAGGACACGGCAAACATAAGCATGAGCGCCAGAGTCACTCCTAGGAGGTTGCCAAGTATATTTCTGTACGGTATGGTGATTATCGAATACCATCCGTTATCCATTCTTGCGTAGTATACGCCGCGGCGGCTTCCGTCCAGATCCCTTATGACCGAATTATCATCCATTTCCCCGCTTTGTATTTTTCCTACAATTCCCGTCAGATAGTCCTGTATCTCCGCTCCGGACAGTTTCAAATCCGTTTCCATATATATAATGGTTCCGGAACTGTCACAGAGGAAAAATGACTCGTCATTCCTCAATTTGGCCGTGTCAAATATAAGGCGCTGAGGAAGTATGTCAAACGCCATTACCGCCCTGCCGTTTCCGCAGCTCTGAGCGGCGGTTATCACCGGTCTGCCGTATATCGCGTCGGTATAGACGTGGGTAAATATAACGTCGCCGTCAGCTTCTAACGCCTGAGAAAACCATGGCGTATTTTCATAGTCATAGGTCGAATCTCCCTTCCAAGGATTGGCGGCAATTATTTTTCCGTCCATCACCATATAAGGATCCACAAGCCCTTCTCCAAGCACGGTGTCAAGCCTTTCAAAATACATCGTAGCGAAATCGGCTACGCTCCCAATGCTTTCATTATTATCAAGCCTGCTCTCTATTGAAGCCGTACCGAAGGAAAGCAGTGTCTCATACACGTTAAGGTTTCCTTCTTCCTCGGCGGCGCAGCTCGCGGCAAGAGCCGTCCCGGTTTCATAGGCGTTGTTGAGCAGCTCAGACCGTATCATAAGTATTCCCGAAGCCGCGAGCACAGCAAGAATTATGAAAACGCACAGCGGCAGCTTCATATATTTAAGAAGCAGTCTGAAATTTATACCGCTTCCGTTATTTTTCTTCATCAACGCTTCCTCCTATGGCGGCGGTAATATTCTCAAAGGCCGGGGATATCTTTTCCATAAGCCCGTCGGCCTTGTCAAAGTCTTCGCTTCTGAGCGCCTCCACCTGTTCGGAAAAAAGTCCGTAAAGTTCGGTCATTGACAGATTTCCGCATATTCCCTTTAACGTATGCGAAGCTGTGAAAGCCTTTACTCTGTCCCTTTCTCCGAGTCCTTCCAGAAGTTCGGGATAGTTTTTATCTGCGAGAAATCTTGTCAGAAGTTTTTCCAGAAGCGCTTCGCTTCCCATCACTCTCTTCAGCGCATCGTCAACATCCATTCCGGCCGACTCAAGTCTTATTCTTCTATTAGGATCCATTATAATTCATCCTTTCTGTAAAGTTTGGAAAGTTCGTCCTCAACGGAGAAAAAGCAATCCAGCAGTTTTGGATTGAATACGCCGCATTCGCCGTTTCTTATCATATCAAGCACCTTTTCTCTTGGAAACGCGTCTTTATACACCCTTTTACAGCTCAGGGCGTCATATACGTCGGCAAGAGAAACGACCTGCGCCCACGGGGATATTTCCGAACCCCTGAGTCCGTCAGGATATCCCCTTCCGTCCCATCTTTCATGGTGGTGACGGGCAATATCCGTCGCGTATATATAGGCGTCCTGACTTTTCAGCTGCGGTATCTTATTGAGCAGCGCCGCTCCCTGAACGGTATGGGTCTTCATTATTTCAAACTCTTCCTTTGTGAGTTTTCCGGGCTTATTTAGTATGGCGTCGGGAACAGCTATTTTTCCGACGTCGTGGAGTATGGACGCGAGAGCTATTTCCTGGATTTCACGGTCATTGAGTCCCTTTCCGAATTCGGTTTCCGACAAAATATGTTTCGTAATATCATGTATTCTGCGGACATGTCCTCCTGACTCTTCGCTTCTGAACTCTATGGCAGTGGCCAGAGCCTCTATCATTCCCTGATTGAGCTGTATGATCTGCTGAGCCTGCTCAAGCAGTCTGGCCTGCTGATCCTTTACCTTTGAGCTGAGCCTTTTTCTGGCGCGGAACAGCTCTATTACGGACTGGACTCGGCGTAGCACAACGTAAGGGATTATCGGTTTTCCTATAACGTCCATAACGCCGAGGCTGTATGCCTTCTCAAGCAGATCATCGCTTGCTTCCGCCGTTATGAGAAACACCGGAAGCTGTCTCAGCAGCTCGTTCGTATGAAGCCGCTTCAGAACCTCCATGCCGTTCATTTCCGGCATGACAACATCGAGCAAAACAGCGCATAGCCTCTCGGGATCCGCCATTATTTTCTCAAGTCCTTCCAATCCGTTTCCAGCTGTTATTACATTGTAATATGGCATAAAAATATTTTCCAGTATGGCCAGGTTTATGTCATCGTCATCAACTATCAAAATCGTTCCCCTGTCCATTTTTTCCTTGCTGTCAAACGCCATACTTCCGCCTTCCTTTCGTGGCCGTAAAATTTAGTTTTCTCTTTTCTCCAATTCCTCAAGTATGCGCTTTTCCGCTTCATATGCCGGAAGAGGCACATAAAACCTGAATCCCTGCAATACGTCGCAGTTTATGCTCCGCAGTGTTTCTATCTGGCTGTCCTTTTCAACGCCCTCTGCTAAAATCGTAAGCCCCATACGGTGGCCTGTCTCAACAAGAGCGCTCATAATTATTTTACCCTGTTCTGTCCACATATTATCAACAAGTTCCTTATCGAGCTTCAATCCGTCCATAGGATAGTCCTGAAGATCGTGGAACGAAGAAAATCCCATTCCAAAGTCGTCAAATATTACTCTTGAGCCATGTTTATGGATCTCTAAAATATTGTCAAGCATATGACCGGCTTCATCCCTGTCCATCCATTGGCTCTCGGTTACTTCAAGAATAAGCAGTTTCCTTGTAAACGTATATTTTTCTATTATTTCTATAAATCTCCTAACAAAATTCGGAGACGAAAATGTTTTTCTCGCGAAATTGCAAGAAATAAAAAAGTCTTTTATTCCATGTTTGTCGAGTTTTTCAAGGAACTCGCAAGTCTTTTCAAGACCGTAGAAATCCAGTTCTCCTATTCTTCCGTCGTCCTCCAGCAGCGGCACATATCTGTCCGGAGTCAAAAGTCCCAGCCTTGGATGTTTCCAACGGGAAAGCGCCTCTCCTCCGACGACCTTAAAGCTGTTGGCGTCAACAAAAAACTGGAGATACAGCTGAAACTCTTTTCTTTCCAGCCCTTTTTCAAAGTCGTATAAAAGCTGCCACCTTTCCTGGCATCCGAAGCATTTTTCCGTACTGCACAATCGGCACTCCTCGCCTGTTATTGACGCTTTAACGGCGCACTGGTGGACGTGGAACAATGCCTGATCAAACTCCTGATATCCCGATTCCAGAGAAAAAACTCCGGCAGTCACGTCGCAATGGTCAAGTTTCATTCCAACAGCCGAAAATTCATATATTTTCTTAAGCACCGAATCAGCCCATTCTCTGGCCTTTTCCCTGCTTTGGAGACGCTTTAAGACAAGAATGTCTGACGCCTCCGTGCTCACGATGAGGTCTGCTCTGCCGGCGGCGCTTTTTACGGCTTCAATACAATGTATGTACAATACTCTGGCTCTCGCCTGTCCATACAGATATCCGATGCGGTCAAGATTCAGATGGAAGCATATAAGATGGTATTCGTCCCTGCTCTGATCCATTTTAAGATGGGAAAACGCTTCCTCAAGATTCTTTTCTGTTGAAAGCCCGGTTACGGGATCCCTGTATCGGTTAAGCGATATTTGTTTTTTCCGCCCATGGATCCGGAGGAAAACAACAGTCAGCACGGCAGCTGCCAAAGCCGCCAGTCCGGCCGTCACAAAGGGCAGATAATCCGTTTCTTCACTTGCGGCGGCAACCTCCGAGGATTCCACGATAAGGCCTGTCCACTCCTCCTGGGTATATCCAGACGCGTACTCGCTGAGATCGGAACGGAGCTTGGCCGGCGCTATATCGGTAAACATAATGGAATATTCCTCTCCGTCGCTGCCGGTATCAAAAAGCGTCAGAGGCTCGTCGGCTATATTCGGAAATTCATCGCCTTCATCACACCCGGAAATAATGTCCACCTGGCGGTTTCTGGCATACTGCCTCCTGTTATCAGTCTCTCCCGGTTTAAGATACTGCAGCTCATAGCCGTATTCGGCGGCAAAGCCATCAAGAAACTCGGTTATTGCTCCCTCATAGGAGCCGCTGTGTGTGTCGTAGTATTCAAGCGGGTAAAGATCCGGATTTCCGCCGACATAGATCATTGATCCGTCTTTGCTCAACATATACCCCTCATTTCTTATTGAAAAAGAGACAGATTGCCTTCAGGCGAAGCGTTTTTTACTTCGTCGGCCTGCTTTTCCAGTTCTTCCGTTTTCTCCTCAAATTCCTTTAAAGTCCTTACTATCAGTTCCTTAAGCCCGTTTACCTTTTCCTTGTAATCGGCTATCCTTGAAAGCTCGTTTTCCAGCGTCTTTTTTACCTCGCCCCTTGCCGCTTCCTCCATGGATCTGCTTACTTCCTTCATCGCGTCAGCGCTGGCACGGGCGTCCAATATGGCCATAGATATCTGATCCTGCTGTGTTCTCAGCTTCTCAAGCTCGCTTTTTAACGCGCGGTTCTCGTCCTCAAGCGTCTGAATACGTTTCTGCGCCTGCTTATCGGCCTGCTCCGCCTGTGCGTCCTTTTCACGGAGCTTTTCCGAAAGATTGTCCTCAAGCTCAGTGATATACTGGAACACATCGTCCTTTTTATAACCCCAAAAACCTTTTTTTATTTCTTCCAGTCTCATTACGCCGCCTCCCTGTCAGTTTATTTTATATTTATCCTCTGGCGCTCAATTTTGCCCCAGGTATTTTTCTTCTTATGGTATCCTATTAAAGCCGTCATCCTTACCCATGCCAAAATAAATCTCACGCATGAAACCTCAACAATGCAAAGCAGTATGGCCTTAGCCGCGTCCGAAGGATAGAGCTTCAGGTCGATTGTATGTATACGGGCGAAAAAAGCCGTCAGAGACAAAAGCGCCGAATACACCACATATATCGCGAAAAACAGTATCATAAACGGGACGTTTATAAGGTCAACGGCAAAGGCAAGCAGTGTGACAAATACTCCAAAGACCTCGATATAGGGCGAAAACAGCTCATAAATCAGGAAATAGAAATATGAAATAAAGCTGACCGCACCGTATTTCGGATTGGCAAGTATGTTTCTGTATCTCATCATACTCTGGAAAAGACCTATGTGCCATCTTCTTCTCTGCTTTATAAGATCCGACAGCTTTTCCGGGACCTGTGTCCAGCAGATCGCGTCGGTAACATACCGGATCCTGTAATCACGGTCGTTTTCCCTGCAAAAGACATGGAGCTTTACGACAAGTTCCATATCCTCGCCCATTGTTGAGCTGTCATATCCTCCGGCCGCTATGACCACGCTCTTTAAAAACAGGCCAAAGGCTCCGGAAATAATTATGTTTCCGTTGAATTTATCAAACAATATCCTTGACGCCAGGAACGACCTGTCGTATTCAAGCACCTGCATACAGGCAAGAAGTTTATTGGGCATCCTGTAGCGCACGACTTTGCCGTTTTCTATCTCCGCGCCGTTGCATGGCCTTACCGTACCGCCGACAGCCACAACCCTGTGATCCTCAAGCACCGGCCTTACTATTTTCTCAAGCGAATCGTACTGAAGCACGGAATCCGCGTCCATACACAGGATGTACGGATAATTAGAGACATTGATTCCCATATTGAGAGCATCGGCCTTTCCTCCGTTCTTCTTGCGCACAAGGGTTATCGGCACCTTCCACGCCCTTGTCTCATATACTTCCTCATCCGGCTGGCATGGCACCCGTCTCTGGATAGGCCGGTCAATGCGCCGCATATCAAAGGCGTCTATCACGACCTGCGACGTGTCGTCCGCGGAACCGTCGTCAACGACTATTATCTCGTACAACTTGTAATCAAGGGCAAGAAGAGAACGTACCGTAGCCTCAATGGTCACTCCCTCGTTATGCGCGGGGACGATGACCGACACCGGCACATAGTAGTCGTTTCCAAGCTCGTTTTTCAAAAGATTTCGTCTTTTTGAAGCATAAAGATCCGATGACCCCACAGCCACCGAAAGAAACAGGAAGCTGGAATATCCTATCAGATACAATACGAAAAAGAACTCCACGCAAAGCAGAAATCCCTGTATAAAATCTCTCATATACCAACCGCCGCCTTTCCGTTATCCGGAGCGTCAGCGTTATCCGCTGCCTTTTCTTCCCGTGTTTCGACCGGCTTCACGACTTCTCTTTCCTGATTCTCAAGCCGTTTTGACTCCATCCTGTAGCTTAGCATTTCCCTCGCGTAGCGGTCGTCTCCGGCCAGTATGCGCAGCATTCCCTCATACGAAAGGCCAAGTCCCTCAAGACTTGCCGAGGCGTTATAACGTATGTACCAGTTTGGACTGTGCATGGCGTCAAGCAGGGCTTCAACCGTCTTTTCGCCGGGATATCCGGCAAGAGACGACGCGCTTATGGCGGCGTATTCCCATTGTACCGGATCTCTGTTTTTAACAAAATCAAGCAGTATATCTTGAACGGCCGGATCGGGATACTTTCCAAAATATCTTATGGCCGAAAATCTTAATTCCTTGTTTCTGTCGGTGTCACGGAGTATTTCCTCCATACGCTCATGATAATTTCCGCTCTTAAAGCGAATATAATCGAGTATGGCTCTTTGTATATGTATCGGGAACTGGTCGAATTTAGCCCAAAATCTCTCTATGAGCTCTCCGGCGTCTCCCTTGTAAGTCATAAGCGCCTCAGTTATTATTTTCTCATGAAGCTGGGCTCCCGACTCTTTTCCGATCTCCGTAAGGGCCTCGGTCAGAACGTCCGGGCTTCCGAAAATACAGAGGGCTTTGAAGGCGTTTATCCGGCAGTAAAGATTATCCTTTTTAAGATATGACAGTACTACCTTTTGCACCTGATCCGTTCCGGCGCTATTGTTGAGTCTGTGCCTGGCCAGAAAATAGCAGTAATACGCCGCCTGCGCCGCCTCACGTTTCCAATATACTGTGGTGAGATACAAAAAAATACGGGCTGAAGGTTCTGCAAATATTTTTGAAAATCCTCGTCGTCACTGTTATGCTCGTCAAGGAAATGATCAAACGCTATCAAATAATTGACTTTGGACAGCTTTTTCCTCATCCATTTGCTGTGTCCGTTCTGAAGCGGCTTTCCTTCATGGATGTTTTCTATCTGCTTTTCCACCTGATTGAAAATATCGTCTATTCTTTTTTTAAGTCGCTTATCGTCCGAGCGCAGGTGAAGTCCGTAAATCACATTGAACACCAGCATACTCAAACAGACAAGTCCGTATCCGTATATCAGTACTTCCGCGCCCACAAAGCGCATCCCCTTTCATCAGGACTTACCAGAATTCTCGTCAAGCTCTGCCCAGTAATCCCGCAAAATATAATAAGATCTCTTAAGTCTTTCGTGATACGTTACCGTCTTTCCCCAGCCTTCAAGCTCGAAGGGTGTCATATCTATTCTTTCGTCCCCATATTCCCCGTAGGCGAAGCCGACATACATGCTGTCTATATGAAGGCCTTCTATACCGTAGCACTCATAGTAATCGTCATGTATCATCATTTCCGATGGATTGAAGAAATTGAGAAGCTCGTACGGTACTCTTATTTCCACGCCGTCGTCCGTAAACATAAAGTCGGCGAGGGAGTCAAAGTTATACGCTTTCGGATTGGCGTTCCCGTATCTTAAAATGCCCGTTTCGTATTTTTCTCCCACAGGCTCGTTGACGTCGTCTGACTTGGGAACGATATTCTCGACCTTCATTGCCAGATCAATGGTCACGAACTGCGGACTGTTCTTTTCCGGCGGATATATGTATGGATCTTCCAGATAATAGTTTTCCCAGTAGGTCGACTTCAGCGCCTCATACCTCTCCTGAACGACTATTCGGCTGTTGTTTCTTCCGTCAATGCTTATGACAAAGTCGCAGGGTCTCTCAAATGTAATGTCATAGTTCTGGCAATATGTGCTTCCCGACTTCGGCGTAATATCGATCGGTATATACAGCTTGTCGCTCTCCGGGTCATAGTCATCGCCGCGGACATAGAAATATATAAACTTCTCATCGTATTTCATTGAAAGACTTCCGTTTTCGTATTCCAAAACAATGTCGTCCTCCGTCCATTCCGAGGCGTCGCCGTCCACATAGCAGACGCTTTCCTCCTCGCCCGGGTCAAAGGTCAGAAGCCCAAAGAACTGCTCGTTGGTCTGATAGTCGCTCCAGTAGGGCGTATTGTCAAGGTCAACGGAGTGCATGGTGTTCCAAGTACGCTTGAACCACTCGTCCTGCCAAGAGAATATAAGGCTTCCGGCGCATCCGGAATCCATGATGTCCTCATAACATTCTATAAGATACTGCCCGTGTTCCTGTTCGGTCACATAGCCCTGGTCACGGCCGGTATTCTCGTCCTTCTGGGCGCGTCCCCTTCCCGTGGTTACTCCGTACTTCGATATGACTACCGGAATATTATGGAATTCATTTATGGCGTTAAGGTACGCTCTGTATGTGTTGAATCTTCCCTGTGAGTCATAATAATCCGCGTCCGTCAGATAATCGTTTATATCTACGGCGTCCATAAGGTCTATCCTGTGCTCGTATGTCGCGAGGACATTAGTCGTATAGATCTTCCTGAGGTCGTCCCTTGTATACTGCTCCGCTTGATGCTCCGTTTCCAGATAATCCGGATAATAGGGATAAACATGGTACGAAGCGAAATATCCGGATATAAACTCTTCCGTGGGCTGTATATGCTCCACGTTTACCGCCGTGCTCTTCTTTCTGTAGACTGTGGTGACAACGGAGTATTTGAACGGATCGGTTGCAGGCCAGTTAGAGAAGGCCACAAGTCTCTGCTCCTTATAGCGCGTAGTCTCATATTCTATAACCGCGTCGCCAAGCTGAGCCAGGGCCGTCTCAAACGGCGTGGCGTCGTCGGTTGTTCTCATATATTTTCCGACATATTCTGTCTTATCCGGATTGTTCTGATCCGTATAGGTCACAAGGCTCGGCTCCCACTCTACGCCAAGAATATATCCTATTACCCATTTTGACACATCGTTGCGGTAAAAGCCGGAACCGTCGCCGTCCCTGCCCAGATGGAACCTCTGGCCATGAATAATATCTATGATGGTCTTGCAGTCCTCGATCATTTCCGGCAGAAGTCCCTCATCATATATGTCCTTGTGGGAGTTGTGGGAGTAGTCGTCGACCCAGACTCCATGTATGAGCCAGAGCGGCTCCTCGCCGTCTGCTTCCCTTTGCGTATTGTATTTGTAAAATGCGTTGTAAAAATCATCATGCAGTATGGTATAAACTCGGATCGTATTGGCTCCAAGATCGGATATCATCTGGAACCATCTGAGATATGTCTCCTCGTCAATGGCGAAATCCGTCGCCCATTCTCCCGGTATGGCAATGCCAAGATCGACCCCTCGTATCTCGAACGGCTCATATACGCCGTCACGCTCCATATAAATGGTATCCTCATCGGCTTTCATAAAAGTAGTCACAGGAGCATTGGGATCAAAATCGACATACACGCCGAGATAATAATAGGCGTACAGGCAGGAGAATCCAAGAACGATGATCATCTCCTCCCCGCGCTTAATGATTGTACCTCTTGTTTCTTGAGTCATGGCTGAACTGCTTTACGGCATGGAAGTTTTCATCCAGCCATTCGCCCCTGTTGACCAGCCAGTCCTTAAGCTGCTCCACCGCCTCCTCGTGGCTGTGAAGGTTTCGCGATACCGGCTCAAGAGGCTCCCATTCGGTCATAACTTCTTTCCATCTCTCATTGTTGCGTTCAACGGCCGGCCCGAGGTACTCAAGAGTCTCGTCTATATAATTCAAAAGATATTCATCGCTGAATACGGTTTTTCTAAGCTCCTCATAACGCTCCAGAATCATATCCGTAAACCTGTCGGATTTACAGAGCATAAAAAACAGTGGCCTTCCGCTCATACCTGTTACATCATATCCCGTTTCGTTTTCTATATAGTTATCACAGGCATTATTGAAATCCCATACCGCCAGCTTGTATTTTCCGCTCATATCCTTGTAGATATATGTGGAATAATATCCTGCATCGACATTCAGCGTAAATTCATTTATAAGATAATAGTCAACAAAGTTCTGCTCGTCTATGTAATGCCAGTATCCGTAATCCTTGGTGTCATAGTCATAGGAATACAGCGTCTTTTCAAAGGCGGCGAAATCCTGTTCTATGGCTTTTCTCAGCTCCTCGCTCAGGTTCGGCTTTTTGGGATAACGTATTTCTATATCGGTGGCGATGGTCAGCATTCTTTCAATATATGAGTATACGTCTCTGATGCCGTCAACATCAGTCTCCACGCTTCTGTCCTCGCGGAGCAGATAGCCTGTGACAGCCGTTCCGTAAGCAACGTCAGTAAGGTCAAGGCGGCAGTCATCGCCGTTTGTTATGGTCTCCATCATAAGATAGAGTCCCTGATATTCCCCGTTCAGTATGACCTCGCAGTAACGCACGTTTGGAGCCCATTCCATTATCTCTCCGGCAATATTGTACCACATATAGTTGCGCACCAGCGTTTTGTCAAGGCTTGGGCCGTAAAGCACCCAGTCGCTGTGGGCGGACATTCCCATTACCGGAAGATCCCTGCCGTTGCCTTCCTCGTCCACGAAATTCAAAAGATATGACTGCTTGTCAAAAGTCCTTGAGCTGTGTCCCCTCAGTCTCAGCTCCGATATGGTCTCCACTTCCGGCTCATCGGAGGGATGGTTGTTCCTGCTCTGATTGTCTATTATGGAAATATCCACGTCTATGACGGATCGTCCGTCGTCCGCCGTTGTATATATTGTTTCACCGTATTTATCGTAGTTTTTAGTCACTTCTCCCGGTATTTCCTGCCCGTTGGTATTTATGACCACCAGAGGGAGATGGGTGCAAAGCTCCGTTCCGTCACAGTCGCAGACAGCGTAAGGCTGTCTTGCCGTCAAATGCTGATGAACCCTGTGCGGGCCTTCCCCGGCTTCAAATGCGGCGGCCGCAAGGGCGCAGAAAAACATAATTAAGGCCATGACTATGCCGATTAATTTATATTTCAAGCCTCCGCAGCCTCCTTTCCGGCGATATTTCGCCAATTTATCCGTTTGATTTACACGTTAGATTTCCGCTTGCTTTTATAACCGCGGTTTTACGGCCGTCAGCCGCTGATCTCATCGTTTTGCACTACGATATTAAAATATTCTATTCCGCCGATCTCATATACGGCGTCCGTAATGCTCTTTTCCATACTCTTTTCGCTTACCGGCTTGCGCAGATATTTGCCGTTAAGCTCGTATATGTACTCAACGCTGTCGCCGGTGGTGTTTTTCGCCCTGAGTATGGCTTTTCTGTTATAGTAATTGAAGATAAGAGACTCTACCTTTGACTCGTTTATTCTTGCCGTACGAAGTATGAGAAGCGCCCTGTTGTCGTTTCTTATTCGTCCAAACAAAAGCAGGACTATAAACACAAATGCGCTTCCCATTGAAGCCGTAATATAGTCTCCCGCTCCGCAGCAAATGCCGACAACGATAGCCCAGAAAATATATACCGTATCCCTCGAATCCTTTATCGCGGTACGGAAACGCACGATGGAAAGGGCGCCGACCATACCAAGGGATAACGCTATGTTGTTTCCTATAACGATCATAACCGTTGTCGTGATTATCGTAAGCGCCGCCAAAGACACATTGAATTTTGCGCTGTAGACACTTCCGCTGTGCGACAGCCGGTAAGACAGAAATATGAACGCGGCTATTATTACCGAAACGGCAAGCCTAAGAACAATGACCTCGCCGGATAGATCTCCGCCCGTTGTTTCCAGTAATTGATACAGATATTCTCTCATCCTCAGTTTTCTCCTTCTATATTTTTATTAGCCCTGGCTTCCAAGCGAAACGCTCCGGGCAAGACAATATTTACTTACGGACAGTTCCGAACGCTTTACGCAGTTCAGCGCGTCCTTTATATAGCTCAGCATAAAGCCGTTGAATTTTACCTCAAGCACCATTTTATAAGGATCAAGCACCGGGTACATCGGAAGATTTTCTAAAAACAGGTAAAAATTAGCTTCCGTAGCCCTTATCCTGCTGTCTATGGTCACCCGTATATGGTTTTCCTTTGCCACATATGCCTGCCGCAGATATTCCACAATTGTCTTTGGCCTGTAGCATTTCCAGTGCATAATGGCGTAGACTTCTGCGGCGAAGGGGTCCGTGTACCCAAGAAGCGGCCTGTAATCGCCGCGGCATAGCTTTTCCGCGTCCTCCCTGCTTAATCTGAGAGAACGCTTACGCTGATACGGCCCCTGCTTCTGCTTCATCTCGAGCATGGCAAAATCACTTTTAGGATCATAAATACGCAGACGGATTTTTCTTCTTATCTCCAGCCCGTCAACCTTATCGTTAAAATCGCTGTCATCGGGAGTATCAAAGTAAAGAGACCGTATCGTATATCCCTGCAAGCCGTTATGTATATCGCCATGCATAACCTGTCCCAAACGGCTTTTCAGCACAACGCCGTCAACGGCGTTTATGGCAAACTTTTTTTCCTCTCGCAAAACATCATTCATTCGTCCATATCCTCCATAAGGAATCTGTTTTTGCCCAGCCGTTTAGCCTGATATGTACGGCGGTCTGCGGACTTAAACAGCTCCCGGTAGTCAGTTCCCTCCTCCGGGGCAAATGCTCCGCCAATGCTGCAGGAGACCAATCCGGACAGGTTCTCGGGCAAAGTAAGGCTTTTGACCGTCTCGCATATATGGTAAGCTGTCTCCTCGGCCTGCTTTTTATCGTCTATGCCGTAGAGGAAGACAACAAACTCGTCTCCTCCGACCCTTCCACAAAGGTATGTTCCGTGATTCTGCAGCTGGAGCGCCTGAGCCACCTTCCAAAGCAGGTGATCTCCTTCCTGATGCCCGAGGGAGTCGTTGACCTGTTTAAAATTGTCAAGATCCAAAACAAGCATGGCTGATAATTTTTCTTTTTTAAGAAGGAGGTCGTCCACCCTTCTGCTCATGCCGCCGTAGTTGAACAGTCCTGTCAGCGGGTCGGTGTCGGCTTTCAGTCTTGCGGCCTCAAGTTCTCTCTGTCTCGCCCTTTCCTCAAGATATATTTCCGTAACGTCATTCCTGCAAAGGAGCACCTTTCCAGCCTGACGGTCATAATATCGGTAAGTAAGCTGTTTTCTCGTATACCCTCGCACCGGATCTATAACTCCGGTCGTAAAGGAATATACTTTGTTATTTTCAAGCTGTTTTATAATATATTTCAGGCTCATTTTGCGCACGACCATCTCTTTGTCCTCTTCGACGACAAAATTCTCGGCGTATTCAGCCGCTGCTTTTTCATAGTCATCGCTGACTTCGGCTATTCTTGAGGTTTCAAGAGGATTGCCGTTAAACATAACAAAACTGTTGTTGCGCACATCCAGATATATAAAATAATCGCAGGTTTCATAGACATACATGTCAATAATACTGCGCATCAGGTGCTCGGAATTGCTCTTCCATATGAACATATTGGCAAACCATGCCCCGTCCGTGTTTTTCTCAAGCAGAACCGAGACCGTAAGCCAGTTTGTCTGGTTTTCCTTTAAATACGAGATGTCTATGTAAAAATTGACCTCACCGTTTTTAGCTTCCGACAAAAGCGCCTCGCTCGAAAGTCTTTTACGCAGTCTTTCCTGCCCTTCAGCGGTAAGAATGGCTCCATAGCGCGACATATAAGCGTTCCAGTCCATTTCCGTGTTGACGGCCTGCGGATAATCACGGCTATGGAGCACAAGGACTCTGTTTTTTTGCGGATCGACACGCAGGATCGAATAAAATTTTCCGTTCAGCGCTTTCGCGAGATATTCCCCGCTGTCAGCCGCCGCAAAAATATTATTTTTTTCTTCCATAACAGATCACCCCCGTCAAACGTTATTCCGTCATTATAAATGCCAAATATGGCGAAACCTCCGGACAAAGCGGCAAATAGCTACGCTCCGGAGGTTGATTTACCACTTTTTATAATTATTTCAATCAAAATTTTAAATAAAACTTTTGTAGGATTTTAATAAACAAATTTCATCTTTAAAAACATAAAATATATATTATTATATAGCATTTTGCTGATTTTGGCAAGAAAAGTATACAACAGTTAATCTTTATAACTAATTTATAGCACAGGCAAAATTCCATTTTATATTTAATTGATTTTACAGTTATTTGTCTTTTTGATTATAGAAAATCAATCTGATAGCTTCCAAAACTGTCAGCCCCAGAATGTGCAGACAATACAAAAAAGGGCTTCCAAAAGGAAGTCCCTGTGTTTGAATTGGCTTTTACAGCACTCTCTTTGCGCTGGCATATGTTTTCATACTATAGGAATCATAAAGACTGCTTATTATAACTCCCGTTGTCTTTCCGGATGATGAATGTATGTAATATCCGTCATGGGTATATATGCCCACATGGTCGATACCGCCGTCGCCGTCATTATCAAAGAAAACAAGGTCTCCGGCCGAGAGCTCGGCTTTCTCTATAAATACTCCGTCAGCGCTTTCCATTGACGCGGACGACCTGTTGAGGGCTATGCCAAAGTCGGCATAAACGGCGTACACGAAGCCTGAGCAGTCAACCCCGCCTTCAAGATCGGTTCCACCCCACTCGTAAGGCGTTCCGAGGAACTGCTCCGCGTACTCTATAATATCCTTGCCAAGTCCGTCTTTTATCTCATCCTTAGCGCCTGTTCTTACATTGATATATTCCGAATTAACATATCCTTCCGTTCCGTCGGGAG
Organism: Candidatus Metalachnospira gallinarum; assembly: GCA_904378045.1. GTDB lineage: Bacteria > Bacillota > Clostridia > Lachnospirales > Anaerotignaceae > Metalachnospira > Metalachnospira gallinarum. Next base: position 145,883 of record CAJFHC010000001.1, on the reverse strand, counting down.
CGACCACAAGCACCCATTCTTCCTCTTCCTCCAAAACATCGGCCGTTGAGCCAAGGGGAAGTATGTCGATTACCTCAGCCTCGAGCGAAGGCTCCACCCTGAGATTGAGTCCAGTCTCCGCGATTATAACGGCATACTTTGATTCTTCGTCCTCTGTGTTTTCAAGGTCGTCAAGAAAATCTCCAACGATATAATCGCCGAAAACATATCCCTTTTCGCCGTTAAATTCGGCATAGTACCAGTTGCCCGATCTTGAAAAAACAGATATTTCATCAAACTCGTTGAGTATTTCTATTATCTCTGATGAATCATCAGGCTCCTCACGGAGTTTTATATCGTCGTCGGTAATATACGCGTCCGTTTCAACTATGTCAACATAATCGCTGTGTATGTACGCGCTGTTTTGCGTGTCGCAGGAAACATTGTACCATTCGCCCTCTTTGCCGAGCACCGTTACATAGTCGCCCTCGCTGAGCTTGCCGACAACATTTGATGATGTAGAGCTGCTCTCTCTTAAATTGACCTTATTGTCATTAAGCATTCCCATTGTATAAGCAAAAGCTGTTGATGATACTCCCATCGCCATAACGCATCCAAGGAGCGCCGATCTTACAAGCGTTTTATTTAAACTCATATTACATCCTCCGAATATATTACAAATATGTTACGTTTTTATTATACAAAGGTTGCATAGGCTTGTCAACATTTTTATTCCCGTTATCGCCGGTAAATTATATTGAAATACGACTAAAAAAGCTGTTATAATCAGGTTGATAACTGTTGTTTTATATAATTTTCAGAGTATTGGCAGAATATACATAAATAAAATGTCATATCGTTACAACACCGCGCGGTATTCTTTTTGGAGGAAAGTGCTATGACAATTCAAAAGCTGGAAGAACTTCTTCGCGCCGGAGAAGGCGAAAAACTTGATTACAAACAGGAGCTTTGCCTTGATACGGAAACAAAAAAGAAAGAATTTGTAAAGGATATTTCCGCCATTGCCAATTCAAAGGGCGGCAGAGGATATCTTATATTCGGCGTAACCGACAAAACAAGGGAGGTCGTCGGGGTCGGAAAGCATCCTTCCGAGGAAACGATTTTCCAGATAGTCAGCACAAGATGCGACCCGCCTGTACCGTTAAGATACGAGGAGATAGACTATTACGGAAAGACCGTCATAGTTCTGACCATATTCAAGAGCGAGCAGCGTCCCCACCAGATACTTCAGACAGGCACGTTTTATATAAGGCGAGGCTCCACAACGGATATAGCGAGGAAATACGAGATCGCTTCCATGCTTCAGGACAGCGGCCTTGTATGTTATGAAACAACTCCCATACAGCATGCCTGCATAGACGATCTTGATAAAAATATGCTTGACAGGTATCTTCTCAGACAATTTAAAAAGGAAAAGAACTCCGATCTTATAATACTCGAAAGTATGGGCTTTATAACCTATCTTAATGAGACCAAGGAATTTGTCCCTACCGCCGGCGGTATGCTTATTTTCGGAAAAAATCCCCAGAGGTTTCTGCCTTCCACCGGAATAAGGGTTGAGTTTAACGGAAAGACCAGCCTGTTTGAGGGAAACATACCGACAATGCTGGACAATGTGGAAAAATTTATATCGGAAAAGGCTCAGCTCAAAAATTATCCCGTCAACGCCATATACGAAGCCCTTTATAACGCCGCAGTACACAGGGATTACTGGGATTCCACAAGGGAGACCGTCGTTATTATCCGCCACAAGAGTATAGAAATAACCAATCCCGGAGCAATATGGAACACCGACGGCCCAATCAATATGGAAAACGACATATACCCTCCTCGAAGGAACAGCTGGCTCTATCAAAGGCTCCTTCTTACCGACAGGCGGGAACGGTTCCTCAACAGCCCCATCGGCATAAGAACTCTCAACGACAGCTTTGAAGCCTTCGGCCTTAAGGTCAAATATATCAATTTAGTGAAAAAGAACCTTTTTAAGGTCATTCTCCCCGGAACCGACGATATAAAAAACGCGGCGCGCTCGGGTGAATAAAAGCATAGCTCCGGAAATATATTTTTCCGGAGCTGTTTTATCATATGCTTTTTTCAAGACAGATCATATCCGTTAGCCTTACTCCGGCCTCGATTATCGGCCTTTCGTAATTGTCGGCAAAAAAGTTTTTTATCACATACGCTCTTTTAAATCCGAGCCTTTCATAAAAAGGCACCGTCAAAGGACTGTCTCCCGTGCCGGCACGCAGAACCGTATACCCGCCTTTATATTTGCTCTCCACAAATTCGATAAGTCTCCTGCCGTAGCCCATTTTCTGATACTCCGGCGCTACGGCAATATTTTTTATCTCAAGAACGCCGTCCTCGTCTGTAACGACACACTCGGCCTTGATTCCGTTGTCATCCAAAACGTACATGCTTCCCCTTTCGATATACCTGTCTATCATTTTTTCGTCCTCATCGGCAAGAAGGAGAAGATCCATATATTTCTTTTTATTTTCTCTTACTTCCATTATCTCCATAGTGTCACCACGCAAAAAAATACGGCCGGACATGCGCAAAAACGTATATTCCGGCCGAAAATCATCCGTTTATCTTATTCTGTCGGGGAAACCGACCTTCCTGTGTACCTTTGAAAGAGTCTTTCTCGCTATCGCCTGCGCTCTTTCGGCATTTGTCTTTATGATTCCGTCAATGTAATCTTTATTTTTCTCAAGTTCCCTTACCTTCTGCTGTATGGGCTCAAGGCTGGCCACGACCGCCTCTCCCACGGCAGTCTTAAACTGTCCGTAATTGCTTGAGGCAAATTCTCTCTCAGCCTCAGCGATCGTCTTATCCGTAACGGCGCAGTAAATATTGAGAAGGTTGCTTACTCCGGGCTTGTCCTCGCCGTATCTTATCTCGTTGTCGGAGTCCGTGACAGCCTTTTTGATCTTGCTCATTATTACGGACGGTTCGTCAAGAAGAGCTATGGAATTGTTCTTGTTCTCATCGGATTTAGACATTTTCTTTGTGGGATCCTGAAGCGCCATGACCCTTGCTCCTACTTTGCCGATATACGCCTCGGGTATTTTGAACACGTCTCCATATATTCCGTTGAAACGCGTCGCTATATTCCTTGTGATCTCAAGATGCTGTCTCTGATCCTCGCCTACGGGCACAAGATCCGTCTGGTAAAGAAGTATGTCAGCCGCCATAAGCACCGGATATGTGAAAAGTCCGGCGTTGATGTTGTCGGCATGTGTCTGGGACTTTTCCTTGAACTGCGTCATTCTGTTGAGCTCACCCATATATGTGAAGCAGTTTAATACCCATGAAAGCTCGGCATGCTGGGGAACATGGGACTGATAATAGATTATGTTTTTCTCAGGATCAAGTCCGGCGGCGATGTACTGCATAAGCAGTGTCCTTGCCTGCTGTCTCAGTTTTACCGGATCCTGCCTTACGGTTATGGCATGCATATCGACTATGCAATAAAGGCAGTTATACTCGTCCTGGAGCTTCGTCCAGTTTCTGAGAGCTCCAAGGTAATTTCCAAGGGTAACATAGCCCGAAGGCTGCATACCGCTGAATATGGTCTTTTTTTCGTCAGCCATTATAAATTCCTCTTTTCGTATATAATATTGAATCAATCAAAATCAAATCTATATTAGTATACTATGGTTCAACGCCACATTCAAGTATTATAGCGTTTTTGACCCCCATTTGGCGTCTTTCATTTTTTTCGGCCTCAAAGCTCTCCGCTCTTGCATATATATAAATTTTATTGTAGAATATAACTCATAAATTTATTTTATCCACTACGGCCGCATAAAACGGTCTAAAATATAAAAGCGGAAAGGAGCAGAACTTATATGAGTTTCATAAACGAGCAAAACATTCCAACACCGGAAGAAGTGAGGGATATAGTGCCTTTTCCCCGTCATCTTGTTGGAGTGAAGGCTAAAAGAGACGCCGAACTCAAGGACATCATTTCCGGAAAGGTCGATAAATTTATCGTTGTGATCGGCCCCTGTTCGGCAAGCGACGAGGACGCCGTATGCGACTACATATCCCGTCTTGCCAAAGTCAACGAAGAGGTCAAGGATAAAGTCTTTATTATCCCAAGAATATATACTAACAAGCCAAGAACGACCGGTGACGGATATAAGGGTATGCTCCATCAGCCTGATCCGGAAAAAGCGACCAATATATATGCCGGAATACTCGCCCTGCGCAAAATGCATATAAGGGCTCTTTCCGAGTCGCATCTTACCGCCGCCGATGAAATGCTCTATCCGGAAAACCTTGTTTATGTCGATGATATGCTCGGATACATAACAATAGGCGCCCGCTCTGTGGAAAATCAGCAGCACCGCCTTGTCGCCAGCGGCATCGATCAGCCCGTTGGTATGAAAAACCCTACCAGCGGCGACTTTTCCGTTATGCTTAACTCCATCCACGCCGCTCATCATGAGCATACGTTCCTCTACAGGGATCACGAGGTCAGCACAAGCGGAAATCCCTATGCCCACGCTATAATCAGAGGATCTGTGGATAAGCATGGAACGGCTCATGCCAACTATCATTATGAGGATCTTATGTCGCTTACCCAGGAATATATCGACAGGAAGCTCTCCTATCCCTGCGTTATATGTGACGCCAACCATTCCAATTCGGGCAAAAAATTCTATGAGCAGCCCAGGATCGTCGCCGAAATACTCCACAACAGGACGCAGAACAAAGACCTGCATAATGTCGTTAAAGGCGTTATGGTTGAAAGCTATATAGAGGAAGGCAACTGCAAGATTGAGGACCATATTTACGGAAAATCCATTACGGACGCCTGCCTCGGATGGGCCGATACGGAAAAACTCATCCATTATATCGCTGAAAAATGCTGATATTCTTTTAAGCTGATTTTTAATCAAATATTCGCGAAAAGCTGCCCATTCAGGGATTTGATCCCTTTTTGCGGCAGCTTTTTCAGCGTGGTAACATAAATTATGCCTTGACCGATTTGAAACGCATTATGTTTCAAAAAACGGTTATCCCCGATGTCTGTTTCCTATTGTCCGGTATTTGCGTAAAATATTGTGTCGTCCTAAATGCTGTCATCTCCTGATGTTATCTCTTCCTGTCATTTCTTGCTGTCGTTTCCCGATGCCATTTCCTGATGTTATTTTCCGATGTCTGTTTTTGCGTCTGAATATTTCTGTCATCTCCTGGTGTCTATAAACAAAAAGGCGCAAACCGGTCTTCCGATCTGCGCCATTGCAAATTGTTTATAGCTGTATTTTACTCATTCAAACTCCCTATGTCAACACCATTTTCCATTTTTGGCCATTTGCCTTAAGCGGCTAAAATTTCATCTATAATAATATATACTTTTTTTAGTTTGTATTACATATAAAGCATAATATAAAAATATTAGACAAAACTTTTTGCTTTGTCGGCGTAAATATATCAAACAAGCATATAACCCTTTAACTTTTTCAGTTTTTCAGCCTCGGCGCCCTTTGAGATGAGATAATTCTCAAGATCAATCTCGTCATAAAGCCTCAGCAGCTCATAAATATTTTCCGCGTCCGACATTACCATCTTTCTGTACTGCCTGTATTGAGGGTGCTCATCCATAAACTTATCCGATGTTTTCCTGTTAAATGTATAGCTTATCTGATAATCGGCGGCAATATCCTCCGTTGAAACTCCAAGTATGCTGTAAATGGCCGACGCCACGACTCCCGTCCTGTCTTTTCCTGAAGTGCAATGGAACACAACTCCGCCGTCCTCAATATGATCCGCTATCATATCCATAGCGGCTGCAAGATTCTCCCCGTTTTTAAGCACGATGTTTCGGTATCCCTCGCCGAGGCTTCTGGCGAACGCCTGCATGGCGGGGCTTGAAATATTGCTGAACGAAAGGTTTTCCTCCACAAGAGGAAAATGAATATATGTAAAATCGTCAGGACACCCGTCGGGATTAAGTTCCGTTTCCTCATCGGAGCGCAGATCGAGTATCGTCCTTATTCCGGCTTTCTCCATTACTCTCCATTCGTCATCCGTCGCTCCCGTGAGCTTATCGCTTCTGAAAAGAGCTCTCCACCGCACCGCCTTGCCGTCAAGCCCGCACACGCCGCCCAAGTCCCTGAAATTTAATATATTTGCGAATCTGTACCTTTTTATGTCCATATCAAATACCTCTCAGCAGTTTGTTTACTTTATTATTATAGCATACGGACATACTTCTTAAAACCCCGTCAATGTAAAGTAAACATAAAACGGCGGAGAAAAATGAGGCCGTTCTCAAAATTCTCCGCCGTATATTTTACTTTCCGTCTATTGTTGAAATTCCAATGGTCATTTCCTCAAGCACCTCAAGGAGCATCCTTACGGTATCAAGGGAGGTGAACATGGTGGCGTTGTTCTCAACCGCGCACCTTCTTATTATATATCCGTCTTCATAATGTTTTCCGGACATTATCGCTCTTGTGTTTATTACATAATTTATTTTTCCGCTTCTTATATCACGGAGTATATCGTCATTGCCCTCGCATATCTTTCCGTAGACCCTTGTCTTGATTCCTCTCTCCTTAAGGTAGTCCGCGGTCATTTCCGTAGCGACGATATTGAATCCCAGCTTATAAAATCTCTTTACAAGGGGGAATGTCTCGGCCTTGTCCTCATCAGCAACGGTTACAAGCACGGTTCCGTGGTCGGTAAGGGCGATTCCAGAAGCCTGAAGCGCCTTGTACATAGCCCTCGTAAGCTTGCTGTCATATCCTATGGCCTCTCCGGTTGACTTCATCTCAGGAGAAAGGTAGGCGTCAAGTCCGCTGATCTTTGAGAATGAGAACGCGGGAGCCTTTACATACCATGTATCCTTCTCATCGGCGTAAAGCTGCGTATATCCCTGTTCCTTAAGGCTTACTCCAAGGATAACCAGCGTAGCTATATCAGCAAGGAAATATCCGGTAGCCTTTGAAAGGAAGGGAACCGTTCTTGATGAGCGGGGATTTACCTCGATAACATATACGTCCTCGTTTTTGTCAACAATGAACTGGATATTGTAAAGTCCTACGATACCTATGCCAAGACCGAGCTTCTTTGTATACTCGATTATTTTATCCTTAGCCTTCTGAGAAACGCTGAATGTAGGATACACGCTTATACTGTCTCCGGAATGGATACCGGTTCTCTCAACGAGCTCCATTATTCCGGGGATGAATACGTCCGTTCCGTCGCATATAGCGTCGACCTCAAGCTCCTTGCCGACAATATATTTGTCAACAAGCACGGGCTGATCCTCGTTTACCTCAACGGCAGTCTTAAGATATTCCCTCAAATCCTCTTCCTTGGCAACGATCTGCATAGCACGGCCTCCAAGCACATAGCTGGGGCGAACAAGGACAGGATAGCCGATCTCCTCGGCTGCCTTAAATCCGGCCTCAAGGCTTGTTACGGCAACTCCCTTGGGCTGAGGTATGTTGAGCTCGGTCATTACCTTTTCAAAGGCGTCCCTGTTTTCGGCTCTTTCTATGGCCTCGCTGTCCGTTCCGATTATTTTTACTCCTCTTTCTCTCAGCGGCTCGGCAAGGTTGATGGCCGTCTGTCCGCCGAGGCTGGCGATAACTCCGATGGGCTTCTCAAGCTCGATGACGTTCATAACGTCCTCCGGAGTAAGCGGCTCAAAATAGAGTTTGTCGCTGGTCGTATAGTCCGTTGACACGGTCTCAGGATTGTTGTTTATTATTATTGCTTCATATCCGTTTGCCTTTATTGTCTTTACGGCGTGTACCGTTGAATAGTCAAACTCAACGCCCTGTCCAATCCTTATGGGGCCCGATCCGAGTACGACGATTTTTTTCTTCTCGCTTACAACGGACTCATTTTCCTCCTCATAGGTGGAGTAGAAATAAGGGATGTAGCTGTCAAACTCCGAGGCGCATGTGTCTATCATTTTGTAAACGGGGAAAATTCCGTTTTCTTTTCTGATATTATAAATTTCCGTATCGCTCATTCCCCAGAGGATTCCAATATATTTATCGGAGAAGCCCATTTTCTTTGCTTTGAAAAGCACATCTGCGTCTCCTCTGTTTTCCGCGACAACGCTCTCAAAATCAACGATATTTTTTATCTTCTCAAGGAAAAGCATATCTATCTGGGTAGCGTTGCAGATCATTCCGGGGTCTATGCCGTCTCTCATAAGTTTAGCGATGGCGAAAATCCTGTCATCCGTTCCGATGGCGATATATTTCAGCAGTTCTTCCTTGGACATATTGTCAAACTTAGGCATATAGAGGTGGCATACGCCGGTTTCAAGAGAGCGGACAGCTTTCAGAAGGCTCTCCTCTATGGTTCTGCCTATGCTCATTACTTCTCCGGTGGCCTTCATCTGTGTGCTGAGCTTGTTTGAAGCCGTGGCAAACTTATCGAAGGGGAATCTTGGCATTTTTGTTACGACATAATCCAGAGCAGGCTCAAAGCTGGCGGGAGTATTCGCTATCTGTATCTCGTCGAGGTGCATTCCAACGGCTATCTTTGCCGAAACCCTGGCTATGGGGTATCCGCTGGCCTTGGACGCAAGAGCCGACGAACGGGACACCCTGGGATTTACCTCGATAAGGTAGTATCTGAACGACTCGGGGTCAAGGGCAAACTGTACGTTGCATCCGCCTTCGATCTTAAGTTCCCTTATTATTCTGAGGGCACTGTCCCTGAGAAGGTGGTATTCCTTATTTGTAAGCGTCTGGCTTGGAGCGACAACTATGGAGTCTCCCGTATGTATTCCGACGGGATCCACGTTTTCCATATTACATATAGTAATGGCCGTGTCATTTGCGTCACGCATTACTTCGTACTCTATTTCCTTATATCCTTTTATGCTCTTTTCAACGAGTACCTGATGGACGGGAGAAAGCTGAAGAGCGTTTTTCATAATTTCCCTGAATTCTTCCTCATTGTCGGCGAATCCGCCGCCTGTTCCTCCGAGGGTAAAGGCGGGACGGAGAACGACGGGATATCCGATCTTTTCGGCAACCTCAAGACCATGCTCTATGGATGTGGCTATTTCCGATTGAAGAACGGGCTCTCCGAGAGATATGCAAAGCTCCTTGAAAAGCTCCCTATCCTCGGCTCTCTCTATACTTTCCCTGCTCGTTCCGAGCATCTCAACGCCGCATTCGTCAAGCACGCCGTTTTTTGAAAGCTCCATAGCAAGGTTAAGGCCGGTCTGTCCTCCGATTCCGGGCACAAGGGCGTCGGGGCGTTCCATTCTTATTATTTTAGCGAGATATTCCGGCGTAAGCGGCTCCATATACACCTTGTCGGCGATGGTCGTGTCCGTCATTATTGTTGCCGGGTTTGAGTTGGCAAGGATGACCTCATATCCTTCTTCTTTAAGAGCAAGGCAGGCCTGTGTTCCGGCATAGTCAAATTCCGCGGCCTGACCTATAACGATGGGGCCGGATCCTATAACAAGTATTTTTTTAATATCCGTTCTTTTAGGCATTTTCCTTACTCTCCTTCATAATATTTATAAATTTGTCAAACAGATAGGCGCTGTCCTGAGGTCCGGGAGCGCTCTCGGGATGGTACTGAACGCTGAAAATCCTGTCCGCTTTGCACTCCACGCCTTCTATCGTATTGTCAAGCAGATTTATATGCGTAGCCGTAAGATCCGTATTTTTAAGCGAGTCCATATCTACGGCGTAGCTGTGGTTCTGGCTCGTTATCTCTATTTTGCCGGTCTCAAGATTTTTTACGGGATGGTTTCCGCCTCTGTGGCCGAATTTGAGCTTATATGTTTTCGCGCCGTAGGCAAGGCTTATAAGCTGGTGTCCAAGACATATGCCAAAGATGGGGTATTTGCCTCTGAGCGTTTTTACAAGCTCAACGACGTGCATAACGTCCTCAGGGTTTCCGGGGCCGTTGGACAGGAATATTCCGTCGGGCTCGTGCATCTCTATTTCCTCGGCCGTGGAGTCCCAAGGCACTACTATTACGTTGCAGCCCCTCGCGTTAAGGCTTCTTACTATGTTGAGCTTTATGCCGCAGTCAACGGCAACGACATTGTACTTATGGTTGGACGTTCTGGAATACCATCTTTTTTTGCAGCTTACCTTTGAAACCGCGTCTTTGGGAACCTCGGTTTCGGCAATGATTTTCATGGCTTCTTCCTTGGGAGTCGTAATATCCGTTATGAATACCTTTCTGCTTCCCAAATCTCTTATGCTTCTTGTGATCTTTCTTGTATCTACTCCCCAGATTCCGGGAATTTTGTTCTCCTCAAGTATTTCCGAGAGAGTTTTCGTATAGCGGAAATTGCTTGGCAGGTCGTTGTATTCCCTTACTACAAGACCTCCGATGGTAGGAACCCTTGTCTCGAAGTCCTCATCGGTGATACCGTAATTTCCGATAAGAGGATAGGTCATAACGACCATCTGATAGGTATAAGACGGGTCGGAAACGATCTCCTGATAACCTACCATGGATGTGTTGAAAACAATCTCACATACCCTGTCCGTATGGTAGCCGAAACCGTAGCCGAAGTATTCGCTTCCGTCTTCAAGGACTATTTTTCTGTTAAAATCGTTCTTCATAAGCCTAATCCTTTCTATAATAAAAAAGCCGGTATCAACGGAAATAAAAATTCCGTTTCACCGGTAAGAAAAATGATTTGTATTTAAAAAACAGTAAAAATGAAATAAAAATTCCGTGTTCTCCGCTGAGTGATATACATTTGTAAAGCCTGTATTTCCCATTGCTTTGACCTCCCGAATTTTTATACCGTTTGACATTTTAACACTATGCCGTTGTCTTTGTCAACAAAGGTTTTACATATTGGAAATAAAAAGCATTGTATATAAATCGATATGCGTATTACGACATTATTTGAGCATATTTTATATCCGTTTTGGCAGAGGCAGGAAAAAGTTTTTCCTTTTTCCCGCCTTTTTACCATCATACGCCTATGATCTGCGCCAGCTTTTTATCATTATAAAGTCTTTCCAAATTATTGAGGTACCCGTCTATGACATATTTTGTCTCGCTTTTAAATGTCAGCTCTATGCTGTCAACCTCCTGCCATTCGCTGTTGATCTTGTCTATCCTGTCCATCAAAAGCTCGGAAATATAATACAGTGAGCCGTATTCATCCGGAGGCACCTCCCCCGACTGGACAAGGCATATAACCTGCTCCACCTCTGAAAACATATTCCAGAGGGTATTCATCGTTTCGGAATACTCCTTTCTTTCGCTTTCCGGCACGGATTTCAAATACGTTGCCGCTTCATTATAAATCATATGGAAATAGGCGAGTATCTCTCCGGAAATCTCGGGCTTTGTTTCTCCTCTGAGGCTTTTTTGAACAACTCCCCAATAATGCCTTTGAAGCCCGAGAAGTATTTTGATGTTCCTTCTGAACTGCCCCTCTTTTTTGCTCGGGAAACAGAATTTATTTACGACCATTACAAGGGCGACGGCCATAAATAGATAGAATATCCTGAGCTGCACGGCCGCTGATTCCTCAACGGTAAGCAGGGCCATTGTAACGGCAGACGCTGTGGCAAATATGGGCTGTACCCATGTTCCCGGAGTACAGCAGTACATTATTGCGACCATAAGCACCGAGAAAACAAATATTCCCGTCATTCCGGGAAGAAGCGGATATATCAGATGCACAAGCAGACAGCCTATTATCGTTCCTATCGGTCTTGTGACCATTCTGTGAGCGCTTTCCTCATAGCTTGGCTGCACGAGCAGAAAAGCGTGCAGAGGGAACCAGTATGTATGCTCAAAGTCCCAAAGCAGACTCACGGTAAAACTTATGGACATTACTACGGCGAGCCTTATGGCGAACCTTATCTCAAAGCTGTCCGTTGAAAGCCTGTTCGGGAGGCTTTCAAATACTGTCTTCCACGGTATCCTGTAGGACATTCTTTCTTTCCAGTCGTCCCCGGAATCGGCTATTCTCAAAAGCATAGCTGATATATACAGATAGCTTCTGTAAAATATTTTTACCCTTCCATCCGGCAGTGAGCAGCTGAGAAAAAGTCCGTTTGCCTCTTTTTTAAGTTTTTCCCTTTTAGCGCTGTCATTGGCGTCGGCGCACTTTCTTGTAAAATAAGCGAGCATTTTAACCGCTTTTACATTTTCTTCGTTGCTCTTTTCCGCGCTCCAAGCTCCGTCCGTAACAAGATACATCGCTCTCTGTATAAGAAGGGCGAACATATTATAAAAATGCTTGTTCCTGTCAGGCATATAAAGGTAATGATTGCTTTCGTAGGCAAGTTTCTGGAACGCCTGTTCCATCTCATAGAGCTGTGACGTGATCTTTTTCTCGTTATCTCCGGCCGCAAGTTTATCAAGTATTTCGGCAAGCTTTACGAGCGAGTCATTCACTAATTTCCGTCCATCGGTCTTTACGCTGAAAAACCTTCCGTAAAGCAGAAGCGCCAGAGCGGCGATGACGGATGAAAAAGCCACGACAACAAATTGTATCTTAAACTGTTCCTGGGTAAGCGGTATAAGCTCAAGAAAGGCGAATGTCATGGCGTAACCGAAATGTCCCTTAGGAACAAACTGACTGCTTTGGAGGAAAACGAGAAGGAACGGAACGGTAAAGTTAAGCAGTATGCTCATTACGGCGTTCTGCGTGGCGGCGTAGGCAAGCAGACAAAGCACAAGGGATATAAAAATCATCCTTACAAGCTCCGTTGGCTTTATGCTTTTTCTGAACCTTACCTCAAAAAGAAGCGTCGCCGTAGAGGCCACCAGCGAATATTTTACGCCGAATATCATCAATATCAAAAAGAATATTATCGTATAGAAAAGTATGGTCGGAAAGTTGTTTTTAAACCTCCCCCACGCAAAGCTGACTATGCTGTTTTCCGTTATTTTTCCTTCCAAATTTCTCACTCCCGGCTCCGCGGTAATTTTTGTTCTGCAAGAACATCAAACAAAACAAAAGAGCCATATTCTGTCCAAATATCGCTCTTTATGCCGTAAAATATTTTGTTGAAAGTCCGATCAATATTCGTCACATATAAAACATTTACATTTTGGATATTTTATGTCAAGTTCCTTAACGGCTTCGGCATTTCTCACGATTATATTTCCCTCTGCCTCAAGCTCGGCCAGAGAACTGTAGCCCTCGGCAAACTGCATCAGTCTTCCGGCGTTTATCTCAAAATCAAATTCATCTGTGCCGGCCGCGCTTCCGTCCATTCTGAACACTCCGTTATTGACTTCGCTTATATCATCGTTCAGCTTTACGACAGCCTTTTCGTTTGTGAAAATAATGCCCATCAGCTTAACGATGTTTACCGGAGCGGCAACCCCGTGGGGCATTATCTTTGAGGAGCATCCCGCAAGTTCCGCCTCACAGTCAGGCGGCAGTTTGATCTTTATCGGCTTATTGTCCGCTATAAAGGCAAGCGCCTCTATAAGGGTTCGGGCGGTCTCCTCATCGTCATATACTGTCTCAACGGCCGTAAGTCCATCCACTCCGTTAAAGTACAGGGCGTATCCCTTTATTTCTCCGCCGCGGTCAACAAGTATGAACTCTCCGCCGTCGGAAAGCAGGTCAAGCATTTTAAGCCTGAAATCATAAATGGAGCGGGCCAGTATTCCGGAATATCTTTCGGAAAATCTCATATACACAGGATACAGCTTTCCGGATTCGGACATTCTTCCAAAGCTGACGCCGTTTGGCATGATCTTTGGCTTATCCGCCGTTCCGGAAATAACTCTTGAGTTAGTAGCCGAGAAGTTGCCAAGCCTGAAATAGCTGTCATGCTTCACGGGAGTATGCGGGCCGACAAGTATGCCGCTTTGAGCGAGGTTTTTCACCAGCAGCCTGAACGCGTCGGACATGTATCCCCTGCCCCTGTAATCCGGATCAGTGGAAAATCCCGCAAGCATGGCCGCGGGGACTATAGCTTCTCTTATTCTCATATTTACAGGAAGGGAATACATAGCGTTAACGAGTTTATTGTCCTCAATGGTGCAGACTGTATACTCAGGGAAAAATCTTTTTTCAAAGAAAAAATCCAAAAAGCTGTCCGAGTCGCCGAAGCATCCCTGCCAAAGAGCTCTCAGATACGGCTTGTCCTCCATCGTACACATTCTCTGTTCAGCCATATATCTCAACTCCTTTCCTGAAAATCAGGCCATCCCGTATTTTTGTTTAAGCTCGGCAAGCAGGGTTCTGTATCTTTCATTTATAATATCCGTTTTTCCTTTGCTTCCCGCCGCTATTCCTCTTGTGGGCGCCTTTTTCTTGAGTTCTTCCTGTATCTCATCATCCCATTTTTTCATAAGAGCGTTAAACTCCTTTGTATATTCGGGATTCCAAGCCATAATAAAACTTCCTTTCGACAAATAATCTGCTTTATTATTTTATCATAAATCATAATCTATAGCAAACACTGTTTTAAAATTATACATTAAAAAACAAACTTGACTTTATCCTTTTCAAACATTACCATTAAATCATCGGAATCATAAACAAGATGACAAGGAGGATTAAGATGATAAACGTACTTGTTATGTCGCCCTGCACGGATGACGATAAGGATTTTCTCCGTTCCGCCGGAAGCTGTTTCAGTTTTTATTTTGCCGGCAAGGAAACGGATAAGGACAAGCTCAAAGAAGAGATTGACAAAGCGGAAATAATAATCGGCGAACCGGAAATATCAATGATAGCTGACGCGCCCAATCTTAAACTTATACAGATGACCATGGCCGGAACAGACCAGTACACAAGGGCGGAAGGATTTCCCCGTCATGTTATGCTTGCCAACGCTTCCGGAGCTTTCGGCGGAGTCATATCGCAATATGTCATCGGAGCCATTTTAAACATATATCATAAGTTTTATCTTTACAGGGATAATCAGAAAAAGAATCTCTGGCAGGATATGGGCGTTGAAACATCTCTGACCGGGAGGCGCGTGCTCATTGTCGGCGCCGGAAACATCGGAAGTTCCGTAGCGAGACGTCTCTCTGTCTTTGATACGGTTACCGTCGGCATAAGAAGAAAAGTAAACGAGATACCTCCGTTTTTCAGTGAGATTCATTCCCTTGCCGAGCTGGACAGCCAGCTTCCCATTGCCGACGCGGTCGTCTGCTGTATACCGAATTCAGACTATACATATCATCTTTTTGACAAAAGCAAATTTATGCTTATGAAAAAAGACGCCATATTCGTTAACGTCGGACGAGGCTCTCTCGTCGTTCAGGAGGATCTGGTCGATGTCTTAAAGAGCGGACATCTCAAAGGCGCTGTTCTTGATGTCACCGATCCGGAGCCCCTTCCTCCCGACAGTTCTCTGTGGGAAATAGAAAATGTAATTATAACTCCTCACATATCAGGAAAGAGCTTTGGACACTCCAAAGAAATATCTGATTCCATCTATCATATATGTGCTGAAAATCTTAAAAATTATTCTGCTGGAATGCCGATAAAAAATTTAATAGATTTCTCAAAATTCAAAAAATAAAAAAAGGCGATCAGCTTTTGTGTTTATAAAACACGTTGGCTGACCGCCTTATATTTTATGATATTTTTTACCGTTCAAACGCGGCTTGAAACATAGTCGTCTGCTCTCCCTCGCTCAGCTCAGTCGGCACACTCCTTGTTTCTGCTGTTATCATTTCTCCCTCTGTTCGGAATCGGCGCGCTTCTGCGCATTAGCTTGAATCGCTTGTTCCTCACAGAATCTCATACTCCCTTCTTCTGCCTCTGGCAGCGGTCGTATTCGGTGTCCTCTGTTCGGCCTCACAGAATCTCATACTCCCTTCTTCTGCCTCTGGCAGCGGTCGTATTCGGTGTCCTCTGTTCGGAATCGGCGCGCTTCTGCGCATTCGCTTGAATCGCTTGTTCCTCACAGAATCTCATACTCCCTTTTTCTGCCTCTGGCAGCGGTCGTATTCGATTCCCCCGGCGGCGGAAAAAATTAGTTTCCTTCGCAAACGCGGCTTGAAACATAGTCGTCTGCTCTCCATCGCTCAGCTCAGTCGGCACACTCCTTGTTTCTGCGCATGTAATTTTTTCCTTCATCTGCCCCCGGCAGCGGAAAAAATTACATCATGCCGCCGCCCATTCCGGCTGCGGGAGCTACAGGCTCCTTGCTCGGAAGCTCAGCTACTACGGCTTCTGTTGTAAGGAATGTTGAAGCTACTGATGTGGCGTTCTGAAGAGCGCTTCTTGTTACCTTTGTAGGGTCGATGATTCCGGCCTCTACCATATCAACATATTTCTCGTTAAGGGCATCGAATCCGATTCCATCCTCCATGTCTTTAACCTTATTAACGATTACGGAACCTTCAAGTCCTGCGTTTGTAGCGATCTGGCGCATAGGAGCCTCAAGAGCCTTGAGCACGATCTCCGCTCCTGTTCTCTCGTCTCCGGTAAGTTCGCTGAGCATACCTTTTATCTTTTCAACTGTATGGATGTAAGCTGTTCCGCCTCCGGCAATAATACCTTCCTCAACGGCTGCTCTTGTTGCGGCAAGGGCGTCTTCCATACGGAGTTTCTTTTCCTTCATTTCTGTTTCGGTAGCGGCTCCAACCTTAATAACGGCAACTCCACCTGAAAGCTTTGCGAGTCTTTCCTGAAGTTTTTCTTTGTCAAAGTCGCTTGTTGTATTCTCAAGAGCAAGTTTGATCTGTGCGATACGTCCTTCGATGTCTTCTTTCTTGCCTGCTCCGTCTGTGATTATTGTATTTTCTTTCTCAACTCTTACGCTTCTTGCGCGTCCAAGCATATCGAGCGTAGCGTCCTTAAGGTCGATTCCGACTTCCTCGGAAATTACCGTTCCTCCTGTAAGAGCGGCGATATCTCCAAGCATCTGTTTTCTTCTGTCTCCGTATCCGGGAGCTTTAACGGCAACTGTTGTGATCGTTCCTCTTAACTTATTGACAACGAGTGTAGCAAGAGCCTCGCTCTCAACGTCCTCTGCGATTATAAGAAGTTTTCCGCCTGTCTGAACAAGCTGTTCAAGTATGGGAAGTATCTCCTGGATGTTGCTGATCTTCTTGTCGGTAATAAGGATATAAGGATCGTCAAGGACGGCTACCATCTTCTCCATATCCGTTGACATATAAGCTGAAAGATAGCCCTTGTCAAACTGCATACCTTCTACCATCTCAAGCTCGGTATTCATTGTCTTTGATTCTTCAACAGTAATTACGCCGTTGTTTGTTACCTTTTCCATAGCGTCAGCGATCATTTCTCCGACTTCGTCATCGCCTGATGAAATAGCCGCTACCCTTGCGATATGGTTCTTTGTTGAAACTACCTGACTCATTCCTTTGATGCACTCAACGGCTTTATCCGTAGCCTTTTTCATTCCCTTACGAAGGATGATTGAGTTAGCTCCTGCGGCGATGTTTTTAAGGCCTTCCTGGATCATTGCCTGGGCAAGCACGGTAGCTGTTGTAGTTCCGTCACCAGCTACATCGTTTGTCTGTGTAGCCGCCTCTGTAACAAGATGAGCGCCCATATTCTCATAGGGATCCTCAAATTCAATATCCTTAGCGATAGTTACGCCATCGTTTGTGATGAGCGGTGAACCATATTTTCTGTCAAGAACGACGTTGCGTCCTTTGGGTCCAAGTGTTACCTTTACTGTATCCGCAAGTTTATTTACGCCGGCCTCAAGACCTTTTCTGGCGTCGTTTCCGTATTTTACTTCCTTAGCCATAATTACATTACCTCCAACAATTTATATAAGTTAGTCTTCTACGATAGCAAGTATATCATTCTGTCTAACGACGAGGAGCTTTTCTCCATCGCACTCTACTTCCGTTCCGCTGTATTTCGAATATATGATCTTATCTCCCGCTTTAACGGCCATCTCTACTTTATTTCCATCAACCATTCCTCCGGGGCCTGCGGCGATTACAACTGCCATCTGGGGCTTTTCCTTAGACTGTGAAGGAAGGACGATTCCTGATTTTGTTTTTTCCTCAGCTTCAAGCTGTTTAATAACTACTTTATCTCCAAGTGGTACAAGTTTCATATTTATTTCCTCCTTATACGAATCAAAGTTTTTGTTGTTAGCACTCAACATATACGAGTGCTAATCATTAGCTATATATTACTTATGAAGGTAGATATATGCAAATCTTATTTTCGGTTATATTATTTTATTTTCGAGCTATTTTATGAGTTTATAATTATTATCTTAATTTATCTGTTGTTTTCTCACTTTTTCTCATCACTGTCGCACAGGTTTCTTGCGGCGCAGGCAGAACATCCTCCGTCGCATCCGCTTTCTCTCCTTATCCTGTCATTTTTGAGCTTTCTCATATGCACCCAGCCTAAAAACAATACGACTATAACAAGAACGATTATAACAGCCTTCATTTCTATCCCTCCAAAAATATTACATGAAATCGTTTATATCCACTTTCCTGAAATCATCGGTCACAGCATCCGCCATATCAAGGCACTGATTTCCGCTTGTCGGATTCACATACCCAAGGGCCGTCATACCTGCGGCCTTGGCTGCGCGTACTCCGTTTTCCGAGTCCTCAACCACAAAACAGTCTCTTGGGTTTACTCCGATTCTCTCAGCGGCCAGAAGAAATACGTCAGGATCAGGCTTTCCTCTTTTTACGTCGTTTCCGGATGTAATTGAGTCAAAATATTCTGATATTCCCAGTCTGGAAAGTATAAGACCTATCAAATCATAGCCAGAGGAAGAAGCCACGGCTGTTTTTAATCCCCTGTTTTTTATAGATTTTAAAAATTCCGGTATGCCGGATACTGGTTTAATATCTTCTCTGGCCATTATTTCAAGTATCATGTCTTCTCTTTTTTTAACCATTTCCTCAACCGGAATGTCAAGCTTGAACAGGTCCTTTAAAATTCTCATCCTGTCGGAAGTAAGCGTTCCAGCGAATTTCTCATAAAATTTCTGATCCTTCACAACCCCGTATTCTGACATAGTTTCTATGTCAGCCTTAAAATGATAAGGCTGGCTGTCCACCAGCACCCCATCCATGTCAAATATAACAGCTTTCATTTTCTTCTCCCCAAAACAAAATGCCCGCCGCGCAATTTCACGCCGGGCTGTAGTTTATTATATAATAGTTCCGCCGCAGAGCACATACTCTCCGTCATATACGACAAGCGATTGCCCTGATGTAGCCGCCCTTTGGGGCTCATCAAAGACACACTTTATTATGCCGTTTTCCATTCTTACTGTGCATGGCGCCTTTTTGTGGGCATATCTTATCTTGGCCTCGGCTCTCAATTCTCCGCTGATTCCATCTATGGCCATAAAATTTATATTATCGGCTTTTACCTCTCTGCTGAAAAGCTCATCATTTCCACAGATCACTACCCTGTTGTTTTCCCTGTCAATATGATGGACATAGACATGCTTTCCCGCTGATATTCCAAGACCTTTCCTCTGTCCGACCGTATAATTTATAATTCCCTTATGCTTCCCTATAATATGTCCGTCCATATCCACAAAATCACCGGGTTTGAATTCCGTTCCGTCATATTCTTTTATAAAAGAAGCGTAGTTGCCGTCCGGGATAAAGCATATATCCTGACTATCGGGTTTGGATGATATCTCCATATCAATCTCTTCCGCTATCTTCCTTACCTGGTCTTTTGTGTACTCTCCAACAGGCATAAGGGTGGACTTAAGCTGTCTCTGGGTAAGCCTGCATAGCGCGTATGTCTGATCCTTCTCAGCCGTTACCGCGTTTCTCACTGTATATCTTCCGGTCTTAGGATATTTGTCTATAAGAGCGTAGTGTCCTGTAGCTATAAGGTTTGCTCCAAGACTTTCAGCATATTTAAGCAACGCTTCCCATTTAACGTATCTATTGCAAACTATACAGGGATTTGGTGTCCTCCCTGACTTATACTCGCTCACAAAATACTTTATGACCCTATCCTCAAATTCTTTTCTAAAGTCCACGACATAATGCGGTATGCCAAGTTTTTCCGCCACCCTTGCGGCATCGTTGACTGCCTGATTTTCATCATCAGTCATCTTTTCGCAGGCATTTTCCCACGTTCTCATGGTCATGCCTATGACTTCATACCCTTTTTCCTTGAGAAGGAACGCCGCGACAGAGCTGTCAACCCCGCCGGACATTCCTACAATAACTTTTTGTTTATTTTCACCGTTCATAACACATTATTCTTCTTCCATGTTATGGAGTTCTTCAATATCATTTACCGGCTTTTTTAAGCCCTCAATAACAACTCCGTTTTTCTGAGCATAGTCCCACAGAGCGGCATGAAGCGCCTCCTCCGCAAGACATGAACAGTGTACCTTAACAGGGGGCAGTCCGTCAAGTGCTTCCATAACGGCTTTATTTGTTATTTCCAAAGCCTCCTGTATAGTTTTTCCCTTAACAAGTTCAGTAGCCATACTGCTGGTTGCTACCGCCGCGCCGCAGCCAAAGGTCTTAAATTTGGCGTCCTCAATAATTCCGTTTTCTATCTTAAGATATACTTTCATTATATCTCCGCATTTAGCGTTTCCAACGGTTCCAACTCCGCTGGCATCCTCTATCTCTCCTACGTTTCTGGGATTCATAAAATGATCCATAACTTTCTCGCTGTATTCCATTTTTTCTTCCTCCGTTATTTTATTTTTTCATTTCATACAATGGTGACATTTCTCTAAGTCTCTGTACTATCGGCGGCAATACTTCAAGCAGTTTATCAACTTCCTCTTCTGTATTTTGATATCCGAGGGATATCCTAAGCGATCCGTGAGCCTTTTCATGCGGCAGGCCTATGGCAAGGAGCACATGGGAAGGGTCGAGGGAGCCAGACGTACAAGCCGACCCGCTTGAGGCGCATATACCCTTAGCGTCAAGCATAAGGAGCATAGACTCTCCCTCAATGAACTCGAATGATATATTCACGTTTCCGGGAAGCCTCTCTTCCGGGTGGCCGTTGAGCCTTGAATACTCTATATTTTTCAGGACCCCGTTTATTATCTTATCTCTCAGATATTTTAACCTTTCCGTTGTGTCCTCCATTTCGCTAACTGCCAGCTCAATGGCTTTTCCAAGCGCCGCAATCCCTATTACATTTTCAGTGCCCGCTCTTTTTCCCTTTTCCTGCTGTCCTCCATGTATAAGATTTTTTATCTTTACTCCCTTTTTTATATAAAGCGCTCCAATACCCTTCGGCGCGCCGATTTTATGCCCTGAGAGGGAAAGAAGGTCTATATTCATTTCCTTCACGTCTATTTTTATGTGCCCAACGGCCTGAACCGCATCTGTATGGAAATATACTCCTTTTTCCCTGCATACAGCTCCGATCTCCTTTATAGGCTCTATGGTTCCTATCTCGTTATTGGCCGTCATTACGCTTACAAGTATAGTGTCAGGTCTTATTGCTTTCTTTATGTCATCGGCGCTTACCATTCCATATTCATCGACCGGAATATATGTCACCTCATAGCCGTTTTCCTCAAGGAACTCACAGGTATGGAGTATGGCATGGTGCTCTATATTTGTTGTTATTATATGCTTTCCCTTGTCCTTCAGCGCCAGAGCCACTCCCTTTATGGCCCAGTTATCGCTTTCCGAGCCACAGCCTGTAAAAAATATCTCACCACTGTCGGCGTTAATGGCGTCGGCTACCTGCTTTCTGGCAAGGTCTACGGCTTTTTTGCTTTCCCTGGCGAGCTTGTAGACGCTTGACGGGTTTCCGTAGCAGCTTTCGATGTACGGCCTTATGGCGTCATAGACCTCCGGTCTTATCGGCGTTGTCGCCGCGTTGTCAAAATAAATTATCTCATTCATATATATTCTCCTGTCTGACTGATCTTTTAATTCATACTAATTTACTATGTTATAAATAATATATCATTTGCATATAAAAATGTCAATACAAATTCATACTAAATCAGTATGTAATATTTTGAATTTTATTCGACATTTTTCAAATACTTTGTTGTTTCGCATAAATATTTTATGATATAATAACCACAAAAGGGAGAGTGATACTATGTCTGCCAAAAAGACAATTATTTCCCGCCTTGAGACTCTTATTACAGAATACGTCGGAGCTAACGGGATTGACAGTAATGTATCAAAAATGACTAAAATATTAGATGTATATAAGTCTACGGAAAAAATAAGTTTTTATGATTTCGCTGTTATTTCCGGTATTTTAAAAGTTTCGCCTGATTATATAATCGGTATAACGGACGACAGGACGCCTGAGGACGGACTCCTTGTTCGGCTTCTTTCAAGCGCTGCAAGACTTAATCACGAAAGCCTTGTCGCTCTGTGCCGCAAATCCGAATCATTCCTTGATATTCAGGAAAATCTTATTGATTATGACCAGGCTGGTATAGTCATATCCGAGTATTCCACGGAGGGCGATCTTATTTCACAGACATTCCCCCGCGAACCAAGTGAGTATTCAATGGTCGCCGAGGAAAAAAATAAATATAAAAATGACGAAGAATAAACAACGGCGGCAGTCCTGCCATAGCTTTAAGGACCGCCGCCGTTTATGTTTTTATGTTTTTTATTATCTGTTCTCGTTTTTATATTTGCCGGCAAGGTCTTTCATTTCCTGAGCGGCGTTTACGGACATCTCCGTTATTTCCGTTCCTGCCATCAGCCTGGCTATATCCTTTACCGTTTCGTTCCTTCTCAGCGGTTTGATTACAGACTTCGTTCTTCCCTTTACGCTCATTTTCTCTATCATAAAGTGTTTGTCGGCCATAGCGGCTATCTGCGGCAGATGGGTAATGCAAAGTATCTGCTTTGTTCTTGCCACTCTGTGCATTTTTTCCGCAACCTTCTGCGCCGTTCTTCCGCTTATTCCCGCGTCTATCTCGTCAAATACGAACGTGCCTATCACGTCCAGATTTCCAAAAACGACCTTGAGCGCCAGCATTACTCTGGAAAGCTCTCCGCCTGAGCCTATTTTTGCCAGAGGCATGAGTTCCTCGCCCTCATTGGCGGTAAACATAAATTCCACGTCGTCCCATCCTTCAAGGCCAAGCTGATTTTTCTGGTCTATCCTGATTTTAAATCTTGCCTTTTCCATTTCAAGCTCATGGAGGTTCTTTTCTATGTCAGCCTCGATTTCCTCAGCCTTCTTCTTCCTAATGTCCGTCATAACCCGACATACGGCGACCATGTTTTTGAAAAGTTCTTTTCTCTCGTTTTCGAGATTTTCAAGGCGTTCCCTTGAATGCATAAGCATATCGTACTCGCTTCTGAGCTTCTCCAGCTTATCCGCAAGAAGATCCGATGAACATATATATTTCTTCTTAAAAGCGTAGATAATATTAAGCCTTTCGTCTATCTGCTCTATTTCGTCCTCGCCGGTCTCAAGCCCGTCAAAATAGCGTTTCAGCTCTCTTTCAGCCTCACTGAGCTGGATCGAAGCTGAATTGACTATTTCATACACTAATTTTACCGATATGTCGATGTCGCTGAGCTGTTTAAGCGTGTCCGCGGCCTCCGTGACCATATCGGCGGCCGGGAGCCCGTTTACTCCGTTATAAAGGATATTAATGCATTTTCCCGCCATTTCCCTCATTTTCTCGCCGTTTTGCAGTATCTTTTTCCTTTCCGTCAGCTGATCCTCCTCGCCCGGCTTAATGTCGGCGGCCTCAAGCTCGCTTATCTGGTAGGAAAGTATCTCCGTCCTTCTTTCCCTTTCAGCCTCATTTCCGGCTATTGCCTTCATTTCCTTCATAGTAGCCTTATATTTTTTCAGAAATTCGGCAAGTTTCGCCTTCTCGGCTCCAAGTTCCGTACCGCAAAATCTATCCAGAAGCTCTATATGTTTTTTAGGGTCAAGAAGAGACTGATGCTCATGCTGTCCGTGAAAATCCACGAGGCAGGAAGAAAGTTCCTTAAGCTGCCCTACCGTTACCGTTGTGCCGTTGACCTTGCAGACGCTTTTGCCGTTGGCATGAAGTATCCTTCTTATGACGATGGTATTATCCTCGCCATGGTCGATTCCCATATCGTCCAGTATTTTTTCCAGCTTCTTGTCTTCAATGGAAAAAACGGATTCCACGGAGGCCTGCTCTTCTCCCCTTCTTATCATTTCCCTGCTTGCTCTGCCTCCGAGGGAAAAGCCAAGGGCGTCTATTATGAGGGATTTTCCGGCTCCTGTCTCGCCCGTGAGGACGTTGAGCCCCTTGCCGAATACGACCTCCGACTCGTCAATGAGCGCCACGTTTTTTATATTCATGTATTCAAGCACAGATACGCGCCCCCAATCAGCTATGTATTATTCTATAAAGTCTTTCAATAAGCTCGGCGGCCTGATGGTTTCCCCTTATGACGCAGAACACCGTATCATCTCCGGCTATTGTTCCAAGTATCTCGCTGTTTTGCATATTGTCAAGGGCGACTCCAACGGCCATTCCCATTCCCTCAAGGGTTTTTATAACGACCATATTTCCCGCATAATCCATCTTTATGACGGCTTCTTTAAATACTCTTATGAGCCTGTCGGATATCTCGTTGTCGTTGTTGGCCATAACTGCGTATTTCTGCTTGCCCTTCTCGACGGAGATCTTCGTGAGCCTCATTTCCCTTATATCTCTGGACACTGTGGCCTGAGTAACGTCAAAGCCCTCTTCCCTGAGCCTCATGGCAAGCTCGTCCTGTGTTTCGATATCATATTTCTCTATAAGTTCCAATATCTTGGCGTGCCTTGATACTTTCAACGGTTATTCCCCCTTTGATATAAGTTTTTTCCTCAATATCTCATAAAAGCTCCTGTTGTTTGTCTTTATTATATTGATGCTGTTAGCGGATTTCCTCACGTTTATGATGTCCCCGTTATTGAGTATTACGCTGGTCTGCCCGTCCATCGACATTATTATGTCTCCGTTGGAGCCAAAGCTGGCCTCTATCCTTACGGTATCGTCGGCCGAAACGACTATGCTCCTCGAATGGAGCGAGTGCGGGCATATGGGAGTGATAACCATACACTCTATGTCCGGCTTGAGCACCGGGCCGCCCGCCGAAAGATTGTACGCCGTTGAGCCCGTCGGCGTTGAGACGATTATGCCGTCCGCCCTGAATGTGGCAAGATATTCGTCATTGACGTAAATTTTGTATTCCGTTATTTTTGTAAATACGCCCCTTGTGATACATACGTCGTTTATCGCTCTGTACTGTTTGGGGCTGTCAGTCTCCGAAATTATCTCAGACTCCAGCATAAGTCTCTTTTCTATTTTATATTCTCCATTGAGCACCTTCTCGATGGTCTCATTGGCGTCGGCTCCGTCAGCCGCGGCAAGAAAGCCCATAGTGCCCATATTTATCCCAAGAAGCGGCGTTCCGAATTTGGCCGCCTTTCGCCCCGTGTCAAGCAGGGTTCCGTCTCCTCCGAGAACTATTATAAAGTCCGATTTTGAATAGAGCTCGTATTTTGTCACTCCAAGCTCGTTTAAGCCAAGCATCTCAGCCGTTTTGTATGTCACCACCGGCCTGCATTCCTTGCCTTTTAAAAATTCCGCCAGTCCGGCGACCATCTGCATGGCCGTTTCCTTACCGTAATTAGGCACTATTCCTACCGTTTTCATATAAACACCACCTTATAGCAGCTCGTGGGATCTTTCCGCGATCTCTTTTGCCTTAGCGCAGGCCTCTTCCCTTGTGAATCCGGTATTCAGCCTGTCCAGCATTATCAGATACTCTATATTGCCCTCAGGGCCTCTTATGGGCGAAAAATCTATTCCTATAATATTTAGCCCGTTGTCAAAGGCAAAATCCATTATTTTTAAAATCACCTCAAGATGGGTGGACTTCTCTCTCACCACGCCCTTTTTTCCGACCTTTTCCCTTCCGGCCTCAAACTGGGGCTTTATAAGGCATACCATCTGAGCGTTTTCGGCCATGACCTCAAGAGCCGGGGGAATGACCTTTGTCAGAGAGATAAAAGACACGTCGACCGACGCGAATTCCGGTCTGTCGGGAACCTGCTCCTCCGTTATGTATCTTACGTTGGTTTTTTCAAGACAGACTACCCTCTCATCGTTTCTGAGCTTCCATGCGAGCTGCCCGTATCCGACGTCTATGGCGTATACCTTAACTGCTCCGTTTTGCAGCATGCAGTCCGTAAATCCGCCGGTAGACGCTCCTATATCCATACATATTTTTCCCTCTATGCTCACCGGAAAGACTTCCATCGCCTTTTCCAGCTTATATCCTCCTCTGCTCACATAGGGCATTTCAGCCCCTCTGAGCTCGATTTTGGAATCAATATCAAATTTTGTTCCGGCCTTATCCTCTTTATTGCCGTCAACGTATACATTTCCCGCCATAATATAGGACTTCGCCAGTTCCCTTGATGAGGCAAGCCCTCTGCTCACCATTAAAACGTCAAGTCTTTCCTTTTCAGCCATTGTTTTCAACCCGTTCCTTTATGCGGCCGTATATTTTTAATCCGCTCAATCCGTATCTGTCATAAAGCTCGTTTCTTGTTCCATGTTCTATAAACCTGTCCGGAAAAGCAATGGGACATATTTTAACTTTATCAAGCAATCCAAGCTCGTTTGCCGTCTCTAGCACGGTGCTTCCGACGCCGCCCTCAAGCACATTGTCCTCAACGGTAAATATATATCCGCATTTTTCACAGACTATATTTATCATTTCCCTGTCCAGCGGCTTGGCAAACCTGAGATTGACAAGCATGGGGGAATATCCGTCGTTTTCCAGCAGCTTTACGGCCTCATCGGTCTGCTCAAGCATGCTTCCCGCTGAAAGTATCGCTATTTTGCAGCCGTCTTTCAATATCTCAGCCTTTCCGTACTCTATATCGGGGCATATATCGGCATATCTGAGAGAGGCCTCTCCCCTTGGGTATCTTATAGCCACGGGCGACGACATACCGTTCAGGGCAAATTCAAGCATTTTTTCAAGTTCCGTCCTGTTTTTGGGCAGCATAACCGTCATATTGGGCATATGGCTCAAATAGGATATGTCATATATTCCCTGATGAGTCTCTCCGTCGCTTCCGACTATTCCAGCCCTGTCTATGCCAAAGACGACGTGCAGTCCCTGAAGGCAGACATCCTGCATGATCTCGTCATAGGCCCTCTGCAAAAATGTAGAGTATACGGCGAAAACAGGCTTGAATCCTGATTTCGCGAACGCCGCGGAAAACGATACGGCATGCTGTTCGGCTATGCCTACGTCAAAAAAACGTTCCGGAAATCTTTTTGAAAAGCCCGCAAGTCCCGTGCTGCTGCACATAGCCGCGCTGACGGCGATTATCTTTCTGTCCTTTTCGGCAAGCTTTTCCAACGCCTTTCCAAAAACCGATGAATAGCTCGGCAGAGCAGACTTGCTTGACGGCTTTCCGGTTTTTATATCAAACGGAGACACTCCGTGATATTCCGCCGGATTGTTCTCCGCATATTTATAGCCCTTTCCTTTTTTTGTCCTTACATGGACAAGCACCGGTCCGTTTATGTTCTTTACCCTGTTTATTGTAGATATCAGCTCTTCTATATTATGGCCGTCCACCGGTCCCACATATTTGAATCCAAGTTCCTCGAAAATAACTCCCTGGACAAACATATATTTAATTCTTTTTTTCGTCCTTTTTATCGTGTCCACCATGGGCGCTCCGGCCGGCAGGCTGTTGAGGAATTTCTTAACGTCATCCTTTGCCTCAAGATATTTCGTGTCGGTCCTTATTTCGTTAAGGTGGCGGCTGAGAGCTCCGACGTTGTCGGAAATCGACATCTGGTTATCGTTTAGTATAACTATAAAATTTTTGTTGTACCTTCCGGCATTGTTCAGCGCCTCATAGGCAACCCCTCCCGTCATGGAGCCGTCGCCTATGACCGCTGCTATTTTCTCGTTCCCTCCGAGCAGATCTCTGGCATAAGCAAAGCCGAGAGCTATTGATATGGACGTGGAACTGTGTCCCGCCGTAAATGAATCGCAGTCGCTTTCGCTTGGCTTTGGAAATCCCGATATGCCGTCGAGCTGTCTAAGGCTGTCGAATCTGTCCTTCCTTCCCGTGAGTATTTTATGGACATACGCCTGATGTCCCACATCCCATACTATTTTGTCCTTCGGAAGGTCAAGACAGTAAAGCAAAGCTATGGTAAGCTCGACTATTCCCAGATTTGAGGCGAGATGCCCTCCCGTCTCCGATACCTTTTCCAACAGGAAGGCTCTCAGCTCAACGGCAAGCCTGTTAAGCTGGTTTATATTAAATTTCCTGATATCCTCGGGGCCTTTGACCGAGTCGAGCAGTCTTTTCACAAAAATTACACCTTTCCAGTATTTCAGTTCTTTCTTTTTATCAAATATTCCGTAAGCCTTGAGAGGAATGACATTCTTTCTCCCATTCCGTTGAGTATATCAAGAGCTTCGTTGGACATATCCTCAACTATCTTTGACGCTCCTTCAACCCCGTACATGGTAGCGTATGTCACCTTATGGTTTTTCTCATCGCTGTTAATCGGTTTGCCAAGCTCCTCAAGGGTGCTCGTAACGTCCAGTATATCGTCCTGTATCTGGAACGCCACGCCTATAAGCTCGCCGGCTCTCTCAATCTTTTTGATTTCTTCCTCGCCGGCTCCGCCTATCTCCGCTCCGGCCTTAAGCGCGCCGATTATCATAGCCGCGGTTTTATTTTTATGTATATAGTCAAGGGTATCCTTGTCTATCTGTTTTCCCTCGCTTATAACGTCGACTACCTGTCCGGCAACCATCCCGTTTACTCCGGCTCCACGCGCTATGGCAAGCATCGCCCTTGTATATTTGAGATCGTTTTCCTTTACGCAGGCTTCGGCCATCGTCTCAAAGGCGTGATGCAGCAGGGCGTCTCCAGCAAGAATAGCCATGTTCTCTCCGAATACTTTATGGCTGGTCAGCCTTCCCCTTCTGTAATCATCGTTGTCCAAAGCGGGAAGGTCGTCATGTATGAGAGAATATGTATGTATCATCTCAATGGCGCAGGCAAACGGCATTGCTTTTTCCACGTCGCCGCCAAATGCTTTGCATGCTTCCATCACCATTATCGGTCTAAGCCTTTTTCCTCCGGCAAAGACACTGTATCTCATAGCTTCAAATATAACGCTCGGATACTTTTCTGCCGGCGGGAGGAATTTTTCCATATACTCGTCCACAATTTTTACCTTTGCGTTAAGTTCTTCCTTAAAATCCATCATTCTTCCTCCTTAATCTCAAAGGGCTTTTCCTCCATGCTCCCGTCAAGCCCGACGGAAAGCAGGCTTATCTGCTGTCTGGCGCCGGAAAGCTTCTCCGAACATACGGATGCCATTTCCACGCCTTCTTTATAGAGTTTAACCGTTTCGTCAAGAGAAAGCTCTCCTTCCTCCATAGCGTCCACTATTTCCTCAAGTCTTGAGAGCGCTTCCTCAAAGCTCTTTGTTTTTTTAGCCATTAAAACATCACCTTATCCTCGACAGACGCCGATATTCTTCCGTCTTTAAGCGTCACAAAAATACTGCCGCCATTTTGTACGTCATCTACGGACGTAACGACATTTCCGTTCGCGTTTTCCGTATAAGAATATCCTCTTGCCAGCACTTTAAGCGGAGAAAGCGCCTCCAGCGCGGTTACTTTTTCCGCGACACAGTTTTCGGTATTTCGCACGGATATTTCCGTCTCTCTTTTAAGCCGTGACATCAGGGCTTTGACAGTTTCTTCCTTGTCACTGATATTATCAAGCGGATAAGCGAACGCCGGGCTTTCCAACGCTCTCTTAAGCCTGTCTCCGCTGTTTTTTAATGCGATGCCGGCATATTTCTCAAGTTTTATAATAAGCGTTTCGGCTCGTCTTTTATCCTCGTTTATGTCAGCCACAGCCAGTTCCGCGGCGTTTGACGGAGTAGACGCCCTAAGATCCGCGACAAAATCTGCTATGGTAAAGTCTGTTTCATGCCCAACGGCTGAAATCACCGGTATTTCTGACGAAAATATGGCCCTTGCCACCCTCTCGTCATTAAACGCCCAAAGATCCTCTATGCTTCCTCCGCCTCGTCCGACGATGATCGTATCCGCTTTTTTCAGCCTGTTTGCAAGCCTTATGCCCTCAACAATGGATTCGGCGGCCATATCGCCCTGCACCAGCGCCGGTATCACCGTTATTGACACGGAACTGTTTCTCTGTCCGGCTATTTTTATTATATCCCTTACCGCCGCCCCCGTGGGTGATGTGACAACGGCGATATTGGACGGCCTGCGGTTTATCTCTCTTTTGAAATCGCTGTCGAAAAGTCCCTCCGAGGCCAGCTTTTCCTTCAGCTGTTCAAAAGCTATTGTAAGCGCCCCAACGCCGTCGGGTTTCATAAGCTGGACGACTATCTGATATTCCCCGCTTCTCTCATAGACCGTCACATATCCGCATATTATCACCGACATTCCGTTTTCAGGCATAAACGGAAGCGCAGCGGCGTCTCCCTTAAACATAACGCAGCGAATCACGCTGTCGCTGTCCTTGAGAGAAAAAAACAAGTTACCGCTTCCATGCCTTTTAAAATTCGATATTTCTCCTGCGACCCAAATGCTGCTTAAAACATAGTCGCTCTCAAGCATGGTCTTAATATACCCGCTCACCCTTGAGACGGAATATACTTTAGGCTCAAGCATCTGCCCCACTTCCGGCTACCTTTCCGAGTATTCCGTTAATGAACGCCGGAGCCTCGTCGGAGCTGTATACTTTCGCAAGCTCAACCGCCTCGTTTATAGCGACTCCGTCAGGAACGTCGGGCGAAAACTTTATCTCATACACGGCAAGTCTCAATATAGCCTTGTCGACCTTTGACATTCTTTCAACGGTCCATCCCCTTGCGTAGTCGCCTATTGTACGGTCGATCTCCTCAAGATGGTCCATAACGCCGCCGGTCTTTGATAATATGTATTCCCTGTCGTTTTCCGTGATCTCGTCATCGGCCAGCGTAAGAAAAGTGTCTCTGACCTCGTCATAGTTTCCGTCCCTGACAAAGTCGTACTGAAACAATAAATAAAATGCGAGTTTTCTGGCGTTTCTGCGTCCCATCGCTTTATCCTCCCAACATATAAAAAGGCTGCCAAATAACGACAGCCATATTTACTCTAAAGAAATTACTCTGCTTTTGTCTCCTCATCCATCTCTTCGGCTGCGGGAACCTGTTTTTCCTTCTCTGCCCATACATCCGAAACGATGACGTTGACACCTGAAACCGTAAGGCCTGTCATTGTCTCTACGGCGTTTTTAACCTTTGCCTGCACTTCTTCGCAGACCTTCTTGATGTTTATGCCGAATTTAACGGAAATCTCTACCTCGATAAGAGCGTTTGATTCCTCAACCGTTACTTTTACGCCCTTGGACTGGCTTTTCTTTCCGAAAAATCCCTTTACGGCGTTTACCGGAGCCGTGGCAAGCGCGATGCCTTCTGTCTCAGCGGCTGCCGTTCCGGCGATTATAGCTATTACCTCTTCCGAAATCTGAATCTGTCCGTTTGCTTCTTTAATTTCTGCCATATCTATCTTCCTCCATTATCATAATATTTTCACACCAAAGTTCCACACGTTACATGTATATCTTATATTATTATATCAGATTTTTCCCTCTTTGCAATGAGATTATGCAAAATTTATGCAGGCATCCTGCATAAAAAGAAAAACAGGCGGCCAATCACCTCTGCTGCCTGTTTGGATCGATCTCTCTTACTATTGTAAGTTCTCCGTTGATAGGAAACTCGCAGAGCTCCTTTATATAATCGTCGGCCTTTATACAGCCCTGGGATATTCTGCGTTTTATGTTTTCCATGGATTCCTTCTCAAAGTCGCTGTTAAAGTTTTCCGTCCTTCTCACAAGCCATATCCTTCCGGAGCGTGTAAATGAAAGCTCATCCTCATAATCGGTGACGTTATATCTTGATCCCTCTATATTTTTATATGAAACGTGGGAATACAAAAGTCTTTTCGCGTCGTACTGCCCGGCCAGGAAAGCCTTTAAGACAGTGAATATTTCCCGTCTGTCCTCTGTAACTGTTGTTTTATACACGGCTTCCGCCTCCTTTGCCGTTTTTTATTCTATATAAAAAATGATAACGCTTTTTGGAGAATAATTCAATCTATAAAATGCTCCCCGCTTTATTATTGCCAAAAATAAACGACTCTTCTACGTGCCATAAGCCATAGTATGGGTATTTATAATAAAAATCATTGTCTCTCATTAAAATTTTACACTGAACTTTAACATTGATTTCAGTGCTTAAATGTTATATAATTTAATACATATATGAACGATCATCATATTTTATTTGAAAGGAAATGCCTATGGATACAAAGAAATACGAAGCGCTTCTTGCCTCTATTAATCTCGGGAGCTTCACAAAGGCGGCAGACGTTCTTGGCTGCACGCAGTCCGGTCTTACTCATATGATGAACAGCCTTGAGCAGGAATTCGGCTTCCAGCTTCTTATCAGAGGTCATCACGGCGTAAAGCCAACTCCTAATTGCAGCAGGATACTGCCTTACATACAAAAACTCGTCGAGGCCAATACGGCCCTTGACGTTGAGATAAAACGAGTTAACACCATGAAGGATTCCGTCATAAGGATAGGCTCATACACAAGTATCATAATGCACTGGCTCAGCGACGCCGTAAAAAAGTTCAACACCGATTATCCGGACGTTACCTTTGAGATAAAGGACGGAGGGGCCGACGAAATATACGGCTGGGTAATGGACGGAACCGTTGACATCGGTTTTTTAAGCAGGCAGGACGAGTACCGCACCGAGTGGATACCTTTAAGAAAAGATCCTCTTCTTGCCATCATGCCTCCGGATGACAGACACACTAATAAATCATTTCCTCTGACGGACTTCAACGGCAAAAAATTCCTTATGCCATCCTATGGACTTAATAAGGACATACTCAGGGTATTCAAAAAATATGAAATTTCCCCAGACATAAGCAATTCTCATATGAATTACGTCGTAATACTTTCCATGGTCGAGCGCGGACTTGGCATGAGCATACTTTCCGAGCTTCTTCTCAAGGACAGGGACGACAATATAAAAATAATGGAGACAAGGCCGAAAATCTACCGTGAGCTTGGCATAGCGATACAGTCGCATAAATACGCCACGGATACGGTCAAAAAATTCATCGAGTATACAAAAGAAACCGTTGAAAACATATATAAATAAAATCAATGCCCGGTATTCAGGCTTATATGCCTTCTTCCGGGCGTTTTTGATAATTATTCGGATATTTTGGGCGGTCTCGGTCCGTAAAACTGATAGTAGTCTATTTTGATCCTTCCATTGAACAGCTTTCTCTTTGCGTCGGCCTTTCTTCCGAACAGCTTTTCAAAATATTCCATGGACGTTATAACGTATGTCGACCACGTTTTGTTCGTATTCATAGTTCCTCCGAGGGAACGGTACATATTCTCAACTTCCTTGACCTCTCCCAAACGCTCTCCGTAGGGCGGATTCGTTATAAGACATCCGTAATCGCCGTAAAGCTCAAGCTCTTTCACGGGCTTGACCTCAAATGTTATGCAGTCGTCAACACCTGCCAGCTCGGCATTTGCCTTTGCCAGCTCAATGGCCGCCGGGTCAACGTCACTTCCGTAAATTTTGGGCATACAGTCATAGTCTATGGCCTCGTAGCATCTGCGCCTTTCCTCTTTCCACAGTTTTTCCGGCACTCTTTCCCATTTTTCGGAGGCAAAATGCCTGTTGAGTCCGGGAGCTATATTTCTGGCCATAAGCGCCGCTTCTATAGGTATTGTTCCCGAGCCGCAGAACGGATCCAAAAGCACCCTGTCCCTGTTCCAATAACTCAGCTCCACCATGGCCGCCGCAAGCGTTTCCTTGAGCGGAGCGTCAAGCGCGTTGGCTCTGTAGCCCCTTTTGTGCAGTCCCGATCCGCTGGTGTCAATGGTAAGCGTCGCCATATCCTTGAGCAGCGCGACCTGAACCGTATATTCCGCCCCGGTCTCGTCAAACCAGTCCACGTCATATTTTTCTTTCAGTTTCTCAACAATAGCCTTCTTTACTATGGCCTGGCAGTCGGGCACGGAATGAAGAGTGCTTTTTACGCTCTTTCCGACTACCGTGAATTTTCCGTCAACGGGTATCCAGTCTCCCCATGGAAGCGCCCTTGTCCCCTGAAAAAGATCCTCAAACGAAAGGGCTTTGAATTCTCCCATTTTTATATAGACTCTTCCGGCGCATCTGAGCCACAGATTCGCTTTGGGTATGGCGCTTTCGTCACCGGTAAACTCCACTCGCCCGTCAAATGTTTTTATGTTCTCAAATCCAAGTTTTGTTATCTCTCTTTTAACACAGGCCTCAAGGCCGAAGGTCGAAGTAGCGATAAAATCGATCATATTTTTCTCCTTAAAATCATACTGTTCGGAACTCAAAATTCTATTTAAAACTTACCTGATGTTAAGTATACCACAAAAATCTCTTTCGTGCCTTGAAAATATAATATTTTGAATGTAAAATATAAAAATGTGAAAAAATCAGAAAAATCAAAGACGGAGACGAATATATGTATAAATTACTTAAAACAAGCGGATGCGCCAAGCGCGGAGAGTTCCATACGCCCCATGGAATCATACAGACGCCGGTATTTATGAATGTCGGCACTTTGGCGGCCATAAAGGGAGCCGTTTCCACGGAGGATCTTGAAAGGCTGAAATGCCAGGTCGAGCTTTCCAACACCTATCATCTTCATCTTCGCCCCGGCGACGAGGTAGTTAAAAAACTCGGAGGACTGCACAAGTTTATGGTATGGGACAAGCCCATACTTA
Source organism: Candidatus Metalachnospira gallinarum (assembly GCA_904378045.1). Taxonomy (GTDB): domain Bacteria; phylum Bacillota; class Clostridia; order Lachnospirales; family Anaerotignaceae; genus Metalachnospira; species Metalachnospira gallinarum. Next base: position 111,126 of record CAJFHC010000001.1, on the reverse strand, counting down.
CCGACAGCGGCGGATTTCAGGTCTTTTCCCTTGCTTCTCTCAGAAAAATAAAGGAGGAAGGCGTTTACTTCAATTCCCATATAGACGGAAGAAAGCTGTTCATCGGCCCGGAGGAGAGTATGCGCATACAGTCGAACCTCGCTTCAACCATAGCCATGGCCTTTGACGAATGTTCCCCGGCTCTTGCAGACAGGAGCTACGTTCAAAATTCCGTGGAAAGGACTACGAGATGGCTCTACAGATGCAAGGCTGAGCTTGACAGGCTCAATTCCCTTGACGATACGATAAATAAAAAACAGATGCTCTTTGGAATTAATCAGGGCGCTGTCTATGACGATATAAGGATAGAGCACGCAAAGCGCATTTCCGAGCTTGATCTGGACGGCTACGCCATCGGCGGTCTTGCCGTCGGAGAGACCCATGAGGAAATGTATCACATACTTGACGAGGTTGTGCCCTATCTTCCGCAGAATAAGCCAACCTATCTTATGGGAGTCGGCACGCCGGAAAATATTCTTGAGGCCGTGGAAAGAGGCGTTGATTTCTTTGACTGCGTGCTTCCGGCAAGAAACGGCCGCCATGCCCATGTATATACCAATTCGGGCAAGCTGAATCTTCTTAACGCCAAATATGAGCTGGACGATACGCCCATCGACGAAACGTGCGACTGTCCTGTATGCAGAAGGTACTCCAAGGCATATATCCGGCATCTTTTTAAAGCCAAAGAGATGCTCGCCATGAGGCTTTGCGTAATGCATAACCTTTATTTCTTCAACACAATGATGGAGGAAATAAGGCTCGCCCTTGACGAGGACAGGTTTGAAAGTTACAAAAAAGCCAAGCTCGAAGGATTTAAACAAAACGGCGGCAAATAAATTTGTCATTAGAAAACGGCTATTAACTTGACTAAGCAGGGCAATTCTAATATAATTGTACCTAGGTTTTTCGGCGAACATCCGAAATCAGTTTAATTTTTAAAGGAGCGAAAAAAATGTTTGAAACTTTTCTTAACAGCGTAAACACCGTTATCGGCTCAGGCGAAGCGGCAGCCTCTGCAGGAGCTGCGGCTGAAACGACGACACAGGCGGCGGCAGGCGGCGGACTTTCCATGTCATGGATATTTATTTATATCATCGTTATCTTTGCGGCAATGTACTTTATGTCCATCAGGCCTCAGAAAAAAAGACAGAGACAGATGGAAGAGATGAGAACAAAAATCAAACCCGGAGATTCTGTTCTCTGCAACACCGGTATGTATGGCAGAGTCGTAGACGTTACGGCTGAGTGTTTCATCGTTGAGTTCGGTATGAATAAAGGCGTAAGAGTTCCCGTTATCAAAAGCGAAATCGCGATGGTGAAAGAGCCCAACCTTTCAAACAAGGAAGAGCCCGAACCCGAAGAAGAAAAGAAAGGCCTTTTCGGACGCAAAAAGAAAGCTGCCGAGCCCGCTCCCAAGGCTGAGGAAGCTAAGGCTGAAGAAAAAAAGGCTGAAGAAGCAAAATAATAGCAAATAATTTTGTATATAAAAAGTCTGAATCCCAATGGTTCAGACTTTTTTCGCTGAAATCACAGTTTTTTATTTTCCCTTAGGCTCAAATACACAGGCCGCAAGCCATGAAAAAAGCACCGCTCCGGCTATTCCTCCGGCGGCCGATTTCAATCCTCCGGTGAATATGCCGAGGAATCCCGTGCTGTCTATTTCCTCCATTACTCCCTTCGCGAGATTATATCCGAAACCGGTCAGCGGCACCGTAGCCCCTGCTCCGGCGAAGTCAACCAAAATCCCATAAATACCAACCGCTCCGAGAATACATCCGGCGCATACATATATAACAAGTATCCTTCCGGGCATCAGCTTTGTTTTGTCTATAAGTATCTGTCCGAGCACGCATATAAGCCCGCCGACCCAAAAGGCGTTTAAAATATTGTCAAACAAACTCATCTCTTTCCGCACCCGCTTTCTATGACTATCCCATGGGCGATGGACGGTATGCTCTCTCCCTGCTGGCTTGTCGTTGTACTGAGCAAAGCCCCAGTAGGCATAAAAAGCATCCTTTTTATCTCCCCTCTTTTAAGCATTCTGTAGAATTTAGCCGTAAAAACCAGTGCCGAGCAGGCGCATCCGCTTCCGCCGCAATGGGTGTCCTGGCTGTCTCTGTCAAATATTTCTATCCCGCAGTCAGTATAGTTTTCGCCTATCTTACAGCCTCCTTTTTCTAAAAGCTCAGCAGCGAGCCTGCGTCCCACATATCCAAGGTCTCCCGTTGCTATAAGGTCAAAATAATCCGGGTCTCTTCCGGTTTCATCAAAATAGGCTTTCATAAGCTCCGCCGCAGCCGGAGCCATCGCCGCCCCCATATTATTCGTGTCCTTTACTCCAAGGTCTGTTATTTCGCCGGTAAGCACCTCCGTTATTACTGGATCGTCCTTTTTGCCGTTTTTGCTGAGCATTACGGCTCCGTCTCCGGTCACCGTCCAAGTTGTCGTCGGAGGTCTCTGGTTTCCCATTCCCAGCGGCGCCCGATACTGCTTTTCAGCCGCGCAGAAATGGCTGGACGCTCCGGCGGCTATATTTTCCGCGAATCCTCCGTCAATGAGCATTGACGCAAGTCCCATTGCCTCGCCCATGGTCGAGCATGCCCCGTATATACCGAGATACGGCACCCCGATGTCCCGAAGACCGAATGTGGAAGCGCTGACCTGGTCAAGAAGATCTCCGGAAACGCATAGATCTATATCCCGCGGCTCTTTTCCCGCCTTTTTTATGACCAGAGAGAATGTTTCCCTTACAAGTTTGCTTTCAGCCTTTTCCCAAGATTGTTCTCCCCAGAGATCATCGTCGAGAACAATATCAAACATTCCCGCAAGGGGGCCTTCCCCCTCCTTCTTTCCCGCGGTGGAAGCCGCAGCCGTTATATATACCGGCTTTTCCAGCTTTACCGTGTGCCTTCCCAGTCTTTTACACATATACATTCATCCTTTTATGTTTAATCTTCATTATTTAGACGGCTTTTGACCATTTTACCCAACTATTGACCCGATTATATAATATACTATTCCAACCGCGACTGATGTTATGGTTCCGTAAACTATGACAGGGCCGGCAACCTGGAACATTTTTGCACCAAGGCCGAACACCCATCCCTCTTTTTTGAACTCTATCGCCGGAGACGCCACGGAATTAGCGAATCCCGTTATCGGCACTACCGTTCCCGCCCCGCAGAATTTTCCTATTTTTCCGAAAAGGCCGAATCCAGTCAAAAGCACGGCGGCGGCAATAAGTATTAGAGACACGCAAAGTCCCGCCTCGTCCGCTGAAAAACCCTTCGACAGGAAAAAATTTCTTAGGATCTGCCCGATGGAGCATATAAAACCTCCCGAGACAAACGCTCTCACACAGTCGGAAAGAAGCGCGCTGGGCGGCGAGGCTTTTTTCACCATTTCGCTGTATTCTCTGCGGCGTTCAAATTCTTTTGAAGAATCCATGTCATTCCTCCTATATCATTGAATAAAATCCCTTTATAAGGAAATACATAAGCGATCCGGCCGCTTTTCCAAGGGCGAACGCAACGACAATGGCGCTTACGCATCGTCTTAGCTTAAGCCGTTTTACGAATATCGGAAATACATTCAGCACCTCGGCGATGGACACCGCCAGCTCGCCGAAAAAAATGCCGATACACAGGCTGAACAAGGCGGCTATAATGTGCCCGACAGGAATTTGAAAATTGACATACATGGCCAGCGTTCCGGCTATTCCCCCGAGGGTTATTGCTTCCTCGTAAAGCATTATACGGTTTTCTGTATTTGTTTTCTCCGCCATTCTCGGTATGAGAGCCACCGTTGCTATAAGCGAGAATACTCCGGCCGAAACGACTACCCCTGAACCAAGCCCGAAAATTATAAGCGCGGCGTACTTAACTGCTTCCATTGTTTTTCTCCTTTTCAAGACGGTCTATCACGCTTTCGTCGGACTCCTTTTCGTATGTCGTCATTTCAACTTCTATGGGCGTGGGATCCTCGGTTATCTTTTTCAAGCCAAAATGGTTGAAGAAAACTATTATTCCGACAGCCAGTCCAATGCTGTAGGGAATATAAATTATATATGGCTTTGTCGCCTCGATGCCGAAAAAAATACGGTACATATTCTGGAAAACGGCCGGCATCTGGGCGTCGGAGTGGAAACTCATTATGGCTGTCATGGCTCCGCCGAAAAGAACGACGCATACAAAGCCCGTCTTGATAATGTCCAAAATCCTGTTGTATTTTTCTTTCTTCGCCTTGTGGACTATCAGCGTCTCCGTTTCTCCCATGCATTGTATGCCTGCTTCCGGGCATAATTTTGCCGTCTTTTTTACCATATCCAGAGCCGAAATAATATATCTGCCGTTTCTGTCGGCGTCAATATTGAGCATTGTTATATTTTCGACCTTGGCCTGATCTCCGCCGGCAACGTATACTTCCGCGGCGTCTTTTAGACGGACGCAGCTTTTATGAGTCAGGGACGCCTTTTTCAGCGGCTTAATAAATATTTCCACTTCGCCACCTCCCGCACAAAAAGTATGCGCAGATAAAAAAAGTATTATACGGACTGTTTACCATGGTATAATAATATTTGATTTATCCGCTCTTTTTAGGGCATCAAAAGAGAGGAAAAATAAAATTCCGCAGTTTATACTTTGATCGTGGAGCTGATAGTATGGATTGGATAGAAAGACTTAACGACGCCGTAAAATATATAGAGGAAAACCTTTCCAGCGATATTGATTATTCTCTGGCGGCTCAAAGAGCCTGCTGTTCCCTATATCATTTTCAAAGAATGTTTTCGTATATCTCGGGAATACCGCTTTCTGAATATGTGCGCAGAAGAAAAATGTCCCTGGCGGCCGCGGACATTATAGGCGGTGAAAAAATAATAGATGTGGCCGTTAAATATGGCTATTCATCGCCTACGGCTTTCAACCGCGCCTTTAAAAGCGTTCACGGCGTGGCTCCGTCTGACGCCAGATCGTGCGGCACTGTCCTGAAGTCCTATCCTCCGCTCGTATTTAAAATAACGGTCAAAGGAGTGTATGAGATGAATTACAGAATCGAGAAAAAAGACGCTTTTCGTGTTGTCGGCGTATCATCGCCTATGGAGACTGATATGGAAAAGAATTTTTCCGTTATACCGCTTTTCTGGGAAAAATGTCTGTCCAACGGCACCATTGAAAAACTTTGCGGCATAATGGATGAAAACAGAAAGGGCGTATTTGGCATAAGCAAATGCGTATGCGATGAAGGATGGAAATATTATATAGCCGTATTTGCCGGCGGATCATGCGAAGGGTTTGAGACGCTGGACATTCCGTCCCGCACATGGGCTGTGTTTGACGGCAGCGGCAAAAGCCCCGAAGCCATACAGGATCTTGAAAAAAGGATTTTTACCGAATGGCTGCCATCATCCGGATACGAGTATGACCAGTGGCCCGACGTGGAATTTTATATATCTCCGGACCCGCAAAACGCCGTTTTCGAGATATGGATACCCGTTAAAAAGAGTTCCGTCAATAAATAAAAAAAGGTATGAAAACAATATCGGATAAGTAAAAAAACCGGCCCGCCAATCGTCAGTTTCAAAATCTGACCTTTTGACGGCCGGTTCTTTTTATTTTTCAATAATATATGACTGCAAACTTTTCTTACAGCCGTTTTTCTCGTAAAATTCCTCAACTCCCGGCTGAGAGCCAAAGTAAAGCATTGTCGGAGCGCTGTCGGAAGCCATTTTCAATAGACGGCTTCCTATTCCTCTGCCCTGATATTCCGGCAAAACAAGCAATTCGGTGATCGTGCCGAAAAAATACCCGTCTGTAAGCACCCTCAGGCATCCGACAAGCCTTTCCCCGTCGTAGGCCGTTATGTTTACGGTTTTTGAAACAGCTTCCGCCGTTTTTACAATGTCATAGCTGCCAGGCCAAACCTTTTCAGCCAAATCCAAAAATTTTGCTGCGTCAAGTTGTTTATCGTCAGCTTTATATTCCATCGTTCCTCCTGATAGGCTCATATTTACCGCTTGTCCAACATATTTTCAAGGCAGTTTTTCATCCTGTCCAGCCCGTCCTCAAGGGTAGCCCTCGGGCAGGCTATATTTATCCTCTCAAATCCCTCGCCGGCCGTTCCGAAAAGATAGCCTTCGTCAAGCCATATTTTGCCTTCGTTTTTGAGAGTCTCGTGCATTTTTACGCAATCCGCGCCGTAACCGCTCAAATCTATCCATACCAAATATGTGGCCTCCGGAACCATTACCTTTGCCTTTGGAATATTTTTTTCGACATAATCACAGAGGAAATCAAGGCTGCCCTTCAGGTACTCCATAAGGCTGTCAAGCCATTCTCCTCCGTAATTATACGCCGCTCTCATCGCCTCAAGCCCGAACACTCCCGCCTCTCCGTAATCAAAACCGGACGCTGTCATATACTCGGAATATTTTTTCCTTATATCGGGATTTTTTATTATTACCGATGATATTTGCAAACCGGCCAGATTGAATGTCTTTGTCGGAGCCGTGCATATTATGGCGTTGTCTGTCAGCTTATCGTCAAGGGTTCCAAACGGTACATGCCTGTTTCCCGGATACACAAGGTCGCAGTGTATCTCGTCTGAAACAACAAGCACATCGTTTTCAAGGCATATCCTTCCCAGCCTTTCCAGCTCGTCCCTTGTCCACAGCCTTCCGCCCGGATTCTGGGGGCTACACAAATAAAATATTTTCACCAGCGGGTCGGCGGCCTTCTTCTCAATGTCCTCAAAGTCCATTTCATACCTGCCGTTTTTTATGATCAGCGGACTGTATACGGGCTCGACTCCGTTTCTCTGCGCCGCCTTAAAAAAAGGATAATATACCGGAGAATTCATAAGTATTTTTTCTCCGGGCTTCGTAAAAATCCTGGAAAACGCGTGGAGCGCCGGAACAATTCCCGGGCTGAAATTTATCCATTCCTTTTTTATATCCCAGCCATGTCTCCTTTTGAACCATCCGATTATGGCTTCATATATGTCGTCCATATAAACTGAATACCCAAATATACCGCTTTGGGCTCTTTTTTCCAGCGCTTCGATAATTCGGGGAGAAGTCTTAAAGTCCATGTCAGCCACCCACATGGGAAGCACGTCCTTCTCAGCCATATCCCATTTACAGCTCAAAGTATTCCTTCTGTCGATTATGCAGTCAAAATCAAAGTTCATTTTTATCCGTCCTTATTTCCAATATTCAAATTTGCTTACTCTCCATCCGTCGTCCGTGTTGACAAGTTCAAAATTATATTCCTCACTCCAAGCGTACTCGCCTCCGTCGCCGGATTCGTTGAAGGCTTCCTCTGAACCGTAAACCGCCTCTCCGGAATAGTTTGCTATGGCCTTAAATTCTATTTTATCGTCGGTTTCGCTAATCAGTTCAAATGTTTTATCTACATAAAAAATATTTGTTCCCCTTGCCGCGTCGACCCAGCAGAGCTTTCCGTCGCTTGTCTCAAAATATGAACCAAGATCATTTTTTACCTTTTCCAGCGCTTCCCCGGTAAATACTGAGGAAATATAGTCCTCAAAATCCGAATACATATAATCCGTTTCGTAAGCGTAGAGAGAGCCGTCGCTTCCCTCAAAATCCGTTGTAAGCCTGCTTTCATCAACGGTACTGTCAAATCCAGTTGAAACAAGGGTGAAAAAGGTTATATATTCGGCCCTCTCAAAAAGCTTTTTATTCTCGTCCGATAGAAATTCCGGAGGTTCCTCGGAATTTATATTGCTGTCGGCTTCGGCGGCAAATGCGTTTGTATTCTGCTGCTCCTCGTTTTTTACACTTTGTTCTGTCTGCTGTTCCTCACCGTTTGAAGTATTGGAACCGCACCCCGTGAGAAGTGACGCCGCTAAAATCAATGTTATTAGTTTTTTCATAGAATCATCTCCTAAATAAAATGTTTTCCTGACAATTCCTCCTTATATAATTTTAAACTAAAATCAACCATATATAAATTACTTTATTCTTAAGAATCAGCGCTTTTCCAATCTCTTACAAAGTCCCAAAAACCGAGCGCTATCGGCGAACGATATGAGTTTTTATGCGCAATGAGATATATCTCCGACACTATTCGGCTGTCATCAATCTCAACGGATACGGTATCTTCCTTTTTCAGCATACTTAAAGCGGAGCTTGGCATTATGCCAATCCCCATACCCGCCTCAGCCCAGGCGGCCGTTGTTCTGGCGTCCTCGTTAAGGCAGACTATCTCCGGATGAATGTCCTTTTCCTCAAAAATGTCCATAAATATTTTTTCCCATCTCTTATAGATGATAAGAGGTTTCCTTACTAAAAATTCTATAGACGCCTTTTCTCCCGCTTCAAAGAAAAAGTCTCTGTTTCCGACGGCGTACATTTTTTCTTTTTTAAGAGGAATTATATCCATGCCGTCGCCGTTGAACGGGGTTCTGACAAAGGCCATATCTATAATATCGGAACGGAGCATATCGGCTATGACATAGGTATTCGCCTCGGAAAGCTCGTATCTGACGCCTGGGAATTTCGCCGAGAAAGGCTTTATCCAAGTTTCGAGGGCCGTGCTTCCAACGGAGGACACCATTCCAAGCCTGAGCACTCCCTTCATTCCGCTGCTGTAATCCGTAAGCTCCCTTTTGACCGTATCGGCCATGCCGATGATGGCCTGCGCCCTTCTGTATAGTATCTCACCGGCCTCGGTAAGCTGTATTTTTCTCGCTCCTCTCTCGAAAAGCACGCATCCGAGCTCTTGCTCCAGGTTGTGTATCTGGCTGCTGAGCGGCGGCTGGGATATATGAAGTTTTTTCGCGGCCGAAGAAATATTGCCCTCGTCGACTATGGCGGTAAAATAAATAAGCTGTTTGATGTCCATAATCTCTCCTATATAAAAAACATATATTTTATATATTTATATGATATTTTTAATATACTTAAATTTATGGTAATATATTTTCAATGAATTATCAACCGAAAAGCAGGTGAACCAATGAAAAAATTATTGATATATTTAAAGGATTATAAAATAGAATCCGTCCTTGCCCCGCTGTTCAAAATGCTTGAAGCTCTTTTCGAGCTGTTTGTTCCCATCGTTATGGCAAAGGTAATCGATATTGGCATACCGGCGGGAGACAGGAGTTATGTAATAAGAATGTGTCTCGTGATGATACTGCTGGGCATAATCGGTCTTGTATGTTCCATAACAGCCCAGTATTTCTCGGCAAAAGCCGCCTGTGGTTTTGCCACGAAGCTCAGGCACTCTCTTTTTGAGCACATACAGTCTCTTTCGTTCACGGAAATGGACACCGTCGGAACCTCGACTCTTATCACAAGGATGACCAGCGACATTAATCAGGTCCAAAATGGCGTCAATATGTTTCTTAGGCTGTTTATGCGCTCACCCTTTATCGTTGTGGGAGCGATGGTGGCGGCGTTCATCATTGACGTGAGATCCGCCATTATTTTTGCCGTTGCCATCCCCCTGCTTTCCGTTATAGTTTTCATAATAATGTATGTCAGCATACCCTTATATAAAAAAGTTCAGTCCCGCCTTGATACCGTTCTTGGCATTACCCGTGAAAATCTTACCGGCGCCAGGGTAATAAGAGCCTTCCATAAGGAAGAAGGCGAGACCGAACGCTTTGAGGAAGCAAACGGCGATCTTTCCTCACTTCAGATATTCGTCGGGAAAATATCCGCTCTTATGAATCCCGCTACCTACGCCGTAGTCAATCTGGCCATAGTGGCCATAATATGGGTCGGCGGCATAAGAGTAAATACCGGAGCCATATCCCAGGGCGAGGTTGTGGCGCTCATAAATTATATGTCCCAGATACTGGTTGAGCTTATAAAGCTGGCTAATCTAATCGTCCTAATAAATAAGGCCATCGCCTGCGGAAACCGTGTTCAGAGTGTGTTTGAGATAAGCTCATCAATGTCGGAGTCTCCTGACCAGTCCATAGATACGGAAACTGACAACGCGGTGGAGTTTAAGGATGTGTCCCTCCGGTACGGCTCGTCGGAAACCGACTCGCTCTCGGAAATAACCTTCTCCGCTAAAAAGGGGGAAACCATCGGAATAATCGGCGGAACAGGTTCCGGCAAAAGCTCCATAGTAAATATGATCCCAAGATTTTATGACGCCTTCTCCGGCGAGGTTCTTGTTGACGGAAAAAATGTGAAAGACTATAGTATTAAGGCTCTGCGCGGTAAAATAGGCGTTGTCCCGCAGAAAGCCGTTCTCTTTAACGGAACAATCAGGGAAAATCTGCTCTGGGGCAACGAAAACGCCTCCGATGAGGATATTTATGAAGCCCTTAAAATTTCCCAGGCTATAGATGTTGTTGAGGGAAGAAGAAAAGGTCTTGACTCAGAAGTAGCTCAGGGTGGCAAAAACTTTTCCGGAGGACAAAGGCAAAGGCTTACCATAGCCCGCGCGCTTGTCAGAAAACCCGAAATACTGATTCTTGACGACAGCGCGTCGGCTCTGGATTTCGCCACGGACGCAGCGTTAAGAAAGGCAATAAGAGAAATGGAAAACTCCCCGACTGTATTTATTGTCTCCCAAAGGGCATCGTCGATACAGTACGCCGACAAGATAATCGTTCTTGATGACGGCAGAATCGCCGGAATTGGAAGCCACGACAGCCTCCTCGAGTCCTGCGGGGTATATCAGGAAATATATTATTCCCAGTTTCCTAAAAACAGGAAGGAGGATTAAATATGGCTGTTGGAAAAGATTTGGAAAAAGCAAAAAAAGATCGCTCTTATCAAATAAGGACAATCAATAAAGTCCTCAAAAAAATACGCCCCTATCGTTTTACCCTCGCGCTTTCTTTAATATTCGCGGTAATAACTGTTATATTGACTCTCTATTTTCCGCTGCTTACAGGGGAAGCCGTAGACTGTATAATAGGCGAAGGTATGGTAGACTTTGCCGCCATAGCTCCCATAGCCGTTAAAATGGCCGTAATAGCGGCTCTTACTGCCCTCAGTCAATGGGCTATGAATATATGCAACAACCGTATAACCTATAACGTGACAAGAGATATAAGGGACGAGGCCTTTAAAAAAATAGAAATACTCCCCCTCAAATATATAGATAACCACTCGGCCGGAGACATAGTCAGCCGTGTAATAGCGGACGTGGATCAGTTCGCCGATGGTCTGCTTATGGGCTTCACACAGCTTTTTACAGGTGTTCTGACCATACTTGGCACATTGTTTTTTATGTTCAGGATCAACACTGTCATAAGTTTAGTTGTGCTTCTTGCTACACCAATATCCCTATTTGTCGCCGCCTTCATCGCCGGAAGAACATACCGATTGTTCCGCCTGCAATCAGAAACAAGGGGCGAGGAAACGGCGTTTATAGACGAAATGATAGGTAATCAGAAAGTTGTTCAGGCATTTTGCCATGAAGATAAATCTATGAAAAAATTTGATGAAATAAACTCGCGTCTTGAAAAAGCGTCCCTTCTGTCAACCTTCTTCTCGTCAATCACAAATCCTTCCACAAGATTTGTCAACAGCCTTGTATATACGAGCGTCGGCATAGTCGGAGCCTTTTCGGTAATAGGCGGGAATCTCAGCGTCGGACAGCTTTCGGCATTTCTTAGCTATGCCAACCAGTATACGAAGCCATTTAACGAGATATCCGGCGTTATCACCGAGCTTCAGAACGCCATCGCCTGCGCAGCGAGAATATTTGAGCTTATCGAGGAGGAGCCTCAGACTCCGGACTCCGATAACGCCGTTGTTCTTGGTACGGCAGACGGCAATGTGGAACTGAAAAACGTATATTTCAGTTATTCTCCTGACAGAAGCCTAATAGAAAATCTTAATCTTAGCGCGGCGAAAGGTCAGAGAATAGCCATAGTAGGCCCAACCGGATGCGGAAAGACGACTCTCATAAACCTTCTTATGCGTTTTTACGATGTCGACAGCGGAAGCATATCCGTGGACGGCAACGATATAAGAAATGTTACGAGAAAGAGCCTTCGCTCAAACTACGGAATGGTTCTTCAGGACACCTGGCTTAAAAGCGGAACCATAAGAGAAAACATTGTCATGGGAAAACCGGACGCCACAGACGAGGAGGTCATTGCCGCCGCCAAAGCGTCCCACGCCCACAGCTTTATAAAAAGGCTGCCCCAGGGCTACAATACGTTTATAACAGAGGACGGCGGAAGCCTGTCCCAGGGTCAGAAACAGCTCCTTTGCATAACAAGGGTAATGCTTTGCCTGCCGCCCATACTCATACTTGACGAGGCCACATCATCTATTGATACCAGAACCGAAATGAAAATCCAACATGCGTTTCACCAGATGATGGAGGGCCGCACGAGCTTTATTATCGCGCACAGGCTTTCCACCATACAGGACGCCGACCTTATACTCGTAATGAATGACGGACGTATAATTGAGCGTGGAACCCATAGCGAGCTGCTTGAGAAAAACGGATTTTACGCCAAACTTTACAACAGTCAGTTCGCCGTCTGAATAAAAATGCCCTTTGGACTTTTTTCCAAAGGGTTGTTTTTAATTATGTCAGATTGTATAAAACACCATAAAATTTCTTATTATCTGGGCGATCTCGGCTCTTGTGGCCACTCCTTTTGGTTCAAGAAGATTGTTATCCCTGCCGCTTAAAATGCTGTTTTTAAGCGCCCACTGCATGGGGCCTCCTGCATATCCGCTTATGTCGCCGTAATCTCCGTATTTAAGCAGCTCAACTCCCGTTGTGTCCAGATTGCTGAAATTTCTGTACTGGGCATATCGGTAAAGGATCGAGACAAGCTGTTCCCTCGTTATGCTGTCATTGGGGCCAAAATATCCGTTTCCGTATCCTTCCATTATGTCCTTATCCGAGCACCACGCTACGGCGTCGGCATACCATGCGTCCTCCGGAACGTCAAGATATGACCAGTATACCTTTTCATCCGTGCCATTTATATTTTTTATTATAAGCGCGACCATTCCCCTCGTCGCCGGAGCGTCGGGGCTGAATGTCGTTTCCGATGTTCCGCTCATTATTCCCCTTGATGTAACAAAATCAACGGCATCGGCATACCATATATCCGCCTCCACATCGGAAAACGCTCCTTCTTCTGACGGTTCGGCATCCGCTTCTGACGGTTCTTCGTCTTTAACTTCTTCGCCGTCTGTTTCCGTCTTTTCATCCGCTCCTTTGATTTCCGAATCGTCCGATGTTTCCGCTGTATCCGCCTGTTCCTCAGATACATTGGTTTCCGGTTCTTTATATTCTTCCATATTTTCTTCCGGTTCGGTCTTTGCCTCATCAATGGCAGTCTCATTCGCTGAAGTCTCTTCCGAAGAGGTTTCTTCCATAGCAAAATTGTCAACGGCTGTTTCCGTGCCGTCCCCAGCCAAAGCGCTGTATGGCGATACGGCTGTCAAAACTGCCGCCGCGATGTATATCAATGACTTTTTCATTTTTCCCCCGCCTTTCCAAAACAGATTTATCCTATTAAAGTATACATAAACCTTAGACAGGCTACAATAGTTTTAATCATTTCGTAAGAAAAAAACTGCAAAAAGCGGTCTTAAATATTCGATAAAAAGTTTCTGCCGCCCTTTTGTCAGGGCGGCAGATAATTGATTTCATAAAATTATTCCGTTCTGCGTTTTAACCGGCCGTACATAAAAAGTCCGTATATGCCCGCCAGGCCGACAACGGCAAAAATTATCCTCGCTATCCAGCTAAGCCCTCCGCCGAAAACGGCCGACACAAGGTCGAAGTTAAAAAATCCAACAAGACCCCAGTTGAGAGCCCCGATGATTATTAAAGTAAGGCAGATAATATCCCAGGCTTTCGAGCTCATAATACTCCTCCTTCGCAAGAGATTTTACCGCTTCCCCCGAATAAGTATTTCTCAAAGCCGTTTTTTTATACGCCGGAATGTCCAAATCCTCCTTCGCCTCTCTCAGTTTCATCAAGATCGGCACATTCCGTCCATTCAACTTTTTCATAACGGTTTATGACCATCTGCGCTATCCTGTCGCCCCTTTTTACAACAAAATCGTTTTCACCGAGATTTATGACAATAACGCCTATCTCGCCCCTGTAGTCCGAGTCTATCGTTCCAGGAGAATTGACAAGACTTATGCCGTTTTTAAGGGCAAGTCCGCTTCTTGGCCTTATCTGCGCCTCAAAGCCCTCTGGCAGGGCTATTCTTATGCCCGTCGGAATCAGCTTTATGGAACCCTTTTCAACGGTCACTTCTTCCTTCACGTTGGCATAAAGATCCATACCGGCCGCTCCCTCTGACATATATGCCGGTAGCGGAAGATCCGCCGCATCCTCAGTTCTTGCTATATAAAATCTGTTTTCCATCGTTCATCATTCCCTCTATATCTATTCCTTCAATATTTCCAACCGCCGAAAAGCTGAAATTATCCGGGTCGAACACCTCGTCTACGGCAGCCTTGACGGAAGCGTAATCAACTCTGTCCATCTGTTCAAGCACCTCTTCCACCTCAGGCACTTTTCCGGTCAGCGCCATTGATCCGCCGTTTGTCGTCAGCCTTCCGGCCGTGCTCTCGCCGCCGATAATATAGTTGCTTATTATCTGCTCCCTTGTTACGTCTATTATCCTGTCCTCTATTTTCTCGTTTTTTATCGCGGATATTTCCCTGAAAACGCTTTTTATAACGGCTTCAGCTTTCTGGGGGCTTGTGCAGGCGTAAACCGTCATTACTCCCGTGTCGCTGTAGGCCGAAGTATAGCTGTATATCGTATATACAAGTCCCTCGTCTTCCCTTATTTTCTGGAAAAGCCTTGAGCTCATTCCTCCGCCGAAAAGGGTGTTTAAAACCGCGAGGGCGTACTTATGCCTGCTGTCCCTTTCGGGAGCTTTAAATGTAAAGCAAAGATGTATCTGCTCTACATTTTTTTCGATCATTACTTTTGAGGGAACATATATGGCCTTGCCGTACTCCGTTTTCTCGTATTTGTCTCCGCTCCAGCCTCCAAACGCTTTCTTTATCTTTTCGACTGCCGCGTCTCTGTCAAAATTACCTACAAAGGCAGCTACAGCGTTCTGAGGCCTGTAATTTTTTTCATAATAACTTTTTATAACTTCTCTGTTTAGTCCGGCAAGGGAGTCCTTTGTGCCGCATATGGGCATGCCCATGCTCGTCTCTCTCCATACGGCTTCCTCAAGGGCGTCATGCACAAGCTCCTCGGGAGCGTCAAGATACATATCTATCTCTTCATCTATAACGTCCTTTTCTCTTTCGATGTCGCCGGCGTCAAATTTAGAATTGAGTATCATATCACTTAAAACATCAAGAACGGCGTCAAAATTTCTGTCCAGCACCCTTGTATAGTAGCATGTGTACTCCTTGGTCGTGTAGGCGTTTATCTGCCCTCCCATGGCGTCCATTTCCTCGGCTATCTGCCTTGCGCTTCTCTTTTTTGTTCCCTTGAACATCATATGCTCTATGAAATGAGAAACCCCGTTTTCCTCCGGTTTTTCATACCTTGTTCCGGTCTTTATCCATATGCCGAAAGCTGCCGAGCGGACATATGGTATTTTCTCAAAAACTATTTTCAGTCCATTATCCAAAGTAACAGTTTCTATCATAGTAAATCACCCTCTATCTTTATATGATAGCATAATCTTTCAGTCAATGTAAACAGTCCATATCTCATTATGTCACCCTTTCGGCTTTCATTATTCCGCTGGAAAAATGTTACTGTCAAATCGGTTTCCATATATTGATCTTTCGGAAACGCCCATTTTCAGGGACTTTTTAAATAATTTATCATTTTCTATCATTCGTTTAACCACAATATACCATTGATAACACACATAGGAAGTATTAACATATAACCGTAATATATTTGTAATATAAATTTAATAATTAAGGAGATGTTAGAATGAAAAGACAGATGAAAAAGAGAATTGTGCCAATTATTACTGCGGCGATTATTTCCGTCTTTCCGGCAAGTGTTTATGCCGGAGATGGGAATTTTCGCGTAAACAGCTATAAAAACGGCTCTTTAAACCGTTTAAACTGTAATTCAATTATTAAGTCCGACGGAAGCCTCTATGGCCGCTGGTCTTTTACAGCTCCGTATTATACCGATAATTGCGATAACAGCGAAAATTTATTATGTCCTATGCCGGAAAACTGCTTTTGTTTTTGCGATGCCGAAACTGTGTATGACCCCTGCGCTCCGACCGAGCCTGATTTCCCTGTTTTTCCGGAGAACCCGGGTACGTCTGACGGCGACACATCCGGCGAAGGGCAAATATCCAACGAAACCGAATACACGGCTGAGGTCGTCCGTCTTGTGAACGCCGAAAGGGAAAAATACGGTCTTAGCGAGCTTGAAAGCGACTCTCTTGTCCAATCGGCAGCGCAGGTAAGAGCGAAGGAAAGCGAAATCAGCTTTTCTCATACCCGCCCCGACGGAAGGAGCTGCTTCACCGCCCTTTCGGAGGCCGGCGTTACATATTCCGGAGCCGGAGAAAATATCGCCTACGGTCAAAAAACTCCCGCCGAAGTAGTAAAGGCCTGGATGGATTCCTCCGGTCACAGAGCAAATATATTAAACGAAAATTTCACCCGCATCGGCGTGGGATATTATAAAAGCGGAAACACCATCTATTGGAGCCAGTTTTTCGTCTATTGATATAAAACTTTTGGGATCCTCCTTTTTACTGATAGTTTTTTATTGATAGTTTTTGGCGATTAAATAATAAAAGCTCCGGACAGGCGGCGGTCTTTGGTAATTGAAAGTCCGCTCCCTCCGGAGCATTTTTATGTATTTATGATTTATATATTTATTGGTTTTATTTTCTGCAGTTTCTCGAAATATTGAGCAGGAGCCCCATAGACGCCATAGTTACTACAAGAGATGTTCCTCCGTAGCTTATGAACGGCATAGGCATACCTGTGTTTGGCATGGTATTTGTAACAACCGCTATATTTATTATGACCTGCACAGCGATCATGGTTATTATTCCCGTCGCGGCGTAGGAAGAATATTTGTCTCTGGCGTTCATCGCTATTTTGATTCCTCTCCATATGAGAATAAGGAAAAGCAGTATAACGACTATAGCTCCGACAAGCCCGAGCTCCTCGCATATAATTGCGAAAATAATGTCATTATAACTCTCCGGTATGAATGTCTTTTGTCTGCTCTGGCCTATTCCCAGCCCGAAAAGGCCTCCCGACGCCACGGCAAAAAGTGACTGCACTATCTGATATCCGTTGTCGATCGTATCGCTCCAAGGATCGAGCCATCCCATTATTCTCGCCCTTCTGTACGGCTCAATGGCAACCATTATTACGAATCCGATAAATCCTACAACGACGAAAACAACGAAGTTCATCACTTTTTTGCTCGACACGAACATTATCATCAGTCCCACGACCATAACTACTATACCCGTGGAAAGGTTCTCCATAGCGATAAGTCCGGCGGCGACGATTACCGGCAGGGCGCATTTTATAAACATAATGAAATTGCCGTTCAGCAGATTCCGGTGCTTTATGACAAAACCGCTCATAAATATTATTATTATGAATTTCGCAAACTCGGATGGCTGGAAGGACGTTCCCAATATCTCAAGCCATCTCTGCGAGCCCTTGGTCGCAACTCCTATGGCAAGAACCGCCACAAGTATGCCAATGATGGCGACATAGGCCAAGACCGACACACGCCTGAAAAATTCCGTGTTTATACTCATACACATAACCATTGCCACAAGCCCGACTATGGCCCATCTGAGCTGTCTGCTGAAAAAGTAAAACTTATCGTTGAATTTCGGTTCTGTCATGGCGTAATAATAGCTGGATGAAAAAACCATAACCAGTCCGAACATAACAAGTATAAGCACGATAATGAGAACCGTATAGTCTATGCCCCTGAACGGGTGCGGATTGATTATGTCTCTCAGTCTCATTCTGCTTCTGTCGGGAATATCCTCTTCTATTCTTCTGTTCAGTTGGTAGACGTTGCCGTCTTTCTTTTTATAGTCGGCCATGCTTTACCTCCTGTTTATTCATCGCGCCTGAATTATATCCGGTTTTTATGCCGTTTAACAACAGCGCCTTACGCGCAGACTGTTTTCAGCGTCCCTTTTTTATGAGTTCCTTGAACACTCTTCCTCTCTGCTCGTAATCCTCAAACATTCCCCAGCTCGCGCAGGCCGGTGAAAGAAGCACGCAGTCCCCGTCCTTTGCCGCTGCTTTGCATTTTTCAACGCATTCCTCAAATGTTTCGGCAAACTCATAGTTTTTAAATCCGTATTTATCACAGCAGGCGGCTATTTTTTCCGCCGTTACGCCGATAAGAACAAGGCGTTTTACTCTTCCCTCAAAAAGCCTTACCCACTCGTCGTAGTCGGATCCCTTGTCATATCCTCCGCCGATAAGCACTATCGGTTTTCTCATGGCGAGCACGGCTCTTATGGACGCGTCCGGATTCGTTCCCTTGGAGTCGTTATAATAATCGACCCCGTCAAATGTCCCGCAGTATTCTATCCTGTGCTCCACTCCGTTAAATTCTCTGAGCACATCTCTAATCTCATCCATTTCGACTCCGGCGCATACCGCGCAGGCAACGGCGGCCATAACATTCTCATAGTTGTGTACACCGAGTATTTTAAGTTCGTTTACGTTTATAACGTCCTCGTCAAGGCCGTCCCATTTTATATGTATCTCGTCCCCGTCAAGATATATTCCTTCATCGAGCTTCTCCCCGCTGGAGAAGAAAAATACTCTGCCGTCAGTTTTATCCGCCATCCTGATGCAGTAGGGATCATTTTTATTTAATATCGTAAAATCATCCTGTCCCTGGTTTGCGAATATTTTTTCCTTCACGGCAACATAATTTTCCATTGTCTTATGTCTGTTGAGATGATCCGGGGTAATATTTAAAACCGCCGCTATATGCGGTCTGAACGTATGTGACGTTTCAAGCTGGAAACTGCTGATCTCGGCGCAGACATAATCGTTTTTTGTAAGCGAGAGCGCTTTTTCGGAATATGCCACTCCAATATTGCCGACAACGGCCGTGTTTTTATATTTTCTTTCAAGCAAAAGTCCGGCAAGGGTCGTTGTCGTCGTCTTTCCGTTTGTGCCTGTTATGGCGCAGACGGGGCATTTTGTAAGCGTATAAGCGAGTTCAACTTCGCTTATGACATTTACATTGAGTTCCTCCGCCTTTTTGACAAACGGCAGGTCGCAGGGCACTCCGGGACTCATAACGGCATAGTCAAACTGCCCTATTATATCGTCGGGATTGGCTCCTGCGTATATTTTTATTCCCTTATTCCTCATCTCGTCCAGATCATGTATTTTTTCAAGGGCGTCAAGAGGCTTGATATCCTGTATCGTTACGTCGGCTCCAACCGATGCCAAAAGCTCGGCCGCGGAAATTCCGCTTCTCGCCATCCCGCAGACTATTACTTTTTTATTTGAATACATTGTTATTTCTTCCTTTCAGCAAAAGTATCAGAATATCGCCTGTGCCCCGAGATATGCCACAAGGCAGGCAATGGCTGTTATTATATAAAAGAGTGTTACGACCTTTGTCTCCTTCCATCCGCAAAGCTCAAAATGATGATGGATCGGAGCCATCTTGAAAACACGCTTCTTTGTCTTTTTATAAACCGTTACCTGTATGGCCACGGAAAGCGTCTCTATAACATAGATTATGCCCGCTATGAGTATGAAAAGCGGCATCTTGAGTATAAAGGCGCAGGAAACGATAAATCCTCCCAGAGCAAGAGAGCCCGTATCGCCCATAAATACTTTCGCGGGATACGAATTAAAAATAAGAAAGGCCAAAAGTCCGCCTATCATCGCTCCGCCGGCCGTAACAATGCCGTTTCCGGCCGCGTAGGCGCACATGGTGAAAAATACTGCCACTATAAGAGTTACGCCGTCGGCAAGGCCGTCAAGACCGTCCGTCAGGTTTACTCCGTTTACCGTTGCCAGAACGGCTATGACGCAAAACGGTATGAAAAGCACGCCAAGATCCCACGTCATTCCTCCGCCGAACGGAACATATATCTCCGTTCCTACTCCGGAACCGTAAAGATAGACAATGAAAAGAGCGCATATCACAAGCTGCCCAATTATCTTCTGCATAGGTCTTAAGCCAAGGGAGCGTTTTTTTACGACCTTTATATAATCGTCAACAAATCCGATAAGCCCAAATCCCATGGTAACGAGTATGACCGCGATGGTCTCATGGGTCGGCGTCATAAACAGAGCCGAAAGGGCAAATGCGGCCAGAAACGCCAGCCCTCCCATGGTCGGCGTACCGGTTTTCTGCAAATGTGTCTGGGGGCCGTCGTCGCGGACAGTCTGTCCGAATTTCAGCCTGTGCAGAAACGGTATGAGCGCCGGGCAGGCAAGCACGCCGAGTATGAACGCGATTATTAATGTGTATATTCCTTTTGTAAGCAGATTCATCAATATTACTCCTTTGTTGTTTCAAGCGGCTCAGAACGTCTTGAAATAGTCGGCAATCCTGCCGAAATTCATACTGTGGGACGCTTTTATGAGCACCGTACCTTCGGGAACAAATCCCGAGCCTATAAATTCATCCACCGTTAAATACCCTGTGACGTTTTCCATACCGCCTTCGGAAGCCCCTGCGCATATATCGGCGGAATGAGCTCCGATGGCCGCAAGCCCGTCAATATTTTTCTCCGCCGCGTAGCTTCCGACTTCTCTGTGCATCTCGGCCGCGAAGGAACCAAGCTCCAGCATATCGCCTAAAACGGCGTATTTTTTTCCGTCACAGGAAGCCAGAACGTCAAGCGCCGCCTTTACGGAAACGGGGTTTGCGTTATAGGAATCGTCAATTACTACGGCTCCGTTTGAAAGGGCTATCCTCTCCATTCTCATTCCCGTTGGAGAAAATCCCTCTATTCCGTTTTTAATGTCCTCAAGTTCCATATCGTTTATGACGCCCACTGCCGCCGCGGCCATGGCGTTATAAACCATATGCCTTCCCGGAACGGGAATGACCGTCTCAAAGGCTCCTTTAGGCGTATGTATCACGCATTTTACGCCGTCAATTCCAAGGAGTTCTATATTTTCGGCGTAAACGTCCATCTCGGGAGACGTGCCGTACCAAAGTATTTTCACGCCGGCGGGAAGTCCATAGAGGCTCTCGTTTCCTTTTATTTTGGTGAGCATATCGTCGTCTCCGTTCAATACGGCGTACCCTCCCCTTCTTATATGGGGAAGC
Source organism: Candidatus Metalachnospira gallinarum (assembly GCA_904378045.1). Lineage (GTDB taxonomy): Bacteria > Bacillota > Clostridia > Lachnospirales > Anaerotignaceae > Metalachnospira > Metalachnospira gallinarum. The sequence goes on along the minus strand of CAJFHC010000001.1, from coordinate 89,857 downwards.
ATTTCGCATTTCGCCGCCAGTATTCCGTCCCTTGAGCCGAGATTTTCAATATGTGAAACTCCAACATTAGTTATTACTCCGATGTTCGGAGTAACCGCCGAGGCAAGCGCGTCTATCTCCCATCTGTGGTTCATTCCCATTTCAATGACGGCGGCGGTATGCTCCTCCCCGATCGAGAATATCGTCTTCGGCACTCCGATGTCGTTATTGAAATTTCCGCTTGTCTTAAGCACGCTGTATTTTTGGGAAAGCACGGCGGCTATTATGTCCTTAGTTGTCGTCTTTCCAACGCTTCCTGTCACGGCGCACACCGGAATATCAAACATATTCCTATAGCCGCCCGCCAAATCAAGAAGCGCCTTTCTCGTATCCTCAACTATTATGGCGCTTTTCCCTTCAGGAACCGTTATCTCTCTTGATGATAAAACGCAGGCAGCGCCGTTTTCCCATGCTTTTTCCACAAAGTCATGGCCGTCAAACCTTTCGCCCTTTATAGCCGCGAAAAGGCAGTCTCCGTCAACATCTCTGGAATCGGTGGACACGCGCTTTATAATGCCGTCACGTCCAATCATTTTTCCTTCGGCGAGTTTTGCCGCCTCGGATATATTCAAAGCTATCATTATTTTCTCTCCTGTTTTTCCAATTCCGCCAAAGCCCTGCTGACTTCCTCCACATCGTCAAAATGTATCGTCCTGTCAGCAAATATCTGATAGTCCTCGTGTCCCTTGCCGGCTATTATGACAACATCATCTTTTTCGGCCATTTTTATGGCCTCGTTTATGGCCTCACGTCTGTCGACTATTTTATGATACGGGCATTTCGTCGGTATCATACCGGCCTCAACGTCGTTGAGTATGGCTTCAGGATCCTCTGTCCTCGGATTATCGCTGGTGATTATGGCAAAGTCCGAGAGTTTTCCGACTATCCCGGCCATAAGCGGACGTTTTGTCCTGTCCCTGTCTCCTCCGCAGCCGAATACTGTAATTATCCTTTTTTCAGCGAACTCATGAGCCGTCTCAAGTATATTCTCAAGGCCATCGGGCGTATGGGCGTAATCTACTATTACGGTTATTCCAAGGGAGTTGGGCACTGACTGGAATCTTCCGGGCACTCCCTCATTGAGGGCAAGGCCGCTGATTATATCATCCATCGCCACTCCGTTCATAAGGCAGGCTCCGATGGCTCCAAGGGAATTATATATGCTGAACCTTCCCGGTATGTTGAGCTTTACAGGATACTGCTTTCCATCGTAGTCAAGAGTATAGCTTACTCCCTGAGCCGTTACGGATATGTTCTCCGCTCTCAGGTCGGCGTCTTCGCTGTCAATTCCGGTTGTCATCACGCTGCCCTTTGATACGCTTCTCATATAAGCTCCGGCAGGGTCGTCGATGTTTATGACGGCTTTATCGGCCATGGAGAAAAGTATCCCCTTGGCCTTCATATAGTTTTCCATGGTTTTATGATAATCAAGATGATCCTGTGTCAGATTCGTAAACACGGCCGTGCTGTAATTTACGCCGGCGACCCTGTCAAGGGAAAGCGAATGGCTTGATACTTCCATTACGGCATACTCCACTCCGTCCTCGGCCATCTCATGGAAAAGCTCCTGAAGCTCAAGGCTTTCCGGCGTCGTTCTGTCGGCATGGAGTTTTTTCGAGCCGATCATATTGCCTATTGTGCCTATAACGCCTGTCTTATGTCCGAGATTGTCAAGTATTGTTTTTATAAGATAGGTCGTAGTCGTTTTTCCGTTGGTTCCGGTCACTCCTATAACATTTATCTTATCCGCCGGATGACCGTAATATGCCGAGGAAATAAGCGCCAGAGCCTTTCTTGTGTTATCCGTCACGACTACAGTAACTCCGCTGTTTTTTATCTCTTCGATCTCATGCTCGCAGACAATGGCCGCGGCTCCTTTTTCAACGGCGGAGGCGGCATATTTGTGTCCGTCGGTCTGAAAACCGGTTATACATACGAACAGATCTCCCTTTTCCACCTTTCTCGAGTCGTATCTGACGGACTTTATTTCAGTATCGGCAGAACCACTTACAATTTTATGATCTATATTTTTAAGCAGACTTTCCAGTCTCAATTCAAAGACCTCCCCAAACTATCTGTTTCTATAACTAATTGATTATATCACAGGCCTTAGCTTATGTAAATAATTCAGCCGGTTTAAAATCATTCAATTTCCGCCGTTTTTTCTATATTCAGATATGGCAGGATATTTGAAAGCAGATCCTTCATCACCGGTCCGGCCACGGTTCCTCCGTAATATACGCCTTCAGGCTCGTCTATGAGCACAAGCGCCATTACCTGCGGATCATCGGCCGGAGCGAATGCCATAAAGCTGGCGATATATTTTCCGCTTCCTCTGGGGAGTTTCTGGCTTGTGGCCGTTTTCCCTCCTATCCTGTAGCCCGGCACCTGAGCTTTGTTTCCTGTTCCCTCCGCGACGACCGATTCAAGTATTTCTCTCATTTCCTCGCTCGTTTCCTCACTTATGACACGCTCGCCCTGCGGCCAGTCAAAAGTATTTACGGTAAAGCCCTCGTCGTCCACGGTTTTTAGGGCAAAATGCGGTGTTACGAGTCTGCCGCCGTTGACCACGGCCGCCGCCGCTCTCAAAAGCTGTATCGGCGTTATCTGGAATGTCTGTCCAAAGCTCATGGTGGCAAGCTCCACGGGGCCGATACCCTCCTTGTCATGGAGTATGCCGACGGCTTCGCCGTTTAAGTCTATGCCGGTTTTCTCTGCGAATCCGAATTTCACCATATAATCATAGAACGTATCCGCGCCTATGCGTTCGGCCACGGCCATAAACACCGGATTGCAGGAATTTCTTACTCCCTCGGCAAACGTCTGCTCGCCATGGGTTCTGGGATAGCGCCAGCATTTTATTGTTCTTCCTCCGACGACCATTGAGCCGGTGCATGTAAATTTGCTTTCAGGCGTAATTACCCCCTCCTCAAGTCCGGTTGAGGCCGTTACGATCTTAAACGTGCTTCCCGGCTCGTATGTATCGTTTATCGCCTTGTTCCTCCACATATGGTTAAGATAATCGTTTTTTTCCTCAGCCGTAAATGTATCCCAAATGGCCGCCAGCTCAACGTCATTGATAGTAAAAGGCTCATTCAGGTCGAATGTCGGATAATTTGCCATAGCGTAGATCTCACCGTTTTGAGGATTCATAACGATTATCAGTCCGCTTTTCGCGTTTTTAGCCTCCACGGCGGCCGCGATCTCCTGCTCGGCATACTGCTGTATTACCACGTCAATGCTTGTCACAAGGTTTTCGCCGTCTACCGGCTCGATTCTTTCCTCCGAGTCACTTACCCTTCTTCCTTTGGAGTCCGTAAGCGTAAGCAGCTTTCCGGCCTCGCCCTTAAGATATTCCTCGTATTTGCTCTCCAAGCCTATTATTCCCTGATTATCCTTTCCTACGAATCCTATAACGCTTGCCGCCAGCGTATAATAAGGATATGTTCTCTCCACGTCCTCATCTATCATAACCCCCGGCAGTTCCAATTCTCTCAGCTTTGACGCGGTTTCCTTATCCACCTTGGATTTTATTCTTTTAAGAGCCACGTTTTCACTGATGTCCTCAAGCACTTCCTCATAATCAAGATCAAGTATTTCCGCGAGAGCCTCAGCCGTTTCCTCCTCGTTTTCTATCTGAGCATGTATGACCGATACTGCGCTTACCGATTCCGTGACCGCCATGCCCTTTCCGTTTCTGTCCAGTATGCTCCCCCTTTTAGGCGTTATCAGCCGGTCTCTTGTCTGTTGTTCATAGGCCATCTTTTGATATTCCTCGGCCTTAAAGAGCATTATATATCCTACCCGCATACTCAGCACGGCCAGCGACAGCGCAAAACAGACAAGCACTATAAAAAGCCTTTTCCTGCTTCTGAAACTCAGTTTGTCCAAAAGGATCTCTCCATAAGTATTATCTTGTTAAATATATTTCCTCCTTTTTTGATATATGAAGATTTGTTATCATATTTTTAGGCTCTTTCCGGTCATTATGTTTATAAATATCCGCATAAAAAACGGCGTGAGCGATCCGCTCTCCGCCGTCCTTAATTTTATTTATATCAGTCTCTCCTTCTGCCGCCGAAAATAACGATCAGCCTTATGAAGTTGGCAAGCGCCACAGCGGCCGAAGCGACATAGGTCATAGCCGCCGCGCTCAGCACCTTTTTTGTGCCCGCAAGCTCGTCATCATATAATATCCTGCTGCTTTCAAGACATTTTATCGCTCTTCTGGACGCGTTGAACTCCACAGGAAGGGTTATAAGCGTAAACAGAACGGAAAGCCCAAAGAGCAGTATTCCAAATGTTATGAGCGAGTTTCCCATAACAGATGTAAAGCTGAAAATTATTCCAAGAAGTATGAGCGGCATGGCAAGTCTTGAGCCTATGTTCGCCACAGGAACCATAATGCTTCTCAGCACAAGAGGAGCGTATCCGTTGGCATGCTGTATGGCATGGCCGCTTTCGTGGGCAGCCACTCCGATAGCGGCTATGGAACTGCTTGAATATACGCTGTCCGACAGGCGCAGAACCTTTTTCGTGGGGTCATAGTGATCCGTAAGATTTCCGGCTACCCTCTCTATTCTCACATCATATATCCCGTTTAACTCCATAATGCGTCTGGCGGCCTCCGCTCCGGTCATACCTACCCTGCTTGGCACCCTTGAGTATTTATTAAACGCCGACGACACCTTTCCCTGAGCCGCTAACGCGAGTATGAGCGCCGGCAAAACAAGAACGATATAGCTCCAGTCAAAATAATAATAGAATGGCATATAATTACCTCCTGTTTATTCTAAAATCGTCCCCTTATCAATGGCGTGTCCCCTCATATAAGCGTCGGTTGTCATTTTTTTGCCGCCCTGAGCCTGTACTTCCTTAACGGCTACCGCTCCGTCGGCAGTCATAACGACAAAATCCTTTTTCCTGACGTCAACTATCTCTCCGGGAGTTCCCGTATATCCCTTTCCTTCCTTCTCGGCGAACCATATTTTCAGCTTTTCCCCTTTTAAAAGCGTATGCGCTACCGGCTGAGGATTTAATCCCTTGATCAGATTTACTATATTATCAGCTCTGTCGTTCCAGTTGATGCGCTCCATCTCCCTTGTTATCATAGGGGCGGCCGTAGCTTCGGCCTCGTTCTGGGGCGTTCTTGGAGCCTCTCCGCTCTCGATAAGCTCAAGAGTCTTTATGAGCAGATCCGCTCCTATTACGGAAAGCCTGTCATACAGACTTCCGTATGTATCGTCGTCTCGGATTTTTTCCTGAGCTTTGAGTATCATATCCCCGCTGTCAAGCCCTTTCGCCATATACATCGTGGTTACCCCGCCATACTCCCTTCCATGGATTATCGACCACTGTATGGGAGCGGCTCCTCTGTATTCCGGAAGAAGCGAGCCATGGACATTTATACATCCGTATTTCGGAATGTTGAGAATCTCCTCGGATAAAATCTGGCCAAAGGCGACAACAACCATTATGTCCGGCGCAAGCTCCTTAAGCACCTGGACAAAATCGCTGTCTTTTACTTTTTCAGGCTGATATACCGTAAGGCCATATTCAAGAGCCTTTTCCTTAACGGCGGAAAACATCATTTTTTTTCCTCTGCCCTTAGGCTTATCAGGCTGAGTAACGACAGCCGTCACATTATGCTCCTTAACAAGGGCTTCAAGGGTGGGAACGGCAAATTCAGGCGTTCCCATAAAAACAACATTCATAAAAGCAATTCTCCTTTTATCAATACATTATGTCCCCAACGGCTTTATCAATATAAAGTATTCCGTCAAGGTGGTCTATCTCATGGCAAAGAGCCCTTGCCATAAGACCTCTGCCCTCAACCGTTATCTCTTCTCCGTTTCTGTTGAGCGCCTTTACCTTTGCGTATGCCGGTCTTATTACCTCGGCCGTGGCTCCGGGAATGCTCAGACAGCCCTCGGAATCCTTTACGCTTCCTTCGGTCTCAAGTATCTCCGGATTAATGAGTTCCACAAGACCATCTCCGACGTCGATAACAACGGCTCTCCTGAGTATTCCGACCTGGGGAGCGGCAAGTCCGACTCCGTCCGCGTCATACATTGTATCAGCCATATCGTCTAAAAGTGTAAGCATTGTATTATTGATCTCTTTGACCGGTTTGCAAACCTTTCTGAGACATTCGTCATTTCCGGTTCTTATTTTTCTTAACGCCATTTTATTACCTCCGATAATCTTCTGTTTAAAAGTGTATTATATCACAAGACAAAGCAATTTAAAATGATTTTACGATTAAAAAGCTCTGAGAATACTAATAATCAGGGATCGCATCTGTTTACGCCTTTTCTCCGCTTCAATCCGACAGCACGTTTTTTCCGCTGTAGTCCTTCAAGAGATTGATAAGCTCCCTGTTTTTGCTTTCCGACCTTCCATAATGTTCGGTTACTCCGTCAATAAAGGCTTTTTTGTCCTTTTTTTCTATGGCCTCGGTTATTCTGACAAGCTCGTTGAGAGTAAGTTCCATCTGGTTTGTGCTCGGGAAGGTGCTTACAAGCATCAGTCGGAAAACATGAGCCTTTTTGAGCAATATTTTCTCCATATTCTCAAGCTCCATATTTCCTGTTATCCTGGCGACACCAAGATGGAATTTTTCTTCTTCCTTTATGAATCTCTCCGTCTCGTCTATTTTTTCCATCCCGATGCCCATCGGGTCAAAGTTTCTGAGTCCGTCGATGATTTCATACAGTTCCTCTATATGCGCTTCCGTGGCGTTTTCCATTATGGTATCAGAGCTTCCAATATCCAAAAATCTTCTCATCTCGCATATATCAACCAAATATTTAGGTGAGATCTCGGCTACGCATACGCCGGAATAAGGATTATGTATAAGTAAATTCTCGGCCTCAAGAGTCCTGAACGCCTCCCTTACTGGCGTCGTGCTGACATTAAGCATCTTGCTCACCTTCTGCTCAGTAAGCTTTGTACCTGATTTAAGATCTCCATTTATTATAGAAATTCTAAGCCAGTTTGACACTTTTTCTGTTATAGACGTATGTTCGATTCTTGTTCTGCCTAGATTAGACTGCATATAAACTCACCTTTCAGCAACAAATTCCAAAAATTTCCCTACAAAATTTTTACAACTTTATTATACCATATTATATATAATATAAAAATTGTGAATTGTGTTCAAAAATAAAAACAATTTTTATCTATAAAAGCAATAGTATTATTTTTTAAATTATTCTATAATAAATTTAACAATTATATATTGTATACAATATATAAAATATTATATAGGAAATTAATGTAAGCTAAAAGGAGGTAATGTTATGAAAGATGTTGTTAAGACGGTTGTCGTTCAAGGATCAACCGGCGGCCTTGAGGACAGGGAAAAGAACATCGCGCACGTTGTGGAAAACATAAAAAAATACGGCGCGGACAATGATCTTATCGTGTTCCCGGAACTTGTCATCCAGGGCTATGTTCGTGAAAAGGATCTCGATTTTGAGATCCGTTACTGGGAAGCCGCGGAAACCCTTCCCGGACCTACAACCGATCTTGTAGCGGCTCTGGCCAAAGAATATGACTGCTATGTAGCCTTTGGAATAGCAGAAAAAGCCAATACTCCCGGCCTTCTATACAATTCCATCGCCCTTGTCGGGCCTGAGGGATTTGTAGGCTCCAGCAGAAAAATGCATCTGGCTTCTATTGAAAAGGATTACTTCCTTTTAGGAGAGGAATCAAACGTATATCAGACAAAACTCGGAAAAATCGGTCTTATGATATGCTATGACCTTTTCTTCCCCGAAACCGCGAGAATCCTTGCCCTTAAGGGCGCTGAAATCATTATTCACATCGCTGCGGCAATGGGCGGAGGCTCAAGAGGCGGCGTTGGAGTAAGCGAAGACAAAAGAAGATTTTTCGATACAGCCGGAATTTGCAGAGCTATCGAAAACCAGGTTCACTATGTTGGCGGAGACAGGGTCGGAACCCACTATATGGGGCCTAAACTCGGAACGTGGAGCCCTATGGGCCTTGCTAAAATCGTTAACAATTACGGTGTAGTTCTCGCTCAGGCAAAATACGGAGAGGAGGACGTTATTTTCGGCGAGCTCACCAACGCCGATCTTATGTCAGGTCGATCGGTATATCCTCTCCTTCTTGACAGAAATCCGAAAAATTATGAAAGGCTTACAAAAGTCGATATTTAAAGAGGTGATTCAAAATGGATGAAATCAAAATATTCGCTCTTAATGGTCAGCTTGGCTACGGCTTTCCCGCGGATTCCTATAAAAACGGAATAGCGAAAAATCCGGACGTTATCGGCGTTGACGCCGGATCCAGTGACGGAGGCCCGGCGTTTCTCGGAAGCGGCACATCCCTTACGGACGAAAAGGCCGTAAAAAGAGATTTGGAATTTGTTTTAGCCGACGCTGTGAACAGAAAAATACCTTTCATCATCGGCTCGGCCGGAACATCCGGCGGCGAGCCCCATATCGCCAGAGAAGTAAGGCTTATTAAAGAACTTGCCAAAGAACATGACCTCCATTTTAAAATGGCCATAATCCACAGCGAGGTTCCCAAAGAATATATAAAGAAAAAACTTAAGGAAGGCAAAGTGCATCCTCTGGGAGATTTCGTTCCCGAACTTACGGAAGAAACCATCGATAAAGCCGTGAGAATAGTCGGACAGATGGGTGTTACCCCCTTCATCAAAGCCCTTGACTCCGGAGCCGACGTTATAGTTGGCGGAAGAAGCTGCGACACGGCCATTTATGCCTGCCTTCCCATCAAGCTCGGCTTTGACCCCGCCCTTTCATTCCACGCGGCAAAGGTCATCGAATGCGGAGCCTACTGCTGCACCCCGGGAGAAGGCGCCGACGGAATGTTCGCCACCATAAGAAAGGACGACTTTATCCTTGAATCCGTAAACAAAGACAGAAACGTATCCCCCGTTTCCGTTGCCGCTCATACGTTATACGAACAGGGTCATCCATCCGTATTCTATGAGCCCGACGGAGCCGTTATATGCACCGACTGTGAATTTGAACAGTATGAAAACGATCCCAAAAAAGTCAGGGTCGAGGGAACCAGGTTCGATCCCGCCAAAGGCAAATGGACAATCAAACTGGAGGGTGCCGTCCTCGAGGGCTACAGAACAATTTCCATCGCCGGTATCAGAGACCCTTATATGATCAAGCATATCGACGAGGTAATAGCCGGTGTCACCAAAAATACCGAAACAACAATGGGCAGCGGCAAAGATGTCGGATATACCCTCAACTTCAGAGTATACGGAAAGAACGCCGTTATGGGAGATCTTGAGTATGTTCCCTGCACATCCAGCGAGCTTGGCGTTGTTATTGACGTTGTAGCTAAGGATCAGAAAACGGCCAACGCCATCTGCGCCATTACAAGGTCGTTCCTGCTCCACTATCCTTATCCCGAAAGACGTACGACCGGCGGAAATATAGCCATCCCCTTCTCGCCGTCCGACATTCCTATGGGGCCCGTTTATAAATTCGGCATATACCATCTGATAGATGTTGACGATCCGAACGAGTTGTTCCCCATAGAAGAAGTGGAGGTGTAAACGATGAAAAAGAAACTTTCCGATTTAGCTGATATTTTAAGAAGCAAAAACGCGGGACCCTATACTTTAACGGTTGACTTTCTTTTCAACGACAAGGGCGTATATGAAACGGTAAAAAGCTCCGGTTCCCTGGATGAGAAAGAAATCGCCGGATATTACAAAGTAAATCCCGAGAGCGTAAAAATTTATTATTATGACAAAGCCAGTGGTATAAAAGTCACGATTCCAAGAAGAATATCATCAGGAAGCAGTTGTGACACGGACGTCTATGGCGCTCAGCAGCATATGCCGCTCATGGATATTACCGTAGATATCTAAAAAGGAGGAAAAACTATGAAGAAATTTAAAAAACTATTGAGTATAGCAATCATCTCGGTTCTTTGTATCGCAGGCTGCTCATCAGGCGGTTCGACAACAACAAACGATGGCGCCGATACGGCATCGGGCGAATCCATTACCCTCAGAATGAGCTATTCGCTTCCGCCGAACTCCCCCTGTGACGTGGCGGCTCAGAGATTCAAAGAACTTGTTTCCGAAAAAACCGACGGAAGGATCAATATTGAGCTCTATCCTAACTGTGGTCTTTCCGGCGGTGACCTTGTAAAAGCGTTTGAAATGCTTATCGCCGGCGATATTGATATCCACGGTTCATCACCCGTTACGGCGGCAAACTTTGACCCCAGGTTCAACGCCTTTTGGCTCCCCTGGCTTTTCGATGACTACGAAACTCTCGCCGCTGCCATCGACGGCGGTATGACAGACGAAGTCAGCTCCTGGTCGGAGGAAAGAAATATGAAAGTCCTCTGTATCGCTTACGCCGGAGCAAGACAGCTTTCAAACTCCAAACGCGAAGTAAGGACCGTTGAGGATATGGAAGGCCTTGTAATAAGAGTTCCCTCGGTCAATATGTTCATCGATATGTTCCAGGAACTTGGAGCGAGCCCCGTAGCTATGGACTTCTCCGAGGTTTATACGGCTTCCCAGCAGGGTACCATCGACGGACAGGAGAACCCTCTTTCGACCTACGCTTCAGCGGCTCTTGACGAGGTTCAGCCTTATGTCACTCTCTACGATATGGTTTACGATACAACAATATGGTTTATGAATAACGAGAAATTCAACAGCTTAAGCGCGGAGGATCAGGCTGCCATTACAGAAAGCGCTAAAGAAGCGGCTGATTACTACGACGAGCTTTCTATCGAAGAAGACACAGCCCTTGAGCAGTCCCTCGTTGAGGAAGGCGTTACCGTAACGGATCTTACAGAGGAAGAACTCGCTCCATTCCGTGAGAGAGCTGAAAAGATCTATGAGGATTACAGGGGCGTTATCGGAGCTGACGTTGTTGACTCATTCCTCGCGTATGCCGGTAAAAACTAAATAAAGAGGGCTTCGTGCCCTCTTTCCTACATAAGGGCAGGTGAAAATAATGAAGAAAAAACTGATGAATTTTTTATCGGATATTGAATGCGATATAGCCTCTTTATTCGTCTTTATAATGATGATTATCGTATTCATTAACGCTATGGCGCGGTATATAGCCGGGCTTGACGCTGCCTGGTCATACGAGATAGTTACATCATCCTTCGTGCTTGTGTCAATGTTCGCGGCGGCCAACGTTTTTAAAGACGACGGCCATATCGGCTTCGAGTATATAGTTGAGAGAACGCATGGAAAGGTTCGTCTCGTCCTTGAATGGATAAGAAATATACTCTGCACCATATTCTTCGCCATAATGATCATTTATGGATTTGAAATGGTCGCCAGCAAAATACAGATTGGGCTTAGAAGCGCCGTGCTTCTTATGCCCTCCTGGATCATAGGTCTTATGATACCTCTTTCGGGTATACTCTGCGTAATAAGATACTACCAGGGATATTTCAAAAAGAAAAAGGCTGAAAAGGAAAAGGAGAGTGAGGCGAAATGACAAGTACCGTAATTCTTTTTGTGACCCTTGCGGCTTTGATAGTGCTGAATGTACCCATAGCCATTGCTCTCGGCCTTTCAAGCGCCTTCACCCTGCTTACGGCGGGGTTCCCCATCACATCAATACCGTCGATCTTACAATCAACGGTTGAAAAATTCACACTGCTTACCATTCCCCTTTTCGTTCTTGCCGGAACGGCGATGGACGAGGGCGGAATATCAAAGCGATTGATAAATGTGGCTAAGATGTTTATCGGATCGGTATACGGCGGCCTCGGATACGTTATGATCGTCGTTGCCCTCTTCTTCGCGGCTATATCAGGTTCCGGAACCGCTACGGTAGCCGCCGTCGGCTCCATACTTATTCCCGCCATGATCTCCGAGGGTTATGATAAATCATTCTCCGGAGCTCTGTCAGCCATCTCGGGCTCGCTTGGAACGATCATACCGCCCAGTATTTCATTTGTCGTATACGGTATGATAACCGGGCTTTCGATTGGCGATCTGTTTATATCAGGCTTTATCCCCGGTATACTTTACGCCCTTGCTCTCTGCGTTATCGTTTTCTATTACTCAAGGAAATACAAATGGAGAGGCAGTTTAACAAAATATACTAAAAAAGAGAAACTTAAGGCTCTTGGAGACGCTTTCTGGGGAATATTGAGCCCCGTTATCGTCCTCGGCGGCATTTACGGAGGCATCTTCACGGCGACCGAAGCCGCTGCCGTAGCGTCCGTATACAGCATTATCGTCGGAATGTTTATTTATAAAGATATGAACTTCAAAGGGCTCATCAGAACCCTCAAAAGATCCGTAGCGACCACAGGAGTTATCATGCTCATTGTTGCCTGCGCCGGAGTTTTCTCCTACGTTCTCGCCCATCAGGGAATCGCCACGGCTCTCACGAACATGGCTCTCCAGCTCACGGACAACAAGTATGTGATGCTCTTTGTAATAAACATTGTATTCCTTATTGCCGGATGTCTTATGGACGGTGTATCGGCGATGTATATACTGCTCCCGATTATTATCCCCATAGCTCAGGCCCTGAATATCGACCTGCTCCACCTCGGTGTTATCACGGTTGTTAACCTTTCCATCGGTCAGGTAACGCCTCCTGTAGGACCAAACCTTTATGTTGCGGCCGATATTGCCAAATGTAAGTTCTCGGAGATCATTCCTAAGGCTATACCGTTTATCATAGCGTCCATAGTCATACTCTTCGTGCTTACATACGTTCCCTCGTTATGTACGGTATTTGTCAAATAAGCATTGGAGGTTTGCCATATGAAAGAAAATCTTAAGGTTGTTTGTGTACAGGCGGAAACTTATTCTGTATATGAAAAGGAAAGGAATATTCAGTATCATGTTGACAAAATTCTCTCGCTTAAGTCAGAGCATCCTGACCTCGTTGTTTTCCCCGAGCTTTCCATTAGCGGATATATTCGCGAAAGCAATCCGGAAAACAGGCGCGATTACTGGAATCTCGGAGCGGAGCCCGTCCCCGGCCCGGCCACAAACAGGATCATCGAGGCCGCTAAAGAAGTCGGCTGCTATGTTATCTTCGGTATAGCCGAAAGGACTCCGGCCACCATGGTTCCCTATAACTCGGCCGTGCTTGTCGGCCCGGAAGGATTCGTCGGAGTAGCGAGGAAAATTCACCTTCCGCTCATAGAAAAGGATTATTTTATACAGGGAACCGAGCCGAAGGTTTATAACACATCCATCGGAAAGATCGGAATGATAATCTGTTATGAGCTCTTCTTCCCCGAGTCATCAAGAATGATTGCCATAAACGGCGCGGAAATTTGCGTATTTATTGGATTCGTCGCTGTAAGAGACGCTAAGGAAACAGCCGAGGGCAAGGGCGGCGGAGTAGGCATCGGCGAGGAGAAGCAATATCTCTTTAATACCGCTCCCAGGATCAGAGCCCTTGAAAACCAGATGTGCTTTGTTGCCTGCACCGCCGGCGGAAAGCACGATATGGGCGGAAACACAGGACTCTGGCAGAGAGCCGGCCATAGTAAGATAATCAACAATTTCGGCGATATAATCTCCGAAAGCGTTCTTGACAGCGAGGATCTTGTTATCGGAACGCTTAAGGCTTCCGACCTAAGGCTCGGAAGGGCGGCATATCCCATGCTCAAAGACAGGCGTCCATGGATGTATGGATGTTTCCTGAAAAAAGATCTGTAAATAATTCTCCATATTTAATTCTTCCCCTTTTTTAGGAGAGCGGCTGTATATACGGCTGCCCTCCTCTTTATTGTACTCTGTTCAAAAAGGCGCTGATGGATTTGAATGAGCCGCCGTTTATTAAGCCCGTTTTTAATTAGAGCAAAATTAAAAAATATTGAACAGTTTATTAATTTTACATAGTAAAATGTTGATTTTATCCGCTTTTATTGCATTTTGTCCCTTTGTGTAGTATAATGTCACAAGAAATTATGTGAATAATAAGGGTGATATGATGAAAAAACACATAAAATATATAACCGCTCTCGCCCTTACGGCGGCAGTCGCCCTCGCCTCTCCACTGGCGGACATACGAAGCGCGGAGGCAAAAACTCTCACGGAGCTTCAAAACGAGAGGGAACAGCTTGCCGCAGAGACAAGGGAAGCCCAGAAAAAGCTGGATGAAGCGAGAGAAAGGCAGGCCGACGTTGAGGCCGAGATAACGGCTATGGACGGTGTTTTGAATGCCGCTCAGGCCGAGCTTGACGAGGCTCAGGCCGATTTGGACGATGTCACGGCAAGACTTGAGGAATCCGAAAGAGCCCTTGAGGAGGCTACCCAGCGCAGGGAAGATCAGTTTGTCACGTTTTCCGGACGAATGAGATTTTTCTATGAGAGCAGCCAGTTAAGCTATCTTGACATTCTTCTTAATTCCGAGAGCTTTACGGACATGGTAAGACGTATGCAGTATATCGAGGATATTATGGCATATGACAATAACATACTAAGTCAGCTTACGGAGACCCAGAATGAGATAAAAACAAGAACAGAGGAAATAGCCGAAGAAAAGGAAATGTCCGAGTACCTTCTTGGCGTGGCTCAGGAAAAGATGGACAGCCTTGACGCTATTGTCGCTGAAAAAGAAGCCCTTGTCGCTTCTTACGCTCAGGACGCCGAAAAATATGCCGAGCTCATCGAAAGCAACGAAAAAGCCAGCCAGGAAGCCGCCGCCCTGATCAATCAGCTCCTTGCTGAGGATTCGTCGGCAACGACCTTCGTATATACCGGAGGACAGCTCAACTGGCCCGTTCCTTCACGTTCCGCTTCAAGCTCAAGCCTTTCCAGCGGTTTCGTAACCAGAGACAGGCCCATAGGTACCGGAAGCGAGTTCCATACAGGATATGATATTCCCGCAAGCTATGGTTCCGCTGTAGTAGCGGCCGAGGCCGGAACGGTAATCTATGCCGGATGGATGAACGGCTACGGAAATACTGTAATGATCAACCACGGTAATAATCTTGTTACGCTCTATGGACATAACTCCAGTCTTACCTGCTCAAAGGGAGACAGCGTAAGCCGAGGCCAGCAGATAGCCAAAATAGGAAGTACCGGAAACTCCACCGGAAACCACTGTCATTTTGAGGTTCGTGTAAACGGCTCGCCCGTCAGTCCCGAATCGTACCTCGGAGTTCCGAATGTAGCATATTGATAAATTATATAACAAATTCCGCCCTGGATATGACTTCAGCGGCGGAATTTTTATATGTCATTCATTATGTGTATTAAATTTTACCACATCACTTTGTTAAGCTCTCCGATATCAAGCGGAATTATTTTATTTCCGTTTACCTTTATTATTCCGTCAAGTTCCATTGACTTCAGCTCCCTGCTTGAAGACGTGCGTGACACATTTAAGTATTCCGCCCAGGCTGTTTTCGTGAACGGTAAAATTATTTCCACGCCTTCGCGGGCTGAAAGGTCGTTAATAAGGGAAAAAGCTATTTTATCCCGAATGGAGTAAAAGGAAAACAGTTCTATCCTCTTTTCCAGACACATTATCCTGTCAGCCGATATTCTCAAAATATTTGTCGCTATCTTCCTGTTTTTTGAAACCATCTCAAATATTTCGTCCCTGTCTATCCATAAAATCCGGCTCTGCTCCTTCGCAATAACATCGCAGGGATATTTCGGGCTTCCTGAAAACGCGATGCTTCCGCCTGTCATTTCCCCTTCTTTTCTGTGAAACATGCTTAAAATATTGCCTGACGGAAGATATTTTCGCATTTCCAGACAACCGTAAATTATAATCCCTATTCTTCTGGACTTATCCCCCGCGCGGAATATAACCTCTCCCCTTTCAAAGGCCTCCGTCATATATTTGTATTCTTTCAGGACGCTCTCTATCTCGTTTTCAGACATATTATTGAAAACAGGACATTTTGATAGTGTTGATATAAGCCGTTCCATTTCCGCCACTCCTTAATTATATTGGTAACTGTATCTGCGGATACACAGTATGAACATTCCTGTCTGATATAATTTATACAGTAAAAGTATACCACTTTTTTATAGTCATTTGAATGGCGGCAGTGTTTCGTCAATCAAAATATGGAGGTGAAAATTGAATGTTCGCAATATTTTTATATTTGGCGGCAGCCATATCCCTCTGCGTATCTTTTTGCAAAGACAGGCAGAAAACAAGAGCCTCATTGATAAAAGCGGGTAAAGCTTTCATAAATATACTTCCGTCAATGCTTTCCATCCTGCTTCTTATAGGGATATTGCTCTCCGTTTTCGATGAAGAAATGATTTCAACGTTACTTGGTTCAAAATCCGGGGTAAAAGGAATGATCATAGCCGGGGCGGCAGGCTGCATAACCCTCATACCCGGTTTTGTCGCCTTTCCGCTTGCCGCCTCTTTAATCGGCGCCGGAGCCGGATACGCGCAGATAGCTCTGTTTATTTGCACGTTAATGATGGTCGGTATAGCGACATTTCCTTTGGAGTCAAAATACTTCGGGAAAAGAATATCTTTAAAAAGGAACCTGCTGTCACTTGCAGCCTCTGTCGCTGCTTCATGCATTATTGGAGTGATCATATGATAAAAAAATTTGAGGATAAACTTTTAAAGCACAAATTTCTTATTTTTATATTTATTTTTGACGCTTCTTTGCTTTTGATCAGCCCCGGCACGGGAAAAGAATCATTTTCGCTGACCGCGGATTATATATTGGAAATGCTTTGCGTAGTTCCTCCGATTTTTATGCTCATGGGGCTTATGGACGTATGGATACCCAAAAGCGCGATGATGAAATATCTTGGCAAAGGCTCCGGATTTATGGGTGGACTGATTGCCTTTGCCCTCGGCTCCTTCTCGTCCGGTCCTCTTTACGCCGCTTTTCCAATCGCCGGAATGTTCATAAAAAAGGGCGTTTCTCTTTTTAATGTGTTTATGTTTTTAGGAGCATGGTCGGCTGTAAAAATACCTATGACTCTTTTCGAGGCGTCTCAGCTCGGTATAAAATTTACCGTTGTCAGATTCTTATCAAACATTTTAGGTATAATCGTTTTATCGCTTATAATCGATAAAACCACCGGAGCCGATGAGGAAAAAGAACTGTATGAGAATGTGAGCCGGCTTATGGATGACTGATTAAAATTTCATTGATTTTTTTGCTGGCATAGCCCTGCTCCCAGAGCTATGCCTTATATGTTTCTATTAAAACCTTTTGGCTGAGATTGATATTTCGGAGGCTTGTGGTATAATATAATCAGAAGGCAGAGAAGCAGAATTCGTTTCGGACGACTTAGAGCTGGGGCTTCGGCATCAAGCGTCTGCGTAATGCCTTCGTTTTTATCAAAATAAAATGCGGCGTTATATTCCCGTATGCAGTTAAAATTTTTATAAGCTCGCTGTATGGCATTTCCTTACCCAAATACAGGCAAAATTTAATGCGCTGTTAAATATTGTATCATTATATTTTATTTATTAGTTCCCATCAAAAATGTCCATGTCTTTCAGAATTTCCGCCAACTCCATCGCTTTGTCAGGCGCCGGACTTATTTGATCTGTTCCGGGTCTGTTTTAGAATCGAGTCACGTTTTCGGCTGAAAAAAGCGGTTAAAATGAGTGTCTTAGCCGCTTTTTGTATGTGATTCCTTGGGTTATAGGACAAAAAATGTTGGTAAAAACCGCTACAAACATTGAAATATCAATGGATGCAGCGGTTTTAAGTTGTTTCCGGCAACTTACAGGGTGGATAAAATTTATATAACAGATATTGATTTTACGCAAAAAAGAACCCCGGCCCTAAGGCCGGAGCTCAGTTGTGGCACATATAGTGCCGGGAGAAATTTAACCGCTTTACTTTATTATTTTACGCACTCGGGATGCTCAGCAATATATTTTTTGTTCTTGCTGCGTCCGATTGTGAGCATAGGAATCGTGATAACGATGATTCCGAGATATCCGCAGTATCCGTAAGCGTATTTGATGATGTTGTCAAGACCAACCATTGATACGCAGAGGCAAACAGCGATAACGATGATAGCAACGATTACACGTCTAACCTTAAGGTTCTTAACTGTGTTAACAAGCATTTTGTTCTCGAATTTCTGAACCATTGTGAAGATTGTTGTAACGCAGGTTGAGATGAATGCGAAGAACAGTGATACCTGGTAGCAAACACCAAGGATACCGATTCCAAGAGTGTTACATACATAAAGGTTAGGAAGTGTGAGCTGTTCAGCTGCAACAACGTCGGGATACCATCCAAGAAGGAGTACGCATGATACGGCAAGAGCAGCGCCGTTCATGATCCATCCAAGTAATGATGTTCTGTTTACGCCCTTTACGTTAAGTACAGAAGCAGCGGCGATCATCGAAGGTACGGCAACGCACTGGAATCCTGAGTAAACGATCGTCTGAAGGATTGAACGTCCGATCTGTGTCTGAGGTCTTGTGAATGCTTCAGCAACAGCATCCCAATGGTTTGCGATACCGATAAAATACATCGTGAATGATGAAACAAGTATTACGATCGTCATAACGGCTGAAGCCTTGATGATAAGGCCTACACCGAAGATAACGAGGAATACGAGGATAATTCCGATGATGATTACTGATAATCCGTAAGGAATACCAAAGCTTGTAAGCAGAGTTGCGGCGCCGGCTACGGCTGCTCCAACGGCTGCGAGGATGATAACGAAGTTGAATACTTCCATTGTGAGCTCGAGCTTTGTATAAGGAGCCCAGAGTTCTGCAAATACTTCCTTGTATGTATACATATTTCTTGTTGTAGCCATTGTCATTGCCTCTTTAAGAACGAGAGCAAGGATACCCATAGCTACGATAGGAAGGAAAGCTGCCCACCAACCAAACTGTACATAGTACTGGATGGCCTGGTTACCTGTTGCAAATCCTCCTCCTACATGAGTTCCGAACCAAACTGAAGCAACGCTGAACGCTGTTCCCCAGCCGGCAACTTTAGCTGTTGATGATTCTGCCATAAAGAAAGTCCCCCTTTTTCTTTTATGTATCGATGATTTAATTTTTTTGGCCGTGTTCTCCCAAAAACGGCCCGCGGTTAAAGCTCTCTCCCTTCGTATGAATAATTCCGGCTGCATTGACATACGTCATACAACCTGTAAATAAATATTTGCCGAAGATGATTCCGATGTCATACAACAATGTCTGACTTATGTAAAATCAATTAAGTATAATATATAATATTGGCAAATACTTATGTAAAGAATATACTATTATCCGTCCTTTTTGTCAATATAGGCTTATAACAATCTACATTTTGTAATGTAATGACATAATAATATATACTTATTTTTTATAAATACCTTGCTAAATAAAAAAGTGTTTTTTGTGCAAAATCTATATAAGGTATTTATCTAAAAACATAAAAAACATAAACATGTCAGATAAACTATCATTGTCAGATAACACCCTGTCTGTTGTCCTACATTTATATCAAAGTGTCATACCTCTTTAAGCTCTCCGTTGACCCAAGCTCCGTATATTTCTCTTAAGGTTATCACATCCGACCGGCCAAGGGTCGCCTCGCTTATCATATCTGAGAATTTCTTTTCGTTGTCGCTGTCAAGAAGGACTATAAATTCCACCTTGTCCGTGTATACCGTATCCTCCAGTATATATTCGCCCTTTGTTATCTCATACTGTATTTTCCCGGATGTCGTATAATCAGTCGATACGGAACATTCCTTATAATGCTTTACCCTCGCTATGCCGGCGGCCTCTATCCCAAGTCTCGCGCACCGTCCGTAGGCGCGCACAAGACCTCCCGTTCCAAGCAGGGTGCCTCCGAAATATCTTGTAACAACAACGGCCGTGTTTTTTATGTCGTCGCCCATAAGCACGTCAAGCACCGGCTTCCCCGCCGTTCCCTGGGGTTCTCCATCGTCGCTTGAGCGCTGTATCTCGTTTCTGTCGCCTATCTGATAGGCGAATACGTTATGTGTCGCGTCCCAGTATTTTTTTCTCATTTCCGCAATAAAGGACCGCGCCTCATCCTCGCTTTTTACCGGACGGACCGTGGCGATAAATCTTGATTTTTTTTCAATGAGCTCCGCCTCAGCCGTCTCAAGTATGGTATTATATTCGTCAAGCATAATATCACTCCCGGCTCCTTTTATAGTTAAAAACCGGCTTGCTGCCAAGCCGGTTATATATGTCAAAAAGCGCAGAACAGTTTTTGGCAAAAATTATTTTTTAGATCACTCTTCATCATTTAGCTCATTAAACTCCCTGAGTTTCGCCATTACCCTGCCATGGATCGTTTCCGGAGGATATTCTCCGTTCTCATCCCTTTTTCCGGCCTCGGCGCCAAGAAGTATCTCAAGCCCTTCGTCTATGGTGGATATGGGATATATATGGAACATTCCGTCCTTAACGGCTTCTATTACCTCATCCTTAAGCACAAGATCCCTCACGTTTGACATAGGTATGACTACGCCCTGCCGTCCCGTAAGTCCTCTTCTTTTGCACAGGTCAAAGTATCCCTCAACCTTATAGGTAACTCCTCCGATGGCCTGTATCTCTCCGTACTGGTTCACCGAACCGGTCACGGCAAGGGACTGATCCACAGGTATTCCCGAAAGGCTGGAAATAATACAGTATAGCTCGGTGCTTGACGCGCTGTCGCCGTCTATGCCGTTGTAATTCTGCTCAAAAGCTATACGGCAGCTTAATGACAGAGGCATATCCTGAGCATACATGCTTCCAAGATAGCCCGTTATGATCTGCACTCCCTTATTATGCGTAGGGCCGCTCATTTCCGCCTCTTTCTCGATGTTCACTATGCCTGATTTTCCCATATATGTTGTTGCCGTTATTCTTGTGGGGCTTCCGAAAGCATAGTCTCCCATATCAAGCACGGCAAGGCCGTTTATCTTTCCGACGCATTTTCCATCGGTGGCTATCATAACCGTGCCGTCATCAAGCATTTCGTTCATTTTTTCCTGATACATGGAAAGGCGGTACTCCCTTTCTTTTTCAGCCTTTTTTATATATTCGGCCGTAACGATCTTCGCGCCGTCCATTTCCGCCCAAGCTGCGGCCTCGGCCAGTATCTCGCTTATAAGATTGAGCCTTGTGGACATTTTTTTACGGCTCTCCACTATTCTTGATGAATATCCTATAACAGCGGCAACAGCGGAACTGTCAAATGGAGCCGTTCCCTCGTTTTTACTGAAAGCGCTTATAAATCCCGCTATCTTATCTATATTGCCGCCGCTTCTGTCCATCTCATAGTCAAAATCCGCCCTTATTTTAAAGAGCTTTGAAAAATCATCGTCATAGCTGCGCAGAAGATCGTAATAATATGCTCCTCCGATCAGTATGACCTTAACGTCGGCCGGTATGGGCTCTGGCTTAAGAGTTGTGACCGCTATGCCTCCAAGCTGATCCCTTAAATTTTCTATAGCTATCTCACGGGTCTTTATGATCCTTCGCAGAGCCTCCCAGGACTGCACGTTGTTAAGCAGATCCTGCACCTGAAGGATGAGATATCCTCCGTTGGCCTTATGCATAAGGCCGGGCTTTATCTTCATAAAATCCGTAGTGAGATTTCCGTATTCGTTGTCATATTCCACTTCTCCGACCAGATTGTAATACGTCGGATTGTAGTCAACGATCACCGGAGCTCCCTCTGCCCGTGAATTATCCACAATGAGATTTACCCTGTACTTAAGGGTGGCGTCCTCGGTCTTGTTTCCGCCTATTTTCGGTATAAGAGCCATAATAGGATCCTCTTCGTCGGGCTCGTTTTCGGCAAACTGGTCTATGTTTTCCAGAACGTCCTCCTGAACGGCCTCCAGATATTTTATGACTCTCTCGCTGTTTTTATATTTTTCCTGGAGGGAACTGACATAGTGCCCTATGGCGAACATACCTATCTTGTAGTCAAGATCGTCCATCTTTTGACGGTACTCCTTATCCACTCCTTTGATGTCCCTCATTATGGAATTTACGTCGTCCTGCATGGACTCGAGCCTTTCGTTTATGCCTTCCTTAACGGCCTCATCCAGCTTGTCATATTCCTCCTCGTCAATGAGCTTCCCATCGACAAGGGGCTGAAAAATAATGCCCGCGCTGGATGTTTTCAGCGAAAATCCGTTGTTGGTGGCAATGTCATCAAGCCTTTTTATCAATTCGTCCCTTTTCTCGTCATATACACGGGAAAGATCCGTTTTCTGTCTGTCGTAGTCCTCCGAAGAGAACGCCTTGGAAAGCTCGGTTTTGAAAAAGGCGATGAGCTCGTTCATATCGTCCCTGAATTGCCTGCCTCCTCCCGGTTCAAATCTGAGGGAAAGCGGCATCCTGGGATCGTCAAAGTTATAAACATAGCACCAGTCATAGGGCACCCTTTCGCCCTTGGCTTTTTTTTGGGCGCTCTGTCTTGCGTATGTCGTTTTTCCGGAGCCTGACGGTCCGGCGACATAAATATTATATCCCTTTGTTTTGACGCTGAGCCCAAACTCAAAGGCCTTTACCGCCCTCTCCTGTCCGATTATGCCGTCGAACGGCTCCACGCTCTCCGTTGTGTCAAATCCAAGGCTCTCGGGATCATATACATTTTTCAGTTCTTCATAGCTAAGTTCTTTCATTGGACACCTCCCATTCACAGCGTCTCACTGTAATTCTCATAATTGGGAAAGTACTTCCACATTATGATCGCGTCCTCATTTGTGTCTGTATAATATTTTTTTCTGAAGCCCTCGGGCTTATAGCCGTGCTTCGTATACAGCTTTTGAGCGCCGTAGTTTGATATTCTTACCTCAAGGGTAATGCCTATCATTTCCAGTTCAAGTCCTCTTTCCTCAAGGGCTTCCATAAGCATATCGCCTATGCCCATTCTCCTGTAGCTCTCAAGCACAGCCACATTTGTAATATGGCCCTCGTTTACGACATGCCACATTCCCGCGTAGCCCACGGCTTTATTATCTTCATTTACGGCAACAAAATAGATCGCCAGCTTGTTTTCCCTTATCTCCCTTTCAAAGTCCGTCCTCGTCCAGGGCACATGGAAGCAATGCTCATCTATTTCGGCCACGTCGTCAATATATTCTTCCGTCATAGGAATGACCTTTATCATGCTTTTTCCGCTCCCCGCATTTTTTCCTCAAGCTCTCTCTCAGCCTGGGATTTTCTGAGATACACGGGAGCGAAACCGCTTCCGTCGATAAATTTTCCTTCCTTTACAAACTCCTCAGCCAAAGACGCCACGCTGGCCGCCCTGGGCATATTGCAGGACGCCGGAGCAATAACGAAGTTTTCATGGCTTTTTATCTTTTCGCCGTGGATGAATATTCCGTCTCCGACGAATATCACTGCCCTTCCGAAGGCCTCCGCCTCGCTAAGCACATCGTCCATCATCGCTATTCTGTCTGTAACAACATCCGTCAGCCTTCCGTCCTTCCACTCGCAGAAAGCGGTGTACACCTGCCCTCTCCTGGCGTCAATGATCGGGCATATAACCGCGTCAGTCATATAAACATTGTATGCGAGGCTCTTAAGGGTCGAAACTGGTACAATAGGCTTTTTGACGCCCATGGCAAGTCCCTTTGCCGTGGCCGCTCCGATCCTGAGACCCGTAAACGAGCCGGGTCCGGCCGAGCAGGCAATGTAATCCACGTCATTAAGATCGAGGTCAAGATATCTCTTCATATCGTCTATGAGGGGCATTATTGTCTGCGAATGTGTCATTTTATGATTAAGCGTAAATTCCGCCTTTAAAACGCCGTCCTCAACGACAGCCGTTCCGGCCACCGCTCCAGACGTCTCAACAGCCAGTATTTTCATCCTTATCCTCCCCGATCGTTATCTTCCTGTAATCCGTACCCTTCTCAAGGTCCTTCTCTATTTTTATCCATACCGCGTTTTCCGGAATAATATCTTCTATCAGCTCCGCCCACTCTATCAGGCATACCCCGTTTCCAAAGAAATACTCGTCGCAGCCGATATAATCCATCTCCTCCGGATCCGCCACCCTGTATACGTCAAAATGATAAAGCGGAAGCCTTCCCTCATATTCGTTTATAATGGTGAAGGTCGGGCTTGTTATATGCTCGTCAATGCCAAGGCCGCGGGCAAATCCCCTTGTGAATACGGTCTTTCCGACGCCAAGATCGCCGCTGAGGCAGTATATCTGCCCCGGCAGCGCCTTTATGGCCGTATCATATCCGATTTTTTCCGTCTCATCCTGAGAATAGGTTTCTATAATCATTTTCTTCATCCTGTCTTAAGCCATATCGTAAAAATCAAATACGCTGGAAACGTCCTCGTCAACAAGCACGGATTTCTTGTTGTCCAGATAATAGAGGTCTCCCTTGCCCGTAAGGACGTCATAGTCCTTCATATAAAGAGCGTTATTGTTCTTCCTGTAGGCAAACATATATACATTCTCGTCAATTACTTCGTCCTTCGCCTGCTGATAGTAATGGAATGTTCCTCCATATGTATCAGGATTGTAGTCTTCAAGGTAGAATACCCTTCTGAAGTAATCGTCGGCCACTTCGTAATAATATGCCGAATCGCTTATCTCATCGGCGATGTTGCTCTCCACATACATAAGCGTTCCGCTTCCGTCATCCTGGACGCCTCTCATATACGCGATTCGTGAGCCTTCTCCCGCGAACTGGAAGGAAACTACATCATCCTCAAGCTCTCCGTATGAGCTTACGCCATCCTCATTAAATGACGCAAGTATGAGCTTGCCCTCGCCGGTATTCTGATCATAGTTTGTGAAGCAGGCAAACTGCTTGTTGTTTTCGGCGTTGGCGAATGAGTACACATAAGGGTTCTCGAATACCACATAATCCGTAAAGCCGTTTAATTTATAAATATAAGTGTCACATTCGGCCTGCATTGCCTCCATATAGTAGAGCGCGGATACTTCGCCGACGGATGAGATTTCGGAAAGATTTATGCTTATCTCGTCAAGTTTCTGCGGCTCCGTATAAGCGATGAATTTGCCCTCGTCATCCATGGGAACCGCCGTGAATACACAGTCGCTTATAAGAGTTTTTTCTCCGTCCTCATATCGGTAAGCCGAGCAGACGATGTCGTTGAACTCATATTCCGCTATCTGCTCCCTGAGAGCGTTTGTTTCCTCGGAGTCGTCTCCGTCATCATTGACTATGTCGGAAGCCTTTATCTTGTTTCCGTTGAGCTTATAATATATAAGAGCGTTCTCCTGTGAAGGAAGCGCCACCGTTATGACATTCTCGTCAATGAGCTGAGACGTGCCCTTCTTAAGATTGTATTCATAAACGCTGTAGCTGCTTGTCATGCTGTCATCCACAACCGACTTGATGTAATATAAAAACTCTCTTTCCTCTGTCACGATGTACTGAGCCACGTCCGTATCGATCACCTCAGCGTCCGTACCGTCGATATTGCATATGTTGAGAGCTGTTCCATTGTCATCGCGGGTAATGTAAATTACCTTTTCTCCGTCGGATGAAAGAGCGTAGTTGGAATTTCCGGAACCGATTCCGTCAACTATCTTCGCTGTCTTTCCACCGTCCCTGTCATAGGCGTAAAGGGTAAGCCCGTTTGTTTCAGCGTCGTGGACAACATAAACGCATCCCTCGCCCTTATAGCTTATCTCATAGTCGATAACGCTGTCGCTGATGAGAGAAGGCTCGGCGTTTCCTCCGGCCTCATAGAAATTAAGGCTGAACGAGCCGTCTGACGCTGCGTTGTCAATAAAGTAAACGCTTTCGCCGTCCTCGGCCACCGTTGTGCCGCTTCCAACATAGCTGTAGGATACCGCTCCGCCGGACGAAATGTTATCGGATATCATAACCGGCTCGTTTTTAAGGTCATAGCAGTAAAGCTCGTTGTCCTTTGAATATACTATAGCTTTCGTAGCGTCTCCGCCAAGGCCAAACTTCTCCTTTGTTATGAAGCCCGCCTTGATAACTACGATAAAAAGCACGATTCCAAGTATGAGAGACGTGATAAGCACTATGGCCTGCTTGTTCTCATAGTTGATGTATTTGCCCTCGGACATGAGGAATTTCTGGAACCAGTTGAGCTCATCCTCCCTGGCCATCATTTCCGCGCGGCGTTCCGCTCTTATTCGTCTGATGTTCTCATCGCTGAGCCTCTGTCTCTCGCGCTTCGCCGCCTCCTTAGCGTAATATCTTTCCTTGTATCTGGCTACAAAGCCTTTTTTCGCCTGTTCTCCTCCGTTTTCAGGCGTAACTTCGGCCGATTCGCTATTTTCGGCTTTCTCGCCGTCTTTCGTCTCGGTTTCTCCGGCTTCCTCTGTTTTTTCCTCGGAAGGCTCATCGGCTTCCCCACTGTCCGGTGCCGTGCCGTCGTCTTTGATTTCTTCGGCTTCCTCTGTTTTTTCCTCGGAAGGCTCATCGGCTTCCCCACTGTCCGACGCCGTGCCGTCGTCTTTGATTTCTTCGGCTCCGTCGTTTTGAACGTAAGCGGTATCGCCGTTTTCCATGGCTTCGGCCGCCGTCTCCGCGGTTTCTGGCTTTTCGGCGGTTTCGCCGCCGTTCACCGTTTCTCCGTTATTCTCCGGTGAAGCCCCCTGTTTATTTTCCTTTTCAAATTCATTATCCATTGTATCACCTTTTGATCTTATTTTGTCTTTATAAGCGTGTCCGGTTAAAAAAACACTGCCTTTTTAGTATATCATTGCCCGGCCCTATCGTCAAATTTTCATATGGAATATTAATAAAAAATTAATCTGCAAGTGCTGGCACAAGACAAAAAGAGTCCCCGGAGATACACAAAAATCCCCATCTGCGGTATACGCAAATGGGGAATCGTTTTCAGGCTTTTAAAAATCCTTCTATTATCTTTGCCTCTGCTTCTTCCTCTGTAAGTCCAAGAGTGCGAAGTTTTGTTATCTGTTCTCCGGCGATCTTTCCGATGGCGGCCTCATGTATAAGGGACGCGTCGATGTTTCCGGCGTAAAGCTCGGGAACGGCGTTTACCCTTCCGTTTCCGACAAGGATGGCGTCACATTCCGAATGTCCGGTGCAGCGGCAGTTGCCCTTTATAACGGAATGATATTCCTGATAGGAATTATCCCTGGCAACGGAACGGGATATAAGATCAACTCCCGAGTCCTCTCCGTCAAGGGATACCTCGAAATCCGTTGTAGCCGTTTCATCGTCGTCGGTCATTATACGCTCCTTGATTATGAGCTTTGCCCTCGCTCCGAGTTTTCCTCTTGTCGTCCTTGTTGTTTTGTCGACTCCGGAAAGCTGTACCGTATCCATCTCAAGCACGGAGTCCTCGCCGAGCTCTATATCCGTAACGGGGTCTATTCTCTTTATTCCCTCGCCGTTTCCGGTTCCGATATGTTTTTCCTTATAAAGCACCTTGGCTCCCTTGTCAAGGAAAAATCTATGGATTCCATTGTGGCGTGCCTCTTCCTCGTTATCCGTGTGAACGCCGCATCCGGCAACGATAACGACGTCCGCTCCTTCTCCTACGAAGAAATCATTATAAACGACATCATCGATGTTTCCATGGGTAACGCAGGCGGGTATATATACGGTCTCGCCCTTTGTGCCGGGTTTGATGTGTATATCAAGTCCGGGAAGATCCTTCTTTGACTCTATTTTTATGTTGGCCGATGACTGCCTTCCGGCGCAGCCTCCGTCCTCCCTTATATTGAAGGCTCCCTTAAATTCTCCCTTCCAGTCCGAAAGTATGCTAAGAAGAGACCGTGTTATATTATTCATTTACAGGCACTTCCTTTCTGTCTTTTCCGAGCGGACACCTTGCTCCCTTTTCTCCGGAAAGAAGCTGGGGAAGCACTTCGTCCTTATTTCCCTCCGTGCGTATCTTTCCGTCGGCGATAACTACTATTTTGTCGGCGATCTCAAGTATTCTTTCCTGATGGGAAATGATGAGCAGCGCCTCGGAATGTCTGCTCTTTATTCTCTGGAAAGCGTCGATAAGTCCGGCGAAACTCCAGAGATCTATTCCCGCCTCCGGCTCGTCAAACACGAGTATTCTGACATTCTTTCTCGCAAGCACCGTGGCGATCTCGATCCTCTTGCTTTCTCCTCCGGAAAGAGAAGCGTCCACATCCCTGTTTATATAATCCTTTGCGCAGAGTCCGACCTCGCCGAGGATATCGCACATATTTCCCTCCGGCATCTTTTCTCCGGCGGCAAGCTCTAAAAGATCTTTTACGGCAAGCCCCTTAAAGCGCACGGGCTGCTGAAAAGCGTAGCCTATGCCGTTTTTGGCTCTCTTTGTTATGTCCCACTCCGTTATATCCTCACCGTCAAGGATTATCTGTCCTCCGGACGGTTTTTCTATTCCTGCTATGAGTTTGGCCAGAGAGGTCTTTCCTCCTCCGTTAGGTCCTGTTATTACCGTAAGCTGTCCGTCGGGCACCTGAAGGCTTATGTCCTTAAGTATTTCTTCTCCGTCAGGAAGGCGCCAGCGTATATTTTTAAGTTCCAGCATATAAAAAACCTCCTTGCTCCGCCTTTTTTAGGCAGGGCACTAAACATTTATCTATTCCGTACGCTTTATAATTTTAATTGTTCGCGGGCACTTTGTCAATCCCTATCAAATTAATAGGAAAAATATTTTGCTTTTTTTCGGATTATTGTTATTATTCCTTTATCCTTCCGTCCGTAGTTATCGTATATACCTGCCAGGGAATGAATTTTCCGCTGTTTTTAAGCGCGTTGACAGCGGCTCTTTCCAGCGCTCCACAGCAGGGCACTTCCATCCTTACTATAGTAAGGCTCTTTATATCGTTGTTTTTTATTATCTCCGTAAGCTTTTCCGTATAATCTCCCTCGTCAAGTTTAGGACAGCCGATGAGGGTTATCCTGTTTTTTATGAACCTGTTATGGAAGTCGCCGAAGGCATAGGCCGTGCAGTCGGCAGCCACAAGAAGGTTTGCTCCGTCAAAATATGGCGCGTTTACCGGCACGAGCTTTATCTGCACCGGCCACTGGGAAAGCTGACTTACAGGCCCGGACACGGATATCTCGGCGGAGTTTGTCCTTTCCATCCTCTTCATCATACTTCCAGGGCAGGCGTGCGCCGGTCTGCCCTTTGCCGCTTTGGCCGCCAAAACGGCCTGCTCGTTGTATTCTGGAGCCTCCCTCTCCTCGAAAGATATGGCGTTTTGCGGGCAGGCGGGAAGGCAGTCGCCCAGTCCGTCGCAATAGTCCTCTCTGAGAAGTTTTGCCTTTCCGTCAACCATTCCTATGGCTCCCTCGTGGCAGGCCTCCGCGCACAGTCCGCATCCATCGCATTTGCTTTCATCTATTTTTATTATCTTTCTTATCATATTCGTTTCCTCCTTATTTGACTTTGTGACCTTATTTTAATATAATTGAGTTGTATTGTATGTTGCAAATACAACATAAACTTATAAATATTTTAAGACAGGAGGATGAATATGAACAACATCGAGGCTTTAAAAAAATGCCCTCTGTTCAAAGGGGTTCCCGAATACAGCATTACTGCCGTTATGGGATGTCTCAGAGCAAGGGAAAGACATTACGGCAAAAACGAATATGTATATCATACCGGAGATCCCATAAAAGAGATCGGCATAGTTCTTTCGGGCAGACTGCAAATAATAAAAGAAGACGCCTGGGGGAGCGTCACCATAGTCGCCGAGCTGACAGAAGGCATGCTCTTTGGCGAAGCCTTTGTTCTTGGCGGCGTCGGCCGCATACCCCTGTCTGTTTTCGCCCCGGAAAAAAGCGATGTCCTTTTTATAGATAAAGACCGAACCGTTACCCCCTGCCCATCGGCCTGCGGCTTCCATTTTGATATTTCCGCGAATCTTATAAGGATACTCGCCGAAAAAAACATCTTTCTAACCGGACGTGTGGAACATCTTTCAAAGCGATCAATAAAAGAAAAAGTGCTTTCCTACCTTTCCTCCGTTTCTTCCAGAACGGGCAGCCGCACGTTTTTTATCCCCTTTGACCGCAGGGAGCTTGCCGATTATCTCGCCGTTGACAGGAGCGCGCTGTCATCGGTGCTTGGAAAGCTGAAAAGCGAAGGAATAATAGATTTTAATAAAAACAAATTTACTCTTAAGTAATTCGTTACGAAAAAAGCCGCCAGCCTTATATACCGGCTGGCAGCTTTTTTTCAATAACCAAGCAAATCATATCCTCTTATTTCCTTTTTTTCAGATTTATCCGTCACCAGATCCCATATCTCGTATCCGTTGTCCTTAAGGGAGTATTCGTGGCTGTTTGACGCCTCCTGTATGGCTATATAATACCACTTGCCGGTGTCCGTGTTATCAGTCCATATTTTCATATCGTTAAGAAGCGCGTCCTCGCTTTCCGGCCTTCTGTCCAAAGCGCCGTTTATTAGGAATACGGCTTCCGCCCTTGTAATATTCCCGTCCGGTCGGAATGTTCCGTCGGTATATCCGGCAAGCCATCCTCTCGCAGCGGTATTCTCTATGGCTTTCTGCGCCCAGTGTCCGTCAATATCCGTAAATTTTTTTGTTCCTGGCTCGTAATCGGCCAGACGGTATATAATTGAGGCCATCTCCGCCCTCGTTATTTTATCGTCCGGACGGAACTTCCCTTCGTTTCCGCTCAAGGCCCCATTGGCGTAAAGGGCGTTCACCGTTTGAAACGACCATCTTTCGCGGGGCACGTCCGCAAATACGGGAACGCTTTTTCCATCGGCGGAAAGGCTTTCTTTAAACACAGCGAAGAGCATGGAGGCGGCCTCCTCCCTTGTCAGGCTTTCCTCCGGCCTTATCGTTCCGTCCGGATAGCCGTAAATATATGCCTCGTGTACTCCCTTCCCTATATATTCAGCGTATATGGTCTGCGGAAACGCAATTATCAAAGCGATGGCGGCCGTAAGCAAGGCTATCAGTTTTTTCATAGAATCACTCCTTTGCGTATATGTCTATTATTTCATAATATCCATATTTTTACACTCGCAAACGAGCGACAAAAAAGCCCGGAGAGCTTCATTTTTCGTGTCGCGTCCGGGCTTTGCATCAATTATTTTTATCAATTATTTTTATCAGTTATTTCTCAAATATAACGGTAAACGTCGAGCCTTCTCCTTCCCTGCTGTCCACGGTGACATGGGCTCCGTTATAGGCCGCGCCATGCTTTACTATAGACAGGCCGAGACCCGTGCCTCCTATCTTTCTGGAGTGGCTTTTGTCAACCCTGTAAAACCTCTCAAAAATCCTGTTAAGATGTTCCTTTGGTATACCTATGCCTGTGTCGGAAACCTTTATAACTTTTTTGCCGTTTTCCTCGCCGGTGAATATGGTGACCTTTCCGCCGGGCTTATTATACTTCACGGCGTTTTCGCAGAGGTTGTATATTATCTCGTCTATCATGGACGGCACTCCGTTTACTACGGCGCTTTCTCCGGTGACTTCAATAGTCACCTCGTTTTTTGCCGCGAGCTCGCAAAGTCTCAGCGCCACGCTTTTTGCCGATTCATACAAATCAACGGGCGTTTTTTCCACACCGTTTGAAAGCTCGTCAAGCTGAGAAAGACGTATAATATCGTTCACAAGATTTATGAGCCTTCCGCTTTCGCTGTGTATGTTCTCCGCGAAACGGTTTATGTCCTCGGGCTTTACGATGTTGTTCATCATCATTTCCGATATTCCGTATATTGACGTGAGCGGCGTCCTAAGCTCGTGGGAAACATTTGCCGTAAACTCCCGTCTGAGAGCCTCTCGGCTTTCCTTTTCCGTCACATCCATAACAAGTATTACCGCTCCCCTTACGCTTCCGCCGTCAAAAACGGGATTGGCGAGCACCTGGCATATACGGCCGTCAACCTCAAAACTGCCCTCTCCATGCTCTCCGTCTATAGCTTTATCTACGGCGTCTCTGAAGCCCTCCGAGCGGTTAAGGACAAAAACGCTGTCGCCTATCTCGGCGTTCTCTCTGTTCAAAAGGTTCAGTACGCCCTTGTTATAGGACAGCACGTTTGTTTTATTATCTATTATGACAAGGCCTTCGCTCATATTTGAGGTTATGGTCATAAATTCTTCCTCGTTCTTTTTCAGCGCCCGCATCTGTCTGTCGATAAGCATATTCTGACGGCTTATTTTTTTCAGAAGCGGCGCTATCTCCGGATATTTTCCGTCCACGTCCGGGTTGTCAAGATCCATTCCGTTCAGAGGCTCTATTATTTTTTTCGAGAGCTTTACGGCCAGGAATACCGACAGGGCCGCCACGATGACAAACACGAATATTATGGGTTCCAGCATCGCAAGCAGAAGCGTCCATACCGTATACTGGGAGCTTGAGATCCTTATAACGGTATCGTTGTCCATCAGCTTAGCGTAATATACGTTTCTTTCGGCTATGGTCGCCGAATATCTTTGGCTGGATCCGCTTCCTTCATCAAAGGCCTCTCTTACCTCTTCTCTCTCAAGATGGTTTTCAAGCTCGTCAGCCTCTACCATGCTGTCGTAAATAACCGTTCCGTCCGTGTCTATCCATGTGATGCGGTTGGCGAAATCCGTATCCTCAAGATATTCCTCGCCGTAAAGCTCTATGCCCTGCTGAATAATATCCGCCTCGTTTTTGAGCTCCCGCAGAAGGCTGCCGTTGAAATACTCATAGAGTATCCCCATGATCAGCACAAAGCAGGCAATAAGGGTGACCAGTGAAGCACAGATTATACTGCGGAATATTTTTCCGGTCATCTTTTACCCTCCTATTTTATAGCCTATTCCTCTCACCGTCTCAACAAGCCGTCCGCAGTCTCCGAGTTTTGTCCTGAGAGTTCTTATGTGGACGTCTACGGTTCTGTTTTCTCCGTCAAACTCGAATCCCCATATCCTCTGGAGTATCTGATCCCTGTTGAAAACCGTTCCCCTGTTTGATATGAGCAGGCAGAGCAGTTCAAATTCCTTATATGTCAGGACGACGTCGTTTCCGTTTGCCCTGACTATATGCTTTGAAGGGCATACATAAAGTCCGCCGACCGTATATTCATCCTTTTTCGTCTCCTCGGCCGTTCTTCTGAGGAGCGCCTTTATCCTTGATATAAGCTCCATCATTCCGAAGGGCTTTGAAACATAGTCGTCGGCTCCGGAATCAAGTCCGATAACCTTATCATATTCCGAATCTTTTGCCGTAAGCATTATTACCGGCACCTTTTTCGTCTCGCTTCTGTTTCTCAGCTTTTTAAGCACTTCAAGGCCGTCCTCCTCAGGAAGCATAACGTCAAGAATGACGAGGGAAGGTATCTCCTCGCCTATGCCCTTCCAGAAATCGGACGGTTTTTCAAATCCTTTGGACTCAAGTCCCGAATTGTTAAGAGCGTATTCCACAAAGCTGCGGATGCTTTCATCATCTTCAAGCAAATATATCATCAGTTTTTCCCTTCCTGTAGATCAAATTAAAGGCTGGTCGTTTATCATCAGCTTAAACTGAAGCCCAAGCCTTTCGGCCGCTTTTCTGCAAAGTATCATACGGCCGAGAAATATCTCAAAATAATCCATTACCGAGCCGTAATTCGTATCAATGGAAAGCACCAGGGTAATGAACGTCTTGTCCTCATTTATTACGAGCCTGCTGCTGACAACGGAATAATTTACCCTGTCGTGGATGTCAAAGGTGGAAATATCGTTGTTTCTCACCCTTGAGCGCCTTACATCCGACTTGTCAGCCAGGATAAGCGCCGC
The DNA here is from genome assembly GCA_904378045.1 of Candidatus Metalachnospira gallinarum. Classification (GTDB taxonomy): domain Bacteria; phylum Bacillota; class Clostridia; order Lachnospirales; family Anaerotignaceae; genus Metalachnospira; species Metalachnospira gallinarum. The sequence goes on along the minus strand of CAJFHC010000001.1, from coordinate 56,191 downwards.
CGCCACTGCGTTTACAGGCACTCCGTTGCCCTCGTCATGGTTTCCGATGGCCGTAGTTATGGTCGCAATGTCCTCGGCCTCCATCTCAAGGTTTGTCAGAAGGCGGAAGGCCATTACCGCTCCGCTCTGGGAATGATCCACCCTATTGACAAGATTTCCGATGTCGTGGAGATACGCCGCGATCTTGGCCGTCTCTATGTCGTGCTCGCTGTAGCCCATTGTTCTGAGTATGTACTCCGCCGTTGCCGCCACATTTCCGACATGGGCAAAGGAGTGCTCGGTGTAACCGAGCGCCCTCAGAGATTCGTCAGCTTTCCTGATATATGTGTTTATGGCCGGATTTTTCTTTATTTCCTCATAAGATACCAAATCCGCTCACCTCAGTTGTTATGGCTTCTTGTTCCCGTGATGGAATATTCCACCCATTCGGCGATGTTCGTGGCATGGTCGCCGATACGCTCAAGATATTTAGCTATCATAAGCAGATCAATGGAATATTCTCCGGAAGATCCGTCCTTTGTAATAAGGTCGATGACCTCTTTTTTCATCTTGGTGAACCAGTCGTCCACAACATCGTCGTAGGCAATGACCTTTCTTGCCAGATCAAGATCCCTCTTTACGAAGGAATCAACGCTGTCCGTAACCATCTTAACGGCCTCGTGAGCCATTTTTTTCATATCCTCGTTTATTCCTCTGCCTTCCTCAATTATGATCTTGGATATCTCCGCGATGTCGGAAGCCTGATCTCCTACACGTTCCATATCCGTTATCATCTTAAGCGCCGAGGAAATAACTCTCAGGTCGGTGGCGACGGGCTGCTGCTGAAGAAGGAGCTTCATGCAGAGCCTTTCAATGTCTCTTTCGGCCTGATCTATCTCGCTGTCGGTCTCAAAAACCTTATTAAGTATTTTTACGTCGTTTTTTTCAAGCGCAAGTATCGCCGTTGAAACGGCTTCCTCGCATAAAGCGCCCATTTTTATGAGCTCTATGTGCAGTTTTTCAAGCTGCTCGTCGAATTTGTTTCTCATTAGCCGAACCTCCCTGTTATATAGTCCTCCGTTCTCTTGTCCCTTGGCATCGAGAACAGTGTTTCCGTATCGTTGAACTCTATGACCTCTCCGAGGAGGAAAAACGCGGTCTTGTCCGATACTCTGGCCGCCTGCTGCATATTATGCGTTACCATGACTATAGTATACTTGTTTTTAAGCTCCATAGCAAGGTCTTCGATCTTTGATGTGGAAATAGGGTCGAGGGCGCTTGTAGCCTCGTCCATAAGCAGAACTTCCGGCTCTACCGCAAGCGCTCTGGCTATGCAAAGTCTCTGCTGCTGGCCTCCGCTCATGTCAAGGGCGCTCTTTTTGAGCCTGTCCTTAACGTCGTCCCACAATGCCGCGTCCCTTAAGGATTTCTCAACTATCTCGTCAAGTTTTACTTTTGAGTGTATGCCGTGGGTTCTGGGGCCGTAGGCGATATTATCGTAAATGCTCATGGGGAAAGGATTGGGCTTCTGGAAAACCATTCCGACTCTTTTCCTGAGAAGGTTTACGTCCATATTTCCGTAAATATCCTCGCCGTCAAGCATTATTTTACCCGTTATTTTGCAGTCCTCGATAAGGTCGTTCATTCTGTTGAGCGATCTGAGCACCGTTGACTTTCCGCATCCTGACGGTCCTATGAAGGCCGTTATCTCGTTGGGGGGAATGGAAAGGTCTATGCCCTTTATGGCCTCGAAGTCGCCGTAATAAAGTTTCATATTTTCTATTTCTATCTTACTCATGTTGTCCCTCCGTTATTTCTTAGTAAGTTTCTTGGCGCAGAAACTGGACAAGGCGTTGATTATAATTACCATCGCAAGAAGTATTACAGCCGTGGCATAGGCCTGTTCCGTATAAAGTCCCTCGGAAAGCAGGCAGTACATATGAACGGCAAGCGTTCTTGTGGATGAGAAAATATCTTTCGGAACAGCGGCCGTTGTTCCCGCCGTAAAAATCAGTGCGGCCGTCTCTCCGACGATCCTTCCTATGGCGAGTATTACTCCGGAAAGTATACCGGGCATAGCCGTGGGAACGACTATCCTGAACACGGTTCTCAGTTTGCCGGCTCCCAGTCCGAAGGAGCCCTCTCTATAAGAATCCGGTACAGCCATAATCGCTTCCTCCGTAGTCCTCATTATGAGAGGAAGAACCATTATCGCGAGCGTAATCGATCCGGATATGAACGAATATTCCCATTTGAGCGCCACAACAAAGGCAAGGAATCCAAAAAGGCCGTATACGATGGACGGTATACCGGAAAGCGTCTCCACCGTCACCCTTATGAGCTTAACTAATTTTGATCCTTTTTTTGCGTACTCCGCAAGATATACAGCGGAAAAAACTCCAATGGGGACTGCCATAAGCAGTGTTGCCCCGGTCATAAGGACCGTGTTGATTATGGCCGGCATCATTGAGACGTTATCCGAATTATATTCCCATTCAAAAAGCTGGGGCGTTATGTTCGGTATGCCTTTTAAAAGTATATAGGCCACAAGGAAAAGCATTGTTCCGACCGTTATGATCGTCGCCAGAATAATAAGTATAAATACGATGAAGGAACCGGGATGTTTTGTGTATTCCTTTAACTTCTGCATTATCCGTTCCTCCTTTTAACAAGTGAAAAGCACACGTTTATAATAAGTATGAACACGAAAAGCACAACAGCCGTGGCAATAAGCGCCTCCCTGTGAAGTCCTGAAGCGTAACCCATCTCAAGAACGATGTTTGCCGTAAGAGTCCTTACTCCCTTGAGAACGCTGTCCGGTATGGCCGCCTGGTTTCCGGCAACCATGATAACGGCCATTGTCTCTCCGATGGCGCGTCCAACTCCAAGTATAACGCCGCTCATTACTCCGGATTTAGCCGCAACCATTACCGATCTGAAAATAGTTCTCTCCTTTGTCGCGCCAAGGGCGAGGGAGCCCTCGAAGTATGCCTCGGGCACGGCTCTGAGCGACGCCTCCGTAACGCTTATGATCGTGGGAAGTATCATTATTCCAAGAAGCAGGGACGCTGTAAGTATTCCCTTTCCGCTGGTTCTGAAAACAGCCTGCATCGCAGGAACGATCACGACGAGGCCGAAGAAGCCGTACACTATTGAAGGTATGCCGGCGAGCAGGTCAACGGCGGGTTTTAATATCGTATAAAGCCCTTTGGGACAGTAATGCGCGAGGAATACGGCGCACAGTATGCCGACGGGAACTCCGAATATAATTGCTCCGGCCGTTACATAAATGCTTCCGATTATCATCGGGAATATTCCGAAGAGTTCCTGGCCGGGTCTCCATTCGGTTCCAAGAAGGAATTTGCCGAAGCCGATCTCCGCCATCGCCGGGAATCCGTTGGCGAACATAAACAAGCATATCGCCGCTACCGCCACAATGGACATGCAGGCGCAGAGCAGGAACACTATTCGCATTATTTCTTCTCTTGCTCTCATAAAGTTCTCTCCTATCAAGTAAAAACAAAGAAGTCCGTTTTTCGCAAATTAAACCGCCGGGTCGATCCGGGCGGTTTAATCTTTTTTATTTTATGTTCTGTTTTGATTACTGGATCTCTGACCAGTCTGTGATTTCTCCAAGGTAGATTCCCTTGATCTGGTCTGATGTCATATCCTCAACGGGATTCTCGTTGTTTACTATAACCGCAATACCGTCTGTAGCGATCTGAGTGTTTACAAGCTCAGCAGCCTCTTCATCCGTAAGGGCACGAGATGACATACCGAAGTCGCAAACTCCCTCGATTGCTGATGTGATACCTGCGCCTGAACCTGTCTGCTGAATCTCGATTGTTACATCGGGGTTAAGAGCTTTGTAAGCGTCAGCAAGAACTTCCATTACAGGTGAAACTGATGTTGAGCCTGCAAGAACGATTCTTCCTGTCATTCCGCTTGCCGTATATGTGTTTCCTTCTGCAACGCTGATGTAACCTTCTTCATTAATGATAGCCTGTCCGTCATCACTCATGATGAAGTTGAGGAAGTCCTGAGCAACGTCTGTAAGGCTTCCGTCTTTGTAAGCAACAAGGAAAGGTCTTGCTACTTTGTATGTTCCGTTGTTGATGTCTTCTACTGTAGCGGCAACTCCGTCAACCTTAACAGCCTTAACGTCATCTGAAAGTGAGCCAAGTGAAACATATCCGATTGCAGCGGGGTTTCCTGCAACAGTTGTAAGCATAACTGATGTTGAGTTTGTGATCTCAGCGTTTACCGTAGTAATATCGTTGTCATCCTCGTCAACAACGCCCATGAGCTCTACGAAAGCTCCTCTTGTTCCTGAACCTTCCTCACGGGAGATAACCGAGATAGCGCCTGTCATTCCCGAACCCTCTTCAGTTGTTTCTTCTGTTGTTTCTCCTTCTGTTGTCGTTTCCTCTGTTGATGATGAGCAAGCCGCAACGCCAAGTACCATCACAGATGCTGTAAGTAAAGCTAAAATTTTCTTCTTCATTTTCAAATACTCCTTTAATTTAATAAAATGTTTTTACAATCTTTATTTTGCTGCCCCTTTTGAGGTACGGGTACAGTATATAAAGTTTCGGTTAAATTCCCAACCAAATTTATGTTAAATCTTCGTTAAACCGATTTCTTTTTGATTTTATTTAACCTATATTTTATATTATCCCCAAAAATTTAAAATCCCAGACTTCTTACAGCCGTTTTACTTATAAAATCGCGAATCAAAGTTAAATCCGCGCTATATTTGCAAAAGATTTTTTCATGGCCTGTTATGCTTAAAATTTAAAAAAGGACCTCTGTTTCGCCTTAGCCAAATAGAGATCCTTTGATGGCACAAACGGATAGACTATCCGTTGTCTTATTGAATTATATTATTCTGTTTCTGAAAGCCGCGGCCTTAGCGATGTCACCGGGCGTTGTCCGGCAGCATCCGCCTATTACGGACGCTCCCCTGCCGTACCATTCCTCCGTCCACGCTCCGAAATCCTTGGCGTTTTTCGCTCCGAGCCATATTTTTCTGACCGGATCGTATTCCTCTCCCCTGTTTGGATAGACAACGACCGGCTTTGAGCAGGACGATCTTATGTTTTCTATAAGCTCAGAAATGTATTCCGGCCTTGTGCAGTTTACGCCCACAGCCTTAACAATGTCCTCGCCGTCAAGCCTTTTGGCGCACTCTGATATGGGCGTTCCATCGCTTATATGCGCTCCGTCGCGGCAGCTGAAACTGAACCAGCAGGGCGCGTCAAGCTCCTTAGCCACGTCAAGTATTATCTCCGCCTCCCAAAGGCAGGGCAGTGTCTCGCAGGCAAGTATATCCGCTCCTGCCTCCGTCAGGAGGCTCATTCTTTCCCTGTGGAACGCCTCTATGGCGCCCCTGTCCACTCTGTAGTCTCCCCTGTATTCCGAGCCGTCGGCAAGATATGCCCCATAAGGGCCTACAGCGGCCGCGGCCGTGAGCAGCTCCTTCTCCGGATGCTCTTTCTGATATTTATCTCTGGCGCTTATAAGAAGCTCCATAGACCTCTTTATGAGAGCCTCGCTCGCCTCTCTGGAAAAGCCTTTTTTCATAAATCCCGGCACCGTGGCCTGATAGCTTGCCGATGTTCCTATATCCGCTCCGGCCTCAAAATAATCAAGATGCACGGCTTCTATGAGCTCGGGAGCTTCCGCGAGCATTTTAGCCGACCAAAGCTCGTCGTTTATGTCGCATCCCCTCGCCTCAAGCTGGGTGGCCATAGCCCCGTCAAGTACCGCCAGTCCTTTCTTCTCAATGAGCTTTGAAAATCTGTCCATATCCGTCCTCCCCGATGATATTATTATCAGAGTATTAATATAATAATAACAGCGAACCGTCATTATGTACAGGGCGGCTTCCGCCGCCCCCAGACTGTCAAAAAACTAATCCATTGTGAGCGGAAGGGTTCGGGAAACGAAGCGTTTCCTGAATTTAATCCGCAGGCGGAATTCATTTCCGTCGAGGAAAATCCCGTATTTCTGCGCCCTGACAAAGTTCAGGGCTTTCCGCAGAAATAGGGATTTATTGCCTTAATTCTGCGCCCTGACAAAGTTCAGGGCTTTCCGCAGAAATAGGGATTTATTGCCTTAATTTAAACTCGAAAAAGTCCCGAAGGACTTTTTCGACACGCTGAGGGCGGCTTCCGCCGCCCCGCCCCGTATCGAAAAGGTACTGCGGATTCCTTTTGCGACTGCGATTTTAAATATCGTTTTTTAGCATGTTTTCAATAAATATACCATAACCCTTATCCGGCTCCCTTATGAAAACATGTGTCACCGCCCCCACAAGTCTACCGTCCTGGATTATGGGCGAGCCGCTCATGCCCTGTACTATGCCGCCGGAGCTGTCCTTAAGCCTGTCATCGGTTATCCGGATCACCATGCCCTTGTCGTCGCTGGAATAGTTCGGGTCAACGCTTTCTATCTCTATGGCGTATTCCCCGATATTCCCGTCTCCGTCGGAGCACAGTATGACGGCGTCTCCGGTTCTGACATCCTCGGCCTCCGCTATCGGTATCGCCTCGGTATAAAGGCTTTCAGCCGCTGATGACTCAAGACTGCCGTATATGCCGCATTCATTGTTTTCGGCTATCTCGCCGAGTACGCTCTCCTTGTTAAGGACACCCTTCAGCTCTCCGGGAGAACCCTTCTCGCTTTTTACGATGCCCGTAATACGGCTTTCAACGACCTCTCCGCTTTTGAGCGCCATAAGGCTGCCCGTGTCGGCGTCATATATTCCATGGCCGAGGGCTCCGAAACTGTTGTCCTCCGGGTCGATATAGGTAAGTGTCCCTATTCCCTGGGTGCTGTCCCTTACCCATACGCCTATTTTATTGCTTCCATCCTCAAGGCTTTTTACCGGGCTCAATTCGACGCTTATTTCCCTGTTGTCTCTTACGACGGTAAGCTCAAGAACGTCTCCGCATTCCCTGATGGCCGTCTCCAGAGCCTCCTTGTCGTCCATATGCGCGCCGTTGGCCTCAAGTATGAGGTCTCCCTCCTTAAGAAGCTGTTTTGCCGGAGTATATATGCGTCTGTCGCTTCCGGTGACGTTTCCCGTGCCAAGAACAAGCACGCCTTCGCTCTCAAGCGTTATGCCTACGGCCTGTCCGCCCGGTATGAGCAGCCTTTCATCCGTATTGACGGCAGCCGCGACAGCCTCGCTTTCCCCTCCGTTCAGAGAAACCGGAAAGAAAGATACCGCCGCCGCGAATAAAGGCAAAATCAAAAATCTTCCGACTTTTTTCAAAATCTCACTTCCCTGAACATCGGCTTGCGAAATATCCTTTCGCAGAATTTAATTTAACCTTTCCGGCGTAAACCTATACTGGGAATTTAGAAACGAAAGAAGCATAAAATTTTTCCGTTCGCCTTGCGGCACGGTTTTTTTAAATTTATAATATTATTTGATATAAACGACAGATATATGAAAGGAAAATAAATATGAATAAAAAAGACATTCTTGAGCTTAAGCGCAGGCTGAAAAAAGGCGAATGCACCTTTACCAAAATGCGCGGCTGCTATGTTGACTCACACAAGGAAATCATCGTAAACATAAACGAAACTTTTTTGAATCTCGCTGACGATGAATTTTTTAAATATCTTGATATCGCCAAAAAAGTCCTTTCCGGCACCGTTGGCAACAATCTTCTGGAGCTTGGCTTTGAGCCCGGCGAGGAGTTATCCGGAGGAAAGCAGAACTTTCTTCTGGGGCTCAGGGACAGCGAGCTTAAAAACGACGCTCTTGCCGACAGGCTTTTCGAGCTTATAATCGACAATTACGACTATGACGGAAATTATCTCATACTTCTTTTTAACGACGCCTACGACGTTATCGTAAAGACGAACGACAATAACAAGCTGGACGAATCGGAGGAAGTATATAAATACATAATCTGCGCCATCTGTCCTGTCGAGCTTACGAAGGCGGCTCTCGGCTACAGGGAGGACGAGCACAGGATAGGCTCAAGGATAAGGGATTGGGTTGTTTCCATGCCTGAAAACGGTTTTGTTTTTCCCGCCTTCACGGACAGGAGCAGCGACATTCATTCCCTTATGTTCTATACGAAAACGCCCAAGGAGCCTAAAACGGATTTTGCCCAAGCGGCCTTTGGCTGCGTTCCCAAGCGCACCGCGGCGGAAGAAAAAACAGCCTTTGGCGAGATCGTGAAGGCCATTGCCTCGGAGGACGGAAGCGACGATCTTGTAACCGGAATACATCAGGCGTTAAGTGCCATGTCGCAGGAGCTTGACACGTCCACATCCTCAGAACCGACGGTACTCGACAGCAGGACAATAGAGTCAATGCTGACCAACGGCTACATATCCGAGGATACGGCGGAAAAAATCGAATCCGCCTGCCGGGAGGAATTCGGCGAAGAACCTCCGGTTCTGGAAAACATCATAGACGGCAAAATACTCGAGGGAAGCGCTAAAAAGCAGCGAGAAGCCGAGCTGCAAAAGGAAGTGGCCGAGCTTAAAACTCAGCTTGCCGAGGCAAAATCATCGTCCGACTCCTCGCTCAGTCTGCCCTGGGAGAGCAGCGGCGGTGAAAGCATCGTCCTTAATGTCAGCGATGAGAAAGTGGAGGAAATAGAAACAAGGATAATCGATGGCAGACGTTTTATCGTCATTCCCATAGAAGGCGACGAGACGGCCATAATAAACGGCGTTGAGACCGAGCTTTGATCAAAAGATTCATAATTTTTATCCGGCGGGAATATTCGCGCCGGATTTTTTTGTCAGACATAAGTGTTGATTTCTTTTTGCATATACCGTTTTTCAGGCGTATATCCCGCTTACCTGTCATCCTCTTTTTTAATATTTTATATCTGTTTCTACCTATTATATTGCATATATTATATACAAAAAATCGCTCTTCATTAAAATTATGAACTTACTGCTGTATTATCTCAAAAAAATATTGTAATTTTTGTTCAATACTATATAATAATTGGTAGGTCAATGATTTTAGATGTTGTCAGTAATTACAGGAGGGCAATTTTATGAAATACATAATGCAGTTTGGCATAATCGCCGCCCTTTCCCTTGTCGGAGAGGTGCTTAATTCGGTGATACCGCTTCCCGTTCCGGCAAGCGTATGGGGCATGGTTCTTCTTTTCATCCTTCTTTGTATGAAGGTCATAAAGCTGGATCAGGTATCTGACGCGGCGGACTTTCTTCTCAGCATCATGACTATAACCTTCGTTCCCGTAGGAGCCAGCCTTTTGACCAGTTTTCCCGCCATCAGGGACGAGATCGTCGGAATTTTCGCCATTATCATCATTTCCACCCTCGTATGCTTCTTTGTTACGGGCAAGGTAGCCCAGAAGATAATCGACAGCGGTGAAAAGAAATCAAAGGAGGAATGACAAATGCTTGAAAACCTATACAGCGGACTTTTCGGGACCGCCTTTTTCGGCATCGTCCTCACCATAGCCGCGTTTAAGATCGGAATGATAATAAATCAGAAAACAAAGCTGGTAATATGCAACCCGCTTTTAATATCCATTATAATCGTAATAGCTTTTCTCGCACTGAGCGGAATAAGCTATGATACCTATAATGTCGGCGGCTCTATGGTACAGTTTCTGCTCACCCCAGCCACCATCGCCCTCGCCGTGCCTCTTTACAGGCAGACCGAGGTGCTTAAAAAGAACTTTAAAGCCATAATATGCGCCATACTTTCCGGCTCCATCGCCTGCGCCGTTACTATGTTCGCGCTGGCAAAGGCTTTCAGTCTTTCCGACGAGGTATATTTCGGACTCACTTCCAAATCTGTCACTCTCGCCATCGCCCTGGGAATAACCGAGGAACTTGGCGGAATAGCCGGCGTCACCTGCGTGGCCGTTGTCGTTTCCGGAATCATAGGAGCGGCTTTTGTCACCGTGTTCTCAAAAATATTCAAAATAACAAACCCCATTGCCCTTGGCCTTTCGGTTGGCACGGCGTCCCATGCCATAGGAACGTCCAGAGCCATACAGCTTGACGAGCTTGTGGGCGCCATGGGTTCCCTTGCCATCGTCATAGCCGGAGTGCTTACGGTAGTCATCGCGCCGGTAATGGCCGGACTGTACTGATCCAACAAAAATAAATCCTGTCATGGTAATGCCCGGCAGGATTTTTTTAATGCTTACGCTGATACGGTCTTAAGTTTTTCCATTCTCAGTCTCTGAGTGAATCTCCTTATCCTCTTTACAGCCTCCTTAAGATTTTCAAGGCTTGTCGCGTAGGATATTCTTATGTGTCCCTCTCCATACTCTCCGAAGGATGTTCCCCACGCAAGGGCTACGCCCTCCTCGTTAAGGAGCCTGTCGGCAAACTCTTTGCTTGTGAGCCCAAAGGACGATATATCAGGGAAAGCGTAAAACGCTCCCCTCGGCAGGCGGCACTTAATGCCGTCGATATTGTTGAGCGCCTCAACGAGCCAGTCCCTTCTTTTTCTGAATTCCTCTCTCATTCTGTCAACGGAATCCTGAGAGCCGGTAAGCGCTTCCAAAGCTCCCATCTGTGTAAACGAGCATGTACAGGAAACGGAATTTACCATAAGCAGTTCAAACCGTTTTATTATTTCCTCATTGGCCACGCAGTAGCCTATTCTCCATCCGGTCATGGAATAGCTTTTTGAAAAGCCGTCCAGCACCAGAGTCCTGTCCCTGAATTCGGGAAGGGAAGCTATGGAAAACGTCTTTCCGTCAAAAACGAGCCTGTCATATATCTCGTCGGAAAGAATAAATATGTCCGGCCTGTCCCTGAGCACCTCGGCCATAGCCAGTATGTCCTCCTTCTCAAACACTCCGCCCGTCGGATTTCCGGGGCTGTTTATGATTATCAGCTTTGTTTTAGGAGTTATGAGGCTTTTGAATTTCTCTATGTCCAGCCTGAAATCGTTTTCGGCGGTGATGGGAAGCGGCACCGGTACGCCTTCAGCGAACTTTATACAGCTTTCGTATATGGGGAAGCCCGGGTTCGGGTAAATGACCTCGTCTCCCGGCCTTACAAGTGTCATCATCGTAAAAAACATGGTAGGCTTTCCTCCGGGAACGATGGCTACGTTTTCCAGCCCAGCGTCCACATTTTTATATTTTTTCACATAATCAGCCACGGCCTGTCTCAGCTCGTTAAAGCCCAGCGTCGGGCTGTATCCCGTGCAGCCGTTGGCCATAGCCCTGTCCGCGGCCTCCATTATGTTGGAAGGAGTCTGAAAATCCGGCTGCCCAATTTCAAGATGAATAACGTCCATCCCCTGAGCCTCAAGGGCTTTAGCCTTTGAAAGTATGGCAAAGGCGGATTCTCCGTTAAGTCTTGTAACTCTTTCAGCTATATATGACGGCGCGGCCGATGATAATGGCATATAAATTCCTCCTGTCGTGGACAAATGTATTTGATATGTCAACTATTATAACAGGAATTTTTGAAATTTCAACTCTTTTATGAAATTTCAAGGCAAAAAAATATATGTTTTTTTAGTTAAACAAAATTTAAACATATAATCGACCTTAGGACAAATATGTGTTATTATAAATAATAGAGCAATATATGTAATAATACGGAGGTTGAATATGGCTAAGATGACAAAGACCGATCTTTTTCTTAAATTGGCTTCTCCCGACAAAAACGGTATAAGCCGTTGGGTAAACGTCTCGGAATTTACCGGAGAATACGCAGAGCTCAAATTCGGCAACGGCGCCTCCTGGGCGAGGAAGGAATCTACCCTGGCTAAAAAATACATAATAGAGTTTGACAAGAGCATAACTCCGGGGAACGGCATAGACAGGATAAGGCTCAATGGCTTTAATGACAACGACTTTTCCCAGCATATCAACGCTGAGATAAAAAGAACGATAAAATCGAGAAGATGCGTAGTCCTTGGCACGTCAAATCCCGAAGTGGATCATAAAAACGGCATGAAAAACGAGTCAAGGGTAATGAGAAACGAAAACCAGCGTCTTTCCGATTTCCAGCCGCTGAGCAAGGCGGCCAACGACGCAAAAAGGCAGTTCTGCAAGGAATGCCGCCGCACGGGCATAAGATTCGACGCGAAACTGCTTGGGTACCCGATGTCCTATTATGCCGGAGGAAAGACCCATAATTTCGAGGAGGACGCCTGCGTGGGCTGTTACTGGTACGATCCTCTGGAATTCAAAAGACACCTTGTTCCGAAAAATTAAATACTGACGTCAAAAAACTAATCCATTGTGAGCGGAAGGGTTCGGGAAACGAAGCGTTTCCTGAATTTAATCCGCAGGCGGAATTCATTTCCGCCGAGGAAAATCCC
>CAJFHC010000001.1:0-43863 GCA_904378045.1 Candidatus Metalachnospira gallinarum | reverse complement strand
CTGCGCCCTGACAAAGTTCAGGGCTTTCCGCAGAAATAGGGATTTATTGCATTAATTTAAACTCGAAAAAGTCCCGAAGGACTTTTTCGACACGCTGAAGGGAGGCTAAAGCCTCCCTTTTCATCAAATCATTTAATTATTTTTTCAGAATTTTCGGATTTTTCCGGTGCCTTTTTCACCTTAGGCCTTTTACTTTTTGCTTTTTTACTTTTTACCTTCTTGAACACCATTATATACTCGTGCTTGAAAATATAAAAATCGCTGGCAAGGGCTCTGTATCTCCATATAGCCTTTCGGTTCGATTTTCCCTTTGTCTCGTCAAAGTTTTTAACTATGATAGCCTTGAGTTTGAACCCTCTCTCAAGAAAAAGCTCCATACAGTTGAATCCCAGCGGAACTATCTCGCTGTTGGCGTATTTATCGCCGATGACGACGGCGCAGTATCGATCCTTTTCCAAAAACGCCGCCGTGTTATCTATTACTTTGCCAAAGTCCTCAAGAAAATCGTCCTTTGTAGCGGCGTTCGATATGTCGTCCGGCCTGTCGGAAAAACTGATTATGTCCCAGTACGGCGGATGATATATAATGAACTGGAATTTATCCGTGCCTGCCTGCTCAGCCATCTTTCCTATGTCGGCAGTCCGGCTGTCACCGGCAAAAACAAGGCTTTTTACTCCGTCCCGGCTCTCCGTGGCAATGCGTTCCGCGGCCTCAAGGGCGACATCCTCCTGCAGCTCCACGCCAACGGAGTTCCTTCCAAGCCTCGCCGCCTCTATGAGCGTCGTACCGCTTCCCATAAACGGATCCAGCACCCAGTCTCCGGCCTTTGTATACCTTCTGAGCATCTGGTTAGGAATCTGAGGTATGAAATTTCCGTGGTATTTACCGCTGTGCGCCCCGGAATTGTCTCTCTTGTCTATGACCCAGAGGGAGTCTGTGTATATGTCCTCGTACTCCTTCCAGTTTTTCATATCTATGTCATTATATTTAGCCATATAAAGCTCCCCCGTTATTTGATAAGGCAGTGCAGATATTCGATGGTGGAATCGCTCTTGTGCCGCCTGTTTTCCTCTCTGTCGGCTCTGAAACGCCTGTATTCTCTTGTAAACATCTCATACTTGCCATATTTCTCCATTATATTTTTTATGGTCTCGAGGCTCATAAGTCCCTCGTTGTTATAGCTTAAGAAAACATACTTGAAATCCGCCCCGGCAAGGAGCTCGTCAAAGGCTTTCTCCACCGTTCTCTTGGAACAAAACAGGCTCTTCTGCCCGCTGTAATCCCTGAGTCCGGTTTTTCCGGTCAGAACCGGATCGTCATATCTTGATATTGTTTCAAGCACATGGTAGTTGGCGCAGTACTGTCTGGCGTTATATGGCGGGTCAAGATAAAGCACGTCGCCCTTTATTTTATGTATGAGCTCGTTTATATCCTCGTTATACGCCCTTCCTCCCTTTCCGCCGTCTATTACAGGAAGCGGCTCAAGAACAAAGTCCTTTGCCGCCGATTTTTTTGTATGCTTCAAAAACGCCCCGTATACCGAGGCAGTGTTAGCGTATTTGTCTATGGAATTGATAAGGCTGGCAAGAAAATAATAATACTGTCCCTCGGATATTTCTCCACAGGAGCGCATTCTCTCCATTTCCTGCCTTATGGCGTCGCATTTTCGGCCGTTTTCGTCCGTAAAATAATTTCTCCCGCTTCCTGAACCTGGACAATAGTTTTTATAAACGAATCCATCCACACCATTCAGACTGTTAAGATATTCCATTGGCGAGGCGTCCAGCGGCGGGTAGTTCTCTATATAGTGCTTATTGAGCACATAGCTGTAATGCTGTATATCGTTGGCGATTACCGTGCAGCCCTTCTCCTTGAATTTAGATCCCACGACACCAGTCCCAGCGAACAGATCCGCAAAAACACAGGGTCCGCCGAACCCCGTTACATCGGCTATCGTATTTTCCAAAAAGTCCATAAGTGACAGCTTTGAACCTATATAATTCATACTTTTCCCTTCATTTTTCAAAATTCAATATCTTAATTATTTTACTATAAATCAGGTTCAATAACAATGGCGGCCGAAAAAAAAGTGAAACCGCGGCAAACTTCAGAAGTCCGGCGGCGGTCGACATCAGAAGCCCCATACGTTCCTTATAACGCAAAGTGGCTTCGGGTATTTCCCGAAGCCACAATAATATTTAAACCAAACCGCCCGTAAAAAGCCGTTCGGATATTTTTATTCCGCGGCTTTCGTATCGGCGTCCGCGCTTATGTCATTTGCGTTTATATTTCCGAGGACAGCCGTAACGTCAACCGACGTGTCTCCGTTTCTGACAATTCCGATGCTGACCTCCTCGCCTACTTCGCTTTCCGAAACATAGGCCGTAAGCATATCCATATCAAGAACGGTATTTCCGTTATATGAAACTATTACATCTCCCTGCTGTATTCCAGCCTCGTCAGCCGAGCCTCCGCTTGCCACCGATGTAACAAGGACTCCGACGGGAAGTCTGTAAAGGCTTGAAAGCTGATCCGTTATATCCTGTCCGGTTATTCCAAGATAAGGCTTTTCAACGGTTCCCGTCTCCATTATTTCCGTAAGTATCGGAACGGCAATGCTTGAAGGAATGGCGTATCCGACACCCTCCGCCGTGCTTCCGCTGCTTGTAGTGAACTTCTTTGCCGTATTTATGCCGATGACTGCTCCTGAGTAGTCCACAAGAGCGCCGCCGCTGTTGCCGGGATTGATGGCCGCATCGGTCTGGATTACCTCAAGCTCCTTGCCCTCTACAGTTATCTTTTTGTTTTCGGCGCTTATCATACCGCCGGTCGTTGTTTTGCCCTCTCCGAGAGAGTTTCCGATGGCGATGACGGGCTCACCAAGTTTGATGTTTCCGGAATCGTCAAATACGGCGATGGTCACGTTGTCTATTCCCTGCGCCTCAAGGTCGGCCTTTTCTACGGAAAGAACCGCGAGGTCCGTAGTTGAGTCGTAGCCGACTACCGTGGCGGGGATCGTGTCCTCCGCGTCGTCAAAGGCGATGGCTATGTTCTGCGCCTCATCAACGACATGCTCGTTGGTTGCCACATACACAAGGGATTCATCCTCGGCGAATATAACTCCGCTTCCGGCGCTTACCGCTCTGTACGGAACGGAATAAAGTCCGTAGTTGGCCGTGCCCTCAACGGTGGATGTTATGCTGACCACTGCGCTGTATACTGATGAGATAGCGTCGCTTGCCGTATCTGATTTTACCGATGACACGGCCGCCGCCGTTGTCGTGAGCACTCCGTCATATACGCTGCCGCTGTTTCCCCTCGCCGCTCTGGCGATGCCGTATCCCGCTCCAAGTCCCGTTCCGAGTCCGAGACTGCATACAAGACAGACGGCTACGACCTTTCCGAAGGTCATTCCCTTTTTCTTTGATTTTACTTTTACTTCATAATATGGCGGTTTATCTCCGTTTTTTCCGGGTTCGGAGCCTCCGCTTACATTATGTTCCGCTTCGCCCTGCGTATGACTGTCGACGCTTTCGGCTTTTTTAGCGGAATTGCCTATTTCCTCCCTTGCGGTTCCCTCAAACGGTCTGTCATAGGCGTTTTCCGTTCTGCCCGCAGGATCGTCAGCATCGATATATCCTTTTGAGTTGACCGTTCTTTCTTCATTATTATTTTCTTCCGGTCTTCCTGAACCATTGTTGTTATCATTTCCGTTATTCTTTGATGTTTCCTCATACCAGCTCATAAAACTGCCTCCTTGAATATTTAAAGCCCTTCGGCTTATTGACTTTATATATCTTTTCTATGGTTTGAATTATAATTCTCATTTTTGAACAGTGTATGAACAAATATTAAAAATTAGGTTAATAAAAAATTGTAATCCCGTGAACTTGATATTTTAAGCCGCCATCTGCTATAATTCTGTATCAGAAAGGAGTTTTGTTTATGCAGAAAATAATAATCGCCACAACCAACGAGGGAAAAATGAAGGAATTCCGCGCTCTCCTTGCCCATAAGGACGTAGAGATAATGTCCATGAAGGAAGCAGGAATAGATATAGATATCGAGGAAAACGGCACTACATTCGAGGAAAACGCCGCCATAAAGGCCGGCACCGTCAGGGATCACACAGGATGTCTCTGCCTGTCGGATGACAGCGGCCTTGTAATAGACTGTCTTAACGGCGAGCCCGGCATATATTCCGCCAGATATCTCGGTCATGACACTCCCTATGAAGAAAAGAACAGAATGATAATCGAGCGTCTTAAAGACGTGCCCGAGGAAAAGCGCACGGCAAGATTCGTTTGCGCCGTGGCGGCTGCCTTTCCCGACGGAAGGGTAATAACGGTAAGGGACACAATGGAGGGCCGCATCGCTTTCGCTCCTGCCGGAAACGGCGGCTTCGGCTACGATCCGATATTTTTCTTTCCTCCCGCCGGAAAAACCAGCGCCGAGCTTACTCCTGAGGAAAAGAACGCAGTAAGCCACAGGGGCAAGGCTTTAAGAAAAATGGTCGCCATACTTGAAAAGGAGATTTGATATGAAGGCCATTGTTTTTTCCGACAGCCATGACCGCGTGTCACTGATGGAAGATCTGACAAAAAAATATCTTTCGAGGATAGACTGTATAATACATCTTGGCGACTGCACCGAGGACACCGCGGCGCTGCGCGAGCTTGGAAAGCCGCTGTTTCAGGTCCGCGGAAACAACGACTACGACTCTTTGTATCCTCTTGAGCGTACAGTCTCCCTTGCGGGAAAACGTATATATATGACCCACGGCCACAGGCAAAAGGTATATTGGAATACCGATGTCCTCTACTATACCGCCGCCCAGGAGCAGGCCGATGTGGCTCTTTTCGGCCATACACATGTTCCGTATCTCGAAAACGAAGGCGGAATAATAATAATGAATCCCGGAAGCATATCTCTTCCCAGAGGCGGAAGCGGACTGACCTTCGGATTTCTGACTGTCGAGGGAGGAAAAATAACGGCTTCCGTAATGGAATATTCAAGAGAAGGAATAAGAAAAATTAAAAGCCTGTGAAAACGGGCTTTTGTATTACAAAAAATATACGGCTCTTTTTGATAATCCTGTTCCAAAGCGCCGCCGTTTATGTTAAAATATAGTTGCAGTTAATTGTTCTCACCGCTTGGTTAAGCGGGCTGTTTAAAAAAGGAGGATAAGTATGAAGAGGAAATTTATTTCTGTTCTTACGGCGGCTGTTATGGTATTCGGTCTTTCCGTTCCGGCAATGGCCGAGGAAACGCCGTCGATGGATGGCAGTCTTGTAGTCATCCACACAAACGATATGCACGGTTATTTTGAAACTTCCGAGTCATCCATCGGTATTTCCGGAGTTGCGGGCCTTAAGGACTATTACGAGGCTCAGGGAGCCGACGTTCTTCTTCTTGACGCCGGAGACTTTGGCCAGGGTACTCCCCTTGTTGTTTACTATGAGGGAAAAAATGCCGTTGATTACATCATTGACGCAGGATATGATGCAATCACGCTCGGAAACCATGAGTTCGACTATTCATTCGACTCGCTTCTTGACAATGTAAAGACGTTTACAGACGCCGGAGTTAAAGTTCTTAACGCCAATATTACATATAAAGAAAGCGGAGAGTCTTGCTTTGAGCCCAACGCCGTATTCGATTTTGACGGATACAAAGTAGGCGTTTTCGGTCTCGGAACGGCTGAAACAATGACAAAGGCCAGCCCCAGCAACGTAAATCTTGTTTCTTTCGCAGACAAACAGGAAATGTTTGATATAGCTCAGGCGCAGGTCGATGCTCTTGAGGCTCAGGACTGCGATTATATCATCGCCCTTACCCACCTCGGAGTTGATCCCGAAAGCGAAGGCAGACGCTCAACGGAGCTTGCCGCAGCGGTTGAAGGCATAGACCTTATCGTAGACGGACACAGCCATACTGTTATGGACGGCGGCGAAAAGGTCGGAGAGACAACGGTTGTCAGCACAGGAACGGCTCTTGCCTATGTCGGAACAGTTGTTGTAAACGAGGCCGACAATACTTCCGAGGCAAAACTTATCTCAGCCGCTGATTACGCAGCAGGAATCAACAGCTATGACGCTGAGCTCGCCGCAAAAGTTGCAGCAGACGCTGAGGAAGTTAATACAGCTTACTCACAGGTATTCGCTAAAACAGAAGTGCCTCTTCAGGGAGAGAGAGAATTTGTCCGCGGACAGGAGACAAACCTCGGCGACTTCACTGCTGACGCTTATCTTTACACGGCAAGAAAATACGCTGAGGAGCACGATCTTGGCGTTACCGTAGACTGCGCTATCTCCAACGGAGGCGGTATCAGAGCTTCTGTTGAGCCCGGCGACATCTCTATGAACAACCTTATCGAAGTATTCCCCTATGGAAATACGGTTTGCTTCGCTACAATAACCGGAGCCCAGCTTCTTGAGATACTTGAGGCTTCAACGGCAACGACTCCCGAGCTTGTAGGAGGATTCCCTCAGGTAGCGGGCATCGAATTCACTCTTGACATAAGCGTTCCTTTTGAAAGCGCAGGAAATTATACAGACTCAACATATGCTATTCCCGCTAACCCCGGCAGCAGAGTAACTATCAAGACCGTTAACGGACAGCCCTTCGATCCTGAAGCCGAATATACGGTTGCCGTAAACAGCTTCCAGGGCGAAGGAGGAGACTCCTATTACCAGCTTACAAACAATACATATTTCTGCGATACGGAAGTTCTTGACTATGACTGCCTTATCGAGTATGTAAACTCACTCGGAGGAGTTATCGGCGAACAGTACGCTGAGCCCCAGGGACGCATTGAGATAATCGGCGAGGCTCCCGTTACAGAGCCCGTTGAGGAGCCCACGGAAGAGCCCGCAGAGGAACCTGTGGAGGAACCCGCTGAGGAACCCGTTGTTGATGCTGAAAAACCCGCAGAGGGAACTTATGTTGTTAAAGCAGGCGACAACCTTTGGAAGATCGCTAAAGAACAGCTTGGAGACGGAAAACTCTGGTCAAGCATTTATGAGCTTAACAAAGACCAGATCGCTGACCCCGGTATTATAACCATAGGTCAGGAGCTTGTGATCAAATAAAAGAAATTTACATAAAATCAGCATATATGCGCGCCCCCTTATTGGGGCGCGTCAGACTGTCAAAAAACTAATCCATTGTGAGCGGAAGGGTTCGGGACACAAAGGGTGGCCCGAGTTTAATCCGCAGGCGGAATTCATTTCCGCCGAGCTGCGCCCTGACAAAGTTCAGGGCTTTCCGCAGAAATAGGGATTTATTGCCTTAATTTAAACTCGAAAAAGTCCCAAAGGACTTTTTCGACACGCTGGCGCGCCCCCTTATTGGGGCGCGTTTTTATTTGAAAATTAAGGCACGTCCAAAAAGGATGCGCCTTGAAATTATATTTTATGTGTTATTCTGTCCATAACCGTTCTAAGCGGTTTATAGAGTGCGAGCATCAGCACGAAATTTCCTATGCAGTGGGTTATGTCCATCGGTATTCCCGCTACCCACCATCCAA
Organism: Candidatus Metalachnospira gallinarum; assembly: GCA_904378045.1. Classification (GTDB taxonomy): domain Bacteria; phylum Bacillota; class Clostridia; order Lachnospirales; family Anaerotignaceae; genus Metalachnospira; species Metalachnospira gallinarum. The sequence goes on along the minus strand of CAJFHC010000001.1, from coordinate 36,335 downwards.
AGGCCGTTCTAAATCCTCCAGCGAACAGATATACAAGCGAGCACAGGCCTCCAAAGGCCAAGCCGAATATTCCGGAGAAGGCCGCCCAGAACAGCGCCCCTTCCCTTTTGCGGAACACCATAGCCAAAACAGTTAGAATCGGCCAGACGTAAACATACATCACCGTCCAAAGCCCCATGCCCCAAATCAGGCACTCGGCGGCTATGAAAACGAATACCGCGGCTATGGCCTTTCTTCCGAAATAGATGGAATAAAATATTATCAGCAGGGAAACGACCTCTATGTTTGGCAAAAACGCCAGCGCCGTCTTTCCCGCGCTCAGAGTGGCGCTCATTATTCCTATCGTTGCCACGTCAAGGGCGGTTACTTTTCTCATTTTATCTCCTCGTAGACGATCTCAAAAATATCGCCGTCGCTTACGGGCTGGCTGTCGATACCGTAGCTGCAATATTCCCCGTTTATGTAAAATCCCCAGTAAGCGCTCATATTGTCAGCCTCAACGCCGTTGACCTCATTTACATAATATCCGTACTCGCCTTCCTCGCCGCCGTATGTGAAGTCAGAGTTCTCCTCTGAAAGCTCGTCCATAACCTCCCTGAGATACAGCGCGTCCGTGGCGATGAAATACTGGCTTTCCCCGCCTTCATCGTCTATTACGGTTATTCCGACTGACTTTGAGCCTTCCGACGGTTCGGGTCTGTTAGACGCGTATATGGCCAGCATAATGACTATAAGAACGGCTATGACGGGAAGAACCAATAAACTTTTCTTTCTCATAATATCCTCCGAAAATCAAAAATCATATTATGGCGCACAAAAGCGGTATGGTCAGCATTGAAAGCAGCGTAGAAACAAACATTACCTTCGACGCGTAGTGTCCGTCGCCGTCATATTTGTCGGCAAGTATTACAGTAGTGCTTCCCGCGGGCATTCCCGACATTATTACGGATACTCCAAGAAGCACGTCGTCAACGCCGAGCACCTTGAGTATGACAAATATCACCAGAGGGAATATAACAAGCCTTATTACCGAAAAATAAACGGCGCTTCTGTCAAATATCTCTTTTATGCTGCATTCCGAAAGTATGCATCCGATGATGAGCATGGAAAGCGGAATGGTGCATTTGCTCAAATAGTCAATGGTCGATGTCACGAATCCCGGCAGCGGAGGTGAGAAAATCATTATAATGATTCCGATCGCCATTGAAACGATACAGGGATGGACAAGTATTGTCTTTATGGCCGACTTTCTGTCTACCTTAGTAAAAAGCGCCAGTCCGGAGGTCCACATGGTTATCCTTATGGGAAGCTGGAACATGGAAACATACACAACGCCCAGGCTTCCGTAAATATTTTCAGCCACGGGCATTCCGATAAAGCTGGAATTTGAACATATAAGTCCGTAGTGCATTACATCCTTCTCGTTTTTTGGAAACTTTTTAAACAGCTTTCCGCCGAAGGCCACAGCAAGCACCTGTATTATGGCCGATATTACAAGGGCAAGCACAAGATTCCTTGCCATATTATCGCTCTCCACATGGGACGAGAATGAGGCGATGATATTGCAGGGCAGAACAAGGTTCAAAAGAAGGTTCGACAGGCTTTCCTGCCCTTCCTTTGACACGATTTTCAGCCTGCTGCAAATAATACCGATCACAAGTATGGACAGCAGTACAAGCTGTAAATTCACCATTTTGATGACTGATTCCATTACATTCTCCTTTCCCGGGCTTATATGAAAAACCCGAATAATTTTTAATTACATTCCGTCTATTATACATCATAAAACGTGAAAATAAAATAAAATCTTTAAAGTTTCACAAAATTTCTTTAAAATTTTTGTAAGTATAGCCCATATAAACTTAACATATCCATATATAAAAGTATTTGAAAAGGATGAACGTCTTGTTTTTTCTCTCCATAGACATCGATCGGGTTAAAAATTCTCTCCTTATTGCCCTGCTTTCCGCCGCAGCCCTATCCCCCGCGGTATTTGAGCGCGGCCCGTCGGCGGAGGTAATGCTGCCCGTAGAGAACAAAATAATCGTCATAGACGCTGGCCACGGCGGTTTTGACCCCGGAAAAGAAGGTTCCGGCGGCGAGGACGAGAAAGACATAAATCTTAGCATAGCCTCATATTTGCAGCAGTATCTTGAGCAGAGCGGCGCCAATGTCATAATGACAAGAACCGATGATTCAGCCCTCGGAACGACCAAAAAAGAGGATATGTCAAAAAGAAGGAGCCTTATAGAGGACAGCGGAGCGGATATTTCCATAAGCGTGCATCAAAATTCATATTCCGGCGCAGGAGTAAGCGGAGCGCAGGTGTTTTACTACAGCGAGAGCCCCGAAGGGGAGCGGCTCGCCCGGTGCGTACAGGATTCCCTCAAAAATACCCTTGATAAGTCAAATAAAAGACAGCCAAAACCAAACGACAGCTATTATCTGCTGAAAAGCGGAAATATGCCTTCAATAATCGTGGAATGCGGCTTCCTGAGCAACCCTTCCGAGGAGGCGTCCCTAAACTCCGGGGAATATCAGCAAAAGACGGCCTGGGCGATATATAAAGGCATACTGGAATACTTCTACGGCTCTGACTAATGGAAATATATTTACAATTTATTTCCTCTTTCATTGACTGTCGTTTGAATTTATCGTATAATATTCTATATTATAAAACAAAGGAGGATCAGTTATGGCTACAACAAAAACGATCCAGTCGCTTGAGAGAGCCTTTGCCATACTCGAGCTTTTTCAGAACAATAAATCGGAACTCAGTCTCAAGGAAATATCCGATTCTCTGGGTCTTAACAAAAGTACAGCCTTCGGCCTGGTAAATTCCCTTACGACCCTCGGCTATCTGCTTCAGAACGATGAAAATCAAAAGTACAGCCTGGGTCTTAAAATATTATCCCTGACCAACGCCGTTAAGACCAACAATATCCTTATCCGCGCCGCCAGGCCATATCTGGAAGAACTTTCGGCCAAATACAGGGAAACGGTTCACAGTGCCCAGGAAATGAACGGAAGTATAGTCTATCTTGATAAGGTGGAGGCGGACACTTCAATTTACATAAATACTCAAATGGGTACAAAAAACTATATGCACTGTACCGGAGTCGGCAAAGTTCTTCTCGCCTATAAAAGCGAAGATGAGCTTGACGCCTTTTTGTCAAAGCCGCTTAAGCCTTTGACCTTCAATACCATAACCGACCCAAAGGCCTTTAAGGATGAAATGAAAAAAATCCGCGAAAACGGCTACGGCGGTGACGACGAGGAAATAGAGATCGGGCTTTCCTGTGTCGCCGTGCCGGTAATGAAGTCGGAAAATAAGCCGGGATTTGCCATAAGCGTCGCGGGTCCCACGGCCAGGATAAATGAGTACAAAAAACATGATATCGTAGATGACCTGAAAAAAACGGCCTCGTCCCTTTCGGAAGTTATTTACGGATTCGCTCCCAAAAAATCATAACATTACTCCATCTGTTTTTAATGAGAAGTTTTAAGGAAAAGTTTCGGCTTTTCCTTTTTTATTGCTTTTTGCCCGCTTTGCTTAAACGGGAAAATATAAGTGTGATTGTAAAAACCGCCGTTGTTTTTTGTGCATTATGACTATTTTAACCCCCCCTAACCATATTTTTTGTTGAATTTGTTGAGATACCTCAAAAATACATATATAATAAAAATGTAGCATAACAGACGGCTTATAAAGGAGGGAATAAAATGAAACACAAAAAGTATATCGCCATTGCCTTGACGGCTCTTCTGACCTTCGGGTCTGCGCAAACGGCTCTGGCGGCAGTAATTTATCACGATCTGTCTACTAAGGGTGACCTCAAGATCAGTTCTCCCGGCGATGAATATGTTGTAACATCAAGCGGAGAAAGTCCAACGGGCTACACTATCATCGTTGATAACGGCGTTGTGACCCACATCGTATTAAATGGCGTTAATATCGAAACCACCGATGAAAACGGCATAAAAATAGGCTCAAATGCCAATGTTGTCCTTGAGCTTGACGGTACAAACAGCATAACGGTTAATACTGAGTCATACGATACAGCTAAATCCGGCATAAACGTTGCAGAGGGAACACTTACTATAACCGGCGGTGAATACGACAGCCTAGATGTCAAGGTTATAGATAAAGGCTATCCTTCTGACGGCGCTGACGGCGCAGCCATCGGCTCCGATGAGGGCGAAAAATTCAACGGAACGATAATCATTGAAGGCGGAAACATAACAGCTGTATCAGAATACGGCGCCGGCATTGGCTCTGGATATGACAGCGAGATGTCCGGTTCCATCAATATCTCCGGCGGAGAGGTAGAAGCTTCCAGCAGTTACGGCGCCGGTATCGGCTCCGGCGATTATGGCGAGATGTCCGGTTCCATCACTATCTCCGGCGGCGAGGTGACTGCTTCTTCTAACGACAACGGCGCCGGTATCGGCTCTGGCTGGGATGGCGAAATGTCCGGTTCCATCACTATCTCCGGCGGAGAGGTAACTGCTTCTTCTAACTACAACGGCGCCGGTATCGGCTCCGGCTACGGCGATTATGGCGAGATGTCCGGTTCCATCACTATTTCCGGCGGCGAGGTGACTGCTTCTTCTAACGACAACGGCGCCGGCATCGGCTCCGGCTGGGATGGCGAGATGTCCGGCACCATCACTATCTCAGACGGCGAGGTAACTGCTTCTTCTTATTATTTCGGTGCAGGCATCGGCGCAGGTGACTATGGTGATATAACCGAAAGCGGCTCGATAACCATCGGCGGCGACGCAGATGTTACTGTTTCTTCTGCTTTGGGTCCCGGAATAGGCTCCGGCGATTATGGCAACATGGACGGCAAAATCACCATAACGGACAACGCTAAGGTTGATATTACCCTCGGCTACTATGATGAATATGATGAACGTTACTATCATAATAATGTGGCCATAGGATCTGGAGACTATACTAGCTATTATGAATTTACCGGAAGCATCAATATCCATGAGAACGCAAATGTGACGATGGGATACATTCATGGCGATGGAACACCAACCATAGGTTCTTCGAATCCTGAAGACGATGGTTCTTCAACCGGAAGCATTTCCCTTTCCACGGGAGCAATGATAAACGGCACTCCCGGTTCCGACGTTGAAATGCTTAAAGATATGGGAATCCTTGACAGCAACGCGACGATAGAGACCGTTGAGCCAACTGTAGAGCCGGAGCTCGTCCCCGACAGCCGCAGTACATTTGACCTCAAACAGCTCAACCTTGTTCAGCGCATCAATGAGGCCGAAGACGGCGAGGTAGTAGCCGTTTCCGAAAAGCAGCTCAGCAAGGGCAAACTCCCGGCCTACGCCCTTGAAGCTCTGGCAAAGAAAGAAAATGTCACTCTGGCCATACTTTGTGAGAAGTTCGACATACTTATTCCCTCCGAGGATGCCGTGGATGACGCCGGCAGTACTCAGTTCTACACCATTGACGAGCTTGTTGAGATGTATGAGTAACCTTTTGAACTGAAATTTCAAAGCGATAAAATAAGGATATCCCTTCCGGTCTGTTTCGGAAGGGATATCCCTTTTATATGATATGTATTTTTGTCACGGGAATTATTTTAAAGTCCCTTTGCCTTTTCAGCGGCGGCCTTGCAGGCCTGGATATAATATCCCGCGTCAAGACCAACAGTTACGGAATCGTAGCCCTCAGCGAAATATCCGGGAGCGGCTCCGGGATCCATAGTAAAGATGATGACAAACTTTCCGGCTTTAGCGCAGGCTTTCTTTACCTTTTCAAGAGCCGCCTTGAAATCCGGATTGTCAAACTGTCCGCCTATGCCAAGACCGATGGAAAGATCAAACGGTCCTATGAATATACCGTCAACCCCGTCCATTGACGCTATCTCCTCTATGTGGGAGAGACATCCGGCCGTTTCGCACTGGGGAATGACAAGGGTTTCCTTGTTCCAGTAATCCATGGCCTCGTACATGGGAAGCTCCGAAGGGAAGTCGCAGCCCCATCCGTCTTTTCTTGACGGGCAGAATCCCCTGGCGCCAATGGGACTGTATTTAGCCCATTTTACGATGTTCTTTATGTCGTCCACCTTTTCGACAAAGGGGATTATAAGTCCCTTAGCTCCGATGTCAAGGGGCTTCATTATTGCCGAGCGGGAAATTTCCCTGACCCTGACAAACGGCAGAATACCGCTGAGATTGGCTCCCCTGACCGCTTCAAGGGTACTCTCTCCCTCAAATGTGCCGTGCTCATTGTCTATTATCATGTAGTCAAATCCGCTTCTGCCAAGACATTCAGCCGCCGTGGCCGAGCCTATCTCAAAAAACGTGCCTACGGGTCTTTCCCCATCCTTTATTTTTCTTAAAAACTCGTTCATAACCTTCCACTCCTTTTGGCAGCCGCCAGTTTATCAGTTCTCAATGATCGCTCCCTTGTCGGCTGAAGAAGCTACCTTTGAATAAAGTCTTAAATATCCTCTGGGGATCTCCTTGTCGGGACGTTTCCATGTCTTGAATCTCTCGGCGATCTCCTCGTCGGAAACATGAAGCTCAAGTTTTCCTTCGTTAACGTCGATAAGTATTTCGTCTCCGTCCTTAACGATGGCAAGAGGGCCTCCCTCAGCGGCCTCGGGTGAAATATGTCCTACGAAGCAGCCGTTGTTCGTTCCTGAGAAACGTCCGTCGGTGATAAGAGCGCAGCTCTTTGAAAGTCCGGCGCCATACATAAATTTCATAGCCTTGAACATTTCTCTCATTCCGGGGCCGCCCTTAGGTCCTTCATAACGGATAACAACAACCTCTCCTGGCTGGATAACTCCGCCAAGGATAGCTTCCTCTGCGGCTTCCTCGCTGTCGAAGCATCTTGCTTTTCCAACAAAGTGGTGAAGAGTGGGGTCAATGGCGCCGGGTTTGCTTATTGCCGTATGCGGAGCGAGATTTCCTTCCAGAACCGCTACGCCGCCGGTCTTGCTGAAGGGCTCCTCAACGGTCTTGATGATTTCGGGATTTTCGGGATAAGCGAATTTATATCCCTCAAGATTTTCCTTGATAGTCTTTCCTGTACATGTCATAAGGCTTGTGTCAAGGATGTCGCCAAGTCTCTGCATTACTCTGGGGATACCGCCTGCTCTGTAGAAGTCCTCCATATCCCATTTTGCGGCTGGATTGACCTTAGCGATCTGAGGGGTTGTTTTGTTGAGCTCGGCGAACTCACGAACAACATCCATACCGAGCTCAGCCTCGTTAGCGATAGCGCTGAGGTGGAGAACGGCGTTTGTTGAGCCGCAGATAGCCATTGTAACTTTGATGGCGTTTCTTATGCTTTCCTTTGTGATTATCTTACGAGCCGTAATTCCTTTGTGAACAAGGTCAACAATGGCGCGTCCGGCCATAAATGAGCTTCTGAGTCTCTCGCCGTAAACAGCGGGTATAAGAGCGCTTCCGGGAAGGCTCATACCAAGAGCCTCTGAAAGGCATCCCATAGTATTGGCTGTTCCGAGGAACGCGCATGATCCGCATCCGGGACAGGCCGTATTCTCAAGTGAGCAGTATTCTTCCTTTGTTATCTTTCCAACGCTGTACATTCCCTTCGCTTCATCAGTTGAAGTGAAGTCGGCCTTTCTTCCGTCGAACTCGATACCGCCGAGCATGGGGCCACCCATAACAACTATGCAGGGGATGTCAAGTCTTGCGGCAGCCATAAGCACTCCGGGAACGATCTTATCGCAGGAAGCGAGAAGAACAACGGCGTCAAGCCTGTGCGCCTGAGCCATGATCTCGATGGAGTTGCAAATGATCTCCCTTGAGGGAAGTATATAATTCATTCCGATGTGGCCCTGGGCAACGCCGTCGCAGGCTCCGATAACGCCGAACTCCACTACCGTTCCGCCGTTGCTGTAAACGCCCTTCTTAACAAACTCTGACACCTGATTAAGGTTGAAATGTCCGGGAACAAGGGTGTTCCATGTGTTTGCTATACCGATTATGGGTTTGTCGTCAAGTTCACAGTCCGTGTATCCCATTGACTTGAAAAGCGAACGGTAAAACGGAGCGTCGTCTCCGCCCATGATAATGTGGCTTCTTAATTCTTCTGACATACTTCTTCTCTCCTTCTTTTTTATTATTGCGAAACAAATACCTACGCCTTTATTCTATTATATAGAATCTCGTTCGTCAATATCTTTTGCCACAAAAAGGCTTTTTCCTTATTTTGCACAAAAGGCGAAATTATTTTTGTGTAATTTGCCTGTGTGTTGCAAACAGTCTGAAATTCGTCTATACTTATGACAGTTAAAAAAAAAGGACGAAAGGGATATATATGAAAAAAACATTTAAAGAAACCGGAATATCGGACAAATTGATATCCGCCTTGAAAAATCAGGGCATAACCGAACCGACGGAGGTGCAGGAGGCCGCCGTACCGGTCATATTGTCCGGAAAAAACGCCATCGTCAGGGCGGAAACCGGTTCCGGCAAAACGCTTGCCTACCTTCTTCCGGTGTTTATGAAAACAGACACGGCTCTGCGTTCCGCTCAGACAATAATACTCACCCCCACCCACGAGCTTGCCGTGCAGGTATACAGGCAGGCGTGTCTGCTGGCTGAAAATTCCGGCCTTGACGTGCGTTCCGCCCTTGTTATCGGCGACGCCGGCCTCGCCAGACAGCTTGAGAAGCTCAAGGAAAAACCCCAGATAATCGTCGGCTCGGCCGGAAGGATATACGACCTGATCGGAAAAAGAAAAATACCGGCTCACACCGTCAAAACTATCGTTGTGGATGAGGCGGACAGAATGCTGGATAAAATGAACGCCGACATGGTGCGCGCCATCGTCAAAACAACTTTGAAGGACAGCAGGCAGATGATATTCCTCTCCGCCTCTATGAACAGGGACGCCGTGGAAATCGCCCGTGAGCTCTGTACCGAGCCTCCGGTATTCTGTATGGCTGAGGAAAAGCTGCCCTCTTCCATCAGTCATTATTGCATTGTCGCGGAGCTGCGTGACAAGATAAACATAATAAGGAAGATAGTCCACGGAGAAAAGGCCAAAAAGACCATAGTTTTTATAAACAATCCGGAAAATATAGAAGTAACAGTGGAAAAGCTGCGCTATCATTCCCTTAAGGCTGTCGGTCTTTACGGCGGCACAAGGAGGGACGAAAGACGAAAGGCCATAAACGAGATGATTTCAGGAAAGGCCGAAATACTCGTGGCCAGCGACCTTGTGTCACGCGGGCTCGACATTCCCGAAGTCACCCACATAATAAATCTTGACATTCCCGAGGAGCCGACTACCTACCTTCACAGAGCCGGAAGGACAGGACGAAGCGGAAAGGCGGGCAAGGTTATATCAATCGCCACCGCCGGAGAAAAGCGATATGTCAATAAATGCGCCAGAGCGCTTGGCATAAAGGTGGAATATGTCCGTATGAGAGAGGGAAAAATGATTCCCGACACAGGTCTGCCGAAGGGAAGGCCGCTCAAAAAGGAGCCTTCGCCCGCCGTGAAAGCGAACAGAAAAAATAAATCGGATTTTAAAAAATAACTATTGTCTTAAACGGTTTTTTATTATACTATAATGGCGTAAACCAATTTTTTAAGACATTTTTGAAAAGGAGAACACAATGAGCGAAAATAACTGCGGCTGCGGCCACGACCATGATCACGAGATGGAAGACCAGGAGCTTGAAACCATGACACTCACCCTTGAGGATGATACGGAGCTCCAGTGCGCTATTCTCGGCATATTTGACGTAGAGGGCATCGAGGGCAAGGAGTACATCGCCCTTCTTCCCGAGGACGACGAGACAGTCCTTATTTACCAGTACAACGAGATCGATGACGATAACTTCGAGCTTCTCACCATCGAGGATGACGACGAGTTCGATAAGGTTTCATCAGCCTTTGATTCATTATTCAATGACGAGGATGACGAAGAAGAGTAATAATTATCCTGTAGTATTGTGGCCCGCCTGACGGCGTGTCTCAGCGTGTCGAAAAAGTCCTTTGGGACTTTTTCGAGTTTAAATTAAGGCAATATTTCCTCGGCGGAAATGAATTCCGCCTGCGGATTAAACTCGGGCCACCCTTTGTGTCCCGAACCCTTCCGCTCACAATGGATTAGTTTTTTGACAGTCTACCCGCCTGACGGCGGGTCTTTTTTTGAGCCCTTTTGCGAGTGGATGGGAAAATATAAGCGAAAACGGGAACGAGCAAACATATAATTTCCCCGTTATTTTTTATGTAATCCTTTATGCGGACTGACGATTTTCAGCCTGCTTTTTTCTATATTTTTTGTCCATTTGAAATGATTTTGCGTGCGGAGCAAAAAATCCCGTGTCAAAGTTCTTACAACATACTGTTTTGGCGGTCTTTTTGTGAGCTTTTTACATAAAAACAGGACGTTTTTTCCCCTTTGAAAATTAAAAAAATTAGAGATTTTTTATTGTTTTTTAATAAAACTTGACGCGGTTTTTTATTGACTATTTCAGCAGTAAAACTATAATATATAAATGTTAGATACCTAACAGTTAGATACATCAATAAATCGCGGAAGGAGGATAAATATGCTTGACAGGAAACTTACCGTTCCTGAAATAAAATGCGTATCTAATCTGATCCGAAGGTATATCTCAATGACTTCAAACGAAAACAAAATCGACCTTACCGGCCAGCATATGCACATTCTTTGCTTTATAGAGGACAAACAGGCTCAGGGCAGAGACGTGTTCCAGCACGACATAGAGACCGAGCTTAACGTCCGTCCATCAACAGCCACGGCCATACTCAACGTGCTTGAGAAAAACGGATATATAAGGCGCGAGCCCATCAAAAAGGACGCGAGAATGAAAAGGCTCGTCCTTACGGAAAAGGCCGACGGAGTAAAAAGTCTGGCATTTAATATGCTTTTGGACGCGGAGTCCCATATCACCGAGGGTATCGCTTCGGAAGATATAGACGTATTTTTTAGAGTTATTGAAAAAATGAAAGAAAATCTTTGCGACAAAAACAAATCTGACAATTAAGGAGGTAGGACAAAAATGAGTATAGTCAAACAGCTTGCCCGTTCCATCAGGCAGTACAAAAAAGACGCCATACTCGCGCCGGTATTTGTTGTCGGCGAGGTTGCCCTTGAAGTAATCATACCGCTTATAATGGCCGACCTCATTGACTACGGTATCAATGTCGGCGATATGAATTATGTTATAAAAAGCGGAATCATACTTATTATACTGTGCCTCTTGTCCCTTTTCTTGGGCGCGATGAGCGGAAAATTCGCCGCGGCAGCGTCATCCGGCTTCGCCGCTAACCTGAGACACGATATGTATTATAAAATCCAGGACTATTCATTCAAAAATATAGATAAGTTTTCAACGGCGTCCATCGTAACAAGGCTTACGACCGATATTACAAACATCCAGCTTGCCTTTATGATGATAATCCGTATCGCCGTAAGGGCTCCTATTATGATGGTCTGCGCTTTCCTCGCTGTTTTAAGCATAAACAGGAAAATAGCGCTCATCTATCTTATAGTAATTCCCGTTCTTGGATTCGGACTTTATACGATCATGATGCACGCCCATCCCATATTTGAGCGAGTGTTCAAAAAGTACGATAAACTGAACGCCATCGTTCAGGAGAACCTTAGAGGAATAAGGGTCGTTAAATCCTTTGTCCGTGAGGACTTCGAGATCAAAAAGTTCGAGGTTTCCTCTAAAGACATCTACAACGACTTCACGAAGGCTGAAAGAATACTTGCTTTCAATATGCCTCTTATGCAGCTTTGCGTATACACCTGTCTGCTTGTATCGCTCTGGCTCAGCTCCCAGTTCATCGTCGGCGGAGAGATGATGACAGGAAACCTTGTCAGCCTTATAACATACACTATGCAGATGCTTATGAGCCTTATGATACTTTCAATGGTATTCACCATGATCGTTATCTCCAAGACCTGTTCAGAACGTGTATGCGAAATCTTGAACGAGGAGCCCGACATAAAGGACAACGCCGATCCCATCTACGATGTGAAGGACGGTTCCGTATCGTTTAAAAACGTGGACTTCAGCTATACAAATAACGAAGAGAAACTCAGTCTTAAAAATGTCAACCTTGAGTTCAAATCCGGCGAGACCATCGGTATCATCGGAGGAACGGGCTCATCAAAGAGTACGTTCGTTCAGCTTATACCCAGACTTTACGACGTAACAAGCGGCTCCGTTGAGGTCGGCGGCGTCGATGTAAGAAACTACGACCTTACGGCCCTCAGAAACGCCGTATCGGTCGTATTGCAGAAGAACGTGCTTTTCTCCGGAACTATCAAGGAGAACCTCCGCTGGGGCGACGAGAACGCCACGGACGAGGAGATCGTAAAGGCCTGCAAGCTGGCCTGCGCCGACGAGTTTATCGAAGGTTTCCCCGACAAATACGATACCTATATCGAGCAGGGCGGAACCAACGTGTCCGGAGGTCAGAAACAGAGACTCTGTATCGCCAGGGCGCTGCTTAAAAAGCCTAAAATACTTATCCTCGACGACTCCACCAGCGCTGTCGATACGGCCACTGACGCCAAGATCAGAAAGGCCTTTGCCGAGGAAATACCAAACACCACAAAATTTATAATCGCTCAGCGTGTGTCATCCGTACAGGACGCCGACAGGATCATCGTCCTTGACAAAGGCGAGATAAACGCTATCGGAACCCACGAGGAGCTTCTTAAGACCAACGCCATCTACCGCGAGGTATATGAGTCACAGACAAAAGGAGGGGAAGAATAATGGCGGAAGAAAAAACGGCTAAAACAGCCCAGACTGCTCAGCCCGGAGGCTTAAAAAAGAATGCCAGGGGCAAGGTCAAAAATCCTAAAAAGACCGTTTTAAGACTTATGTCATACCTGAAAAAATTCAGGGTACACTTTACCATCGTTTTGATCTGTATTTTCCTGAACGCCTTTGCGAACGTAAGGGGCTCGCTTTTCATACAGACCGTTATCGACGATTACATCACTCCCATGCTCTCCACCGGAAGCAAGGACTTCTCTCCCCTGCTTTCGGCGGTAATGACTATGGCGATGATATACGCCGTGGGAATAATCTCCGGCCTTATATACAACAGACTTATGGTATCTGTGACACAGGGAGTGCTTAAAACCATAAGGGACGATATGTTTGCCCACATGCAGACTCTTCCCATAAAATATTTTGACACCCACACCCATGGAGACGTAATGAGCCATTACACCAACGATACGGATACGCTTCGTCAGATGTTCTCCCAGTCGCTTACAATGGTCATATCGTCGTCCATCACGGTTATAACGACGGCCATCGCCATGCTCAGGCTGAGCCTGTGGCTCTCGCTTTTCGTCGCAGTGTTCCTTGTGCTTATGCTTAACGTATCGAAGCTGATCGCCGGAAACTCGGCAAGATTCTTCATCAAGCAGCAGCAGTCCCTCGGAGAACTCAACGGATACATCGAGGAAATGATGAACGGCCAGAAAGTTATAAAGGTATTCTGCCACGAGCAGGAAGCTAAGGAAGGCTTTGACGAGAAAAACGAGGAGCTCAGAAACAGCGCATACCACGCGAATAAATTCGCCAACATCCTTATGCCCATTATGATGAACCTCGGAAACCTTGAGTATATCTGTATCGCCATACTCGGAGGACTCCTTGCCATCAACGGCATCGGCGGACTTACTCTCGGCGCCATCGCTTCGTTCCTTTCGCTCTCAAAGAGCCTTACAAACCCCATAAGCCAGGTTTCACAGCAGGTTAACTCAGTTGTTATGGCCCTTGCCGGCGCTGAGCGTATATTTGAGCTTATGGATGAGGAACCTGAGTCCGATGACGGAAATGTTACACTTGTTTACGCTAAGGAAGGCAAAGACGGAATACTTGAGGAATCACCTACAAGGACACATATATGGGCTTGGAAAATACCTTCCGATGACGGATATCATTATGTGGAACTTAAGGGAGACGTTCGTTTCCACGATGTTGACTTTGGTTATGAGGAAGGAAAGACGGTGCTTCACCATGTATCTCTCTTTGCTAAACCCGGTCAGAAGATAGCCTTTGTAGGAGCTACGGGAGCCGGAAAAACCACAATAACAAACCTTATAAACCGTTTCTATGATATTCCTGACGGAACTATCACATACGATGGAATAAATGTCAAATATATCAAGAAAGCTGATTTGAGACATTCACTCGGTATTGTTCTTCAGGACGTAAACCTGTTTACCGGAACAATAATGGACAATATCAGATACGGTCGTCTTGACGCCACTGACGAGGAAGTTATCGCCGCCGCAAAATTGGCCAACGCGCACGACTTTATTATGATGCTTCCTGACGGATACAACACAATGATTACCGGAGACGGCGGAAGTCTTTCCCAGGGTCAGAGACAGCTCATATCCATCGCCAGAGCGGCCGTTGCCGATCCTCCCGTAATGATACTTGACGAGGCCACGTCATCCATCGACACAAGGACAGAGGCCATTGTCCAGAAAGGTATGGATCAGCTTATGGAAGGCAGAACGGTATTCGTTATCGCCCACAGGCTTTCCACAGTCAGAAATTCCAAAGCCATCATGGTTCTTGAACACGGTAATATCATCGAGAGAGGAAGCCATGACGAGCTTATCGCCCAGAAGGGCAAATATTATCAGCTTTATACCGGAGCCTTCGAGCTTGAGTAAGGCTCCCGGTCTCTTCGGAAAGGTAGATGTGTATGAGAGAAAAATTCGCCAGGTTTATGATCGGGCGCTACGGACAGGACGAGTTGAACCGTGTCCTGTCCATAACGGGACTTATAGCGCTGATCGTTTCCATAGTCATAGTAAGGCTTGTACCGCTTTTGAGCTCCATATTATGGATAATCGCTGTAGCGCTTATCATTATGTGCTATTACCGTATGTTCTCAAGGGACATTGCCAGACGCTCGGCCGAGAATCAGAAATATCTTAATTTCAGATATTCTCTGGCGGTCAAAAAGCAGAGGAGCGCCCAGATGGCTGCCCAGAGCAAGGATTTCAAGTTTTTCAAATGTCCAAAATGCGGCGTACTCAACAGGATACCCAGGGGCAAAGGAAAGATAGAGATAACCTGCCCCAGATGCGGAGAGAAATTTATAAGAAAGAGCTGATATAATGTTCGGATATGTTACAGCCAACGTAAAAGACCTGAGCCCCGAGGAACTTAAGACCTACAGGGGACTTTACTGCGGGCTGTGCCGGACGCTTAAGGAGAGGCACGGCGGTTTAAGCCGTGTCTCTCTTACTTATGATATGACTTTTCTCATACTTGTGCTGTCCTCCCTATATGGCTGCTCGGACACTGTCGGTGAGGAAAGATGCGCCGTGCATCCCGGAAAAAAGCATACATATATCGTGAATGAAATCTCGGACTATGCCGCCGACATGAATATGGCGCTGTTTTACAACAAGCTGCTGGACGACTGGAAAGACGACAAAAGCCTTAAAGCCAAGGTTGCATCCGTAATGTTCAAGAGCGGGTATGAACGGCTCAGGAGCCGGTATCCTCGCCAATGCGGCGTTATGGAGGAATGTCTCAGAGCTTTGGACGAGACGGAAAGGCGCGGCATAATGAACGCTGATCTGCCGGCGGGAATATTCGGCAGGCTTCTTTCGGAAATATTCATATACAAAGAGGACGAATACTCCCCTGCCCTGAGAAAGGCCGCCTCCGAGCTCGGACGTTTCATATATGTGATGGACGCCTGGGACGACCTTAAGGACGACATCGAAAAGGAGAGGTACAATCCTCTTACGTTCCTTTCGCCTGAAAGCGTGGAGCCGTCCCTGATGATGCTTATGGCTTCCTGCGCGGAAACGCTCTCTACCCTGCCGATAGATAAAAACCGGAGAATAATCGAAAACATAGTCTATTCCGGCGTATGGCTTCGCTATGCCGCGAAAAAGAACAGGGAGAGCGGGAAGCAAAAAAACGCAAATAATTAATTTTTGCTTAACTCCGTCCTTTATGACTTTTCAAACGGCTTCCGTTTGTGTATAATTAACTGATATAAGCCGGAAAAGTTCTATCGTATTTTGAAATACAGGAGAGGAAATACTTAAATGATATCAGACCCGTACAAGGTTCTGGGCGTGTCTCCCGACGCGTCCGATGAGGAAATACAGAAAGCCTACAGGAGGCTTGTAAAAAAATATCATCCCGACGTCAATCCCGGAGACGAGAGCGCAGAAAGAAAGATGCGCGAGATAAACGCGGCCTATGATCAAATCAGGAATATCCGAGAAGGAAAAGCTTCCGGAGGTCAGTCCTACGGCGGAGGAAACGAGGGCTACGGAGATTTCGGCGGATATGGCGGGGGCTACGGCGGTTTTTCCTGGGAGGATATTTTCGGCGGCGGGTTCGGCGGCTACGGCGGAGGTCAGAGCCAGCAGGAAACCACCACGGAAATGCAGGCGGCAAGAAATTATATAAACGCCGGACATTACCGGGAGGCTATGAACGTCCTGAATTCCATCGACTCATCCCAGCGTGGTGCCAGATGGTATTACTTCCATGCTCTGGCGAACTTTGGTCTTGGCAACAGAATAGAAGCCATGAGCGACGCCGAACAGGCAAGCCGTATGGAACCGGGAAATATGGAATATCAGCAGCTTCTTAACCGTATGAAGGGCGGAGGAGCGGCTTACCAGACCTATGGAGGCGGAATGCCGATATTCTGCGGCCCCACGAATATATGTCTCGATATATGTATCGCCAATATGCTTTGCGGACTGTGCTGCAGGCCTTGTTAAAGTCTAAAACACTTTAGCAAGAGAGACGTCAGTCACAGGTTATGCCCCGACCGGCCGGTCGGGGATTTTTTACGCCCAAATTTTCCTCCGCGGCCAAGTTCTGCTCTCAAAGCCTTGACAATTTACGCTTCTAAAACGATAATTTAATTATACGTTCACAAATCGCGGATTTTATTCACATAAAACTTGATCATAAAAGGAGATTCGACTATGTACGGATTTGTCAGATGCGCGTCGGCCGTGCCTAAACTCAGGGTGGCCGACTGTAAATATAATACCGGCGAGATAATAAAGCTCATTTCCGCCGCGGCCCAGAAGGAT
Source organism: Candidatus Metalachnospira gallinarum (assembly GCA_904378045.1). GTDB lineage: Bacteria > Bacillota > Clostridia > Lachnospirales > Anaerotignaceae > Metalachnospira > Metalachnospira gallinarum. Next base: position 19,219 of record CAJFHC010000001.1, on the reverse strand, counting down.
GTGGAGCTTCTTGTATTTCCGGAGCTTTGCATAACCGGATATACATGCTCCGACCTTTTTTTCCAGTCGTCGTTGCTGACTGCCGCCGAGGAAAGCCTTTCGGCCATTGCCGAGGCTTCCAGGGGCAAAAATATCGTGGCCGTTGTGGGGCTTCCCATCAACATCGGCAACAGCCTTTACAACTGCTCCGTCGCCATTTACGACGGAGATATTCTGGGCGCCGTTCCCAAGACATATATACCAAACTACGGCGAATATTACGAAAAACGCTGGTTTAAAGGCGGCAAAGGACTTAAAGGCGGCATTGCCCTGTGCGGACAAAGTGTTCCTATAGGAACAAATTTGCTGTTTGCCGCCGAAGGCATTGAGAATTTCACATTCGGAATAGAGATATGCGAAGATCTTTGGGCCGCCATACCACCAAGCAGCCGTCTGGCTCTGGCAGGGGCTGCCATTATAGTAAACACCTCCGCAAGCAATGAGCTTGCCACTAAAAACGAGTACCGCACCTCTCTTGTGGCCAATCAGTCGGCAAGATGCATATGCGGATATGTTTATTCCTCAGCCGGTATAGGAGAATCAACGCAGGATATGGTGTTCAGCGGGCATTCACTTATATGCGAAAACGGTTCACTGCTCATTGAGGGAGACCGTTTCTCACTGGACAGCTCTCTTATAATGGCTGACATAGATACGGAGCTTCTTGTCAACGACCGCAGAAAAAATACCAGCTTCTCCGAGGGATCTTCCTTTGACCCGGAAATAATCAGCTTCGGTATGTATGAAAGGAACAAGGATGATCTTGAGCGTTTCATCAGGCCGCAGCCATTTGTGCCCAACGATGACAGAGAGCTTAATTCCCGCTGTTCGGACATATTCAACATACAAGCCGCCGGTCTTGTAAAACGTATCAGCCATACGAAGGCCAAATCGCTTGTCATCGGCATATCCGGAGGTCTTGACTCCACCCTTGCCCTGCTCGTGGCGGTCAAAGCCTGCGATTATCTTGATATGAGCCGCAAATCCGTTATCGGAGTTACAATGCCGGGGTTCGGCACAACAGACAGGACGTACAACAACGCCATTTCTCTTATGGGCGCCCTCGGTGTAACAATCCGTGAGATACCAATAGCGAAAGCTACAACTCAGCATTTTTCCGATATCGGACATGATCCTGACGTACATGACGTAACCTACGAAAACTCCCAGGCCCGTGAGCGCACACAGATACTTATGGATCTGGCGAACAAGGAAAACGGTCTTGTTGTCGGAACAGGCGATCTTTCAGAGCTTGCTCTTGGCTGGGCAACATACAACGGCGACCACATGTCAATGTACGGCGTAAATTCCGGCGTTCCCAAGACGCTCGTCCGTATGCTTATAAAATGGACAGTGCGTTTCGGCTCTCTGGACTCGATAACCACGAAAATATTGAAGGACATACTGGATACTCCTGTGTCCCCCGAGCTTCTTCCGCCGGACGAAAACGACAATATAAATCAGAAAACCGAGGATATCGTCGGCCCCTATGAGCTGCATGACTTTTTCCTCTACTATGTTGTAAGATGCGGATTCACGCCGGCGAAAATATATTTTCTCGCCAAAAACGCCTTCTCCGGTGTTTATGACGAAACTACCATACTCAAGTGGCTCAAAAATTTCTACAGGCGTTTCTTTGCCCAGCAGTTCAAACGCTCCTGCCTGCCGGACGGCCCCAAAGTCGGCACCATAAGCCTTTCCCCCAGAGGGGACTGGCGAATGCCCTCCGACGCCTCCGCGAGACTGTGGCTTGAGGAGCTGGAAAAGCTGAAATAATCAAAAATAATGCCGGAGGCTCAAATGTCTCCGGCTTAATTTTTTCTATAAAAAATCATCCCAATATGTCTGGCATATTTTGGCTTCGGCGTCTTTTTCAGCGCTTCCAAGAAGATAGTATCTTACATACCTTCCCTCGGGGAGCTGAGGCGCTGCCGCAAGCTGTGCCTCGTTATATTTCCAACTCAGATCGGCTCTGACAACGGCATAGCTTACAAGGCCGCACTCTTCTATATCGGAAAGCAACGTTTCCTTCGTGCCGGCGCCGGCCTCCTTTATCTCGTCAAGGCTGACGGCAGTCAGACCGTGTATATCGTACTCTTTCATATACAGGCCTTCGTTGAAATTCTTTCTCTCGTTCTCGTTGGCTATCTTATAGGCCCCGCTTCCGCCGACAAGCTCCATCAGCCCGTCAAAGTCAGCCGAAACTATGGCTCTGTAGCGTTTGTAGACCGTATATTCCAGATCATTGTCCACGCCGTCCTCCATTATGAGAGTTCTGTCATCGCAAACATATTCCCTCTCCAAGTCCACATCAAGAGCCGGCAGGCTTTCCACGTCGATATATCCGTCATACAGCGCGCTCCAGTCCCTGTCGTCCACAGCTTTTTCGGGTTCGGCCGTTTCTTCCTCAGTCACGGCGGGCTCCATCTCTTCCGCGGTTTCTTTGCCGCCTTCCGAGCATCCGGCAAGCGTGATGGCGCATATGAGCAACAGCAAATATATTTTTTTCATACTTTCTTACGCCTCCTTCGCTTCCTCCACGAGATCGGTAAACAGAGGATCAAAATACTGGCTGAACATTTGCTCCCCGTCTATCGAGCCTCTGAAATAAGCCTGCACGACCCCGTCCTTGTCCGTAACGACGGTTATCGGTATGCTCTGGGCGTAATAATAAAGGGAGTCCTCAAGGCTGACCCGCGCCGCCTCAAATGTGTATTCGTTCTCTTCCATAAACTCGCTGATATCATCGGCAACATCAGAAGCGTTCAGGGCAAGGATATTTATATCGCCGCCGTATTTGTCCGCCAGCATCTGCACTCCGGGCATCTCGGCCACGCAGTTGCTGCACCATGTCGCCCAGAAAACGAACAGCGTCGGCTTGTCAAAATAATCGGACACCTTTGCCTCCGTGCCGTCCAGCTTTATTATCGGTATGTCCGGAGCTGTCTCACCCTCGGTCACAAAGCTGAGCTCCTCCTCTTCGGCCGTCTCCGACGGCGTATATTCGTCTATATTTTTCATATCTACCTCCGTACCGGCCGATGATGAGCAGGCCGTAAGAGCCAAAACAGCCGCCGCCAGCAGAGCGATTCTCTTTTTCATAAACTCGTCTCCTCTTGTTTGGTTTCCGTATCTGTTGATTTTCTTCTTAATTTCCAGTAAACGGCGTCCTCAGGACAGACATCCATACATTCTCCGCAGGATATGCACTCCCTGTCGCCGACATTTTTTATGTCCATTTTGCACATACGAACGCAATGGCCGCACTTTGTGCATTTTGCCTCATCCACCGTGACGCCGACAATCGTTATGTGGTTGAAAAAGGAATATATCGCGCCCAACGGACAGATAAACCGGCAGAATCCCCTGTACACAATCACCGCTCCTATGACAACAGCGGCGAGCACCGCCGCCTTCCAGTTGAACAGAGCTCCTCTGAGAGCGGCTATGGTCTCGTCGTACATCATCAGCGGTATTCCGGCCTCAAGAGTTCCGGCTGGGCATATATATTTGCAAAATCCGGGGTACGCGAACATCAGCGGCAGTATTACGACAAACACCGCCAATATTATGTATTTCAGGCAGGACAGCTTTCTTGTGACTTTGTTTTTTTTGAGCTTTGGAGACGGTATTTTATAAAGCAGCTCCTGTATAAGCCCAAACGGGCAGAGGAATCCGCATATGAACCGTCCGAAAAGCGCTCCAAAAAGCAGAAGCGTGCCTATTATATAAAACGGTATCGTCCTCCCCGATGACGCGACGGCGTTTTGCAGGCTGCCCAATGGACAGGACGCCACGGCTCCCGGGCAGGAATAGCAGTTGAGCCCGGGGACGCATACTCCCTTAAGGTTTCCGAAGTATATAACACCGTCTGAAAATCCCTTTATGTTCGCGTTATAGACAAGGGCGCTTATAAGCTGTATGTATTTTCTTCTGAATTTCGGTCTTTTCTCATTTGCCTCAGCCAATGCCAACACACTCCAGACATATCATCACGCCTTTGGCGAAGGTGTCCCTCATACCTCCGTTCAATACGCCGGCTCCTATAAAGACTGCCGCAGCCAGTATAAGAGCCGCTCTAACGGTATTTTTTTTCATATTTTCCTCCGAATCATACAAATTTCACGGCTGTGCCATAGGCTGTTATCTCCGACGCCGACTGCATAACGGAGCTGGTGGCGAACCTCATGCATACAATGGCGTCGGCTCCAAGTCTTTCAGCCTCGGCCGCCATTCTTGCCACGGCCTGATCCTGAGCCTCGTTTATCATTTCCGTGTAGCCCTTGATCTCGCCTCCGATGATGGTCTTAAAACTGGCTCCAATGTCTTTACCGATATTTTTTGAGTTCACCGTCGTACCCTTCACAAGGCCGATGACCTCGTAGCTTTTTCCGATGTTTTCGGTCGTGCTTATTATCATAATATTCCCTCCCGACAAAGTATCTATAATATATACCAGCATTATACATTAAAAGTTTGGTCTTTGCCACAAATATGGCCTTTCTTCAGAAAATTGTAAACAGTTGACATAGCGGATAAACTAAACAGAAAAAATCGGACAAAAACCAAGCGTGTTTTGAGCCGCTTAGAACCGATGTCTTTTTAATCAAACTTACGTTTTTATGTGAACCACGATCCGGCTTTTTGCATACAAAAAGGGAGACCATTTCGGTCTCCCTAATTATTTTTCGTGATTTGCGATAATTTATTACTCTTCCGTCTTTTCCTCAGCAGCTGCTTCTTCCTCAGCGGGAGCAAGCTCTGCGTCTGCCTCTTTCTTTGAAAGGCTGATCTTCTTCTGCTCAGGATTTACATCGATGACCTTGACCTTGATCGTCTCGCCAATGGTAAGCTCATCTTCGGGCTTCTCAACACGTTTGTTAGCGATCTGAGAAATATGAACAAGTCCGTCAACTCCCGGCTCAAGCTCTACGAAAGCGCCGAAAGGAACCATACGCACTACCTTGCCCTCAACGATAGAACCAACAACATATTTGTCCGCTGCGAGAGTCCAAGGGTTAGGCGTTACGTCCTTAAGGGAGAGAGAAATTTTGCTCTTTTCCTTGTCGACGTCAAGAACAACGACCTCTACAGTATCGCCTTCGGAAAGGACTTCTCTGGGATTGGAGATTCTGCCCCAGCTCATCTCGGAGATGTGGATAAGTCCGTCTACTCCGCCGAGGTCAACAAACGCTCCGAAATCCGTAAGTCTTGAAACCTTTCCTGTAACCTTCTGTCCAGCCTCGATGGAAGCGAAGACTTTAGCCTTCTTCTCCTCTGCCTCTTTAGCAAGGAGAGCCTTTCTTCCGCCAATATAACGACGTTTTGATTTGTCAAGTTCAATAATGTTGAATGTAAGCTCTGTTCCAACATAAGAGCTGAGGTCCTCTACATATCTTCCCGAAACCTGTGAAGAAGGAATAAATACATGGATCTCGTTTACATCGGCGATAAGACCGCCCTTAACGTTCTTAATGATCTTTCCTGTAACAGGCGTTTTTTCCTCGTAAGCCTTTTCGATTTCCTCAAGGCCCTTCTGTGACTCAACTTTCTTTCTGGAAAGCTGTACGTTGCCTTCTCCGTCGTTAACTCTTACAACGAAAACCTCGATCTCGTCTCCGGGCTGAACGGTTTTGCTGGGGATAACGCTTTTATCGTTGCTGAACTCATCCCTTGAGATGATTCCGTCAGACTTATATCCGAGATTAACGGTAACTTCTTCGCCTGCCGTTGAGATAACTGTACCTTTGACGATATCGCCTGTATGTAAAGTTACAAAAGACTCGTTAAGCATCTGTTCAAATGTAAGCTCTTCACCCTCCATAGTATTTTTAACTTCATCCATTTCGCTCATAGTAGTAATAACCTCCTTTATTATTGCAGGCGGCGTGGACGCTCCTGCAGTTATACCAATTCTATCATTAATTCCGTAATTATTCAACACTAAATCGTTAATTGTTTCAATATAATAAGTGTTTTGGCAATTTTTTTTGCATATTTCATAGAGTTTTTGCGTATTTGAGCTGCCTTTGTCACCAATCACCAACATTTTGTCCACATTTTTGGATATTTTGACAGCTTCACTCTGACGCTCCTCCGTGGCGGAGCAAATAGTATTATTGGCTGAAACAGTTTTATTTTTTTCATTTATTATTTTCAGTATCTCCTCATATTTACTTTCTCTGAAAGTGGTCTGCACCACAAGAGCGTACTCCCTGTCCTCAAGCTCGAGCCCGGCGGCTTCCTCCGGGTCGTTCACGATGACGGCCGTATTTTCGCACCATCCGTTTATGCCCTTTACCTCTGGATGGGAAGCGTCCCCGACAATTATGATGGCCTTTCCGTTCTCGTAATTGTCCCTTACGATGTTATGTATCTTTTTTACAAACGGGCAAGTGCCGTCCACATAGTTTATTCCGCGGGCGTTAAGCTCGTCATAAACCGCCTTGCCCACGCCGTGGGAACGGATGATGACCGTGGCGCCCTCGCAGCCTTCAAGGCTGTCCACAGCCTTTACTCCCTTCTTTTCCAGATCGGCGTTGACATTTTTGTTGTGAATAAGCGGGCCGTATGTAACGATGCGGCTGCCCTTTTCTATTTCCCTGTAGCAGGCCTCTATGGCGCGGTTGACGCCAAAGCAGAATCCCGCCGATTTAGCCGTTATGATCTCCATTATTTTTCACCTGTTTTTTTGCCTGTTTTTTCATTAACTATCTTCATTATGGCCTCCGTCACCTGTTCCACGTTCAGCCCCGTCGTGTCTATCTCCACGGCGTCGTCAGCCTTTCTCAAAGGGTTGTATTCCCTTGTCATATCGTTGTGATCCCTGCGGCGTATCTGCTCGACAACGCTTTCAAGGGGCTCGTCCACTCCTTTCGCGAGGAAGTCCTTTCTCCTGCGCCTTGCCCTTTCCTCCACGTCCGCGTTGAGATATATCTTTACCTCTGCATTGGGCAAAACGACGGTGCCGATGTCCCTGCCGTCCATTACTACGGAAGTCTTTTTCGCCATTTCCTGCTGCATCTCGACCAGCCTGTCTCTGACTGGCACAAAGGTTCCGACGTCCGAGGCTCCCTGGCCTACTTCCGCGCTTCTTATAAGCCCTGTGACGTCCTCGCCGTTCAATATCATTCTCTGAACTCCATCCTCAATGCTTATGTCCATTTTTATGTTGTCAAGGGCTTCGGCGACCGCTTTTCCATCGGTGGTCGATATGCCGTTTTTCATGCAGTAATAAGCCACTGTCCTGTACATGGCTCCCGTATCAACATAAATTATGCCAAGCCTGTCCGACAGTTCCTTCGCAACTGTGCTCTTGCCGCTTCCGGCGGGACCGTCGATGGCTATTGAATATATATCCATTACAAACACCCCGTTTATTTTCTAAGATCCGGCCTTAAGCCAACGGCGCCTCTGAGATAGGCGTGTCTGAGAGACTTTCTGTCATAGTCGCCCTCGGCGGTCACCATGACCCTCAGACATTTTCTGAGGCTCCCCTCAACATGCATCTCCTGAAGGCACATCAAAGCCGGCTCGGTTATGCCCATATTCCTTACGGCAACGGCCGGATATGCCGATTTAAGGTCGTTGGTCGCCGTAAAAACTATGGACGCGATATCTTCCGTCCTAATATGGTTGGCGTCGATTATTTCCCTCATCATCTCGGTTACAGCCTCGTAAATGAGTTCTTTTTCGTCCGCCTCAACAGTGGTAGCGCCTCTTACGCAAACAATCATTTTGCTTCCTCCGTAAATATTTATAAAATATGCTCGTATATTTATTCTTCTCCGACGCTTTCCCCTGCCGCGTACCCGGTCGAAAACGCGATCTGTAAATTGAATCCGCCGGTATACGCGTCCACGTCCAGCACCTCTCCGGCGAAATACAGCCCCTTTACAAGCCTGCTCTCCATTGTCGATGGATCAATCTCGTCCGTGTCCACTCCTCCGCTGGTGACTACGGCCTCGTCAAAGCCGGAGCTTCCCGTCAGTCTTACGGGCAGACCCTTTATAAGGCCGCAGAGAATGCGTCTTTCTTCCTTTGTTATATCGTGTATCTTTTTGTTCTCATCTATGCCGCTTTTTTCGATTATTACCGGTATCATTTTCTGGGGCAGAAGGTCGTTTAGAGCGTTTTTAAGATCCTTGTTTATATATTTCTCAAAGTCCTTCAAAAGCCTTGCGTCCAGTTCCTTCATATCCAGAGCCGGCTTCATGTCTATATAGAGGGTCATATCCTCGTCATAGCGGTTTAACAACGCCCTGCTGGCAGAAAGTATCATGGGGCCGGACACTCCGAAATGGGTGAAGAGCATTTCCCCGAAGTCCTTATAGACTGCTTTGCCCTTTCCGTTTTTAATGACAATGGCGCAGTTTTTAAGGCTAAGGCCCATAAGTGACGCGCAGAAAGGCTCGTCCGACCTGATGGGGACAAGCGACGGATAAAGCGGCGTAACCCTGTGGCCGGCAGCCCTGGCGAAGCGGTAGCCGTCGCCCGTGGAACCGGTCTTCGGAAAGCTCAAACCGCCGGTTGCCACGATAACGGCGTCGGCCTCTATCCTTTTCCCGTCCTCAAGTACCAAGCCCGTTATATGTCCTTCTTTTATCGTCAGTTCCCTTACCGTCTTTTCCAGATGGAGCCTTGCCCCGTTTTTCTTCATATATTTAAGCAGAGCCTCGGCCACGTCCGCCGCCCTGTCGCTTACCGGGAACACTCTCTTTCCTCTCTCGACCTTTGTGGCAACGCCAAAGCTTTCCATAAGGGAGACCGTGTCCGACGGAGTAAAACGGTAAAGGGCGGAATACATAAAATACGGATTTCCCGGCGTATTGGCGATATGCTCCTCCGGGTCTGAGGCATTTGTCATATTGCAGCGACCCTTACCCGTTATCCTTATTTTTTTGCCCACAAAGCCGTTTTTCTCGTAAACGTCAACAATGTGTCCCCTCTGGGCTGCTCTGCCGGCGGCGATCATTCCCGCGGCTCCCGCTCCGATAACTGCTACTCTCATATTTTTCCTCCGCTTACGGCCTTAAAAAATTGCTCTCGTTTTTGCCGCTCTGGGCAAGATGGGCGCTGTCGTTGACGGTCAGCATAAGCCTTCTGCCGTCCTTTACCTCTATGATGGATATGCCGGTGTTGTTTATCCACATCTTTGTGAACCAGCTGTTGTCAAGCCCCATTATATACATGATCATAAGCCTGATGATGCCTCCGTGGGAAACTATAAGCACGTTTCCATCTTCCTCCGCTATCATCCTGTCTATGGCAGGCTTTATCCTATCCATTACCCTGTCAATGCTGCCTTCGCCGGGAAAGCCGTATTTATGTGGCTCGCGTATAAAATTTATGTAATCCGCCCCGTATTTTTCCGTAAGTTCCGGCACTGTCTTTCCTTCCCACTCGCCGAAGCATATTTCCCTGAAGGCGTCCTCATAAATCACGTCCAGCCCCTTTTCATCAGCAATGGGCTTTGCCGTCGCCGCGGCTCTCTTCAGCGGCGAACAATAAATTTTGTCGATGTCTATTCCCTTAAACCTTTCGGCGGCGATATCCGCCTGTCTGAGCCCCTCGGCTGAAAGCTCGATATCGGTCATTCCCTGATATCTTCTTTCCGTATTCCAAACGGTCTCGCCGTGTCTCATAAAATATATCCTAAGCATATCATAACTCCCTGAGATATCTGATTTCCTTATCCGTCAAGTAGCGCCAGCTTCCCTTCTTAAGGTCGCCAAGCTCGATGTTTCCCTCGGCCACCCTGCGCAGCGACGCCACCGGATGCCTTGCCGCCTGGCACATTTTCCTCACCTGACGGTTCCTGCCCTCATGTATCGTTATGCGGCAGTAGGAAAAACGTCCGTCGACCCTTAAAAGCTCTAACTTTGCCGGGCGTGTCTTTCTTCCGTCGATGGTTATTCCTCTTTTGAAAAGGTTTATCGTGTCGCTGTCCGGCACGCCAAAGAGCTTTGCCTCGTATACCTTTTCCACCTCGTTTTTCGGATGTGTCAGCTTATATACAACGTCGCCGTCGTTTGTAAGTATGAGAAGGCCGGATGTGTCGTAATCCAGTCTGCCAACGGGTACGACCCTTTCCTTTACGTCCTTTTTTATAAGGTCGATGACCGTCGGCCTGTTAAACTGATCCCTTGCCGTTGTAACGTAGCCTTCGGGCTTATTCAAAAGTATGTATATTTTTTTCTTCTGCGGCTTTACAGCCTTTCCCCTGTAAGCGACCACGTCCTTTTGAGGGTCTATCTTTGTTCCAAGTTCCCTGACCGTGACTCCGTTTACCGTTACCTCCCCGGCAAGGATAAGCTCCTCGGACTTTCTTCTGGAAGCTACGCCGCAGTCGGCCATATATTTCTGTAATCTTTCCATTTGTAATCTCCTTAAAAACCGAAAAATTTTTCGGCTCCGAACTTCTGTCCCGCCGAAAACGGTATTAAAGCCTTTCCCGGCGCTTCGCATTATATTTTAGTATACATTATTTTCAGCGATTAATCCAGTGTTTTATAAGCAATAAGGCTGTGCTTTTGAAATCTTTTTCAGCAACGTCCCCGGCGGCGATTATGTCCGTTTTTGCCAGAATTTCTCCGTCCGTGCCAAAAAAACTAAGCTCTCCGACAGTCTGCCCCTTTTCTATCGGGGCGTTTATCTCCATAGGTACGTTTATTTTCGTCTTAATACTCATTCTTTCCTCCACTGTAAGAGGTATAACGACCTTTTTTGATATTTCAGTCTCCACATTATCCTCATAAGCCCCTTTTACGGAAACCTCAGAGACAAAATCGCCGGCCTCAGCAAGAGTGTAAAGCTCAAAATTTTCAAAGCCGTAATTCAGCAGGTTTTTAGTATCCGTCCATTTTCTTTCCTTGCCCGATGAGCCCCATCCGCTGCCTAAAACGACTGATATGAGCGTCATTCCGTCCCTTTCGGCGGCTCCCACAAAGCACTGACCAGCAAGCCCGGTAAATCCGGTCTTTACGCCTATCGCCCCGTCATATTCCTTCAGCAGACGGTCTTTATTGGCGACGGTATATATACGGCGGTCGCTTTTTACCGTTGCCGACGGGGCAGAAATTATTTCTCGGAAATCCTCGTTTTCCAAAGCATAGGCTGTTATGCGTGCCATATCCATCGCCGTGGAATGGTGTCCGCCCCTGTCAAGGCCGTTGGCCGTCTCAAAATCCGTGTCCGTGGCTCCGATCTCAAGCGCCCTTTCGTCCATCATATCGCAGAACTCCTCCTCGCTGCCGGCAATATGCTCGGCGACGGCCACGGCCGCGTCGTTGGCGGATTCCAGCATCATCGGGTAAAGAAGGTCTCGCAGCTTTATTTTTTCTCCGGCGGAAAGACCCATCCTCGTCTCCGGTTTTGACGCGGCGTTTGGCGATACCGTCACCGTATCGTCAAGCATACCGCTTTCCAAAGCGATAAGACAGGTCATTATTTTTGTAGTGCTGGCGTTTGGCAGCGGAGCCTCGGCGTTTTTCTCCCAAAGCACGCGCCCGCTTTCCGCCTCCATAAGCACGGCTCCCAAAGCCTTTACCTCAGGCTCCGTACCGGCGAGAGCCGTCCCCTTAAGTGTCAGGCAAAGACAGAGGACGGCTCCCATAAATTTTGCTTTATGTGATTTTGCTAAAACCTCTCCCATATCCGGTCACTCCCTCCTGTTCAAGTATATTCCAAAAGGAGGCGGACATTCGGATGGGACGTGCTTGTTAAATTCTTTTCTGTGCGGACATTAAAAATGACCGCTCCATAGTCACACAGAGCGGCCGTTCTCAAAACAAGCGATAAACTTAAACCTGCCGCTCTTTGCGGCTGTTGCTTTTATTTCAAAAAAACACAGAGCCGTCTATATTCGGCGGCTCCAAAAGCGGTATTGAAAACCATATTATTTTATCCATAATTCTATTCGTCCGACTATTTCCGTCAGCCTCAGCTTATCGCCTAAAAGCTGGCGAAAAGCCACGGTTTTTGTCTTATTCTCCGCCTTGAGCCTTTCCAGCTTTTCAGCCGTTTTTTCCAGCTCCTCCAAAGCCGCAGCATACATATCCTCATAACGTCCGAGACGCTCAACGGCTTTTTTCTCGTCCGCGCCGCCTGCAAGCTCATAGGTTTTATTAGTTTTAACGGTCATTCTGTCCATAAATCCGCCTTTCATTCAAAAAAACTTATCTGCCCGTCCATTTCAGGCTCCTTAAGAGCGGGCAGCTCCGTCGTGTCACGGAAGCCGAAATAGCGCAGAAACTCCGTCGTCGTGCCAAAAAGTATGGGTTTCCCCGGACTGTCCAGCCTTCCGGCCTCGCAGACCAGTCCCTTTTCCACCAGACGGTTGACAGCGTGGTCGCTGTTGACTCCCCTTATGCTCTCTATGTCGGCCTTTGTCACCGGCTGTTTGTAGGCGATAATGGCCAAAGTCTCCAAAAGCGCCGGCGAAAGCGACTGCCTTTCCCTGCCCTTATATATTTTCCTTATGCTGTCGAAGCATTCGGGAGACGTACACATCTGGTATCCGTCTCCTATCTCTATTATCCTTATTCCACGGTTTTCACCGGAATATCGGTTTATGAGCGTGTTTACGATGGCCTTTGTCGTGGCCTTGTCCATTTCTATCATATCGGCCAGCGCCGCAAGGCTCACCTTGTCGCCGGCCACAAAAAGCGCGGCCTCGATGACCGCCTCATATTCGTTCATTTTCATTTTTATCACCATTTTTTCGGAACTCAGGATTCAAAACCGTTCTCAAAGCTCTCGCCGCTTTCCAAATTCTCCGGCTCCTCTTCCCTGTCAAGATCTCCGGCAAATATCATTATCTCCCCAAAGGCGTCTTCCTGGCTTACGGATACGTTATGCCGTCTTATCAGCTCCAAAAGTGCGAGGAATGTCACAAGTATTTCCTCCCTTGAGGAATCCTCGCCAAACATATCGTAAAATTTGACGCTTCCGCTTCTTCTAAGCGCTCCCTTGAGCGCCGTTATTTTCTCGTCCACGGTGAAGCTGTCCCGCTTTACGGAGCTGAACCCACTTCTCACACGGTCGACCTTCTTTTCCCGACGTATCATAACGTCACGAAAAGCCCGGTACATATCATCCATTGTCAGTCCGTTTAGACTTTCTTCCACATCCGGCTCCACTGCCTTCATCAGCTCGTCTATGATCGGGTCACGTTCTCTGAACAGCGTCCTTGACGCTTCCTCGCCTTTCATCGCCAGTGTCTCCGTTATGCCCTTGAACCGTTTATATTCAAGAAGCTTCTGCACAAGCTCCTCTCTGGGGTCGGCCTCGTCCTCGTTCTCGGCGGGCTTTGGCAAAAGCATACGGCTCTTTATTTCTATAAGAGTGGCGGCCATGAGCACAAACTCGCTCATTCCGTCCATATTCCGGTTTTCCTCACGGCTGATGAACTCGATATACTGGTCGGTCAAAGCCGCGATGGGGATGTCGTATATATCTATCTCGTTTTTCTCTATCAAATGGTACAGCAGATCAAGGGGCCCCGAAAAGCTGTCCAGCTTTACAGTCATATTCTCCATATTATCCCAGCCTTAAAGCACAACGGCCGCTATGCCGTAATAAAGCGTATCGGCGATTCCGACAAAAAATCCGCTAAGCCCGAAGAAGAGAAGCAGAAGGAATATCATCTGTATCATCTTCTCATATTGTATGAACTTAAAATATGTGTTGGCCGGCATAAGCACCGAAAGCACCTTAACGCAGTCCATAGGCTCCACGGGTATGAAATTGTATACAACAAGACAACAGCAGTAATAAGCTATTCTCACAAAAAACGACGAAAGCAGTACGATGTTTGACACCGCCGAGGCAAGGAACATAAATACGAAGGCGAACACAAGATTCGCAGCCGTGGGAAGTATGGCTGTAAGGAGCACTCCCCTGTTCCTGTTTTTGTATCTCAGCCCGCTTGTCTCAACGGGCTTGCCCCAGCCAAAGCCGCAGGCCAGCATAAGTATGAGACCGATGGGCTCGAAATGTCTGAGCGGATTAAGCGTAAGCCTGCCCCTCTCTTTCGGAAGGCTGTCGCCAAGAGCCGTGGAAACGGCGGCTCTCGTAAACTCGTGTATGGTCGTAGCCACCATAATGGCCGGTATTCCAAGTAAAAATATAATTAACTGATACATCTCGCACCTCTTTTAAAATTTGTCTACATAATTATAGCAGAGTCGGAGCCTTCCGTAAACAGGCAATAGATTAAAGAAGTCTTAAATTAAAAGACTAAAAAAGCCCGGCCTTTGCCGAGCGCAGAATTATAAAATTTTCTCTCCGATGAGACGGCCGATCTCCACTATATCGCTCCTGCCGGTAAATTCAAATTTCAACTTGCCCAGTCCGCTGAAATACAGTTCCAGCTCGCTGTCCAAATCGAGAACGCCGGACGTCTCCACGGAAAACGTCTGTATCCTTGAATACGGCATGGACGTAAAGTCCTTTTTCTTACCCGTGATCCCTTGCACGTTTACGGAAATGATCCTGTGTGTCGTAAATGCCACAAAATCCCTTATTCCCTTGTAGCATGAAACGACCTTCTCGCCGTCTATGAGCAAGGGCAATATCTCATCCGCCGAATCAAGAGACGCCTGTTTGAGTTTTATAACGCTGCCGTTGTCAAAATCTATCACAAAAATCTCCCCCTTTAATTTTCTATGTTTAATATATCCCATCATCGCCTTCAAGTCAACGCCTGTTCTACGCCGGCTTTTTAGGGAATATTTTAATATTGTAATAAATTTTGGAGAATGATATATGAAACTCAAAGCATTGGCCGCCATCGTGGCGGGCCTTATTGTCTCCGTGCCCGCATACGGAGGGCAGTATGAAAATCTGACTGATCTCTCTCTTGAGTGCGAAAGCGCCATACTTGTGGACGTTGACGGCGGGAATGTCCTTTACGAGCACAATTCCTCCGAAAAGCTCCCTCCCGCGAGCATTACGAAAATTATGACTCTCCTTCTTGTATACGAGGCCGAAAGGGACGGCCGTATTTCCTTCACGGACGAGGTAAGCGTAAGCTCACACGCCGCCTCCATGGGAGGCTCACAGGTATATCTTGAGGAAGGCGAGCGACAAAGCGTAGAGGAGCTTGTCAAATGCGTTTCCATAGCGTCGGCCAATGACGCCGCCGTGGCTCTTGCCGAATACATAGGCGGAAGCGAGGACGGATTTGTGGAAATGATGAACGAGAGGGCAAAGGAGCTTGGAATGGAGGATACCACGTTCAAAAATGCCTGCGGCCTTGACGGCGACGGTCATCTTTCCAGCGCCAGGGATATTGCCGTTATGTCTGCGGAGCTTCTCAGGAATTTCCCGGAGATAACAGAGTATACAACGACATGGCAGGACAGCCTGACTCACTCCACCCGCCGAGGAACAAGCGAATTCGGTCTGACCAACACAAACAAGCTCGTCAAATGGTACGAAGGAGCGACCGGACTTAAGACCGGCAGCACATCCGAGGCGAAGTACTGTCTCTCGGCATCGGCAAAACGTGGCGATATGGAGCTGGTGGCGGTGATCATGGCCGCTCCGGACAACAAAAGCCGGTTTTCCGAGGCAATGGAGCTGCTGGACTACGGCTTCGCCAATTACGCCACGGTCACCGGAGCCGAAAAAGGAGATATAATAGGAGAGGCGGACGTGTCTAAGGGAACAGCCGAATCCGTGGAGCTGGCAGTGGAGGATGACATAAGAGCCACGCTTCCCAAAGGCTCAGCGGAGCCGACGCTCACCGTCACAGTTGATGAGCTGACCGCGCCTGTACATAAGGGCGACATCGTCGGAAAGGCCGTATATGAGCTGGACGGCGAAACGCTTGCCGAGGCAGAGGTGTCAGCGGCGGCGGATGTGGGCAGGGCTTCACCCGCCGACATGTTCTGCCGTCTGATTAAGCTCTGGTGCTCGTCCTATGGTTTCGGTGGAACCGA
Source organism: Candidatus Metalachnospira gallinarum (assembly GCA_904378045.1). GTDB lineage: Bacteria > Bacillota > Clostridia > Lachnospirales > Anaerotignaceae > Metalachnospira > Metalachnospira gallinarum. The sequence continues at coordinate 3,236 of CAJFHC010000001.1, read as the reverse complement.
AGCGGAGCACGGTGGTGAATAAGTGCTGCTATGTGTGGAAAAACAGCGGCAATGTGGCGGATAACAACCGCAATCATATCAAAATACGCCAGATTATGGCGATAAAGTGTTAAACCACCCCATAATATGAACCATACGCGGGCAAAATATGGCCTTGTGTGGAGGATGAAATCAAATCCCGTATGGATATGGAGCATTGTGGAGTATAACCCCACTATTTTTATATAAAAATATGCTTTTGTAGTGAAAAAAGTTATAAACATCAATAAAAATAATATATATATGGCGAATATGACCATTATTTGATTATCCTCCGCCCTATTTGCGAGTAGTAACGGAACGATTTGCCATAAATATAAGAATAAGTGGAGATATATACCTTAAATATATGTATATATAAATCAAAGTGGAGAATAAAAGTCTATTTGTATCTAAATACGGCCTGATATGGAGAATTAATCCCAATCCATCCTCTGCGGCAATATAATTGCAATGGCAGGATATATATTATATAATTTAAACAAAAGCCGGAAAAGGGAGGGCTAAGGATGAAATACCCATTCAGGGAAATAGATATAAGCGAAATCGAGAACGTAAAAATAGGAAACGCCGAGGATTTGGAGCATGCCACGGGATGCACCGTTATTATATGCGAAAACGGTATGCCCGCCGGAGTGGATGTCAGAGGCGGAGGCCCGGCTTCCAGAGAGACTGAGCTTTTGAATCCGGCCGCCACTACGGACGTGATACACGCCGTCCTTTTGAGCGGCGGAAGCGCATTCGGACTTGACGCCGCCGGAGGTGTTATGGAATATCTGGCTGAAAAGGGCATTGGTTTTGCCGTGGGAGACATACACGTTCCTCTGGTGTGCCAGTCCTGCATATTTGACTTGGCGTTTGTCTCCGGAGACGTGCGCCCCAATAAGGAAATGGCGAAAAAAGCCTGTCAAAACGCGGAACTCAACTGTCCGAAGCAGGGCAACGCCGGCGCCGGGACAGGAGCGACCGTCGGCAAATTTATGGAGCCTGACAGGATTATGAACTCCGGGCTCGGTATCTACGCCGTGCAGCTTGGTGATTTGAAAGTTGGAGCGGTGGTCGCAGTCAACGCCATTGGCGACGTTTATGACTTCGAGACCGGCGAAAAACTGGCCGGAATGAGAACAATGGACGGCAAAGCCCTTGACGACAGCGAACTCGCCCTCTACGAGACATTCCTCTCAGACCCGCTGCACAGCGCCCCCAATACGAACACGACCATAGGCGCCGTCATAACCAACGCCAAATTTGATAAGGCCAAACTCAATAAAATCGCCGCCATGGGGCAGAACGGTCTTGCCCGATCCATCAGGCCCGTTCATACTCTTTCCGACGGAGACACGGTCTATGCACTGTCCACCGGAGACGTGCAGGCCGATGTAAATGTCGTAGGCACATTGGCCTCCCACGTTATGGCCTGCGCCATAAGGAACGCGGTGCTTAACTGCGGTGACTTTCACGGAGCCGTTGGAGCGAGACGCTGAAAATATAACGCTCCATTAAATCCAAAAGAGACCTTTCATTCGAGCTATACTGCGCAAAAACGCCGGGGGAATTCATTTTCACCGGCGTCCTTTTAACTGATATTTGCCTCGGCCTGACACGAAAAGTTGCCCACAGAACGTGACTTCATATTTGTTGCCTACTGCCTTTAAACTGTTTTTATTTTGCACCTATCCGCCGTTAGTTTTTACCGTCTGACTTGTCCAATAACTATAATCGCCGGGGGAATTCACTTCCACCGGCGTCCTTTTAACTGATATTTGCCTCGGCCTGACACGGAAAGTTTCCCTCGGAACTTTTCGTGTCCTCACAGACAATTACAAGCGGAAAGACCTCAAGGCTTTACGCTTAAGCCATCATTTTTTTATCAGCCGTATCGCGTGCATTATCGTCCTTATCTCAACCTTATCCCTTCCCGGCTCATACTCGCCGTCCAGCGTCCAGTCCACGTCCGGAGATATCTCTATGTCAATGCTCTCGGCGGAAAAAAACTTGACCGTGTCGTTGTTATACTGCTTAGTTGTATAGGCTTTCGCGATATTTGTCCAGTCCGTTGGCGTCGTCGGAGCTTTTATGAGCAGTACCTCAAGACGGCCGTCGCCAAAATCCACTACGTCCGGGTCAAGGGTTATCGTGCCGGCCACTGATGTGGAATTGCTTATGGCGCCGAAAACATAGTCCCCCTCAAATGTATTCCCGTCAGCCGTGATTTTCGCGTGGATGGGTTTTATATCAGGCAGTTCCTTAATGCTTTCCATAACATAGGCAAAATGGCCGAAAGAATTTTTAAGCGCCTGCGGAGTGTCATAGGATACCTTAGTAAACGCCCCGAAGGAAGCCACATACGAAAAATATCTGTTGTTGAACCTTCCGATATCATACGGTTCCGGCGAGCCGCGCAGTATTCCCCTCGCCGCCTCCATAATGTTCTTGGAAATGCCCAGACTGCTGGCAAAATCGTTTGTGCTTCCCGAAGGGATATATCCGATCGGAATATCCCAGCCGCCGGAAACAAGCCCGGTTATTACCTCGTTGAGCGTGCCGTCTCCGCCGATGCATACGACCATGTCATGTCCGCCGGCGTTCTGTCTTACATACTCGGCCGCGTCACCGGCGAATCCCGTCACATGTACGTCGCAGTCACAGCCTTTAGCGTTGAAAAGCGCGATTATATTAATAAAATACCTGTTGGCCTTCTTCTTGCCCGAACAGGGATTTAATACCACCAGTAATTTTCTGTTCATCAAAAATTCCTCCTGCATATTATTATGCACGTTCTTCCATAAAATTCTGCCCCAAATATCGAATCCACAGGTTTGTAAATCCCAATCTGAAACAAGAGAGAAAACCTTATGCTCCCGTCAAAGCCGAATAAACGCATAAAGTTTCTAAATGGGTATTATAACACAATCAATGCTGTTTAGTCTATTATTAATTTCATTCTATTGAAACAGCTTTGTAGGTTTACAATACATGTGTTACAACTGAAAAATAAAGAAGCGGAAATACATTTTCTGTGTTATAGTTTTAGCGACCAAACAAAAACAAAACAAGAAAGGGAGTATTTCCGCATGGGTAGTATAACACAAGATATAAGATTCCGTCTATCATTAATTAAATATGCTGAAAAACACGGCGTTACTAAAGCTGCATTGAAGTATAAAACCAACCGCCAGTATATTTATCGCTGGAAG